>CAYJVY010000028.1:0-1572 GCA_964373795.1 uncultured archaeon | reverse complement strand
TTAATCTTCATTCAAACACCAATTCATTTACAATTTCCAAGAGTTTATTTCTTTGCCCTCTTCAATAATCTTATAGTCCCATTTCCTGCATTAATCTCAACCAAGTCATTGTCATTGAAAACCCTTGTTGCAATCTTTGTTCCAATAATGCATGGAATTCCTAATTCTCTTGAGACTATTGCAGCATGGCATGTTACTCCGCCTTCATCTGTCACAATTGCTCCGGCCTTCTTCATTGCAGGAACATAAATAGGGTTTGTTTGTGCAGTAACTAGAATCTGTCCTTGTTTAAATTCATAAACATGACTTGGGTGATAAAACAGTTTCACTCTCCCTTTTGCCTTACCATGGAAAGCTGTCTGCCCATGCAATAACCCTGTAAATTTGATTTCTTCTTTTTTAAAATATTGTCCAAAAACTTTTCTGGCTTTTTCGCCGGAAATCACAAATATTTGGTTTTTATGTTTAATAATCAAAGCAAAATCTTTTCTTTTTTGCAATTCTTGCAAGTCAGGCTTTTTACCATTTAACAATTCCAGAATTTCATAAATTGTCATTAAATATAATTGATTGACAGACAAAAAATACCGTTTTGAAATTTCCTTAAAAATCAAAGTCGCAACAAAATTATACAAACTTACATGCAATTCTTCCAAAACCCTTAAAGCCAGCAATTTCCTTAAAGTTTTAATCTGCAATTCTTGTATTTTAGTCGGTTTTAAAATGCTTATAATTTCTTCAACTCTTTTTTCTTTTGATGTTTCCTTTCTTTTCCATTCTTCAATTGCTTTTTCAGGAAATTCAATTAATTTTATCATAAAAAAATCCTGTTTTGTCAAAACTCTGCCAGTGGAAGAAAACAGCATATGAGCATATTTGTCTATATGTTTTTTTAATTTTTTTCCAAGTTTCTTTTCATCTTTTTCCAAGGCAATTTCCGCCAAAGAAATTTCTTCATCAATGTAATGAACTCTGCCAAAAGTGGTTGAAATTGATTCCATAAAACTCTTGACATTTTCCGGGAATTTTTTTTCAACCAATTCTTTTTGAATCGAATCATTTATCGCTTGAATTAAAAAAACAGCAGAGGAATAGCCTCCAGCTGTCGCACCAAAGCCAAAATAAGTTCTTTTCAATAAATCATGCAATTCCTCGTCTGATTTTTTGCTAAAGTCAAGTTTTTTGACTTTTTCCAAATCTTCCACAGAGTTATTGACGCCTTTTTCAAACTTGCTTAAATATTGTTTCAAATAATTTTCAACAAAAATTTTCTTTTCAACAAATTTCTTAATTTTCTCCTTTTCAAATGAACTCCTGAAAAAAGCTTTTTCTTGCGGTTCATATTTTAAAAGCAAATTCTGGAATTCGTTTTCAACAAAATTCTTGTAATCAGAATAATTATCCACAACCCAATACCAAAAAAACAAAGACCATTGTCTAACTGCATGGTGGTCAAACTTTACTTTTCCAAGAAAAGAAAAATCCTGCTTCACTTTTTTGCACGCTCCAAAACCCTAATTATTCCATGACTCGCATCAACCTCTACTTTGTCTCCGTCCTTAAGGATTTTGG
>CAYJVY010000027.1:0-1621 GCA_964373795.1 uncultured archaeon | reverse complement strand
AAAATAAAGGGGTTTACTTCTTAACTTTAACTTTCTGTAACTCTAACCCTTCCTTCCGCGCATAACTCTAACAGAAATAAGGGGCTTTTCGATATATACCTGAATTTACCCTAGTTTTTGACCACTACATGTAATTCTTTCAATATCTTTTTCTGCTTTGGTTCCAATGTGACATGAATGCCCCATTCGAATCCATTCGAATTATCTTTTAAGTTAATCTTATACCCGTGCTTTAATGAATTTAAAACATCAACCGCTGATATTTTTAATTTCTTTAGCTTAAAATTCATAAGAGAAAGGATTGCATAGGCAAGATAACAAATTTTTATGTGCCCTTCGATATGATTGTTCAGCCAAACTCTTATTGGCCTTAAATTTAAGACTCCTTTGATATGCTTGAAAGCTCTTTCGATTATTTCTTTATCAAAATAATTTTTAACAACTTCTTCTGAAGAATATTTCGTATTGTGATAAATTAATGAGTATCCAATATCTAATTCACTGTCTAAATCTTTATTGAAATTTAAAGATTTTTTCATAACTTCTAAAGAGGGATTATAAATAACAATTAATTTTCCTTTCATGTAATCGTAAGTTTTTATAAATACTTCAGTATTTTTTAGCTTAACCATTTTATTTTTTGTATAAATTTCATCTCGGTTTATCGGTGAGATGAAATCTTTAATCAGAGTTTTTGTTTTTCTTATACCTGCAATTATTTTAAATTCTAGATTCAATGCAATCTCAAGATTTTCTAAAGATAACATTCCTCTGTCCATAATCATCGACGATATTCCCTTATTTTTTAGCTCAACTGCCATATCTCTAAAAATATCAATTCCAGAAAGGTTTCCATGATATTTTTTATGGAAAATCGGAAACCCATTTTTAAAAGAAACAGCTAAACCAAGCTGAATTAATTTGCTTATCTTCTTATCCTTTCCTTTTCTTCTTTTTATGTTTATATTTGAGCCTGCGAAATAAGTGTCAGTTATATCAATAATTGCAGATTCTTTGATGTTTTCATATGATTCGAAGATTGAAAACATCTTTTCATTTATCTTTTCAAAATCCTCTTCATTTATATCTGCTAAAGATTCGTAAAGCTCTTTTACACTTGGAAGTTTTATTCCAAGAACTTCTGGAATTTCAGTATACCTCATCCAATCTTCAAGTTTAGTAATACTTCTTTTTTCGAGGAGTTGAGAGTAAGCCAAGGACAAAGCAGGCTTATATTGAATTTCTTTTAGTTTTAATTCATCAGCAATTTTATCAATTGCTAGAACATCCAAACTTTGTTTTACATTTGTTGCTTGAATATTACTTGTTAAAACTCTTTTTACTGCTTTTCCATTTACTTCTCTGCCAAGATATCTAACAAATTTTTGTTTTATTTTTCCGTCTTCTCTTACATTTTTTACTTCAATAAGATAAACCTTGTCTCCAACTTTTTTCTTTCTAATAAATGTCATGGTAGTTGGTTATATTAGGCAACTACAAGTATTTAAATCTTTGCTTTTATCATCGGGAAGAGCTGTAGTGACTAATTTTTAGGGAGAACTAGGGTATATAGGGGGATATATTCTGTTTTTTTAATATTTATACCAACCCATTTAAGAAA
>CAYJVY010000026.1:0-1711 GCA_964373795.1 uncultured archaeon | reverse complement strand
ATACTTATCTTTAACCTGATTTTTTAGTGACTATGTAAATATTTTTAGCCTGATGTTTTATCATCGATAAAATTTAAGAGTGATAACTGAACCGAAAAGTATTTAAAGCATAGTAACTAACTATAGTTACCATGACATTTACAAGAAAAGTAAAAGTTGGAAAATATACATATCTTCAAGAAGTAGAATCTGTCTGGGTAAACGGCAGATCCCAGCACAAGTATATACGTACGATTGGAAAGGAAATTGATAATAAAAAAATTTTAAGCGGTTCTATAGAAAATTCTCAAGTTACAAATGTTACAATTTATGGCCCTCTTTTAGTTCTTAATGAAATTGCTAATGAAATAAATCTACATAGCATCCTTAAAGATTATTCTCCGGAAATTTTAAGCATGGCTTTTTCTCATTGTATTGACCCAAAAAGTATTAATAAAATGGAAGAATGGTTTTCAAAAACAGAGCTTAATCATATTTTAAGCTTAAGAGAACTTACGGAAAAAAGGCTTAGAGACTCATTAGATTTTATCGATAATGATTTTAGAAATGAATCTCTTCAAGAAGATATATTTCAATCAGTAAATTCAAAATATAATTTATTAAAAAATAGTTTTTTTTATGATGTCACAAATGTTTATTTTTTTGGAAATAAATGTAATCTTGCCAAAAGGTCAAAAAGCAAAGAAGGAGGATATAGAAAATTGGTACAAATTGGCCTTGCAGTTACTGATGAAGGAATTCCAATTTTTCATAAAACATTTAGCGGAAATGTTTTTGATTCAAGAACTTTATTCGATGTAATGAAAACATTATCTTATTCAGGTATACAGGTTCCATATCTTATCTGGGACAGGGGCGTTAGCTCAAATGTTAATATTTCCGACGCTAGAAAACTCGGATTTCAGGTTATATGCGGATTGGCTAATAAAGGAAATCTTCCCAAAGAAGTTGACAGGGTTTTGGAGATGAAAAACCTAATAAGCTCGAAAAATAGAGTTCAATTAAAAGAGTCATCATTTTATGTTTCAATAAAAAATTATAAATGTGAAAATGTTTCAGGTTACTTATATGTCTGTTTGAATAGAAAACAACAAGTTGAATTGCAGGAAAAAAGGTTAAAAGAAATAGAACAAGCAAAAAAATTAAGAGAAGAAAAAAAGCCGATTGAGGAGTCATTAAAAGGATATTTTAATGAAAAAATGGAAGTGAATGAAAAAATAGTAATTGAAGAATCAAAATACGATGGAATATCCATAATTTTTTCAACGAAAAAATTACCTGCGAATGAATTATTAAAAAAATATTTTGATAAAGATATTGTTGAAAAAGCATTTTCTTGTCTAAAGGGCGTAATAAAAGTTAGACCAATTAGAAATTGGCTTGAAGAACGAGTGAAGTCTCATATCTTTATTTGTTATCTTTCTTATTTATTGCTTTCCATATTAAATTATAAATTAGAAAAAAGTGGAATGAATTTTGGAGCAATTGAATCAATTGAAAAACTTGAAACAATGTATAAAATATATTTAACAGATACTAAAACAAAAAATGAATTTGTAAAAGTGGTAACGCTTACAAAACAACAGGAACAAATATTGAAGGCGGTAAATAAGAGATTATTGAAACATAGTAACTAAAAATTGTAAGAAATTCAGGTATATACATTTCTTGTCCAAGTTTCATCTTTATTCACCTCCTTTCAATTATTGCC
>CAYJVY010000025.1:664-1990 GCA_964373795.1 uncultured archaeon | reverse complement strand
CCAAAAAAAAAGAGATTGCCTTTGTTGGAAGGATTGTAAAGCACAAAGGCCTGGAACAACTGGTAGAAGCATTTGAAAGTGTTTCAAATGATTTTCCTGAATGGAGGCTCAAAATATTCGGCCAGATAAAAGACAAGCAGTTGTTCCAAAAGATTTCAAAAAAATTCAATGGAAACATTTCATTCCAAGAAGAAATAGAAAGAAAGCAGTTGATCCAAGAGCTCTCAAATTCAAGCATTTTTGCCATGCCTTCCACACAGGAAGCATTTGGACTTGCTTTTCTGGAGGCAATGGCCTGCTGGAATGCATGCATTGGGGCAGAAATTGATTCAGTCAAGGAAGTGATTGAAGAAAACCAGACAGGCTTTCTCATAAACGCAATGGACAAAGAAGACCTTGAAAACAAATTGTTTTTGCTGCTTTCAAAAAAAGAATTAAGGGAAAAAATGGGCGAAAAAGCCAGAAAAAAAGCAGAAAACTATTCACTGCAGGGGCTTTCACAAAAATATTATGATTTTTTTCAAGAGGCAATTAAATGAAGCTATTATTTGTTATGGACAGGCTGCACTTGAATGAACAGAATGGCTACAGCATTAATGCAAAAAGAATAATGGAAGGGCTTTCAGAAAAAGGCATTGAAGTGCATGCAATATGCCGCGGAAAAAGCAACAAAATCAAAGTGCATGAATTGAAAAATTTTGATTTATACAAAAGGGCAATAACATTCCCCATGACTTCCTTTCTCACCATAAAAAAACTGAATGAAGTTTTAAAAAAAGAAAAATTTGATGCAATAATTGCCAAGCCATTGATTGTTTTGCATGGCATAAGCGTCTGGAATTCAATTCCAGCACTCCCTTTAAGTGACTCAATTTTTTACTGGTTTTTAAGAAAAAAAGCAAAACATCAGAAAGCAAAACTTCTCTATTTAATTGATGGCATAACTGAAAAAAATTCTTTTGCTTCAATGCTCCTTGGTTCAACAAAAGAAAGCCATTTGAACCAGCTCAAAAATTCTGATGGAGTGATTGTGTTGAGCCACAGGCAAAAACAATTGCTTGAGGCAATGAATATCAAGAATGATTTTTTTGTCCTCCCGGCATCAGTTGACACAAAAAAATTTGCAAAAAAAGCTTCTTCTTTTGATTCAGTCAATCCAAATGATTTGAACCTTCTTTACCTTTCCTCTTCCTGTGATGAAAAAGACTTAAAGCCATTGCTTGAAATAATGAAAAACTGCAATCAAAAAATAAAACTGCATATTACCATGAATTCAACAAAAAACTTAAACAATTCTTTTCTAATATTAAAAATCAATTTATTAAA
>CAYJVY010000025.1:0-654 GCA_964373795.1 uncultured archaeon | reverse complement strand
TTTGGGAAAATTTACAAAAAATGAAGTCATTGGCGTTATTAATTCAGCAGACATTGGGGTGTATTTGAAGGAATTCAATTCTCCCATAGGGGATGCTTCAACAATGGTTAAAGTTTCAGAATACCTTGCCTGCGCAAAGCCAGTATTGTTCCCAGAAATGGATGGAGTGAAAGAGCAAACAGGAGAGGCAGGAATGATTTTAAGCAATGGAATAGCAATTGCTTTGAATTCCTTTGCTTTCAGCAAGAAACTGCTTGAGCCATTTTCAGAAAAGGCAAGAAATCAAGCCATTAAAAAGCTTGATTTAAACAAAAACTTGGATCAATTAAAATTGTTTTTAGAAAAAGTGATTGAAAATGAATAATGCATTTGAAAAAAAATATTTTGAAGAATATGAATTCAATGGAAAAAATTACTGCTCTTATTCAGATTTTTTCCAAAAAGAAAAGCCAGAATTCCTTGAAGCAGTAAGGCAGAAAGTGCTCAAATACAAGACTTCTGGAAGATTGCTTGATGTGGGTTGCGCGGAAGGGCATTATTTGGAAAGGCTTTCAAAAGATTTTGAAGTTTATGGAATTGATATTTCAGAATATGCCGTAAATAAAGCCAAATTATTGAACAAGCAATTTGAGGCCAATATTTGTGTTTGTTCAG
>CAYJVY010000024.1:0-2666 GCA_964373795.1 uncultured archaeon | reverse complement strand
TTCAATCCCAAATACAGTCTGTGAATAAACATAATCAAAGCAAATATAATCCCAAAAGTAACAGTTAAACTTGTCAGGCTCTGCACAAAACCATAATTAAAAGCATAAACAAACTGATTATTTAGCTCACTAAATACCAAAATTAAAACAAAGAACAGAAATGCAGAAACTAAATTAACGGCCCTATCTTCCTTATTATCTCTGCTCCATTTGAATAAATAGTAAAGAGGCAGTCCAATAACGGCAGCTAGCAACAAATATCCTACAAAACCACTTAACAGATCTCTAAATATCAAGTCAAGCAAAGTTTCAGGAATAAACACAACAGAAAATAAAGCAATTATTGCAGCAATAACTTTCGCAAACTTTGGATGCATTCCTCTCCCACCAAAAAAATTCTTAAATACATTTGAAAAAATTAAATACAAAACAATCCACAGAGCTAACTTAACAGCACCATAGAAATTAAATCTGACTGCATCAAAAACAGGTCTGATTATCCCTCCAAGCACAAGATCTAAAGCAGAACCTATTGCATTCGAAATGTTGCTTCCAGCTCCAAAGCCAGCAGGCCTTCTTCCATATTGAAAATCAAATCCAAACCCCTGTGCGAAGACATCAATACTCAATAAAAAAACAAGCAAGATTAGAATCGCATCTCTTTTTTTAAGCATCAAACCACCTTTCTTTTAATCACTCTAGAATCTATATAAACATTGTGGTAAATTTTATAATAAGGAAGAACAACAAGGATTTATGAAATTGCCATCGTCTTATGATGTTATAGGAAATATAGCAATACTTTCAGAAAAAACAAAAAGCTCTAAAAAAGTTGCTCAGGAATTATTAAAAAACTTCAAGAATATTAAAACCGTCGTAGTTAAAACAGGAATTCACTCAGGTAGATACAGATTGCAAAAAACAAAAATTTTGGCAGGAGAAAAAACAAAGACTACATATCACAAAGAAAATAACTGTATTTTCAAATTAAATATCGATAAGACTTATTTCTCTCCAAGATTAGGAAATGAAAGGTTGAGAATTGCAAGACTTGTTAAAAATAATGAATCTGTTCTTGTAATGTTTTCTGGAATAGGAGTCTATTCAATTAATATTGCAAAGCATTCAAAAGCAAAAGAGATCTATGCAGTAGAAATAAATCCAGCAGCCCATAAATTCGCAGAAGAAAATTTGAAATTAAATAAAGCTAAAAATGTGAAATCATTCTTAGGAGACGTAAAAAAAGTTTTGCCAAAAATCAAGAATCAGTTTTCAAGGATTATTATGCCTTTGCCTAGAGATGCAGAATCATATTTAGATTTAGCAATTAAAAAATTAAAATCAAATGGAACAATTCATTTTTATGATTTTCAAAGAGAAGAAGATATTCCGGAAAAATCAATTGAAAAAATAAAAAAACACTGTAATCCCCAAATCTTGAAAGTTGTAAAAGTTGGTCAATATTCTCCGAGAAAATACAGGTTATGCATAGACTTTAAGGTGAAAAAGTAATTCCAGCGCTGAATTTTACCCCTCTGCTTTTATCTTCGTCAAAAAAATGATCATAAGTTCCTTTAAAGAAAACGCCTGCCTTCTTGCTCTTTTTTATTGGGGCGCCAACGCTAAATTCTCCGTAAACCCCGTGTAAACTTTTCCTATCAACAAATTGTCTAAATTCTTGTCTTAAAAATTTTCTATCAGCCGTCTCAAAAATATTCCTACCTTCAATTGCAACCCCTCCCGCTCCAACATAGAACCAAGGATTTCCTAATCTTAATCCCCCATAAAATCTTGCTATTTCAGCCCTTTCCCTTTCGCCTTCAACAATGTTTTTACTAAGCAAACCAAATTCCACTCTTTGATCTCCGATTTTTGTAAACCAACCAAAGCCACCTCTGAATCCGATTTTATTACTGCCATAATCCCCCTCTATCTCAGCACCATACGGTATGCCTTCCAAAGCAACAACGTCTCCAAAAGGGCTATATCCGCCAATGCTTCCAGAAATAGAAAATTTTCCCTCTGCATGAGCATCATTCAAGCTTAATAATCCAACTAAGCCGGCCAATCCAAAAATTTCAGCAACCCTGCTTCTTTTCATTACCACTTTAGAGTTAGAAATCTAATTTAAAAATCTTTCTATTTCAAATTTCTTTAAGTATCCTTTCAAGCTCAGCTATATCCATCTCATCAACGTTTTTATTCTTAGAAATCCTTCTAGCAACTTTAGATAATTTTTCTGCTTCTTTCATGAAATCTTTTTCTCTCAAAAGTTCAATAAAAGGCCTAAAAGATTGAATATCCCTCTTTTCTAAAATTTTATTTTTTGATTTAGAAACTTTCTTAATAAACTCTTCAAACATGGAATGCAGCCTATCTAATGAAACCATCATCAAAGGCAATTCTTAAATATATAAAAATCTTCTGGAATTCATGCATCCGCTGTTTAAAAAATTAGAGCACTTTACAGACAGAGTTATCCCCTACCTCCTATCCCTTCTTGCAATAATTCTAATCATAGAGTTTTTTTTCAAGGATGTAGCATTCGCATATCATAACTTTATCACAACAGCAGATTTAATTATAATCTTATTTTTTTCAGTGGATTTAGCTTTCAAGTTTAATCGCGTCAGGAAAATAAAATTGTTTTTAAAAAAATATTGGCT
>CAYJVY010000023.1:0-2791 GCA_964373795.1 uncultured archaeon | reverse complement strand
TGATATTTGCTGTTGTTCAGGACTTGAGAACTAGAGAAATTGCAAATTGGTTGAATTTTAGTTTGATTGCATTTGCTTTGGCTTACAGGGCATTTTACTCTTCTTACGTTGGAGATTGGATGTTCTTCTTTTATGGAGTGATTGGGGTTTTGTTATTTACTGCTATTGGATATGCTTTATATTATTCCGGCATTTTTGCCGGAGGAGATGCTAAACTGCTTTTTGGATTGGGCGCTGTTCTGCCGTATGAGGCTTTTTCAGACTATATTTTCAATGGACTTGGGTTTATATTTTTGATTTTTATCTGCGGCATAGTTTATACTTTAATTTACAGCCTGTTTTTGATTAGGAAGAACTTTGCTAATTTTAGAAAAGAGTTTTGGACTTTATTTGGCAAGACGAAAGTTTGGACTTTTATCTCATTGATTTTCGCTATTGCCGCAATCTTTATTTTATACTCTTTAGGCTACGGGGCTGTTAGCTATTATTTTCTTATTTTTGCATTTATTCCTGCTTTATACGTTTATTCAAAAGCGATTGAAAGTGCTTGCATGATTAAACTAGTTACTTCTGGAAAATTAACTGAAGGGGATTGGCTTGTTAAAGATGTTAAAGTTGGAAATAAATGGGTAAGAAAGACTACTCGGGGACTTAGTTCCAGTGAAATTGCTTTGCTTAGAAAAGCAAAGAAAAAGGTTTTGATTAAAGACGGCGTGCCTTTCACTCCTGCTTTTTTGATTGCTTTTTTGATTTTTGCCTGGAGAATGATTCTTTAATTTTTGGAGTTAACAATAAACGATTTAAGACTTGTGAGATTATTGCTCTTTACAGATTAATGGTTAATGATAGATGGGCTTTATTTGGCTTGACTAATTAGGGAATTCTTCGTTTTAACTTGATTATATTAGAGGATTTTGATGGCTTTTTGTCCAACTTGATTACTTTGGGCTTTTGCACTTTTGCTAATTTCTTTTGGATTTCGAAGAGCTCTTCTTCCGGCATTTCTAGTCTTGGCGAGCTTAAGTTCAGGGGTTTATCATATATGGGGACTATGTTGATTATAACTTCTCCAAACTTTGATTCTGTTTGAATTTCTATGCTTTTTGCTTTTAACTTGCTTTCCATCTTTTTTGATATTTTTTTTGCAAGCGCGAATGCTGATGTTGGAATTGTTTTGGAGTTTTTTGCTTCTACTTTAGGAATAATAATTGTATGGCCTTTTGAAATTGGCCTTATATCCAAGACAGCGATTGCATCTTTGTTCTCGTCTATTCTCTTGGATGGCATTTCTCCTTCAATGATTGCTCGGAAAATTGGCTTTTGAGGGGCTTGAGATTTTTGCTTTTCCAGCATGGACTCTATTGCCTCGTCTGACATCTCTTCTATTTGCTGCTGCGCCGCTTTTTTCTGCTCCGGGGGAAGGTGCGCTATTTGGGCGTGCAGCTGTTTTTTTAACTCACTTATTTGTTCTGGTGTTAATGGCATGGCTAATGCTGGAAAAAGATGTTTAATAGTTTTTGGGTGCTTAGAAATAAGTTTTTATTACAATAGTTAAGTCTACTATAAAACCAATTACTCCTATAAGCAGGAGGATTATGCTTGCCGATTTGGGTACAAGTTTGTGTTTTTTTGATGTCGTAGTGTTCCCACAAACCACAGCTTTCAAGCTGTGGTAACACTGCGAACATCCCAAAGTCCAAAACAAACCGCACCTTTTAAGGTGCGGTAAAACGCAAGAACTTTGTGATAATATGTAACTTGAGAAGATGATGATGTATAAAAAGCCTAAAGAACCGAATATATCAAATAATGCAGGAGTGATTTGAACAGCCATATTTTTACTAAGAATCAAGAGTTTTTATCTTTTGCTTTATATGGCTTTCCATGCGTTGAAACTTGGCTTTATTTTTTCTTTTTGAGTTCTGCTATCTATTGCAAGCTCTTCCAATCTTCTTTTTACTGTCGGACCTGTTTCACCAAAATATCGGACTGATAAGAACACTTCGCAGTTTCTATTAACCATTTGATAATCTGCACCTATCACTTGATAACCTCTTGCGTTATGCATATAATAATTTTTTCTGACTCCTTCAAGCCCAAGATTTGCAAGATCATCAATAAGAGTTATTTTTTCCTTAGGCCGATAATGAGATTTTTTCATTTTATCCGAAAGCTCTCCTATAATCTTCGATTGTGACTGATGAGACATTTGGGATTCTGGCTAGCTCGACTTCTATTATGTCTGTACCAATTTCTTCGGGACAGGCCATTTTCATATGCAAAGACTTTAGACCAAATGCGAGGTCTTTTATTTCGAAAGTGATATTTTTTGCGTGGTGCTTTTCCATTATGTGCCTTGCCTTTTTTTCTATTTCCCTCAAGTCTGTTTGTGGAGATAAAGGCATTAACTTAACTATAATTGCCGCCATTCCCGCCATGATTATTTTTACAGAATAGATTTTATAAACTTGTTGCTTCTTTTGATGTCAAAGTGTTTGACAAACCGCACCCTTTAGGGTGCGGAACACTTTAAGCACAAGAAATTTGTTTATTATGGCAAATTTCTGTGCAGCAAATTGCCAACTAGAGCAATTTGCTTGCATCCAAAAATTTAAAACAAACTCAAAAATTTTTGATTTTTATTTACTTTGTTATTGTTTTATTAAAAATTAATGCACTGGATATTATTGGGTTGCTAATCAGTGCATTCGGATTGCTTATATCTTTATTAGCAAACATCGTCTCGGTTTTAGAAGCAAGATCTGAAAATAAAGTAGCTGCTTTTTTATAG
>CAYJVY010000022.1:0-3507 GCA_964373795.1 uncultured archaeon | reverse complement strand
AAGGAGGAGGAAGCAATACCTCAATTCCAGGGCCTTTAAGTTTTTCAGGACTAGGATTTGAACAACAAGTAAACAAATCTGCAGACGGAACATTAAATCCAGGAGAAAAAACAACTAAAACATTTAAAGTGAGAAAGGTTTCAAAGCCATTCATTAAAGGATTAATTAATATTGAATTCATTCAACAACAAGGAGTGCAAAACGATTCAATAATGTGGAATTGGGCAAAACAATTTAGACAAGGAAATTCAAGCGATAAAAGAACTATTAGAGTAAGCCAATTAGCTGATGCAGGATTTGGAGCAGAATACAGATTACTTAATGCATGGCCAAGTGCATGGGAATTAGATGCAGTAACTCAAGGGCAAACAGAAAAAGTTGGAGAAACATATTCTTTTGCATATGAAGACATTAATAGGAGTTCATAGTGTGATAAAATGAAAAATTTATTAGCAATAGGAATTATTGGATTGTTTTTTTTAGGAGTAAATGCATTTACACTCACTGAAAGAAACAATAATAGTGCAGCAACAGTAAACCAAAACCCTGTAACAATTGCATATTACACTTTTATTGTAACAGGCCATGATGTTCCAAGAAACAGTATTGTAGCAGTTAAAGGCCCTACAATTAGTGTGCCAAGTAGAGGAGCAAGAGCAGAGAATACTCCAATTGTTTTAGAAGTAAATTATGGGAATGGAGAACTAGCTAGGTGGTTTGCACAAGTATCTGAAGGAAATGTTCAACCAAGAACATTAATATTGTCGTATTATACTTCAAATGGAACTAGAGTAACTGAATTCACTGCAATAAATGCTTGGCCAAATAAATGGAAAATAAAAGAAGATCCAGTAACTAGGAGATTAACAGAAGAATACGAATTCGTTTACGAGGATTTAACAAGAAGCGATATTCCTTAAAGGAATGGATTTAATTTAAATTTTTGTTCATCCCATAAATTAAGTAATGCAATTAATTAATTCAATCGGACAAAAACCTGAATGGCTAAAAATTAGACCTCCAACAACAGAACAATATGCTAAACTCAAACAACAAATTACTGGATTAAAATTAGTAACTGTTTGCCAAGAAGCTCATTGCCCTAATATGAGTGAATGTTGGAGTGGAGGAACAGCTACTTTCATGATTTTAGGAGACACTTGCACTCGCGGTTGCAAATTCTGCGCAGTGAAAACTTCACGCAAAGGCCAACCAGTAGACAAAGAAGAACCTAAAAAATTAGCTGAGCAAATTCGTGAAATGAATTTAAAATATGTTGTAATAACTTCAGTTGACAGAGATGATTTAGAAGATCAAGGCGCAAAACATTTTGCTGAATGCGTGAAAGAAATAAAAAAATTAAATCCAGAAATTTTAGTGGAAACACTTATTCCAGATTTTCAAGGAAAAACAGAATTACTTGATTTAATAATTCAGGCAAAACCTGAAGTGATTTCTCAAAACATTGAAACAGTGAAAAGATTAACTCATGTTGTAAGAGATCCACGCGCTGGATATGAGCAAACTCTTTCAGTTTTAGAATACATTAAAGAAAGTGCTCCACAAATTTTTACTAAAAGCTCTTTAATTGTTGGATTTGGAGAAACAAAACAAGAAGTTTTAGAAACAATGAATGACTTGCGCGCAAAAGGCGTGCAAATCCTTACAATCGGGCAATACTTGCAGCCATCAAAAAACCATTTCAAATTACAGGAATTCATTTCTCCAGAACAATTCAAAAAATATGAACAAGCTGCTTTAAAAAAAGGATTTCTTTTCTGTGCAGCAGGGCCATTCGTGCGCAGCTCCTACAAAGCAGGCGAACTTTTCATTGAAAATGTTTTGAAGAAAAATAAATCTGGAAATTTGTGAAGTTTATGAAAAAAGTTTTCCTTTTCCATGGGAGTTTTGGTTCTCCAAAAGAAAACTGGTTTCCTTGGCTGAAAAAAGAATTACAGAACTCTGGTTTTGAAGTTTTCGCGCCAAGATTTCCAACTCCTAAAGGCCAAAGCCTTGAATCTTGGAAAAAAGTCTTTAAAGAATTCCTGCCAAAAGTTGATGAGGAAAGCATTTTTGTAGGCCATTCTGTGAGAGGAGCATTTGCTTTACACTTGTTAGAGAAATCCAATAAAAAAATTAGTGCATGCTTTTTTGTTGCAAGCTTTGCTGAACTTTTAAGCCAGAAAAAATTTGATGACATGAATAAAAGCTTTGTAATGCATGACTTCAATTGGGAAAAAATAAAGAGAAATTGCCAGCATTTTGAGGTTTTGCATTCGAATAACGATCCATATGTTCCTATTTCATGTGCAGAAAAAATTGCAAAAAATTTAGAAGTTAAAGTGCAAGTAGTGAAAGACGCAGGGCATTTTAACTCTGAAGCAGGTTATGAAAAATTCCCAAAGCTTTTGAAGAAAATAGCAACTTTTTTGTAAAGTTTTCAGTCACTCTTTTAAGGAATTTTTATATTGTTTTTTGAATCTTCTTGTAAGTCTGATTGCTAATGCTCTGGCATTGTTGTTATAATTACATTTTTCCAATGCATTAAAGTATTGCTGTTTTTCTTTTGTTTTGATGTCAATCATTGCATAACTATTTTTATGCAAGACATAGTTCATTATGATTCTTGCTGTTCTGCCATTTCCATCCTGAAAAGGATGGATACGAACAAGCTTCCAGTGTGCCCAGGCAGCAAGCTCCAAAGGATGTAATTCTTTTTTGAGTTTAGAGTATTCTTTGAAATAGTTTTCCATGTCCGTCATTACTAGTGTTGGAGGAGTTGTTTCAAAATTCGAACCTCTTACACTATTTTGGTGTGTTTTGTACTGTCCTGCAATTCCTGGTTTTGTGTCTTTGAAGTACATTTCATGAAGTTTGTAAAACAATTGCTCTGATAATTCTTCCTTTGATTGCTTAATGAATTCAAGGGTTTTTTGTGCTGCCTTTGCTTCCAAAACATCGTTCAATGGTTTGTTTGGCGAAATATCCTCACTTAATAATAATTCGACTTCTTTTGGACTTAAAGTGCTTCCTTCTATTGAATTTGTATTATAGACAAACGCCATTACAAAATTCTGGTCAAACTGTTCCTGCACTGTTTTGTTTTGCTTGTAATATCTTTTCCAGAATTCATTGTTTATTTCATCAATATTCTTTATTTCATCATCTGTCAGATAGTGATGTCCATACAGTTTAAGCTTTTCAGCTTCTACTTTTTCTTCAAACTTTGCCATTAGCACTTGCAGTTTTTTTTCTGAAGGCTGCTGGTTTCCAACATAATCTCTTATCTGTTTTCTTCTACCATTGCCTAAAGGAATATTTTCCACTAAATAGTAATAAAGGTTTTCTCCCTTGCGTTGTTTTGTCAAATAAGCCATTAATAGTTATTACTCATAACTGTTTAAAAAGTGATGAGTAATAACATAAAATGAGTAATAACTATTGGCGCCTCTCAAAGCTTTTGAAGAAAATGTTAAAGACAAGCAAAAAAATTATTTCTGTAATCAA
>CAYJVY010000021.1:0-3893 GCA_964373795.1 uncultured archaeon | reverse complement strand
GGTACTTGCATTCCTTTTTTTTCAGTAACAGGAATTTCATAAATGAAATCAGAAACTTTTTCAATCCTCATTCCAGATTTTTCTAAAGCCATTTTCAACCTCTATAAAAAAATGTTGATGATTTAATTTTTAAAGAATTTCGGAAGAAAGAGATTCATTTTTTCAAGGAAGCAAAAGCTTAAATAAGTCTTTTGACATTATTTTAAGCAATGAGTAAAAAAAAGTTTTTACTTTTAATTATTCTATTTATATTTATTTTATTAGCTGGTTGTATAAGCAAGGGTTCAAATAAAATTGACAAAGATGAAAACAAGCCTTTAGTAACGCCTTCAACTCAAACAAATGTAACTTCAAACTCTTCTATTCCACAATATGTTAGTGTATCTCTTCCAAAACAAGAAATGAATTTGAGTTTTACTAGTGATTCTTCTATTAAAAAAATTACTGTAAGTGAATGGAGTTGGAGTTACACAGATTCTACAAACCAATCTAATGAAGGCAAGTCTTCTGGAACTAGCTGTGCTTTTTCCACTTTATCATTAGACCCTAATAATACTGTAAAAATTAATGTTTCAGCAGACATTAGTACTTTGTCTAACAATAAACAACAAGCTGAAGCACTTTTAAAAAATCTTCAATCAACTTACTCTATTCCTGCTCCTGCAGATTCAAGTGAAATGAATTTAATGGAATTAGAGTTAACTAATACTACTTCAGAAAATATTAGAATTATTTCTTTTAAAGTTGAAAGAGAGAATTTTACTCCTTGTGATTATTATTTTGGACACGACAAAAAAGCATTTCAATTAGAAAAGGGAAAAAAACTCAAAATAATAATTAAAGCAAAAGTAAATTCTATTGAAAAAGAAACAACACCTATTAGAGAACCCACAACAAATGCAGGAACAGTAAAAAAAGATGAAGAAGAAAAAGTAGTTCCTCTGCCAATTAATTCTTGTGAGGTTTTAATGAAGCAATGGGGAAAGTCAGCTTCAATGGTTGTTCCAGGACATCCATTTGAATTAAGTGTTAATCTTCCAATAGGAGAAACTGGAGCAAGCTTTGAATGGCAAACCTCTGGAGAAGAAATTTACTCAGATAACACTGGCCCAGGATCTTCTAACCCTAAATTTGTTTTCAAAAACACAGGAAACCAATCTTTTAGTGTAACAACTAAAACAAGTAAAGGAAAAACTTATTCGTGTAATATTAATGTTCCTATTGGCTGGCCTTCTCTTTCATTAAAATTAGAAGAAAAACAGAGCCGAGATCCATTAGAGGTTAGTGTAACTCCATTAAATCAAGGAGATTGCTCTGAATTTAAGGCAACTACTACTGCAACTCCTAAAGGCGGGAAAGGAAACTATACTTATGCTTGGCAAGGAGTAATGATTGGGCAAGCAACTCAAACTGCTTTAAAAGATAAATTAACGCCAGGCCATTATGAAACTTTTGTTAAAGTAACAGATGAAGGAGTTCCACAACAAGTAACCTTAACTGTTACTGGCCCAGTAAAAAATGCTTCAACTCAGTTAACTTATTATGATCTTGAAATTGATTGGGGAGATGGAAGTCCCCTAGAAAAGCATGGCCCTGGAAATGGGAATGGAAGTTTTGTTCACACATATAATGTGTTAGGAACTTATACAATTAAAGTAACAATTTCTGATGCAACTAAAACAACTAAAACAGAAAAAATTAATGTTTCAATCAAAAATGAAACAATTGAAAGTCAAACACTAAACATTGATGTAAAAGATTGTGCTGTTGCAGCTCCAGCTTGTGAAAATATTGATTCAAGTGGTTTAGCAAATGCTGTAAGTCTTCATGCAAACAATGCAAATGCAAACAGAATTAATTTAGTGTTTGTAAATCATGGATATACTGAAGAAGAATTTGAGGAAGCTTTGAAAACTGCAATTGATTATAGTGGAACTTATACAGGCATATTTGCTTTTGAACCATTTAAATCAAATAAAAATCTTTTCAATATTTGGAAGCTTAATGCAATTCAAACAATTCCTTATGCATATGCTGAAGGACAAAAAAAATATAATGGAAAGTTTTACGATGAAGCTTGCTCTGCTTATAATTCTACTAATGGTCAAACAGACATAATTAATTGCATTAACAATACTCTTTCCAAAACAAAGCAATTTGTTCCGACAAGCAGGAATTTAGTTTCAATAGGTTTATATAACAAGAATTTCAGATCAAGCGCAATAATTAATGAAAGAGGAACTGCAGTTTCTTTCCCTCATTATAATGCATTAACTTACACTGCATTAAATAATTCAGGGGTAGAAGAAACAAAGGTTAGTCCTGTAACTGTTTCAGCTTTTTGTGGAACTAGTTCAAATGAATATCCTTATTGTGTTTCAAACATGGATGCAGATGGAGATGGTTGTATTGAACCAGAAGATATTCAGACATTGCAAAATACTCCTGGAGGAGTAAAAGACTGGGATAACAGTGGATCAACTACTGCAGACGATTTAATTATTGGATTTGTTTGTGCTAGAAGAGTTAGCAAGGGTTGTACTAATAAAATGCCTTTAATTGCATGTAATGGCCATACTTTAGGAGAGGTAGATCAGGGATTAAGCATTGTACACGAATTAGGGCATCTTCTTCCATTATCTGATGAATATTCTTCTTTTACTCCTGAAGTAAATTTTATAGGAAATAATTGTTTTCAAGGAACTATATCTGCATGCTTAACTCTAAGCGAAAACCCTAAATGGGGCAATCTACTTGGGCAACCAGATGGAATGGGTGGAACAATTGGATGCTTTGAAGGCTGTGCAGGAAATACAACAGGATATTATAGGCCCACACAGACAAGCATTATGGAAAATATTTATCCTAGTTTTTCTTATTGGTCTTCCAAATTAAATTTTGGAAAAGTTAATGAAAGAGAATTAGCTAGAGAAATTAAAGACATACTAATTAAAGGTCCTTGTTATAATGGAGAACAATTTGCATCCTTGGATGCTTTTCTTGGTGGAACTGCTTAATGCAAAGAACTTTTGAAAAGAAATTTATTTTCTTCTAAAAAATCTTGCAATTCGTCTTCCAATTTTTTGCAGTTTTCTTCTTCGTACAGCTTTTTTGGCAAACCTTAACTCTTGAATGCCTTGTCTAATTACTTCTTCAGAAGTATGATCAAATCTTTCTGGAACCACTTTTAATGCTTGCCCTAAAAAAGCTGCATGAATTGAAGTAGCAATTATAATGTCTGGCTTGTTTTTTCTAACACGTTCAAGCATTAAATCAACTCTTCGCCTGTTAATAAAATCCATTTTTCTTTGCTCTTTTATTGTTTCAGAATGGTTTGCAATAATATATTCTAGGTCTTCTTCCGACATTTTGCGGTCAAGCAATTTGTCCCCCATATCTTTTATTCCAAAAACAATTGCATTATGCCTTCCAAATGCCTTAAAAGAGTTATCTAAGGCTGTTTGAGAATCAAATGAAACTACCTTCATTCCCATTTTTCTTGCTTGACCATTTAGAATACTAAAATAAGGAGTTGGTTTTTCTTTTAAAGGGAAAGCTACTCCTTTAACAGTAATTCTGTCAAATTCATTTATTTCGCGAGGTTCGTGCAAAATTTTTCCATTAGCTGTTTCATAATATGAAGCAGTAGCAAACATTGTGGAAGGATCTAATTCAATTGCAATCTTTAATCCTTTTCTTCCAAGCTGTTTAAGCCTTTCCAAAATCCTTGAAAGGCCTTGCTCAGTTTTATCAACACTTAAAATTATTGGAAAACTTTGTGTCATAAAAAAAATAGAATGCAAACCATAATTTATTGGTTTCTATAAAGTTTTAATATAATTAAACAAACAATTAAGAAAAAACAAAAACCATCAAGCAAAAATTAATATTCT
>CAYJVY010000020.1:0-4305 GCA_964373795.1 uncultured archaeon | reverse complement strand
CCAAAATCCTTAAGGACGGAGACAAAGTAGAGGTTGATGCGAGTCATGGAATAATACGAGTTTTAGAGAGGGCGAAGAAATGACTGATAAATGGTTTTTGTTTCAGGAAGCTCCAGATTATGGAAGGCTGTATTTTTGCGGAGCTTTTAATGGTTTTTTTGATGATTTAAAAAAACAAGCAGGAGTTGAAAACTTAAATGCCGGCGCAATTTTTTTTGATCACGGAACCTTTATTTGCTATTTTAAGGAAAATGAATGGCATGAAAAAGGTTTAAAAGTGTTTGAAAAAATCAAAACCAATCAAAAATTTATTGACACGCTTTTTGAGAAACTGAATTTCTATTCAGAAAAATTGGTTGAAGAAACAGATAAAGTCAAGCAGACTGATTTGAGTAAGCTTTCAGACGAAGATTTGTCAGAATTATTTCATAACTGGTTTGAAGTTTATGTTCCTTTGTGGAGCTGGGGCATGATTCAAAATCTTCCAGATTTTGAAAACGATTACGTTACAAAATACCTGCTGGAAAAAGTTGAAGAAAAAATCAAGCAAGGAAAAATTGATTTAAAGAAATCAATTGCGTTCTCGACTTTAGTCCAGCCTTTGAAGCACGGAAAAGTACAGGAAGAAGAAACAAGATTTTTGCATTTGATTTCAGAAGTAAAAAAGAATGCAAAAGCAGTTGAACTGTTTAGAAATCACAAGACGCCTGAAATAAAAGGAAAATTGCATGAATTTCCTGAAATAAATTCTTTGCTTTTGAAACATTTTGAGGATTTTAAATGGATTCAGTATAATTTTATTGGCCCTGCTTTTGAAATTGATTATTTCATTGACAGAATAAGTGCTTTTATTCATGCAAATGAAAACGAACAAGAATTTTTGAAAAAAATTGAGCATGAAAAAAACGAGTTAAAGGAAAAGCAAACAGAATTGCTGAAAACTTTTGCAGATGACAAGGAAGCTTTGAAGGTTTTCTCCTATGCAAAGGAAATTGCATTTTTGAAAATCAAAAGAATGGATGCTTCATATTATTTTTATTTTATGCTGGAAAAAGTTCTAAGGGAAATGGCAAAAAGAAAGAATGTTTCCTTGAACCAGATTAGGGCGCTTGATTTGGGCCAAATAATCGAATTTTTTCTTGGCAACAAATTTTCTCAGAAGGAATTGAATGATCAATTCAATGCCAGTATTGTCATCTACGAAAACAGCAAAAGAGTTAAAGAGTTGGTAGGAAAAGAAGCAGTTCAAGAGTTCCAAAAAATTTTACAGGACGCACGTAAAGTTGAAAAAAAATCAGAGTTAAGAGGCATGCCGACTTTTCCTGGAAAAGTTGTAGGCAAAGCAAGAATAATTCTTACAGTGAAAGAGTCTGGAAAAATGCAGGAAGGAGATATTTTAATTTCTCAAGCAACTTCTCCTGACATGGTTCCAATAATGAAAATTGCAGGCGCAATTCTAACAGATGTTGGAGGAATTACCTGTCATGCAGCAATTGTTTCAAGGGAAATGAGAAAGCCTTGCATTATTGGCTTAAAGACTGCAACAAAGAACTTCTCTGATGGTGATTTATTGGAAGTAAACGCAAATCACGGAATTGTAAAAAAGGTGAACCAGTGAAGCAGGATTTTTCTTTTCTTGGAAAAGTAAAGTTTGATCACTATGCAGTTAGACAATGGTCTTTGTTTTTTTGGCATCTGATTATAGATAATTATCATACATATTCTGATTTTGTGAAAACAGAATTTTCTGGGCTAGTGTTGAAATATGAGGCAAACGAAAAAGCATTTTTTAGAAGCATAAAAGAAAAAGAAGAAATTCAAAAATTTGTTCAAAAAAACATTTTTGATGCGAATTATTGGACTTCGCATGTTGAGGAATTTGAAAAAAGAGTTAACAATTCAATGAATAGTTTGCATAAAGCAAACAAATTTGATTTTGAAAAAAAATCAAACGCGCAATTACGTGGCTTGTTGGAAAATAATCATAATATTTTTGGTTTGACAATTGGTGGCTATTCCTCCACGATTTTTTTAATTCAGGCTTTGAATGATTCAATTCAGAAAGAATTAGTTCAAAAGAATTCTCCTGAAAACATGACTGCTTTCATGGAAGCTATTTCCACTCCTGTTGGAAGAGTCCACTATATAGAGGAAGAAATAGCTTTGGCACAAATTGCACTGTCGAAAAATAAAAAAAGTTTTGGAAAACTTTTGCAAAAACATGTTGAAAAATATTCTTATATGTTGTTTTCTGCAACTGGAAAGGTTTTAATAGAAAAAGATTTCGTTGAAAGGATTAAATTAATTGAAAACCCTGAAAAGTCTGTTAGTGAATGGCAGGAAAAAGAAAAATTGAAAGAGAAAAGGTTTCGAGAGATTTTAGCAATTTTAAAACCCTCAAAAATTCAATTGTTTCAAATAAATACTTTAAGAAAACTTCTTGCTCTGAGGGTTTTTGAGGAATTTCACATAAGCTTTTACAATTTTGTCGCAACCAATATTTTCAAGGAAATTTCGAAAAGGTTTTTTATTTCTGTTAATCAGTTATATTTGATGACGGTTTATGAAATTTCTGATTTGTTGGACGGAAAAACACTTGACTTTTTTGAATTGAACAAAAGAAAAGATTTTGCACTTATTATTAGGCATAAGAATGAAAGATTTGTTCTTTCGGGTGAAAACGCAAGAACTGTTTTTAGTAGATATTTCAAAAAAGAAAAAATTTCTTTTAATGGAGTTCTTAGAGGTCAGACTGCTTTTCCTGGCAAAGCAAAAGGAACCGTGAAAATATTTTTCCATCCAAGCCATGTTTATGAATTTAAACAAGGACAGATTTTGGTTACAGCTCAAACAAACCCTATTTATGTTCCTGCAATGAAGAAGGCAGGGGCAATTGTTACTGACGAAGGCGGAGTAACATGTCATGCTGCAATAGTTTCAAGGGAATTGGGAATTCCATGTATTATAGGTACAAAAATTGCCACAAGGGTTTTTAGAGATAATGACTTGGTGGAAGTTGATGCTGAAATTGGCACTATAAAATTGTTGAAGAGGGCAAAGAAATGACTGAAATGCGCTGGCTGGTTTTTGAGGAGTTTGATGTGAATTATTTGTCGATTCTTTTTAATGAGCAGTCATGGCATAGAAAAAAAGCACATATTTATTGGGGTCAGGTTTTTCCGGATTTCTTGTGCGAGTTTGTTGAAGGAATTTGCAGAGGTTATGTTCAAAAATCCAAATGGATTAGCGCTGGAAAGAGCGCTTTTACTTTGCTTAGTGAAGATAAAAAACTAATTTGGTTTTTAAAAAAGGAAAGCATAAAAGTTGGAAATGAAATGTCCTCACTTTTGACAACTTTTAATAAAAAAGGCTTTGATGAAATTGGCAATGTAAAATTAAATTCCTTGTTTTGGAAAATCTATGATTTGGTAAATAAAATAGATGATTGCGGTTTTGTCTTGGTTGCAGTTGATGCCCACAATAACTTTTTGTCAAACAAATTGAATGAAATTCTTGAAAAAATTTTTAGTGAAAAAAGGTTCGCAAAAAAATTAGCTTATTATTTGAATATTTTGACAACTCCTGTGGACTTGCTTGAATCAAATAATGAAAACCGTGAATTGATTGAACTTGCTTTGGATTTCAAGAAAAAAAGATTGAATAAAGAACAGTTGGAAAAAAAGCTTTTAGAGCATTGGAAAAAATATTGCTGGATTAATTATGGCTATTCAGGCCCGGTTGTTTCTTTGGATTTTTTTAGGGAAGAATTGAATGACTTGCTTCAAAGTAAGGATTTGGAGGCATTATTGGATGAGAAGAAAAGTTCAAAGAGCAAGATTGAAATACATCAAATTGAAGCGTTAAAAGATTTGAGTTTGAATGAAGAGGAAAAATATTTTTTTGATTTGGCAAGGGAAATAGTTTTTTTGAAGGCTTACAGGAAAGAAACATTGATTTTATCATATTATTTGGTTTCAGAGATAGTTAAAGTTGTTTCAAAAAGAACCAACTTTCCTTTTACTGCTTTGAGGCATTTGACGCCAAAGGAATTTAGCAATGTTTTGCTTGGGAAAAAGTTCCCTTCTTTGACAGAATTGAATCAAAGAAAAAAATATTCTGTTGTAATTGCTTCCGAGAACAAATGGAAAGTTTTAGTTGGTGAAAAAGCAAAAAAATTCTTGCCGCTCGCGGGCAGCATCTTCCTTTTCGTCCTGTTGAATAACTGGCTTGGACTTTTACCGGGAACGGGATCGATTGGCGTCTACGGAATGCATCACGGCGCTGTCGAGTTATTGCCGATTTTGC
>CAYJVY010000019.1:0-7321 GCA_964373795.1 uncultured archaeon | reverse complement strand
AATAGATATATTTTTCTCCGGAGGCATTGGAATATCCTTAATCCACCACAAAAATATTCCACTAGGCATTGTTGACAAATCAACTTCATGATAAAACCTCTTATCAGGAGTACTACTAGAACCCTTAGCAGTAGCAGCAAAAAACACATCAGAAAAACTAATAGTGTAAACTGGAATTCCATTCAATGGAGGGGCTGCAACAACAGTTCCACTCTCAGTATCAATTGCTGAAGCGTAGGTAGTTGATTGTTTTTCATTGTCTCCTAAGCTAATCCATTTCTGTGAACCACTTTTTTTATCTTTACAATGCCTTGACCTAGAAACTGTGTCAACTTTTGGAGGATTACCGCACTTAGTTTCCTTCATTGTAACTGTTGCAGTGCTTGTTTGATCTCCTCCAGCACAAGCGGGCCATTCAGGACTCCACCCACTCCAAGGACTAAGAGTTGTAAGATCTGCAACCCAATTAGGAACACAAGCAGAAGTTGAATCAGTAGGAGTAGATGAATCAAATACTACATATGGACCAGATGTTACAGGCGGTTTAATAAAATCTCCTTTAACTGTAAGAGTTACTGAACTGTTTTTAGGAATAGTAGCTAAGTCTCCAGTAAAGTTAATCCTACATAAATCACTTGAAGAACAGTCAGCTGCCTCCACATTTCCATTCCATAAAGATACTAATGCATTTTGCATTGAAACATCAAAAGGAGTTTTATCTTTAATGCCTACTCCATTAATCTTTATTGAAGTTAATGTGAAATCAGATCCTCCTGCTTTAACGTCAAACTTTGCAAGAGTATTACCAGTTGGCCCCACAGGAGTTATAGTTATTTGTCCAGGAGCACTAGTAACTGCATCAGTGCATGAACGAGATGTTTCGGGTTGAGGACAAGAAACTGGAACCACTCCACAAGTACGGGTTTGAATGCCGTTAGAGCAAGCACTCCAATCAATGCAAGCAGCTTCACAACTTACTGTACTTAAGTCTGCCACTAAAGTAATAATTTTAGACTCGCCTGGAGCAACTTTAAATGGGGGAAACTCAGAGGAACAAGTGTCCACTCCATTAATCTTTACTTTTAGACTAGTTACTTTAACATCATTATTAGTACTCAAAGCAGTAAAATTCCATTTTGCAAGAGAAACATTCTCACCACCACTAGTCTTAGTAGAAACATCTTCAAAACTTCTTTCAACTCTTACAGCATTTTTTATATCACTTCCAGTAATAACAAAACCTATAACAGAACTTGAATTAGGATTCATTGACTGCCCTGGATATCCTACACAACCTACTTCAGTTCCACCAGGCAATAAAAGACGAATATTAGCAAACTTATTCATAGTATTATCTGCAACAGCAAAACCACTTGTTGGATTAGTAATAGTTAATGTATTGCTTGAAACAGTGGAAGTGGGTTCAGGTTCTGGTTGACGAGTATAAGTTGAGGAATAAATTACATCAACATCTGCTTTAAGACTAAATGTTTTTGTTGTCCCGGCTGGAACTTTAACTTCAGTGCCATGCCCAAAATAAATTTCACAAGTAGGAGAATCCTTATAAGTAACTTTAAATGATCTAACAAGAACATCATCATTTGCTCCTGCCTTTAATTTAAAATTACTAAGAACTTTACTAGCAGAATTAACAGTTACACTTCCAACATTAACAGTATTTCCACTACTATCGAAACCTAGTGAAGCTGTTGTATTAGTTGGATTAGTTAAAATATCTGCTTTAATTACATAAGTTTTGGTGTATCCTGGTTTTAAGTCAGTAGGTGGAAAAGCACAACCAGATTCTTTTTCATCATCACTAGCAACTACAAATTTTGTTAAAAGATATCTATCAGTATTGGGAATCACATTAGGATAAGCTAAAGTTAAAGTAGTTTGTAAATTTTTTACTTCTATATCTTTACCTGGAACATTTGAATTAGTTCGAGGAGAAGTGAAAGTAACTAAAGTAGAACCACTTAAAGGTTTATTTGGGTTTTCTGGATCTCGAGCAGTCCAAGAAAGTTTAACTTGCTCATCTTTAGGAAGACTAGTAACAGTACTATATGGAACGTAAACAACTCCTACTCCTGTTCTGTTAAGTTTAACTGGAATTTTGGTTTCTCCAATTAAAACATCAACAGTTGTATTTGGCTTTGAAGGATCTTTAACTGCAACAAATACATCTGCTCCAGGATTTAATACAAATCCATCAGCTACAGGTTTTTTTCTAAAAATTTCTTCTTCTGGAACTGCTTGACCAGGAGTATAATTTGATATTTGAAAGGTATTTTCAGTTAAATCAATTACAATTAATTGAATTTCTTTATCTAATGGTAAACTAGGAAAAGCTTTTTCAATAAATTGAACAACAGTAGAAGCATTAGTGTGATCAATTACTCCGCTTCCAGAATCTTCACTTGAAGACAATGAGTTAAGTGTGTTTATTTGTTCATCACTTAATCCTAAATCTTTCAAAACTTTTATTTGTCCAGAAGTACAACCAGCTAACAAAATTGTTAACACTAGAAAAGCAATTAATAATTTTTTAAACATTGTAAAAAATAATGCTAAACTTATATTTAAATATGTTGACAAGAATTAAATCTAGAAACTACTAACAAATTAGGTTGATTTTTAAACGAAAAGCAAAAAGATTTAAACTAGAATAATTTAATGTATTGCATGCAGTTGATTAAATGGCTTTAATTGAAATAGTTAAAAGAATTATATTCAAGTTATTTGAATTTGTTAGATACATGGCTTTAATCCTTCTTTTCGCGACTTTCTCTTTAGGTTATCCTTTAATAATTAATTTCAATAACGCTCAAAACTTGTTGAATGAAAACATTTACTTAGATGCATTTGAAAAACATGACTTGTATGGAGAAATTCATTCAAGCATTGATTCAACAATGGATAGATTTGGAAGCAATAATGCTTTACTTAAAGGAGTTAAACCACTTATATTGGAAACCTTTTCAAAAGAATGGATGAAAAAAGAAATAATTAAATTATTAAAGGAAAGCTTTGCTTACCTGAAATCAGAAAAAGAATTTAATGAAATTGATTTAACTGTAGCAATTCCTTCAAAAGCAAAAGAAACACTTAAACCTGAAAACCTGCTTAAAGAAGTAGTTAAAATGGAATTAAATGATTTAATTAAAAGCGAAGTTAAATGCATTCCACAAGGAATTGATGCAAAAGAATTTGAAAAACAATTTGAAGGAGTGGAAATTCCAAAAAATTTACCTGAATGCTCTGAAAAAGAAACACAAGAATTAATTGAAAACGTTGTACAAAAAATTGCAAAAGACATTCCACAAGACTTTGAAATACCTTCAGATTTAAACAACTTAATTCAAGGAATTAGTGAAGAAGGAGCATGCATTTCAGAAGGAGTAAGTGAAAAAGACTTAGAAGGACTTGTAGGCGGAATTTCTCTTCCAAAATGTAAAGGAAATCTTCAAGAAAAAACACAAGGAATTGCTTTTTTTCAAACAAAAAGGTTACCTAAAAACAATGAATTAAGTTTCCCTAATGTTGCAGAAGAATTTGCTATTCCTGAAAAAATTAATTTAAAGACATTCATTGACCCAGTAGCTTTAAGTATTTTAGAAGAAGCAAGAAAATTAATTAAATTATATTTCTTTATTTCAAGATATTTATTGCTTTTTTTAGTCATGGTTATTTTGTTAATGGTTTTATTAAATTTGCATTCAATTAAAGCAATATTTCAATGGGTGGGAGGAGCATTTGTTTCAGCAGGATTTTCAACTTTCATTCCAACTGCTCTAGGATTAATTTTAATGCCTTCAATGCTTGAAC
Organism: uncultured archaeon; assembly: GCA_964373795.1. Taxonomy (GTDB): domain Archaea; phylum Iainarchaeota; class Iainarchaeia; order Iainarchaeales; family DATDZZ01; genus CAYJVY01. The sequence continues at coordinate 3,493 of CAYJVY010000019.1, read as the reverse complement.
AATTTTTCGGATTTCAAGACATTCTAGGAGGAAAACTAGTAATAGTTTTCCAAGAAATTTCTAGAACAATGTTAATGAATGTATTAATTCAATCAGCAATAATTCTTGTAGCAGGAGTAGTTTTAACTACAAACGCTAAAATACTAAAACACGACATGGGAGTATTTGATTTCATTAAATGGCTTGGAGCAAAAATATCTAATGCAACAAAACCAAAACAAAGCATTGAAGCAAGTGAATTAAAGGAAAAAAAAGAAGTAGAAAAAACCGAAAAAAAAGAACAAGTTAAAGAACAAACGCCTAAAAAGAAAAAATCAAAACCTGAATTTCATTAAATCTTTTGCAACAAAAGTCTTTCCTTTAAAGATTTTTTCAACTAATTTTTTTATATTAAATTTTTCAATCACTGGATAAAAATGAGTTAAAAGCAATTTCTTAGGAGAAGATTTGAATGCAATTTCTCCACATTGAATTGGATTTAAATGAAGTTTATGTTCTTTAATTGAAGCGCATTCTAAAATTAATAAATCAGCATTTTTTGCAAGAGAAATAATTTCATTGCAATAAGTTGTGTCTCCCGAATAAGTTAAAACCTTGTTTTTAAATGAAAACCTATAACCATTTGCATTGCCTAAATGCTTCATTGGCTTTGCAACAATTTTCAATCCATTGAAGTTCATTGAAGAGTTATGCAATTCTTTTACTTTTAATGGAAAATCAAATTTTGTCAAATGCATTAATTTTTTAATTAAAGCAAGTTGTTTTTTTGTTCCACTAGGCCCAATAATAGTTAAAGGTTTTCTAACTTTTTGGTTCTCCCAAGCAGGAACTTGAAAAGAAAAAAGCAATGCAATTAAATCATTAAAATGATCTACATGAAAATGGGAAAGCAAAATCAAGTTAATTTTTCTTAAATCAATTTTTAATTTAAGCAATTGAATTCTAATGCCTGGACCACAATCCATTAAAACAAGATTTTTTCCAGCTTTAAGCAAGTAACCACTTGGATTTCTATTTAAATTTGAATGAATTGATCCACTGCCTAAAACAGTTAACTGCATTAAATCACTAAAACATTTTTAAAGCTAAATTCATTTAAATGCTTTGAAAGAAAAAATAATTTAATGTTTGAAATAATTTCTGAAGATAGTAAAAATTTTGCCAGAACTGGTTTGCTGCATACTTTGCATGGAAAAATTGAAACTCCTTTTTTCATGCCTGTTGCAACAAAAACTGCAGTAAAATTTTTGGATTCACAAGAACTACAAGAAATGCAAGTTCAATGCATTATATCAAATTCTTTAGTGTTATATCTAAAACCAGGATTAAAAGTAATTGAAAAATTTAAAGGCATTCACGAATTCTCTAAATGGCCTAAAACAATTTTCACTGATTCAGGAGGCTTTCAAACAGGCTCTGAAAGTTTCTTGGAAAAAATTTCAGATAAAGGAGCGTTTTTTAAAAGTCCATTTGATGGGTCAAAGCATTTAATTCAACCAGAAGACGTAATAAAAATAAATGAAACATTAAAGACAGATGTTGTAATGGTTTTAGATGACATGCCCTTGCCAAATCAATCAAAGGAAAGAATAATTGATTCACTGAATAGAACAATTTCTTGGGCAAAACGTTCAAAAAAAATTCATTCAATGCAAGGACAACTACTTTTCGGCATTGTTCAAGGCGGATTAAATTTAGATTTACGAGAAAAAGGAATTCAAAAAATTTCCGAAATAGGTTTTGACGGAATAGCTTTAGGCGGACTAGCAATTGGCGAACCATCAAATGAAACAAAAAAAATTGTAAAATTTTGTGCAAAGCATTTGCCTAAAGAAAAACCCCATTATTTAATGGGAGTTGGAACTCCTTTAGAATTGCTTGAATCAATTTCGCAAGGCATTGATTGCTTTGATTCACGGTTTCCGACAAAATCAGCTCGCCATGGATTAATTTTTACTTTTCAAGGAAACATTGATTTGAGAAAGAAAAGTTTTGCAGAAGACGAAAAATCTTTAGACGAAAAATGTGAATGCAAAATATGTAAAACTTATTCAAAAGCTTTTTTGCATCACTTACTTAGAACAGATGAACCAAATGCTAAAAGATTTCTAAGCTATCATAATGTCTCTTTTGTAACAAATTTATTGAAAGAAATTAGAACAAGCTTGAAAGAAAACTCTTTTCAAAAATTTGCAAAAGAATTCAAAGAAAATTATTTAGGGAAAAAAATAAATTAATTTTTTCTTTCACCAAAAATTGCAGTTCCTATGCGAACCATGTTTGTGCCTTCTTCAATTGCAATGTCAAAGTCTTGAGACATGCCCATTGAAAGAAACTTCATTTTAATATTTGGAAATTTTTTTGCAGAAACTTCTTTAAAGATTTGATTCATTTTCCAAAAATAAATCCTGGATTTTTCTCTTTCTTCATGAAATGGATGCACAGCCATTAAGCCTTGAATTTGAATTCCTTTAAGTTTGCATGCTTTTAAAAGAAATGAATTCAAGTCTTCTTCAAGTAAACCAAATTTTTGTTCTTCTCGCCCAATATTGACTTGAATTAATACAGGCATTTTTTTCTTTAATTTAATGCATGTATCTGAAACCTTTTTTGCTATCTTTAATGAATCAATTGATTGAATGAAATCAAACAATTGACAGGCTTTTAAAACCTTGTTTGATTGCAAATGCCCAATAAAATGCTTTAAAGTTTTACCTTTAAGTAAAGGAAATTTTTCTAATGCCTCTTGAACAATGTTTTCACCAATATTTTTTTCCCCTAAAAAAATTAATTCATTAATTTGTTGAACAGAAAAATTTTTAGTTACAGCAATTAATTTAATCAAGTCAGAATTTTTATGCACTTTTTTGCAAGCAGTTTTAATTTTTTGTTTAACGTTTTGCAAGTTTTCTTTTATGTCAAGCAAATTAATCACTTAAATCAAATAACACTTTTTCCCCTATTTTAATTTTATTGTTTTCCACAAAACCTGCATTAACTTCTAAAACATATTTAACTGGCTTGGAAGAAGATTTTGAAGGACAAGGATCTTGAATGCAGGGTTGAAAGTTTTCAGTTAAATCAATTATTTCTTTTGATTCATTAATCCAAATCAAATCTAAAGGAATTAAAGTATTTTTCATCCAAAAAGAATAAACCTTTGATTCTGGAAAAACAAAAAGCATTCCTTGAGTTTCAGGCAAGGTTTCACGAAACATTAATCCATTCATTCTCTCGGACTCTGTTAAAGCTGTTTCAATTTGAATGCATTTCTGATTAGAAAAACAAAATTCATTCAAAGAAGAATTCAAATCAGTTTTAGAGTTAATTGAATTGCCTTGAATACAGCCTTGAAGCAATAAAACAAATACAAATAAAACAAAAAACTTGAAAGCCATTGAAAAAATAAGTTAGAAAACTATTTTAATACTTGAAGAATTTCTTTTTGCACTTCTGCAACTGATTTAGTGTTATCCACAAAAATCCAGTTTCT
>CAYJVY010000018.1:0-11793 GCA_964373795.1 uncultured archaeon | reverse complement strand
CTGAAAACGATGAAAAAACAGTTGATTTAAGTGAAAAGAACACTGAAATCTATGCATTATTAGTTGCAGGAGGAATTATCAATGCATTAGTTGATGCAACAAAAGAAAGAGTAATTATTGAATATGATTTGCCTAACGAAATTGACAAAAAAATTTCATGGTATTATGTTTTAGGAGCAGTTTCAAATGTTTTTCCTGAATCAGAAAAAGTAATAATTCAAGCCTTTGTTGAAGACAAACCAACAGAAGAAGTAACTATTCAAATGAAAGATTTATTGGAATTCAAAGAAGGAAAAATTTCAGAACAAGAATTTGAAGAAAGGTTTTCAATAAATAATTCTATTTCTTAAATTTCTTTAAATTAAAGGAATTTGTAAGTAGACGAGGGCGGAGCCAAAAAAGAGTGAAAAGCTGAGCCTCCCTATTTTTTTAGCTCCCCTCTTCCCCCCTAATTGATAAATTGGGTTCAATAATATTGTGTACAAAGTTTTTTTAAATATAATTTTTGCTAAAAAACTCGTTATGTAGACGACTATTTTTTTTTTAGAAAATATTTTTTCAAAAAATTTTTGCTTTTTTGGTTTTAATGATAGGGTTTTAAATTTCTCTGTTTTTCATTTTATTAGGGTTATGAAATGATTGAATTAAAGGATGTAAGTATTTGGCAGAAATCTATTGGAGCAATTTCTTCTTTTATTTCTGAAGGCAATTTTCGTTTTTCTGATCAAGGAGTTTTTTTTAAAGCAACTGATCCAAGTCAAATAGTTTTAGTTGATTATTCTATTGATAAAAAGGTTTTTGAAAAATATGAAGTAGAGCCTTCTTTTGTTGGATTAGATTTAGTTGAATTACATAAAATAATGAGTAGAGCAATGCCTGGAGACAAATTATTGTTTGAATTAAATGATTCTGAATTAAATATTAAACTAGAAGGAGATCTTTCCAGAACTTTTAAATTGCCTTTAATTGATGTAGCAGATGCAGAAATTAAGATTCCTGAAATAAATTCTGATGCAAAAATTGAAATCAATGCAAGAATTTTAAAAGAAGCATTAAAAGATGCTTCTTTATTTGGATCGAGTGTAATACTAAAAATTGATGCAGGAAAATTTGTAATTGAAGCAAGAGGAAGTCAAGGAACTCTTAAAACAATTGCTAAGGGAAGTAAAAACATTAAAGTTAATTCTTCCAACGAAGTAGTAGCAAAATATTCATTAAATTTTTTGCAAAACATTGTTCGCGAAGCAGATCCTAATCAAAAAATTTTTCTTGAATTAAAAACAGATTCTCCAATAAAAGTTTCATACAAAATAGGGGAATCAACTATTTCTTTTTACCTTGCACACATGATTCTATAATTCGCCGTTCAGCCGGCGAGGCTGAAGCGATCAGTCGGCGAGGCTGAAGGCCGACGTCGGCCCTCGTGCTCGACGCACGAGACGTCGCAGCCGGCGAGGCTGATGCAGAGCGGCCGACGAAACTGTTTCGCGCAAACCGCGCGAGACCTTGCAGCTGGAAAAATTAGGTATTATGTTTGTTCTTTTTTTCCAAGTATTTGAAATTGCCCTGTTCCTTGTTGTTTTTTAATTAATTCAACTGCTGTTTCGCAAATTTCTTTTAATTTTTTTTCCGCTGACTTGTAATCAGTTGAAGTTACTCTTACTAAAAACTTGTTTGAACCTTTATACAAGAATTCTTTTTCTCCTTTAACCGTTTTAAGAGTTTTAAGTAATACGTCTTTAATTATTTCCACTCCATTAAATGCAAGTGAATGTAATTCAATTACTCCTCTAACTATTTTTCTTGGAGACTCAATATTTTTTTCCACCATTGAAACAAGTGAGGGAATCCAAGACTCTTCAACTCCTTTACATGCTTCTTGTTTTTCTAAAGTAATTGTTTCAAATGCTTTATACAAAGAGCCATAGTTTTGAATTAATGGTTCGGCAACTTTTTCCCAAGTAACTTCAAAGCTTTTCTTTTTTTCTTTTGCAAGTAATTCAATTAGTTTTTGAGATCTTTTTACTTGCTTAAATTCTTCAATTCTCAGTCTTTGCTCGCTTGGAGAAACTTTAACAAAAGATAAATCTATTTGATTTTTTTTTGAATCAATGTTTGTTACTTGAGCTGCTCTTGTTTGATTTTCTTTTACATAATTTCTAATGTTTTTAATCCAACTGGAAGCAACTTGAGATATGTGAACAAAACCTGTTACTCCTTCATATTCAAGTAATTCAACAAACACTCCATAATCTAATATTTTATTTATTTTGCATACAACTATTTCTCCAATTTCTGGAAGTTCTTTATTCATTAAATCATCTTTTAAATAAAAAAAGTATGAAGAAGAATTAATTTAATTCTTTTACTTCTTTAACATTTAATTTTACTTTCGAGCCTGAAGGCTTTGCAATTACATGATCGCATGCAACGCATTTAACTAGAGTTGAAGCAGCAGAAAAAACAATTTGTTCATTTCCACAGCTACTGCATTTTGCTTTTAAAAATTTTGTTTTAGGTTTTGGAATAAATTTTCCAATTTCAGTCATTTAATCACTTTAAATTTTTTCGCCTAAGTTTCTGGATAAAAACAATTTAGCAATATTGAAAGGCAGTGAAACTGTTTCGCCTTTCTTGAAAGGCCCATATTCATTCATGTCAGTTCCAACAAAGCTTGGAACATCTGAAATCATTCGGATTGAAAGATTATTTAAATCTTTTCTCTTTGAATCATTTTTTTCTGCTTCTCCGTTAAAAATTTCTACAAGCAATTCATTGTAATTGTTTAATACTTTGATTAGTTTTCTATACATTTCTTTTTCTTGTAAAGACATGTGAGTTTCATTTAATTCATTTGTTCTAGAAGCAGTTAATGCTTTGTTTAAAAGTTTTTTTTCCCTTAAAGAAAAAAGTTCTTCAACTATTTTTTTCAAGTTAGTGAAATCTCTTGCAGAAGATTCATTGAAATCTTTTTTTAAAGACTCTAAATATCTTTGTTTTTCAATTTTAATAAATTCATTTAACGCGTTAAAAAAATCTTCTTCTACTTCAACTAAATTAGAAGTATTTTTTTCTAAACGGTAAATTCTTCGCAACTCATCAAACGAAACTTGCATTTAAACCACTAAAACAAAAAGAACTAAATAAAATTTGTTGCAATGAAATTAAAAATATTACTCAGGCAGTGCAGGAGGCATTAAATCAGATCCTTCCTCTAAAGAGAATTGACATTCATCTGAAAACTTCATTAAATAAGTATTCCAAATAACGTCTCGAGAAATTTCAGTTTTTTTGAATTTTTCTTTTTCAGTTTCAGTTATTTTTACAACTGAATCCCATTTCTGTGTTTGAGGATTCCATGCAGCTAGTTTTTCAAATTTATTGAAACAAGTCCCTAAATGAGTTGAAAAACTTAATCCTTCTGCATAAGGATGCATTAAAACAAAATTCCATCCTTGCCTCATTTTAAACTTGTTTTTAGTTGTTTCAATAATGCTTGAAGTTTTTTGTAATTCACTTTCCTTTGGGCCATTAACAGTTAAAGAGCAATCACTTCCAACGTTAAGCCAGCCTCCTTCAAATTCTGCATAATAATATCCTTCATTCGTTTCACTTGACATTAAATCATTAAATTCTTGTGGAGGCACATAGTTTGTTCCTCCTCCATAATATTTTTTTGTTTTAGGAGAATAAACAAACACTGCTTTTAAATTACATTTTTTTGCTTCTTCGGAATCAATTGAAGAAGAGGAAAGAATTTTTTTTGAAACAACATTCCATCCCTTGTAAAACTTCATTGATAGCTTTCCTTGATCAGTGTCGTAATTTCGTATAATAGTATCACTTACTGATGCAAAAACTAAAATTGCAAAAATTAAAACAAAAAATGATAATAAGAGTTTTTTCAATTTTTCACCTAATCACTTTTAAATGGAAGTTCTCCTACTTCTTCGTCTTCGGGAAGAGGGGGAGGAGTAAGTGAATCCCCTGAAACAGAATCATCTTTTGAAACATCAGATGAATTATTTTTTGTTCCAGTTCTATCACCATCTCCAGTTATACACCCCGATAAAAGAATAAATAAAAATAGTAAAACAATTAATAATGAAAAAATTTTCTTTTGCATTCATATAAAAATGATTCAATAATTTAAATAATTATCGTTTTAATTAGTTTTCACATTTTGCGTTAACTTTGCTTTTTGTTTTGCAAGCAAGTAAATTGCCGCAAATTCAGGTAACTCAACTTCTTCTTGAGTAAAGGGGCCGAAAAATTTTTTTCCAATAAAAAATTCTGGCACATCTTCAACGAAAACCTTTAATGGATTTGAAGAAAAAGCAATGCATTGATCTAAGGCATTAAAGTTTTTTAATTCATTTAATGAAACATTTTTTGCAATTAAACCTGTTCCTCCGTGCAGGGTTTCAGGAACTCTTAAAATTTTCACTAAATCAATTGATGTTTGTCTATCTAAATCTAGTTTGATTTCTTTAATTAAGTTGTTTAATAATGAATTCCAAAACTCGTCAGTTTTTTTAGGCAAAGAAAACAAGAATCCTTTATCTATTTCAGTTAAAAGAATGTCTTTTTTTTCCAAGATTTTTTTTGCAGTAGAAATAGTAATGTTCGCATTCACAGCTAATTCTTCTTGAGAACAGTTTCTAAAAAAATCTTTCAAGGAATTTAGTAATCTTTTTCCCCATCCAAGTGCTTGACTTGTTTTAGGGCAAACCCAGGTCTTGCCGTTTTTGTAAAACCCTAAATTAAATAAATTTAATCCAGTTGCAGTTAAATAATCAAATAATTCAATTCTTGCAGAACTACTCAAAGAATGAATTGATTCATCCCTTACATGAATATGAAACCCTTTTCCTCCAGAAAAATTTAATGAAATTCCTTGAGTTAAATTTAAATCGTTTTCAAAAAAATTCATTAACCTTAAAACTTGTTTTTTTACTTCATTCAAGCACTCAGGGCAAACCCATTCTTCAACTAAAACTCTTTCCCCACAAGAAAAACAGTTTTCAATCAATCCTTGTCCTTTTTCTCCGCATTTACATTTCCACCTATTATGTTTTTCTGAACACTTTGTTTTCAAGTCATCTGCATCAAATTCATAAAACAAGTCAGCCTTTAAATAATCTTTTTTTTGCATTGGAGTTCTAGAAGGAAATTTATAATATGCTCCTGAATATGAAACAAAGAAAGGAGTTTCATCTCTTAAAAAAGCATTAAATTCTTCACTGGATTGAAAAGCTAAATGTCTTTGACTAATTTTTTGTCCAAATAATCCAAAACCAAATTCCCTGAATTGAATGCTTGGAGGTTCTTGAATAAAACGTGTTTTATAAAATTCTTTGAATTTTAATTTCAGGAATTGTTCTTCATTCATTAAATAACTTCTTTAAAAAAAAGGTTATAAAACCGTTACGCGCTGTCACGCCCGCACAAGGTTCAGCCCTTGAAGCGCCGAGCAGCCGGCGAGGCTGAATGCTCACGTGGGCATTGCGCTTGCCGCGCGAGACTACAGCTGAAGGGTCACGTGACCCCTCGTGCTCGACGGGTGTAACGTCGCAAGGCGCGAAACCTTAAGCCTTTGAAGCTGAATACCAATATTGGCCACTCACATGAGCGACTCAGCTTCGCCGGCTTTCGACTCAGCTTCGCAAGCTGAACGGCGACGTTTTGTTTGTCCTTTATAGACTACTTCTAAATGAGGGTAAGCTATTTCTACATCTTTTCTTTTATTAATTTTTTCAAAAATTTCTTCAGTAATCATTGACTTTATTTGAGACTTTAATTCTACAGTAACTAAATATTTTAAACTCAGTAAAACCCCTGAATCCTTAAATGAAGCTCTTACATATGGGGTTGTTTGAGTATTAAAAATAAATTTTTGAGTAATGGATTCAGCTGTGTCAAGCAAAATTTTTTTTGCTTGCTTTAAATTTGATTCATAAGTAATTAATACTTCAACTGAGTCTAAAACTAAATTACTTACAAGAGAATAATTAACAATGTCTTCATCGAATACTTTGTAGTTTGGAATTAAAATTCTTCTTTGACTTCTTTCTTCTCCTTCAAGTGTTCCTCCGCCTCCAACTTCATTTAATACAATGTAAAACAAATTCAAGTCAACAATGTCTCCTTTTTTTCCTCCAATTATTACTCTGTCACCTATTTTGAATGGCTTTCTAAAAATAATTAACAGCCAAGCAGCTATTCCAGTAATTGGTTTTTGCAAAGCCCATCCCAAAGCAGCAGTAAATAATCCTATTCCAATCCCTAATCCAGTAAACGATCCGGAAAAAGCTAGAAACAGAAAACTAAATGCAATAAAATAGTATAAAAAACTCCAAATACTCATGAAAAGCTGTTGATCTTTTTCAGCTGCAACAACTTTTAATGCTCTAAAAATAATTAAAGACAAAATTTTGTAAAACAAGAATAAAACAAGGAGAATAAATATTACTACTAAAAAGAATGGAAACAATTCAGATAAATTTGTTGAAGCTGCATTAACAAAGTTTGATGCTGCTTCAGGCAGTTGATCTAAAACCATGAAAGAATATAATCCTATTATTATTTAATTTTTTACTTTTGATTTCAAATTTTATCTTCATTTGCATTATATGCTCCTTTCTTGTAATGCTTTTTATAAAATTGCACTGGGTGAACAATGCTTTCTTGAATGCAAATTAATGGATTTGGACACAATCCATGAATTTTAACTTTTACGCAACTTGGAGCAGAATATTTTTTTCCACCCTTTTTTCCTACAAGTCTTTCAACATGATATCTAGTAGTTTTTTCATTAAAATTAGGGGTTTTATAGTATAATTGAATTATTTGTTCTGCAGGCATTCCAACTGCTGCTGCAAAAGAAGCAAAATCAAATCTAGCTAAGTGTTGAACGTTTTTTCCTTCAATTAAATCAGAGTAAATTTGAGTCATGCAAGGAGGAAAAGCGTTTACATCAACTGTTCCGGTTAATGTTTCAGTGAATTCTTTTCTTTGAATTAAATGCATTTGCTGGCTTAACTGTGAAGAAATTTCTTTATATGAGTCTGGAATGCTTGAAATATCCACTGGCATGGATGAAAAAATTTTTTCTACAACTATTTCGCTTAAAAATCTTGCAAAATCATTTCCTTTTAAATAAATTCTTCCTTTTTCAAGGTTTTGATTCACTAATTTCATGAATTCTTCTTTAAAACTTCCTTTCAAATATTCAAGTAAATCCATTGAAACAAAAAAATCCTCTCTTTGAGCTAATGAAAACTTTACTTCTAAATCCTTAGCTAAATCCAGCATTGTTTGAGTTCTATCTTTTTCTAATTCAATGTATTTAAAGGTTGACTTGCCAATCATGAAAGAAAATTTTTCAATTAAAAACAGGTTTGACTGCAAGGAAAGCAATATTTTTGCAATTGGAAAAGCCAGAACTTCTTGTTCCAAAATTTCTTTTGATTCAGAGATTTGTTCTTGAAAGTAAAGCTTGTTTTTATCAGCAAAAGAAATCATTAAAGCAGCTCTCTTAATTACTTGTTCTGGAACTTGTTCAAGTGAAAGATTTTTTTCTTTCACTATTTGCTTTGCAATTGAAGTAAAAGGATATTTTTGAGCAAACCTTAATTCTTTAACTGTCAACATAAAAAAAGTAGTGCATGAAAAGAAATTTAAATTGCTGGAAAGTTCACCGCCAGCTACAATGTTTTGTACTTTGAACGCGGTTGCGTCCCGCGAGCACGGGGGCTGACGTCGGCCTTCAGCCTCGCCGGCTGCTCGGCGCTTCAAGGACTGAACCTTGCGCGCGGGTTTAAATTCTTTTTCACTAACTATTTTTTATGTATGCCTACTAAAATAAAATTTTTAAAAGAATTAAAACTGAAAAATGCAATAATGTTTACTGGATTGCCTGGAATTGGATTAGTTGGAAAAATAGTTGTAGATTATTTATTGAAAGAATTTAAGGCAGTAAAGTTTGCTGAAATCTTTTCTGATTCTTTTCCTCCTTCAGTGCATACAAAGAATGGTTTAATTGAATTAATTAAAGACGAATTATATTATTATTCTTTAAAAGATCAAGACTTTGTTTTTTTGGCTGGCCCTGTTCAACCAGCATTGGATTATAGAGTTGGATCTGCTGAAGAACACTTTGAGTTTGCAGAAAAAATTATTGAAGCATGTAAAAAACTTGGGGTTGCAAAAATTATTACTTTAGCTGGATTAAATGTTGGGGATGCAAGGCTTGAAAACAATCCTCAAATAATTGTTGCAGCAACTAGTAAAAAAATTTTAACAGAGTTTACTGAAGTTGGAGCAAAAGAAGACAAGCCTGAAGGATTGATTTCAGGAGCTGCAGGTTTATTGCTTGGAATTGGCTTGCAACATGGCTTGGAAGGCTGTTGTTTAATGGGTGAAACAAATGCAAAACTGATTTATGGAGATCCAGGAGCAGCAAAAGCATTACTAGAATTATTAATGAAAAAATATGGTTTCACTGTAAAATTAGACAAAATAACTAAGGAAGCAAAAGAAATTGAAAAAGCATTCAAGCAATTAGCAGAACAAATGGAGGCCTCTCAAGAAGAAGAGGAAACCCCAAAAGAAGGATTAACATACGTTAGATGAACTTGTTTAATATTCAAATAATTTTTTTTGTTGTTCTTCCTCTGTTTTGCAATATAGTTTTGCTCCGAGTTCAATTTGCTTTTCTTCAAATTCTTGTTTTGAGTCACAAATAAATGGTTGTCCGTATTTTCCTCCTCCGCCTGGAATGTATAACACTAATCCTTGCCTGAAGGCATTAATTTTTTTTGCAACTGCTTCATTTATTGCACTTAATTCATTAACTGGAACGTCAATTAAAATTTTTATTTCAGATTCAAATGAATCAATGAATTGAGTCCAAATTTCTTGAACCTTTTTTGCTTGAACGTTTTTCAAATTCAAAGTTAATTGAATGATTTCAGCTAATGGAAGAATATGAATGTATTCTGGCCTGGATTCTGGATGAATTTCTTCTTTAAAAGAACTTAACTCCATTATTCTGTCTCTAACTCCTTTCACTATTTGTCCTCTGCAATTTGGTTTAATGCATTTCCAATTCAATTTAACTGCATCAGCAAAAGAATATTTAGTGAAACAAGCATTGCATGCACTGCAATGATATTTTCCTTCTCTTGGATCTAAGCCAATATTCAAAACAGGTTTTCTTTCCTTGTCAAACTCTAAAGCTTTTTTTAATTCCTTGAAAGAAGGTTTTTGCATTTTAATTCTAGTGAATTCACGGCCAACTCTGTGAGGCCAAGGAGAATGACTGTCGCTGCAAGTTAAAAAAATTTTTGAATGATTTTCTTGAATTAAGTCAGCAAAAAAAGTATCAGCACTTAAACCTAATTCCATGAATGAAATCTTTTCATGAAATTCTCCATATAATTCTTTAAATGAATTGAAATGCGCGTAAATAGAAAAATATGGAGTAAAAGAATGTGCAGGGCCTAAAATTCCTCCTACATTGTAAACCTCTTCAGCTATTTTTTCAGCACTTAAACGAATTATTGGTCTTCCACATCCAAATGAATCCATGTTTCCATGGCCTTTAAATTTTTCCTTTAGTTCTTCTGCTGCTTCAAGTGAAGGAAAATAAATTAAATGATGAACTCTGTCTTTACAGCAAATTTCTGTTCCAACAATGAATGCAGTATTAAATTTTTTATGCCTGTAAACATTGTTTTCCTCAATTAATTGTTCTTTGACATGCTTCAGCCATTCTTTATGCAAAATATCTGAAGTTACAACTACATCCAAGCCTTTTAGTTTTGCTTGCTCAGCAATTAAAGGCATTAACATGTTTTTTGAAACTCCTCCAGCATAAGGAGAATGAAAATGCAAATCGCAATCAAATTCTTTCACAAACACACCTTTTTTCTTTTAGGGCAACTTACACCTTTTCTTTTTTGGAAAAAAGAAAAGGGGTAGACGCACAAAATTAGTCCAAAAACGTTTTTAATTCCAAGCCTGAATAAAAGAGTTAATCCTTTCTAGTTAAGCAATTTTTTTTGGAAGACTTTTTTTATTCGTAAAAAATTTTTAAGAGGTTAGATGGTTTGACTATTTTTATGCTTTTAAAGTTTTTTATTTTAAGCAAATGCGGATCACCCGATACAAGGTATTCAGCTTTTCCATCAATTGCTGTTGACAAAATAATGTTGTCATCATTATCATCTTTTACTATTTTGATTTTTGTTACTGACACGATTATTTCAGAAATGCTAATTAATTGTTTCACTGCATTACTTATTTGTTCTTCAGAAAATCCAAATTTTGGTCTTGAAATAACTTCTTTAAATTCTTTTATAATTTCTAATGAAAGAACAAGTTTTATTTTACCTAATTTTGATAGTCTAAGAATTTCAAAAGAGCTTCCTTTTACAATTGTGGAAGAGACAAGAACATTTGTATCAGGTGTAACTCTTATTGACATATTTTTCTTTCCTATACACAGCAATTTCTTTTTGAACATCTTTTTCTGTTAACTTTTCTAATTTAGCTGTTTTCCAAAGAGATTCAAATGTTTTCTCAAATTCGTCAAAGTTTTTTTCTCCAAGGTTTGCTACTCTTTTCAATACAATTGTTCCATTCATGTCCAAAACCAAAAACTTTTCTCCTTCTTTTAATTGCTCTTTCTCTCTTATCTCTTGAGGAATGACGATCTGTCCACGAGAAGTCATTTTAGTAATTTCAATATTCATGTAAACACCTCTGTAAGAATAGTATGATTAATCTTATTTATAAAGTTTTTGAGTACAATCTTTGATTTATAAGAAAACGTTTTTAATTCCAAGCCTGAATAAAATTAGTTTTTCTTTTTATGCAGCTTACACCTTTTTTTTTAAAAAGAAAAAGGGCAGTTAGAGTTTGTTGTAAACTTTTTTATTGAATGCATTTAATTCTTCTTTATTCATTTGCTTTAAAATGTATTGACTGTATGCGTGCACCATGTCAGTCATTGTAATTAAAGAGTCTTGCAAGTCTTGAGCTGTTAACTCTATTTTAGCTGGTTTTACTACTTCAATGCTTGTAGGAGCATAAAAGAACACTAGCTTTGTTATAGCAGAAAAATCTTTTAATGAAAGATTTACTTCAATGAAATTAGAGTAATATTCTCCTTCTTTTAAAGGAGTTTCTTGTTTAAAGTCATACAATAAAAAATCTGAATCCTTTTTTAATGCTTCAATTATTTGTGAAAGCATTTTATTCAAAGAATTTTCATTTAATGCTTTTCCTTCAATTATTATTTTTAATCTAACCTTGTTTTCATCCTTTGATTCAATTTCTTGTCTTCTGCTAACCTCTTTTGAAATATCTTTTTTTAAAGCATATTTTGTAGGGAATCCTTGTTTTTCAACTACCTTTAATTGAAGCATTTTTTTTAAAGCATTAGAACACTCATTTGAAGAAACATTCAATTGCTTTACTAGTTCTTCAAAGGTTTTAGGGCCATGCATTAAAAGCAAAGCAATTCTTTTCTCTAACTCAGAATATGAAACCATACACTAATTTCAAACAAAAACAATTTTAAAACCGCCGTCACGTCCGGCGAGTACGAGGCGTCTGGCGAGTACGAGGCGCCAGGCAGATGCGAGACGCCTGACGTGTCGATCGCCCGGCAAGGGCGAAACCCGGTAAGCGCGACTGCCTGTATGGGCATTCAGTCGTGGTCACGCCTGCGAGCGCGATGCCTACGTCGGCCTTCAGCTGTAGTCTCGCGCGGCAAGCGCAATGCCC
>CAYJVY010000017.1:13695-15521 GCA_964373795.1 uncultured archaeon | reverse complement strand
GACTTAACAACAATAAATTTGATGAATTAACACAAGAATTAAAAAAACTTTTTTCCTAAAGATGCCACGACAATAATTGATTTTAACTATATAAGGCTAACTGTTTCAAGCATTAATTGTTAGTGCTTTGACTTCTTTTTCTTCTGGAAGCTTGCCTTTTTTTACTGCAACAACGTATTTGATTTTGTTTTTCTTTGCTTCTTCAACTACTCTTCGAGTTATAATGCCGTCAAAAATTACTGCATTTACATTGCTTTGATTGTTTAAAGACTTTAGTAGGTCTCTTACTGGAACTTCTTCAATTAAATTATTTTGTTCATCTAATAACCTGGCTTTTAAAGTGCCTTTTAATTCTTTAATTAATGGCTCAAAGCGAGTTTTTTCTTCTTCAGTTATTGTTTCCCTAACTAGTTCCATTGGCTTAAAGGATTGCTCGTTATTGAATGGAAATCTTGTAGGCCTCTCAAATCTTTTCCTCATATCAGGGCGTTGATTAAAGCCTCGATTAAAAGAAGGCCTTGAATCAGTGCGTTGAAAAGAATTGCTTGGCTTTTGAGGAAAATTTAATTCAATTGAAGTAGCTTCTTCAATTAAAGGCTTTAAAGAAGGCTCTGGTTGAAGAGTTTCTTGTTTTAATTCGCTTCTAATTGTTGAAGCAATTGAATTATTTAAAGGCTGTGAAGAAATTGCTTGACTTGTTGCTTGAACTACTGGAGTCTTTTTTCTTAAAGACATTATTATTTCTTTTCTTGTTAGTTCTTCTACTTCTTTTCCATCTGGTGCGCGTGCAACAAATTCTACTTCAGCTAATTGGCTTAGTTTTCTTAAATTTAGTTCTCCTCCTCTGTCTCCATCAATGAATAAAGTAACTGTTTTTTTATTAGCTAAATCAATTATTGTTTTAGGAATTTGAGATCCTCCCATGCAGATAACGTTTCTAATATTGTTTTTCAATAAATTCAGTACATCTGCTCTTCCTTCAACAATAATTATTGAATCATCTTCTCTTATTCCTGGACCGCATGCAAGTTTTTCAGGGCCAAATTCTTGAACCTCTGAAACCTTTACTGCATCTTTTACTTCTTCAGCTAGTTCTTGAGAATCAGGTATTTGTGTTTGCATTAATCTTTTCAGTAATTCTTTTGCTCTATCAGTTATTTCTTTTCTTTTAATTGATCTAGTATCTTCAATATTTTTAGTAGCAAATTTTGCTTCGCAAGGCCCTACCTTGTCGACTGATTCAATTGCTGCAGCTAAAATGCTTGTTTCAACCATGTCCATTGAACTTGGAATAATTATTTCTCCTTTGCTTGCCCCCATTGCTGAATTCAAGTTTATTTCAATTCTTCCAATTCTTCCATTTTTTTGCAATTCTCTTAAATCTAAGTCGTCTCCAAGCAATCCCTCTGATTGCCCAAAAATTGCTCCAATAATGTCTGGTTTGTCTACTACTCCTTTGATTTCAAAATCTTCTTGAATTATATATTTAATTGTATTAACATATGTTTTACCCATAAATTCACCTTTAAATTTTATTTTTTTCTTTAACCTTTCTTTTCAAATTCCAATTAATTTTTTTTAATTCCTTTTTAATTTTATTTTTTGTTGTGGAACTTTTTTTTAAAGAAAAGTTTTTTTTTGCAAAAGTCTGCTTTAAGAGCTCTTTTTTTTAAGAATTCTTTTTTTTTAGTTTTTTTACAAACATTCTTTGAAATGTTCTTTTGTAAAGTTCTTTTGTAAAGTTCTTTTGTAAAGTTCTTTTGTAAAGTTCTTTTGTAAAAGTTCTTTTGCAAGCTTTTCTTTTAAAGAAAAGCTTTTTTCTAGAA
>CAYJVY010000017.1:0-13595 GCA_964373795.1 uncultured archaeon | reverse complement strand
AAAGTTCTTTTGCAAGCTTTTCTTTTAAAGAAAAGCTTTTTTCTAGAATTAGAGTGTTTTTTTTAGAGGTTTTTTTGAATTAAATCCTTTAACTCTTTTTCAGTTGTTTCTTGCATTAAAACAATTTTTTTATTGGATTTAAATCTTCTAATTATTGAAACATTTTTGCTAAATATTTTGCTTAAGTTTTGTTCAATTTCAGTGTTTGCTTTGCCTTTTTCAGGCAAGCTTTTTACTTGAATTTTTAAAGTCTTTGTTAAAGCATTAAAATTCAAAAGCTTGAAATGCTTTTGATTTGTTAAAACCTTTAAATTTAATTTTTGATTGTTCAATAAAATCAAAAAACTCTAATTCTATACTATTTTATTGTTCTTTCGAACTTTTAAACCTTTTGGTTAAGTAGCTTGCTTATAAAGTGTAATTTGTCCAGCGGTGTCTGAAGGGTCGCAGAGTCCAAAGCAGGATTATAGAGGCAATCTCTATTGTCATTTTTGGTAATTGGAGCCTTGTTTCTGAATTGACAAGAAAATTTTCTGTTTGGAAATAAGTGTGTCAGTTTATTGAAACTAACTTTGAACTGGAATTGCATATTCTTTTATTGCTTTTTCTGGTTTAACTTTAATGGTTTTAAATGGTTAAAAACAAGTATAGCAAGGGAGCAAATGCTGAAAGAGAATTGTTTAACATTATTTTAAAACAAGAATTTGCAGTTATTAGAGTTGCAGGATCTGGTTCAGTTGGAGAAGTCCCTGATTTAATTGCTTTAGGGAAAGGCAAGAAAATTGCTTTTGAATGCAAGGCATGGAATGCAAATTATTTGCATATCTCTAATGCTCAAATGCAAGGCTTGTTTGAATGGGTTAGAAAAGCTGATGCAGATTTATTTATTGCTTGGAAGATTCCAAACCGTGGATGGCTTTTCTTGCAACCTCAATACTTTAAAAAAACCAATAAAAATTATGCTATTTCTCGAGCTACAGCTGAAAAGCATTCAATTAGATTGGATGTTGTTCTAGGCTTGCAGTCTAAATTGAAGCCCTAAGGCTTGCATTAAAGGATTAAATTAAATAACTAGAGTAAATGTAAATATTTAGTTGAAAGCATGGCTATTGAGAGAAGAAGGTTTGGTTTAATTCGTGTTTTGAATTTAGATAAATATTCAAAAGCGTCAAAAAAGAGAAAACAATTTGGAAAACCTGTTTTAGAAGTAAGACAAGAAGTAAGACCTCAAGGAAAAATTAGTAGAAATTTTTTACGACAACTTCAGTTTAATCGTTTAAAAGTTTTAAGGCTTGTAATTGAACAAGTATATAAACAAAAATATCCTGGGGATGGGTGTTGGAGTAAATTAGATGAGTTCTTTGTTTTGGTTAGAAAAGGAAGAAGAGTTTTAGCTCTTTATTGGCAAGATGTTGAAGAAGTAATTAATTCTTTGGCAAGAAAAATGGGTAGAGAAATTAAGGTAAAAAAACCAAAAAAAGGTGGCTTAAGAAAAATTCAAATACCTGAATAATTTTGATAAACTGATTGTGGTTGCAAAGCCTTTTAAATATTAAAAAACACTATTATATTGAGGGTTATGGAACTAATTTTAATGGATTTAAGAAAGCTTTTAGAGAAAGAAAAAAGCATTAGAAACAGGGTTCTTTTAGAGGAAGCAATAACTAAACTAACAGAGTTTCAAAAAATAAAAGACCAAGGAAAAGCATTTAATTGAATATTTGGAGGAATTGAATTGCCTAGAGTTAAGCCAAAATCAAATCCTTCTAGAAGAAGGCCTGGCTTTGGAGAATACCTTGATAAAAACCGGCGCATTAGGACAACAAAAAATCCAAGGTCTGGGCTTGCAAGCAGAAGTCGCAAAACTTTCGCCATTAATTTAAAGCTTTTAAGTAATAAACAACTTTCTTTAAGAGAAGCGAGTTTTATTTCAAATTCTTCACTTAGAGTGGGAGAAAACTTATGTTTATCTGAAATATATTCAGAGAGAATACGTATTGCAAGAAGATTAGAGCAGAAAGGTTTTTTGAGTAGCAGCAGAGGATGGAAGTTCATTTATTTTACGCCAACAGCTGAACTTAAAAGGCTAATAGATGCAGTAAAAAAATTGTATTAAAGTATTTTAAAATATTCCTGAAATATAAATTAATGCTACTCCTAAAATGCCCATTACAACTGTTATTATAATTGTTTGAGGATTTAATTGATTTATTACTAGAAAGAATGACATTAATCCAAATGCAATTAAAACAAATAATGCTCCAAATGCAAGAATTGCGTAACTGATTAAAGTGTTTCTTTGACCAATACCTCCTATTTTGGCTTCTTTTAAATCTAATTCAACTTTTGAAACCCTGTCTCCTAACTCGTTTAAAGCTGTTCGAGTTCTATCGTTTAAGTCTTTTACTGCTAGAAGGGTTTCTTGTTGTTGTTTTTGAAATTTATAAGATTTGGTTGCAAGTTCTTTTTCCCATTCAAGGATTTCTTCTTTAATTCTGAGAGCTTCTTTTTTTCCTAGTTCTTCACTTACTTTTAACACTCTTTGCTCTATAATTGAATCAATTTCAGGTTTTTCTTTTTCTAAATCACTTAAAACAATTGAATGAATTTCGTTTTTAAGTAAAGCAAATACATCTGATTGTCCAATCAGTAAAAGTTTTTTTGCTTTCTCTGTTTCAATTCCTAATTCATTCAAGGTTGCAATTATTTTTTCTTCTGGTTCTCCTGCTGCAACCATGTCTTGAATTACTTTAATAATACTTTTATCTTCAGGCATTAATTTTTTTCTCCTTTTAACGTCCTACGACTTTTATTGGAAGAGAAGACTTTCTTGTTTCAACTCCATTTGAAACAACTATGTTTACATCTTGTACTCCAACTTTTTTTGGAGTTGGTCTGAAAACAAATTTCTCTGTTTCTCCTGCATTAATTTTCTCGTTTTGCTCTTTTTCGGCGAAACCAACAAGGCTTTCATTGAATTCAACTTTTACTGAAATGTTTTGAGATATTTTAGCTGTATTAGTTATTGCTACTTCAAAAGAGTTTTCAACATTTACTTGCATTTGGGTTGGCCCGCTAACCTTTGCTTCAAAGTTTCCTCCAATTAAACTTAAAGCACTTGTTTTTTTCACTTTTGCTTGAAAATCTGGAGAAGCAATAATTGTTACCTTTCTATCATCAAAGTATTCTTCTTTTAATGGAATGAATTTTTCTTCTTGTGCATCAAGTTTTGGAATTAAAGTAATTAAAACCTCTTTTCCTTCTTTATTCAAGTAAAACACTTTAATGTTTGAAACAGTTAAAATTCCTGTATTCTTTACTCCAATTTGTAAACCACTTTCTTTAAAGTCTGGATTAGTTATTTCAATGCTTCCACTGAAATAAACAAAGTAAACAATTATTCCTAAAAGAATAACTATTAATAAAATTAATACTGTGAAGATTTTTTTCTTCCTTTCAAATTCCATGCTATCTATAAAGATCTTTTAGCTTTATATTTTTTTGCTGCTAATTACTTTCAATTCTTTTAATGTTGCACGTGAAACAAAACACATTTTTTAGGCACCAGGAAAACAAATTCTCAGAGGGAAAAAATAGACATTTTTTAGGCACCAGGTAGGAATTCAAAACCATTTTAAAATAGTTTTAATTTTCCTTTTTGGTAATCCATTAAGACTTGAATGGATGCATTTTGAATGTCTGGTAAGCCTCCTTTAATTAACTTGTTTTTCTTTAAAGCAATTTCTTCTAATATTTTTTCTGTATTTATTTCACTGGAAATTTTTACTCCGTAAACTTTTTCTAATTCTTTTGCATTGTCTTGTAAAAGTAATTGAATTAATTTTTCTGCGCAATACTCTGCATCACTTATTTGATTAGGGTTTTTTGAAAGCGTTAAAATTAATTTGAATTCATCTTTTTCTTCAAATGGAATTATTCCTGGAGTATCAATTAATTGAATTTTTTCAGTTAACCTAATTCTTTGTTCTCCTCTAGTAAATCCAGCCTTAAGTGAAGTTGGAGCTGCCTTTCTTCCAGTTAAAGCATTAATTATGGATGATTTTCCAGTATTAGGGTAGCCAATTACTCCAATTACTCCTTTACCACTTAAAGCAATCCCAATTTCTTTTCTCAATAAATTAATTCCTTTTTTTTCTTTAGCCGATAAAAAAACAGTTCTAGTAAATTCACTTAATTGGTTCTTTAATTTAATTAATTTTTTTTTTGAAATTAAGTCTGCTTTGTTTAACACAAGAATTAATTTTTTTCCTTTTCTTGAAATAGTTTCCTCTAAAGCATTGTTTCTGGTTTGCTCTGGAAACCTTGCATCCAGTATTTCAAGCAATAAATCTGCTTTATTAATTACGTTATGTACTCTTTTCAGGAACCCTTCTTTAACCATAAAAATCAGTAAAGCAAAACTGATTTTAAACTGTTTATCTAGTTTTTTCATCCCATAACTTGTTTAAAGTCATTAATGCATTGAATGCAGTTTTTCCATACCTTAACATAAGTGTTTGTCTTGCTGTTCCAAGCATTTTTAGCAAAACTATCTCTCTATGCTTTAAGTTGTTTAATTTTTGTCTCTCTTTTTTGCTGTCTTCTTCCTTCGGTTAAAGAAACAATTCTTTGAGGAGCTCTAGTTTGAGTTTCTAGTTCTAATTGTCTTTCAGCTTTTCTAAGTTTTCTTCTACTTGTTCTAATAATTACTAACAATTCTAAATCACTCATTTGTCTAATTTTTCTTACAGCCAACGCCAAAGGTATTTCTGGTTTTACTTGTCTTTCTCTTCTTGCTTTTTTCAAGCTAATTATATTGTCCCTTCTTATTTCAGGGTTTTGTAACATTTTTTTTCTTCGCATAAAAAAATTAGTGTTAAACTAGTTTATAATAGCTTTAATTTTGAAGTGAATTTATTTATTTCTGATTCTTTTACTGGTCCAATGCCTATACAAGTTGGAGTGCCGCTTTCAACTTGAGTGTGTCCGGCATCTTTAATTAAAGCGCAAGGAAATAGTTTTTTAAGTTTTTCAAAAAATTCAAGCAATTCTTTTTCAGATGAAATCTTTAAAACTACTTTTTCTGCTCCGCTTGAAAGCCATTCTTGAACGTTTTCAGGAGACTGTTTTTGAGTTTTAAGAAATGCTTCAATTACTGCATGTCCTGTTTGAGCTGCAATCTTTCCTTTACTCATTTGTAAATCTGTTCGCATTAAAATTACTTGTTTGAAATTCATTTAAAATTCCTCCAAGAATTTTAAAGTTTTCAAACTTTGTTTGAAGTTCATTTAATTTCTCCTTGAAAATAAATAAGAAAAAGTTTTGCTCGAAAAATTTTGAAGTTCAATTCAAACAGTTTTAAGTTGTTTCAATTGAACTAGCTTCACTTAGATTTACTTTTTGTCCTATATCTATTTCTTTAAACATTAATTTTTTAGTTAAACCTTTTTGACTCCATAAAGATGAAAAAGAAGCAAAGTCTTTTTTATCAATCCATATCTGTCTGTTTTCTGGATGTTCGTGTCCTTTCAAAGTATATTGGTTTGAAAACTCTATTAAAGCTTTTTCAGGAGTAACTTTTAATAATTTAAATACCTTGAATCCTTTTTCTTTGTCATCTGAAAAACTTTCTCCTTCTGAAACACTTACAATTGTTTCATCAATTTTTGTTTTAAAAGGCGAATTCCAGTCCTGAGTAATTTCTTTTAAAATAAATTTTGCTGCATTCATTTTTCTCTCTCCTTTGAAAAAATATTTATTGAAAATATAAGTTTTACTTAATATAAAAGGCTTTCGATGAAAAAAGCAAACTCATTATGTAGAAATAAGTTTTTATTGCTTCTCAGGCTTAAGTCTATTAAGGTGAATATTTAATGCCTTTACCCTCACGAAAAAGATTTCAATGGCTAAGAAATACAGCTAATTTTCTTGCAAGGCCTTTTAAGAAGAAAGACAAGTCTTCAGAGAAAAAACCTGTAAAAGTTGCAGGACTTTTTGATAAAGCGTCTGTTTTAGAAAGACAAGTTTCAGATGAAGAAATTAAAAGGCATCCAACTTATACTAAATGGTTTGAATATTTTTTTAAAGACAGACTTTTATCTACTCCTGAAAAAGTTTCAACTAGAGATGCTTTAAGGGATGAAATTACAAGATTACAGAATTTAGCCATTCTTACTGATGATCCAATGGAAGTAATAACTAAAGATTTTAGTGTGCAGTACTTAAGAGGAATTTTGAGTGATCCTGTAAGATTAAGTCAAGTTGAAAAAATTAGAGTGCTTTCAAAGAAGAGAAGTGAAACTTCAAGAATTGCCAGAGATCTTGGAAGAAAAAGAATGCCCGTAGAGACACGTAGATTAGTTGAAAAAGCGAAAACAGCTTCAACTACTGCAAGGTTTGCTCAAGACCCTGACTTAAAGGATTTTATTAAACAAACTAATGAAGAACTTGGAGATGCACTGGTTGCGGCAGGAGATCTTTCTTCTGAAGAACTTAGACGAGTTTTCTTTTCAACTGTTGAAGCAATTATTGTTAGAGAAACGGCTAGAGTTTCTTTAGATCCTTCTTTAGGGCAAACCTTGTTAAAAAAAATTCGTTATTTAACTCATGTAAAAAAAGAACTTAAATAAGAATAAGTTTTGCTTTTTCACCGGAAATTTGCTTTAAAAGTATTTATAAATTTCTTTTTATTCTCTTTTTCTATTACGCCGCTCATCCGGCGAAGCTGAAGGCGATGTTGGCCCTTGTGTCGACGCACGAGACGTCGCAGCCGGCGAGGCTGAGAGTTTGCGTGGCATCGCGCTTGCCACGCGAGACGGCAGTTGAATGTCCGCATAGGCATGTGTCTTCAGGAGTTGGACCTTGTATGAATTTAACTAAAGTAATTAATGAAGCAGTTGAATCAATTAAGTTAAGTGAAGAGAAGAGAAAAAAGAATTCAAATTCATTAAATTTTTTGCGTAAAAAAAATTTGCTTGAATTTAATTCTTCAGAGTTACTTGAAGAAAAATTTATTTCTGAAGTGAAAAAAACGAATTTGAATTCCAGAATTGCTGGAATTGATTCAGGTTTTATTGGGAAAAGTTTTTCTTCAATTGATTTAATTCTTGTTCGAGCAATGGCCGCAGTATTTGATTTTAAGAACTCTAAAGTTGTTTCATCAAATTATTTTCCAAATTTTTTTAAATTCCCCGAACCAATTATTTTAACTAATGCCTTGGAAAGAGATGAATTTAATTGCAGTAAATCTTTGTATCGCTTGCAAAAAGAAATTAATTTAGCTAGAGAAGTAATTAAAGAATTTTCTCCAGAATTTGTTTTCTTGGATGGCTCTATTATTCCAATGCATGCAGACAAGCCTAGAAATGATTCAAAGATTACAGCTCTTTATCACGAAGTTTTAAATGATTTTCAAGAATTATTTCAAGCAAGCGAGAAAAGTAAGTGTAAATTAATTGCTTGTGTAGAGGATTCTCGTGGAACAAGATTTAAAGGAATAATCCAAAAAGAGGTTTTACCGAAAACGCAATTGCTTTCCTCTGAAGCAATTGAAAACTCTTTTGATTCAAGTTTGCTTGATTACTTGTTAAAGCAAGGAGAGAGAAGTTTTGCTTTCAGGTATGCTTCAAATGTTAAACAGCATCCGATCTTGAATGACTTGGATTCAAAATGGAGTGAAAGAATTCATGCGTTTTATTTAAAGCCTTCTCAATTTGACAGGCCTTTAAGAGTTGAATTCATCGCCGAAGCAGCTAGCATGGCTGATAAAGGACAGTCGACGGAACTGGGTGAGCAGGTGAATGAAATTGCTTCAATTGTTTTTGCTTTAAGTTCTTTTCATAGAGAGTATGCTTTTCCAACTGTTTTAATTGAAGCAGATTTAAGAGCTAAATTAAAGCCTGAAGAAATTGATATTGTTTTTGAAAAAATTTTGGATAAAGCTGGAAGCCATTTATTTATGCCTCAAAGAAGGGATAAGCGTCCTTTTTAAAAGCGATTTTATGCAAGAAATATTTATGTTATTCTCAGAAGGAGTTTGAATGAAAAGGATTAGGCAAAAAATTAAAGCTTTATTGTCCAAGCCAAGGCATGGTAAAAAAAACCCAAGAAGCCTTGTAAAGCGTGCAATAAAGGTTTTTCAAAGACTTAAAGGTTTTCGGAAAGCAGCTTTTGAAGGATTTGTTGAAAGAGAGAAACGAGTTCTGCAAATGAGAGAGTTATCTATGGAAGGCAAACTAGGTTTTCATGAATTCAAGGATTACTTAGCTGAAATGGTTTTGCTTAAAAGATCTATTGAAAATAGTTTAAGGTTTTTGAAAGGCAGTGAAAAAAATGTAATGAAAAAAAAACTGGTTTCAGTGAAAGATTCAATAAAAAAAGCTCAGATAGATTTATTGCAGGCAAGAAAAAAATTGGTTGATATTCATTATGAACATTTGTTTGATTATTTTTTTCATCCGCAGCGAATAGATTTTGAAGAACAATTTGATGGAATACATGAGACCCGTTATTTAAAAATTGATTTAGAAAAAGTTGGAGAAGATTTAATGAAAATTGTTCGAGAGGTTGACTTTGCTGCTGCAGAAGAAATTGTTGAAAGACTAATAAAGGCTTCTGCAAACTTATCTTTTATTCAAAGAGAGCCTGGAGCAAAAGCTCACCTAGAATTTGGCTTAAGAAATGAATTACATCGAATTAAGTCAAACGCAATTGCATTGAGTTGAATTAAATGAATGAAAAAGAAATTGGAACAGTTGTTTCTTCTTTTGAAGGGCCTTCCCCTGTCGAGTTAAACTTTGTTGTAAACTCAGGAGTAGTTCATAGAGGGCAATTTATTGAATTAGATTATAATGAAGGGACTTTAATTGCATTAATTGTTAACGTAATTAAAACAAACAGGTATTTTGAAAGAGCTGAATCAGTTAAAGAATTTGAATCAAAAGGGCATAACTTGTTTGAACAATTTCCTGTAGGAGAGTGGGAGTATTTAATTGCTAAAACAAAGCCTTTAGGAGTGTTCAAGGAAGGAGTGATTAGAAGAGCTACTTATCCTCCTTCTCCTGGAACAAAGGTTAGACTTGCTTCTCCAATGAATTTGAAAAAATTTTTGCATTTAGATGACAATGGCTTGAACTTAGGAAAAGTAGAATATCATGATCTAGAAGTAAAGCTTAACATGACTAGGTTGTTGCAAAAACATTGTTCGATTTTAGCTCAATCAGGATATGGAAAAAGTTTTTTCACTGCAGATTTAATTGAAGAATTATTGGATAGAAAAAAAGAGCATGGAAGAATAGCTGTCTTAGTATTTGACTTGCATGGGGAATACTTGTCTTTTGCAGAACCAATTACTAATTCAAAGTATTCGGATTATTCAAATAAAACTAGAGTAATTCATTCAAGAGAAATAAAGATTGGAGTGCCAAAACTTTCAGTGCAAAACTTTGCTTCATTTATTCCAGATCTTTCAGGGCAACAGAAAAGAGAATTAAGTAAAATTATTTTAAAACTTCAAAAAGAAATGAGAGAAGGCTTAGGCCCATATGATTTAATTAACATTAAAAACGAGCTTTTAAGAGACGAAGACCTTAATGAGAATACTTCTAGAGCATTAATTAGTTGGTTAAATGACTTAGAAGAAACTCGTTTATTTTCAAGCATTGATTCTCCAAATATTTTGGATTTAATTAAGCCAGGACAATTAGCAATAGTTGATTTAAGTGATTCAATTAATTTGAAAAGAAAGCAAATAATTGTAAGCTATTTTACTTCAAAAATTTTTTATGAAAGAAGACAAAAATCAATTCCGCCTTTTTTAATTGTATTAGAAGAATCCCATAACTTTATTCCACAATTTTCTTCAAAAGAAGGAAGCATTTCAAAACATGTTTTTAGAACAATTGCAAGAGAAGGAAGAAAATTTGGAGCATCACTTTGTCTGATTTCCCAAAGGCCAGTGCAATTAGATACAACTACTTTATCTCAGTGTGGGACAAATATTTTTTTACGCATTACTAACCCAAATGACTTGAAACATATTTCTGAAAGCGCTGAAGCAATTGACAAAAATTCTTTAGACATGTTAACCTCTTTAAGAGTAGGAGAAGCCTTGCTTGTGGGAGAGGCAGTTGGCAATCCTGTTTTCTTTAAAGTTAGAAAAAGAAAATCAATGGAGTCAAAACACGAAATTTCTTTAGAGGATTCCGCTAAACGGTTTGAAGAATCAAAAGAAGAATCCGAAAAAGAAACAAAAGAATTTTTATAAGTTTTTAGTTGTTTGAAGAATTTTCTCTGCTTTTCCTGAAAATATTTTTTTTGCATTAGGTATTTCAAAACCAATTATTTGGCCATTTTTTGAAATGTCAATTATTACCCCATTCTTTAATTCGATACTTTTCCAGTATTTTTTTTTTGCATTGATATTTATTCCAAAAATATCTTCTTGTTCATCGTACCATGAAAGTTTTTTCATTTAAATCCCTTAATCTAAATAATATGCAGTAATTAACTTAATTTTATTCTTTCCTATGAAGCGAAAAACTACTTTTAATAACTTTCCCGTTTCGCGAATTCTTTTAATTGCATTTAATGCATTACTCCATTTTTTGTCTTTTTCAAATTTTTTAGTTTTTTTAATTACTTCTTCTATCATGTAATTCTCAATATTTGTTCTTTGAATCTTTTTTAATTTCCAATGATTTGACTCAATAATCTGCATTTTACCACAATAATCGGTTTGCATTAGATTATTAAGAATTAACAAAAATTCGTCGATTGCGAAGTGAATTTTCATAGGAAATGAACTCCTCCGAAAACATATAAAAATGGCTTAAAGATAATTGTTCAAGTTTTTAGGAGGAGATAAAATGTGGAGTAAAAAAAGTTTGCAAGAAAAATTTTTAGAAGAACTAGAGATTGAAAAACAGCAAATTTTGTTTGAAATTTCAAGTGGCAGTAGCTCTAGACTTATAAGAAATTATTTATATGAACTATTAGGAGTAATTGACTGCAAAAAACGTTTTTCAGAAACCTTTGTTACAGGAGTAAAAGATTTTGCTTAACTCCTTAACTCCTTTTTTTTTAACATAGTTTAATAAGGTAAACCAAACTTCCTCGAAATTTTTACTACTAGAAAGATTTTTATACATGGTTAACTATATTTAACTCATGGTTTTAAACAAAAAATCTAATGCCTCTTCTAGAATTGTTGCTACAAAGCTTACAAGGCAAGAATTTGATCGAATTACTTCTTTGGTTTTAAGAGGGGATTTTTTGAATGTTTCTGATTTTGTTCGAACTGCTGTAAGGGAAAAACTTGGTTTTGGAGAGTCTTCAAGGCTTTCTGGAAAGGTTTCTTCCAATGTTGAAAAAGAAATTTTAAAGTATTACAATAAGCATGAAGAGGTTGTTCCAATTACTATTGCAAATGAATTGAATTTGGATTACAAATTAGTTCATGAAATACTGGATAAACTTAAAAGCAAAAAATGACTAATTTTTGGCTTGGAAGCCTATTTTGCTTGATTAATGCCTTACTAACTAAATCAAAAAAATTAAAAACTCTTAATTTCATAATTTCTTAATGAGTAGGGTAGATAATTGGATTGAAATACTTGAAAACAGGATAACTAAATCTGTGCAGGTTTTTGCTTCATCTGTGTTTGTTTTATTTACTATTGGAATGATTTTTGGAATTTATTTTTATAACTTTGATTTTAATTATTGGTTTTTAGTTCTTCCTCCTTTATTGGCATTAATTGCTTATTATAATAGAACAATTTCTTTTCTTGTAGTTGTTTTGAGTGCAATAGTTTTTTTTGTTTAAGTGATTTTATTGGATGAAGTTCAACTTTCTTCAAATGAATTTAAAGCTCTTTCATCAGATAGTAGGACAACTATTTTAAAATTATTAAATGAAAGAAATTATACTTTAACTGAACTAGCTTCAAAGCTTGACATGAGTTCTCCTACAGTTAAACAGCATCTTAATATTTTGCTTGAATCAGATTTAATTGAATTAATTGATGAAGGAAGAAAATGGAAGTATTATTCTCTTACTAGAAAGGGAAAGAAAATTTCTTCCCCTGAATCAAGTTCTTTTTTGATTATTCTTTCTTTTGCAGTAATTGGTTTAGTTGGTTTAATGCTTTTCCTTTTTGGATCAACTTTGTTTTCTCCTTCGCTTAACTATAATTTAAATCAAGGTTTAAGTGCCCCAAGTGATTTTAAAAGCAATGAAAGAGAGCCTTTTTTTGGGACTACTCCAGCATTAAATGAGACTATGATTACTTCTTCTAACCAAGACTCGTTAATGAAAAATGGTGTTGTGGAAAAGGATTTGAATGCAGATTGTTCTTCTGCTTGCAATAAGTGCAACCCAGAAAAAGAAGAATGTTCACTTGAATGTGAAAAATGTTTTAAGGACTTTGAAGCAAAAAAACCTTAATCTTTCCAGCCAATTATTTTTGCTTCTAAAGGACAAAGATGTGGATTTAATTCAAATTCCATCCAATTCGCTTGAAATAAATTACAGTTTCTCCATTGAAATCTAGATCCATGAACTCCATTTTTTTGATATAAATCAATTTCTCCAAAACTGTGAAGAGTTTCATGAATTAACGCACTATAATCTAATGCAAAAATAATTATGTCTCCATAATTAATTCCTGCAGCACCTATTGCTCCAATTCTATTCCTCTCATCAAAAATATCCTGAGTTAACAGCTTTTCATCCCAAAATTCATGAACTGCAACAATTGAGTATTCTGATTTGTTTACATTACAAAACTCGATTAAACCTTTTACAAAATTTAAATCACTATCATGTTTTTTTATTAATTGAAGGTATTCACTTTTTGTTAACCTGCAATAATCTAACGCCTCATATTTTATTGTAAACTTGTTTTCATTTGAAGCATTCCAATAAATTCTTTCATTCTCAAACCATTTATTGGATTTATTAATAATGTTATTAAATTCAGCTATATTGAGATCTTTCATTTCATTAAACAAATTTTCATTGTCGACAATTAAAATTGGCAAAGCTCCAACTTTGTATTCTTGGTTTGGCGAAAATCTTGAGATTTGACTAAAGCAACTGTTTTCAATGCATACATAGTCTTCAGATAAGCAATCATCATTTGAATAACAAGCACTACGCGTTGGATAAAGAATTTCATTAAAACACACCCCCATGTTTTTGTTATATTTTTTATTTCCACAACTAGCTTCGTTTTGTTTATCGTAAACAATTAATGGAAATATTTCTAAATGAATGACCGCTTTTCCATATATTGGATGAGGTATTTCTAGTGTGAATACAAGATTTGCAGTCATTGATTCTTTATTGCCTGAGTTAAATGAAAAATTAAATATTTCGCTTGAATTTCCTTCAACGTTTTTAGTTTCATTAATTTGTTTTTCAATTGAATCTTCAGATCCCCCTTCATTAGAATAACGAAAGAAAATTGCTTTATTTAGAGTTATTTTTTTAGAATTATTATCATTATTAAGGATAGTAATTGCAATATTGAACTCAGTATTTAAAGGAATTGATTCAGAATATTTTGGAATAATTTTTATTGGAACATTGTAAG
>CAYJVY010000016.1:0-16705 GCA_964373795.1 uncultured archaeon | reverse complement strand
AATTGCTCAATTAATTGTAATTTTTTTAATTACTCAAATTCTTGGATTATTTGTTGCTTCAACTTTAATTAAAGAAGAAGTGCAAGCAACAATTGTAACTGAAAACAAGGAAGATCCAATTAATTCTCTTGCATTAATTGCATACATTTTAGTTGTAACAGCTATTTTATTAGTGTTAATAAAGTTTTTCAAAGACATTGGAGCGTTATTTAAAGTAATTGAATCACTAGCTGTTTTTGGAACTAGTTTCATCGTATTTAGTGCATTCACTTCATTTCTTTTACCTGTTTTAATTTTATCAATTGCTTTAGTTGCAAGTAGATGGATTTACTCAAAAAATGTTTTACTGCGAAACCTTGCTTCAATTATTTCAATTGCAGGCGCTGGATCCTTGCTTGGAGTGAGCTTGAATCCTTTTCCAATAATTATATTCATTTCATTGCTTTCATTGTATGACTTAATTGCAGTGTTTAAAACAAAGCACATGATTACTTTAGCTAAAAATTTGTCTGGAAAAAATTTAGCTTTCACTGTTGCAATGCCTACAAAAGAACATCAATTTGAGCTTGGAACAGGAGACTTAGTTATTCCATTAGTTTTTTCTTCAAGTGTTTTAAGCATTGTAAAAAAAGAAATTCTTTTTCCAAATAATTTCATTCCTTCAACACTAATTTTATTGGCTTCATTAATTGGATTAATTTTCACAGTAAATATTGCCTCAAAACAAGTTGGTAAGCCATTGCCTGCATTACCTCTTCAAACAATTGCAATGTTAATAGCTTATGGAATAATTTTGTTAACTGAATTAATTTAATCAATTAAATTAACCAATTAAAAAAATTGTTTTAATTAATTGAACTCCATACAAACCAGCATATGAAACTAACAAGTATCTAAAAAATTTTCCAATTAATGCTGCAGCAAAAAACTTATACCAAGTATATCTAAATAACCCGCAAGTAATTCCAATTAAATCAAATGGAAAAGGAATAAATGCTCCAAACACGATGAACGGAAAACCAAAAAGCTTTATTTTTGCATAAACTTCATCTAAATGCCGTAAATGTTCTAATTTAACTTTTGCAATTGTTTCTCTTCCCCCTAATCCAACAATATATCCAGACATTTCCCCAATTGCTGCTCCAAGCCCTGCAGCAATTGCAACCATTAAAGGAGGGTAAACCACTCCAAAAGTAAAAATAATTAAGTCAAGCGGGGTAACCAAGAAAAGAGATGCATTTGCAACAAACGCTGCAACAAACAATCCAACTAAACCAAATTCTTTCAAAGAAAATAATAATTTCACTAAATCAATTTTGAAAACAATTATTGCAATAATTGAAAAAATAATTATTAAAGCCAAGGCAAACAAACCAAGTTTATAAAAATCAAATTCAAACTTTTTTTTCTCAGTCATTTAACAAACCTTGAAAGTAATTCAATAATATAAAGCAATTCCTTCTTTAAATGCTTTTTCAATTGCAGTCACATTTGGCGAGTACAATGTCATATGACACGAGCTCGCTTCGCTTGTCGAGCAGCCGGCGAGACTGTGTCGCACTAACTACGCAAGGCCTACGGACACTCAGCTTCGCCGGCTGCGACGTCTCGTGCGTCGAGCACGAGGGCCGACGTCAGTCTTCAGCCTTGCCGGCTGAACGCGCTTCAAGGACTGAACCCTGAACCGTTCGACTGGTTAGGCCGAAGCTCTACCAAAGGTAGTGCACAGCTTCGCGGGATGAACCGCGAACGGCGAATTTAAAAATGTAAAGTAGAATAATTCTTTCAAATGGAATATGAAAAAATGCTTGACAGATTATATCTTTCCTTACCTAAAGAAGCTTTAACTAGGGAAAGATTTGAAATGCCTAAACCAGATTCTTTTATTCAAGGAAATAAAACTATTGTGAAAAACTTTAATCAAATAATTAAATCCTTGAACAGAGAAGAAAAACACTTAATTAAATTTATTACAGGAGAGGTTGCAACAGCGGTTGGAGTTGAAGGAGAAAGAGCAATAATTAATGGAAAATTTAATCAACTTCAAGTTGAAAAAATTTTTAACAGTTATTTGAATCAATTTGTTTTATGCTTTGAATGCAAAAAACCTGACACTAAATTTATTGAAGAGCATGGAGTGAAAATGCTTAAATGCACTGCTTGCGGGGCATTGCATCCAATTAAAAAAATTTAGGTGACAATAATTTACGCAAAACTAATTCATTCAAGTCATTTCACTATTCTGGCTTGCTGTGAAAAAGAATTACTTGGAAAAACATTTAATGAAGGAAAAATTTCTTTTCAAGTAAAAGAATCGTTCTATAAAGGGAAACTGGTTTCAGAAAAAGAATTCATTGAATTATTGCAAGAAGCAAATAACATTAATTTGTTTGGAGAAAAACCAGTTAGAATAGCTGTAAAAGAAGGATATTTAAATGAAAATGACGTAATTAAAATACAAGGAATTCCTCATGCCCAAATAATCAAGTTTTAGGTGAAAAAATTGTTTAAAAGAATTAAAAGAAGTAAGGAAAAAAAAGAATTATCTCCTGAAGAAGGAAAAATTCGTTATCCAAGAGAAAACGAATTAGAAATGTTTGGCGTAGTAGTTCAAAGAATGGGTTCAAACCAGTTAAAGGTTCAATGCAATGATGGCCAGGAAAGAAGTGTTAGAATTCCAGGAAAATTAAAGAAAAAAGTTTGGGTTAGAGAAGGCGATTTAGTAATTATTCGTTTATGGGACTTTCAACCATCGAAAGCTGATTTAGTTTGGAGATTCCAGGGATATCAAATTGAAAGAATTAAAAGCACTGGATTAATAAGCAAATTACCAATTTAATACAAAAAAATGCAAGGAATTGCAAAACTATTTATTTCTCTTTAGCTTTAATTTTAAGATGTATCCTCATTTAACAAAAAAAGAGCTCCTTGAAAAATTGAAAGAATTTAAAGTAAGTGAAACCAAGTTAATTAAAAAAGCTTTAATTCAAGCAATTAAATCTCATAAAAAACAATTAAGAGACGATGGCTCAAGTTATTTAGAAGAACATATTTATCCTGTTACAGTGAATGTAATTGAGTTTTACTTATTCAAGGAAAAGAAAACCCCGGAAACACTTGTTGCAATGGCATTATTACATGACACATTAGAAGATGATCCAAGAATTAAAGAAAGTGCATTTAAGAAAAAATTTGGGAAAAAAATTTTTTCAATGGTAAAATTTTTAAGCAAGCCAAGACTAATTGATTTTGATGGAAAAAACTTGGAAGAAATCAAATTAAAAAGAGATAAAGCATATTTTAAACAATTAAAAAAAGCACCTTTAGAAGCAAAAATAGTTAAAGCAGCTGACAGATTAAATAATATTCAATGTCTTGTGAAAAATACTAGATTAAAAAAAGTTAAAAGAATTTTATTTGAAACCAAAAACTTTTACTTGCCTTTTGTTAAAAGTTTTTCAAACTATTTTTACAAAAAATTAGTAAAAGAATTTAAGTATGCAAACAATTTTTTTAAAGCAAAAATTTAATTTGAATTACTGGTTGTTGGATGAAACAAAGAGTTTTTTCTGAATTTTTTTCCATTAATTTCTTCTAAATCTGCTCCATCAAAAGAACAAAATTTTCCATCACACCAAAAACTGTAATGCTTGTAAGTATCATATTGAATTTTGTCAGCCATTATACAATAGTCTCTAACTTTTTCAGGAGTGAATTCATTGTAAACTTCCACAGAATAATTCCTTGCAACTCCTTTAACTTCAGGAACATTATCAGAACAAATTATTGAAGAATTATTGATAATTAATTTCATTACTTGTTCTGCTTGGTTTTTTGCATATGCTTCCAGTTTAGATTTATCCAAAGCTAATCCTGCTCCTTCAGATAACATTGAGTAAACTTTTATTGTACACAAATTTTGTTTTGCAGTAATTTGATATAATACAATGTCATCATAGCTTTCAGCCTCTTTTGCTGGATCAGACCATTCCTTGAATTCTTTTAACCAATAAGGAGTATTTTTATAAGAAATTAAATTAAATTTTCCTTCCACTCCAATTTCGGAATTTCCTTTTTCATCTTTAACCTTATATTCCTTTAAATAAGGCCCTGTTTCATTAAAGAAATCATTGTAATAAGATATGTCTGGTTTGAGAGTTGGATTATACCATGCAACCTCTTTATTAACTGGCCTGGAAACAAATTCAGTGTAAGATTCATTTAATTTTTCTTTGTTTGGAGTTCTAATAATTTTAACTTTTAATTCGCGCGGAGCATAATTATAGCCTTCCCAATGAGTTGAATTAAATCCTTTCAAGTTATTTTCAGTTGAATCTTTTTTGTTAGCAAAAAAAGTACTTCCTTGAGACAAATTAATTCTACATTCAAGAACTGCTTCTTCTGTTAATACAATAGGAGGCGTTCCAACAACAATATTTAATTTATTACTAAGCGCTCTCTGAGATTCAACTCCTACTTCAAAAAAATGCTCTGCTAAATGTTTTGCTTTTTCAGCTGCATCAAAATTGTCTTGAAATAATTCATCTGTAACCTTAATTGTTACAGGGAATTGTCCTTTTTTATTGAAAAAATGTTTAGGACTTTTTTCATTAGACGTTCCTCCATCTCCAAAAGTCCAAGCATAACGATAAACAGGTTTTCCTCCGCTATATTGAGCCAAGCCTCCTTCAACTTCAACATCAAACTCGAATTCTTGCGGAACTCCTTCATCAAAAACCTCTGCAACAACTGCATAAGTTCCTTCTACTGAAAAAGTTTTGCTCGGATTTTGAATATTATTTTCTTGTAAATCCCCTAACCAATTAAAAGTATAATTTCTTGTAGGAGCAATTCCTCCAACAGCTGTTGCATCAAATTCAACAGTTAAAGGAGCCACTCCATTAAGCGAAGTAGCAGAAGCAGTTAAACTCAAAACAGGTTTAACTGAATTTGCTTTAATTTTGGTAATTCTTAAATCGTTATATCCAACTGAGTTAACATTTACATTGCATTCAACTTTTTCTCCAGAACTAGTTGTAACCATAAGGCTTACTGATTTTTTTCCAGTTGACTTGTATTTAAATGAAGGGCTTTCAATATTTGAAGGGCCTTCTCCTTCCCCTCCAAAACTCCATTCAACGCTTTCAGCTTCTCCGCCTTCTAATTTGAAACTAAAATTTGCTGGAGAACCAATTAGCACACTTATTGGAGAAATAATTTCACAAGACAATTTTCCAGAAGAATTAGAAACAGTTTTCCCGGAATTTAAATCAGCATTCACGTCTGCATTCACGTCTGCATTTGAGTCACTACCTTTTCCACTAATACAGCCAGCCAAAAGAATTAAGACAAGCAAGACTGCAAGAATTAAATAATTTACTTTCATTCAATAATAATTGGCGAAACAACTGTTTAAAAATTTGTAGTTGAAAGCAATTAATTTAAATTCTGATTTTGTCTTGGATTAGTTTATGGTTAATGCAAAAAACTTTTTTAAAACTGAAAAAGATAAAAAAATTTTTGCACAAGTTTTTGATTTTAGAACCTTAAACGTAATTCAAGAACTTGCAAACAAGGGATGGTTTTACAAATTAGAGCACATTATTTCAACTGGAAAAGAAGCACATGTATTCAAAGCAGTTGACGTTAACGGCGAACCAAGAGCAGTAAAAATTTACAAAATCGAAACAAGTTTGTTCAAAAACATGATGAAATACATTGAAGGAGATATTCGTTTCAGTAAAGTAAAAAAAGATAAACAAGACATTGTGTTTACTTGGGCTAAAAAAGAATTTAAAAATTTAAGTAAAGCAAGAGATGCAGGAATTCAATGCCCTTCTCCTTTGGCGTTTAAGGAAAACGTTTTAGTAATGAAGTTTTTAGGAAATGAAGACGCAGCTCCTTTGCTTAGAGAAGTTCGTTTAAGTGAAGAAGAAAAAATCTCAGTATATAATCAAATAATTGAAAATGTTGCAAAACTTTTTTTTAAAGCAGATTTAATTCATGCAGATTTAAGTGAATATAACATGATTTACTGGAATGAAAAAGTTTACTTCATTGATTTTGGGCAAGGAGTTTTAAGAAACCATCCAAAAGCAAAAGAGTTTTTTGAAAACGATGTAAAAAATTTAACTCATTTTTTTAGAAAACTTGGTTTAAACAAAAACCTTGATCAAGTCTTTAAAGAAATAAAGGCTTGCAAACAAAAATAATTTAAATTGATTGAAGTTAATTCAATTAACTATTTTTAACTATTTTTGGAGGGAGATAATGAAAGACTTAGTGGCAGAATTACTTGGAACATTTGGATTAGTTTTTGCAATTACTGCAACAATTATGGGTTCACTTGCTTTAACTCAAGGCTTTACTTTAGTAAACCTTGTAGCAATTGCATTCACAGCAGGACTTGTATTAGCTGTTTTAGCTTATACTTTTGGCCCATTATCTGGAGGGCATTTTAATCCAGTAGTTACACTTGCTTTATGGATTGCAAAAAGATTTCCAGCAAACAAGGTAGTTCCTTACTTGCTTGCTCAATTTGTTGGAGGACTTCTAGCATCTTTAGTTCTTTTTGCAATGATTGGAGGAAATAGTTTAGGAGCAACAACTGTTGGAGGCTTCGGATTAAATGCAGCATTAATTTTTGAGGTAATAGCAACAGCATTATTTTTGATTGTAATTTTATCAGTTACAAATGAAAAATCTCCTTCAGCTCATCATGCAGCACTTGCAATTGGGTTTTACTTACTAGTTGCACATCTTTCAGGAATTGCTTTTTCAGGAGCTTCTTTAAATCCAGCTAGATCTTTAGGGCCTGCAGTAGTGCCTGTTTTACTAGGAAAAGCAGGTGGCACTGCATTAGAACAATTATGGGTTTACTTTGTTGGCCCAGTCTTAGGAGGAGTTTTAGGATCACTTGTTTATACTTTCTTATTAGGGGAAAGAAAAAAGTAATCCTATTAAAACGAAGAGCGGAAACTCGCTCTATCTTTATTTTTTTCTTGAAAAAAATACAAAAAAATGAAGTTGTTTTTATTTTGTTTCTATTTTTATTTCTTACTATTATTTATTACATATACTATAAATTGTTTAAGGCATTTCAATGGAAGAAGAATTTATTAGAATTCCAAAAGACAGAATAGCAGTATTAATTGGCCCTCAAGGAAAAACAAAGAAAGCAATTGAAAAACAAACCATGACTTCGATTAAAATTAATAGTTCAACTGGAGATGTTGAAATAATTAATAAAGCTAAAACAGATACAGGTATTTTAAAAGCAAAAGACATTATTACTGGAATTGCAAGAGGTTTTTCTCCAGAGCATGCATTACTTTTATTAAATGATCAATTCTTTTTAGAAGTAATTAACTTAACTGAATTGGTTGGAACAAAGAATTCAAAAATATTAAATCAAAAAAAAGGAAGAGTGATTGGAAGAAACGGTAAATCCAGAAACCAAATAGAAGAATTAACTAATACTAATGTATCAGTTTATGGAAAAACAGTTTCAATTATAGGAGAATTTAATGGATTGCAAACAGCTAAAGAAGCAATTTTAATGCTTTTAGAAGGAGCAAATCATTCAAATGTATTTGATTTTTTAGAAAAACACAAACATGCAAAACAAAAACTTGAAATATGATTGGAGGGAAAGAAATTGGTTGAAGAAACTAAAACAGAAACACAAATTACGGCGGAACATTTAGCAAAAGAATTCAAAGAACACTCTGTTGCAGAATTCTTTAAAAAAAACATGCAAATGCTTGGTTTAACTGGAAAAATTAAAACCCTTACAACAATTGTCCACGAATATGTAACAAATTCCGTGACATCTGAGACGCCAACAGTTGTGAGAGAAAACGGCGAAATAAGATTTGAAGAAATCGGGAAAGTAATAGACAATAAAATGTCTTTGCATGGTTTCAATGAAAATAAAGAAAAAGAATTGCAATCATTAAGAGAGTTTCCAAAATTTGAAGTGCTTTGCTTTGACAAAGAGACACAAAAACTTGTTTTCAAAGAAGTTAAGTCATTGCATAGACACAAAATGGAAAATGGTGAAAGAATATTCAAAATAAAAACTCTTGGAAACAGGTTTGTAGAAGCAACAAAGCATCATGGATTATTTACTTTAAGGAAGGGAGTAATAGAAGAAGTTAAAGCTGAAAATTTAAGGATTGGAGATTATTTAGTTGTTCCACGAAAGCCATGGATACAGGAAACAATAAATGAAATAAATTTATTGGAAGAATTCCTAAAACTTGATGACAAAGAGTTAAAAGAGTTCAGTGTTTTCGGGGTAAAAAAAATATTATACTCTGACAAGGAGCTGAAAAACAAAATAAAATCGCTTCTAACAAAAAAAGAACAACATTATGGGGTTTACAACAAGTACATGAAATGTGATAGACTGCCTTTAAGGCTTTTAAAAATATTGAACGAAAAAGAAAAAAAGATTTTTTATAACTGTGAAATAGGGGAAAGACATTCAAAGTACAAACTCAAACCTTTAATGCCAATAACAAAAGAATTGATGCAAATACTTGGATTGTTTGTAGCAGAAGGTTCTACAAGAAAAAACAATGTAGAAGTAAACTTTTCGTTTGAGGCGCATGAAAAAGAATTAATTGAATATACTGCAGACTTGTTCGAAAAGGTTTTCAATATAAGGCCGCTTATAAAGAAAGCCCATGCTACAGCTGTGAATGTCAAAATTAACAGTAAAACAATTTCAATAATGCTAAAAAAAGTGTTAAAGTGTGGAGAAAATGCTAAAACAAAATCAATTCCCACACTGGTTTTTAGTTCAGGAAAAGAAAAAGCCAAAGAATTCTTGATTGCATACGCTGTTGGAGATGGTTTTCCGTCAGGAAAAATTTTTGAATGTATCAAGAAATCAAATTTTTCGCTCAAGGAAAAAATTACTTTAGTTACTGCAAGCAAAAAACTTTCAACACAATTACAATATCTTCTTTCAGGATTGGGTTATTCATATAGTTTTAGCCAAAAAAAAGCAGAACAAAGACTTGTTAAAGACAAGCTTGCAAGATTTGGCCAAAACTACAAAATAGAGTTCTATACAGAACAAAAAAACTCGCCACTAAATTTCTATCCAATGGAAATAGGAGACATGACAACAATAATTGAACCAAAATTAAAATGGGCAATAAGTCAAAGAAACCAAAAAATTGTAAGCTATGAAAAAATTGCTTCTCTAAAAATAAATGAAGCACAAATAACAGAAAGCGCAGCAAGATTTATTGCAGGAGATTTAGGAATTCTGCCAATAACAGAAATTGAAGAAAGAATTCCAAAAGAAAACGAATACGTTTATGATTACTCAATTGAAAAAGATGAGAATTTCGTAGGTGGATTTGGAGCAATTTGTTTACACAACTCAGTTGATGCTTGTGAGGAATCACATATTTTGCCTGATATTGAAGTTAAAATTGCTCAAATAGCTGAAGACCATTTAGAAATAACAGTTACAGATAATGGTCCTGGATTAACAAAGCAAACAGTTGGAAAAGCATTGGGACAGTTACTTGCTGGAACAAAATTTCATAGACTAATTCAACAAAGAGGCCAACAAGGAATTGGAGCAGCTGGTTGTACAATGCTTTCTCAAATGACTACAGGTAAAACAGTTCAAGTAATTTCTGGAACAGCTAAAGAAGTTTTTGCATGCGAAGTAGCAGTTGATGCGAAAACAAATCAACCAAAAATAATTAATTTAAGAGATTTAGATAAAAAATTTAAAGGACTAGCAATTAAAGCTCAATTCAAGGGAGTAAAATACATTAACAACGATCAATCTCCTTTAGAATATTTGAGGAGAACAGTTATTGCTAATCCACATGTTCAAGTCAAATTCTCTGATCCCTTAGGAGAAACAACAATCTTTCACAGAACATCTAAAACAATTCCATTAAAACCAATTGCAATTCAGCCTCATCCAAAAGGAGTAACAGTAGACGAATTAAGTACTCTAGCAAAACACACTGATGGAAGAAAGATTTCAAGTTTTTTAAAAAACTCTTTTGATAGAATGGGGGACAAAGCAATTGAAGAAATATCTAAAGGAGTTTCATTTGATTTAAACAAGGATCCAAAAAAATTAACTTGGGAAGAAGCAGAAGAAATAATAAAACAATTCAAAAAAATTGAATTCATTGCTCCAAGACTAGATGCTTTAAGGCCAATAGGAGAGGAAAGAATTGAAAAATCAATGAAAGCAATAGTTCAACCAGAATTCATTTCAGTTATAACTAGAAAACCGACAGTTTATCAAGGAGGATTTCCATTCCAAGTAGAAATAGGAATAGCTTTTGGTGGAAATGCAGGAAAAGTATTTCAAGGAACCTCTGAAGAAACAGGGGAGCAAAAAAAAATCGAGTTAATGAGGTTTGCAAATAAAGTTCCGTTGTTATTTGATGCAGGAGGATGCGCTACAACAAAAGCAGTTGAATCAGTTGACTGGAAAAGATACGGAGTAAAAGACTTAGATAACGTGCCATTAACAGTATTAGTGAATGTAATTTCTGTTCACATTCCTTACACTTCAGCAGGAAAACAAGCAATCTCTGAAGAACAAGAAGTAATAGAAGAAATAAGACTAGGAATAATGGATGCAGGAAGAAGAATTTGGAAACACATATCTGAATCCAGAAGAGAACAAGAAAAACAAGAAAAGAAAAAACTTTTCATGAAATACGCTCAAGAAATAGCAATTGGTTTATCAGAGTTAACAAAAGAAAAACGTGAAAGCATTGAAAAAAAATTAGTAGACATTGTTTCAAAAAAATTAAAGCTTGAGGAAAAACTTAAAAAAGAAGGAAAACTTGAAGAAAAAGAAGAAGTAATAAAAGAAGAAAAAGTAAAAGAAGAAGGTGAGTTTGAATGAATGACAAAGAAGTAATAAAAAGACTTGAATCAATTGGGGAAACCGTAGTAAAACAAATTGAAAAAAAAGACGAGCCTTCAATTAAGCTTCCAGTAAGAACTCTTGGAAATGTTTTCTTTGATCAAAAAAGTCAAACAATTAAATTAGGAGACAAAACATCTGAAAGACAATTCTTGAATGTAATGCATGCAAGAAAATTCATGCAAACAGTTTTAGTTACCTCTGAAATAAAAAAAGTAATAGCAGAAGAAGCAACTGTTTCAATTCGTGATTTATATTATGCATTAAAACACACAATTCCTGGAACTCAAGAGAACAGTTTTGAATCACAAGAGGAATCAGATCCCCTAATTGAAGACATTGAAGCATCACTTGACTTGTTAAGAGAAGAATTGCATTTAGCTGCTTCATCTAAAGGAGTAATTGTTGGAAACATGAAAGTAAAAGACGGTAAAGACACAATTGATTTAAACAAAATGGGGTCAGGAGGGTGGGGAGTTCCATCAAATGTAGAACCTGAAAAAATTGAATTCAAGGACATAGATGCCGAATACGTTTTATTCATTGAAAAAGATGCTGTATGGAAAAGATTCAATGAAGATGCCTTTTGGAAGAAAAACAAATGCATTATTTTAACTGGGAGAGGCCAGCCTTCAAGAGCTGAAAGAAGACTAGCTCAAAGATTAAATAAAGAATTTGATTTACCAATTTATTGCTTAATGGATGCAGATCCATGGGGAATGTATATTTATTCAGTAATAAAACAAGGCTCAATTTCTCTTTCATACTCTGAAGAAAAACTTGCAACTCCAAAAGCAAAATATATTGGTTTAACAACAAAAGATGTTGAAACATTTAAAATTCCAAAAGAAGTAACAATTAAGTTAAACAAATTAGATGAAAAAAGATTAAACGAAATGAAAAAATATGAATGGTTTAAGAAAAAAGAATGGCAAGACGAATTTGAAAACATGAAAGCCAAAGCAATAAAACTAGAACTAGAAGCATTAACAAAAAAAGGAATTCGATTTATAACAGAAAAATACTTGCCTGAAAAAATTAAATCAAACGATTTCTTGCCATAAACCTATATTTGAAATAATAATGCATGCAAAAAAAGCACTCCAAAAACTAAAGATAAAAAATGCTTATTGTTGTCTATGCATTTGCCAAGTATTACTTCTATTAAATAACAAAAAATTCCAAGCATTAAAAATATATTTTACAATGCCTTTTTCTTTTAGCCTTCTATTAGAAGTTTTAACACGCATTTTTTCTGAAAAACCTATTTTTCCAATTTTACTTAACCTTAAAGAAAAATCTAAATCCTCGCAAGTAAAATCTCTTTCACTAAAACCATTTATTTTCTCAAAAGCTTTTTTTTGAACAGCAATATTAAAACCTGGAAAAACAGGGTAATTAATTAAAACACTTAAATGAGATTGAATACTCCACCAAGAATAAAACAATGATAAAGTAATTGAATCTTTTTCAAGTGATTCAACTGAACCAGTAACTGAAATATTTTTTTTCAAAGAATTAATTGCTGCTTCAATCCATTCATGGCAAGCAATTGTGTCTGCATCAATAAATCCAATTAAATTAGTTTTTGCATTTCTTGCGCCGAAATTTCTTCCAAAACCTGCACTATGTTTTTTGCAAATAACTACTTTATCTGCAAGGCTTTCAGCAATTTCAACAGTGTTATCAGTACTACTACTATCTGAAACAATTATTTCATAACCTTTCCTTGGGATTGTTTGATCTGACAAGGAAAGCAAGCATTTCTCAATAAATTTTTCTTCATTCAATGTTGGAACAACTATTGAAAACGATTTCATAAAAAATATTTTTAAATCCAAAGTATTTTAAAAAGATTCATTAGAAAAGCATCTACAGAATAAATACCTCAAAGCACTAGGCTTTCACGCCTAGTTTTTTCAAGTCTTCTTTTAATTGATCTAAGGATTTGAATTGAATTGCTTTAATTCCTAATCCAGAAGCAGCATCTACATTGGCTTTATCGTCGTCAACAAAAATAGTTTTTAAAGGTTTTACATTAAATTTTTTCATTAATTCTTTGTAAATAGTTGGGTCGGGTTTTTTTGCTTTCAAGTCTCCTGAAGAAATTACTTCATCAAAAATTAAATCTAATCCAAACTTGTTTGTCAAAAACTGGCTTACTTCAATGTTTTGATTTGTAAGCATTACAACTACATGAGATTCTTTT
Organism: uncultured archaeon; assembly: GCA_964373795.1. GTDB lineage: Archaea > Iainarchaeota > Iainarchaeia > Iainarchaeales > DATDZZ01 > CAYJVY01. Next base: position 3,572 of record CAYJVY010000016.1, on the reverse strand, counting down.
AATTTTTTAAGTAATTCATTAAATCCTTTTCTTGGACTAAGTTTTTCAGTGAAATAATCTCCAGTAAAATAAACTCCTCCTGCATCAAAAGCAATAACTCTTCCTAAATGCTTTTTTCTAACTTGCCTGTAAACATAAATTATCATGCTTGCAGTAAAATAAGCAAAAACTACTCCAGTAAGCAATTGAAAAGAATCGTTTGCTTCAATTAAATTAAATCCAACAAATGCAATGAAACACAAAATAGTGAAAGCTATATGTCCTATTGAAGGATAAAAAGTTTTCCTAAGCTCTAAATCAATGAAAACCATAATTAATTCACTCAAAGCAACTATTTAATTCTTTACCCCTCTAAAATTCTTCTTCAATTTCTTTAAGTATTTTTCTAGTCTTAGAAAGTATAATCATTGCCTGTTCTGTTCGAATTGTTTCTAAATAATTGTTATTCATTTCTCTAATAGTGCCAAAAAAACGCTTACAGGAAAAATGTTTTGATTTGAATCAAAAGCTTTTTTGGATAAAATAAAATGTTTTTTAAAAGTTCTTGCATTATTAAAATCTCTTTCAGAGACAGTTTCTTGATATTTTAATTCAATGCCAACTAATTCTTGTCCAACCTTTAAAACAAAATCTGTTTCCTTTTTTCCGACAAAAAACCATAAAAAATGACTGTTTTCAAGATTAACTCTATTAAGTCTTGTGAAAGCCTCACACAAAATTCCTTCAACAATTTTTGAGTCTTGTTTTTCAATAAAACCTTGAGAATAGTTCATAAAAATACTAAAAAGAAAAGAGTCAACGAAATATGTTTTTTTTTCTTTTCTAAAAATTGGCTTTTTTTTGGAAATATCTACTTGGTATAAATTGTTAACAAGGATTAATGACTGCATGAAATCCAAGTAAGAATTTACAGTCTTATGCGAACCAATATTTGTCTGATTAGCAACAGAATTGGAAGAATACTTAGAAGAGTAATTCTTTATCACACTACTAATAATTTGCTTAAAAAAGTGCTCATTCTTGTCAAACCTGCTTAAGTCTCCTAAAACCCAGTTAATATATGCGTTAAAAGTTTCTTCAGATATTTCTTTTTTTTCAAAAAACTCGTAAATAGGTTTAAGAAAACCGCCTGTTGAAAGATAAGTTTGAAAAAAGGTATTTAATTCGCTAACAAATGGCAACAGTTTTTGGCAATTTTTTTTAATGTTATCCAGTTTAGCTAAATCACTTAGAGAAATCTTTGCACGAATGAGTTGTCCCTTCAACTTTGAAGAAGAAAAATGCAATAAAAATTCTCTAAAACTTAAAGGCAAAAACAACTCAAACTCAATATTTCTGCCAGGAAGCCTCTCAAAACCTTTTTTTAAAAAAATTGCAGAACTACCAGTTAAATACAAAATTTTATTTCTTGCCAAAGTAGAGTCAAGAAAATACTTAACAGCTAACTCCCAATCACTAATCATTGAAACTTCATCCAAAAAAAGAAACTTTTTTCCACCAATAGCAAATGAATCAATTTCTTCAAATAAAGCAATCAAATCATTTTTAGTATTCAAAGGCTCACAAGAAAAATAAAAAATATTTCGAGGATCTATGGATTTATTCTTAATTAAGTCATAAATTAATAATTTCAAAAAAGTTGTTTTACCAACTTGTCTGGGGCCAAAAAAAATCCTATGAGTCTCTACATCAAAGGAATACAAGACTTTATGCTTTTGATTTAAAGCAAAAGAAACCTTAAAATCACTCCCAATCTCCTTTGAATCTATCCACCAAGGATTTTGCCTTCTAAGAGCTTCTTCAAAAACCATAGTATTGGTAATTAAATACCAAACTGTTTATAAACCATTGGTAATCAATTACCAAGAAATCAGTAAACAAAAATTAGGGCTAAATTAGGCCTAATTCAAACTCCTGGAATTTAGATGTGCATTTAAATTGAAAATTATTTTAAAGTAGTTATTGGCCTTGTTTGCAATAAATAGAGTTTGTTTGCTTCTAAAGCCCATTCAATGTCTTGAGGATGCTTATAGTATTCTTCAATTTTTTTACACATTTTTGCTAACTCAATTATTTGTTGTCCTGAAAGCTTTTGCATTTCTTTTTTATGTTCTGGAACTTGAATTTTTGTAGTCTTGCCTTCAACTTTTGTCAACATGTGTTCTTGAGATGCCACTTCAATTGAATCAATAAACCATCCATTTTTATCCACAATATAATTGTCTGGCGTTACAGATCCAGATACAACGCTTTCACCTAAACCCCAAGCTCCTTCAATTACTATTTTTCCAAAATCTTTTGTTACTGGATGAACAGTGAAAGCAACTCCTGCTATCTCTGATTGAATCATTTTCTGTACAACAACTCCAACTGAAACTTCTTCATGTCTTAAGTTTTTTTCAATTCTATAAAAAATTGCTCTAGGACTAAACAATGAAGCCCAACATTTTCTAACTGAATGCACTAATGAATCAAAAGTAATATTTGTAAAAGTATCTAATTCTCCTGCCCAAGAAGCAGTTGAAGCATCTTCAGCTGTTGCGCTAGAGCGAACTGCAACAAACTCTGCTTTTAATTTCTTAAATTCATCGTGAACTGATTTTTCTACAGATGAAGGAATTTTTGCTGCCAAAATCATTTCCTTTATTTCTTTTGAAACTCTTTCCAATTCATGAGTGTCTTTTTCGTTTACCTTTTCAATTAATTTATAGATTTTTGAATCCAAATTATTGTCATGCATGAACATGTCAAAGCTTGCAGTTAAAACCACAAATCCTGGCGGAACAGGCAATCCAGCATTAAACATTTCTCCTAGTTGAGCGCCTTTTCCTCCAGCTCTTGCAACGTCATCCATTCCTAATTCTAAAAAATGTGCAACAAACTCTGCTTCATTAATTTTTTTAGGCATAAATTCACTTCATTAATTTATTTTTCCTGCAAAACCTTTTTCAAATCTTTTATTGCTTGCTTGTTGTTCTTAAATAAAATTGTATGAATTCCCAGCTCTCTTCCCGGAACTAAGTTCCTTTCCAAGTCATCAATTAAAACACATTCTTGCGGTTTGAGTTTCAATTTTGGCAAGATTGTTTCAAAAAATCCTTGCTCGTTTTTATTTATGCCAATCTCTGAACTAAGAATTCCTTTAAACAATCCAGTCAAATGCAAAAGCTTTAACCTAATTCTAAACCATCTCTTATTCGAGTTAGACAAAATCACTCTCTTCAATTTTAACTTTTTAGCAAAAGCAACCAATTTTTTATTCAAAGTAAAAGTTGAAAAAAACTCTTTATCAATTTCTCTCCAGTTCTTGTACTTTTTTTCCAAGCCAAGTAATTGAATTACTTTATTCCAATAATCTGCATCCGAAATTCTGCCAGCAGTTAGCTCTGGAAAAATGTTTCTATAAATTAATTCATCCAACTCTTTCACAGGCCTGCCAGTTTTTTTTGCCATCTTTGGCAAAAACTTGCTAAAACCACCAAATGCAAGCACTCCATCAAAATCAAAAAAAATCATTTTAATCTTCATTCAAACACCAATTCATTTACAATTTCCAAGAGTTTATTTCTTTG
>CAYJVY010000015.1:5119-23946 GCA_964373795.1 uncultured archaeon | reverse complement strand
AACTGAATTAAATTTAGATAAACAAAAAATGAAGGAATTTGTAGAACAAAAAGGCCAAAATACTTTAAAAGAAAAAGGAAATAAAAGAGCAGAAAAATTCAATATATTTAGATCTGATGAAATAGTAATTGACTGTAAAATGGTTTCAGTTCAATTAAATACTGAAATTCTTGGATGTAAGTTAAATCCAGAAATAGAGCAATGTTAATTTTTTATGAATTCTTTAATAGGCAATGCAAAACTAATTGTTTTAGACTCTGTTTATTGCCCTCAAGAAGACTCTTTTTTGTTGGCAGAATCAATTAAAGTAAAAAAAGAATTAAAAGTATTAGATGTTGGAACTGGTTGTGGAATTCAAGCAATTAATGTTTATATGCAAGGCGCTAAAAAAGTTCTTGCAATTGATTTAAACAAAATGGCAATTAAAAATGTTAAATCTAATTGCAAATCATTAAAAATTAGGAATATCAAGACAAGGAAAAGCGATTTATTTGAAAACATTAATGCCAAAGAAAAATTTGATTTAATTATTTTTAATCCTCCTTACGTAGAATCTGAAAAAATTAAATGGATTGATTTAGATGGCGGGAAAAAAGGCAGGGAAGTATTAGACAAGTTTTTGAATGAATTCTCAAAACACTTAGAAAAGAATGGAGAATGCTATTTTTTACAAACAGATTTAAATGGTTTAAATCAAACAAAGAAAAAACTGAAAAAAATTGGATTCAGGTTTGAAATTGTAAATGAGAGAAAGCTTTTCTTTGAAAAACTAATTATAATAAGAACTTGGCAAGAAAACACTTAATTGGTTAATTTTTAAATTAATTTCTTTTCAAATTATGCTATGCCTTCAAATGTTACATATGAATATGCTAAAGCGCAAAGAAAATATGAGGAAGCAAAAACTTTAATTGAAAAATTAGCTGCACTTCAAGAAATGCGTTCAACTGCTCCACAACATAAAGGAGCGGAAAAACTTAGAAGAGAAATTACTAAAAAAATTGCTCGACTTAAAAGTGAAATTGATAAACAAAAATCTCAGGCAAAGAAAACTGGCGCGGGAAGAGGAAAAGCAATTGGAATTAAAAAAGAAGGCGATGGACAAATAGTAATTGTGGGAGCACCAAACATTGGAAAAAGTACTTTATTAAATATTTTAACTAATGCTGAAGTAAAAATAGCTCCATATGCTTTTTCGACTGTAATGCCAACACAAGGAATGGTTGAATTTAAAGGAGCTAAAATCCAGTTAGTTGAAATTCCAGGATTAATTCACGGAGCAAGTGAAGGAAAAGGAAAGGGAACACAATTAATTGGAGTAATAAGAAACGCTGATGGAATACTATTCATCATCAAATCAATGCAAGAATTTGAGTTAATTGAAAAAGAATTTAACAAATCAAATATTAAAATTAATTCAGTAAAGCCAAACATAATAGTCAAGCATTCAAAATTTCCCGGAATTAATATAACTGGAAAACAGTTTCTAAAAATTCCTGAAGAACAATTAATTGAATTTCTTAAAAGCGCTGGATACTCAAATGGAGACGTAATATTAGGAGAGCCAACAACTTTAGAAAAAGTGTCAGAAATATTGGATGAAAGCATTATTTATGAAAAAAGTCTTTTTATTTGCAAAAACCCTGAAATAAAATCAAGCATAGAAAAAAGAACTAAATCAAAAGTCATAGTAATCCAAGATTTTCATGAACTTACCGAAAACCAATTGTTTGAATTTAAAAAAGAATTAATTGAATTTTTAGGAAAAATACTTGTATACACTAAAAAGCCCGGCCAAGAAGCCGATTTAAAAGACCCCCTTGTTTTAAACAAAAACGATTCAATTGAAAAACTCGCATTTCTTTTACATAAAGACATTGCAAAAAACCTTAAATACGCAAAACTTTGGGGTTCAAGCAAATTTCCAGGACAAAGAGTTCCAAAAGAATACAAATTACAAAATGGAGACATAGTTGAACTTTATTCATAAACTAATTACTTGTTATGGTTGCCTTCCTTTATTTGTCCTTCTTTAATTGGATTTATTTTTGGCTTGTTTTCTTTAATTAAAAAACGTAATACAATTAATCCAATAGTTATTCCTAAAAGAATTGTTAAAAACAATTGAATTTTGTTTCCAACTTCAATTTGAAAACTGTATTCAAGCAAATGAATTACTCCTTCTTCTTTAAAACTTACTTGCATTACAAGAGTATGTAATTGATTCTGGGTTTTATTAGCCTTAAATTGAAAATTTAAATTATTACTTGATTTTCCTGGATCAAGAGTTAAAGGAATTGAAGGCTCTGAAACTAATTCAAATCCATTTGGAAGAATTAATTTTGCACTTAAGTCAGTTATTGCTTTTTCCCCTTTATTCTCTAAATCTAAAACAATTGAAGTTTCCTCTCCATTATTTAAAACATTTTTATTTAATTTAGGTTTTACAGTAAAAGAACTTTTTACTACATTAATGAAAGTAGAAATTTCATGAGTGAAAATTTTTTCACCATATCTAACAGTTACAATAACTTTTTTATCTGAAACATCTTTTGACTTAATTTTTATTTCTTTTACTATTTTTTCATTTGGTTTTAAATTTTTTAAATCAAAATTTAATTCAGTTAATTCTTTTCCTTCATCAATGAAAAAAAGTTTGTTTTCCTCACTTATAACACTAAAGGTAAGTGATTCAACTTCACTTAAGCCTGAATTAATAACAGTTAAATCAAATAAAGCAATTTCAAAAGGATAAATAGTATAAATTTCGCCAGTTTTTGAATTAATGTTTACAAACACTTCGGCATTCACTAATGAAAAGAAAAACAAAAAAATAAAAATCAAAACAAAATTTCTAACAATCATTAAATCACTTAATCAAAAGGAGTTTTCCCAAAATCATCTCCAGAAGAACCTTTATTAAAAAAACCAGCAATTTTTTCCCTATTTTTAAATAACACTAAAACAACTAACAATAAAATTAATGCAATAATTAGTTTGAAAATTAAATCATTAAAACTTTTATTATCAATTGGATCTACAGGTAGTTCAATTCCTCCTTCATAAATTAATTTTACATCATCAATAGACTCTGTTGCCAAAACAATTACTTCATCGAAATTTTCTTTTTCAAATGAAGCTTGAATTTTTGGACAGTTTTTTTCAAGTTTTTCAACTAAAGATTTTTTCTTCCATAAAGGTTTTCTATTTGTTTCCAGAATGTTCTTGCAAGCAGACTCTAAACTAGCAATGCTTGAATCCTTAGAAGATTTTTTAATTTTTTCATTCGAATCAAAAAATAAAGCAAACGCATTATTTAATTTAAGCCTTGAATCAAAGTTTTTTAAAAAAATATCTATTTGATTTAAGGACAAATTAGTTATTGAATCCAAGCTAGCTTTATTTGTAAACAAAATATCGGCATAAGTTGAAACATCTCCTGCTTTTTGTGGAAGTTTAATGCTATCAGAAATAAAAGATTTCTTTGAATCATCTAAATCTGATTGACCAATCAAAATAGTTAGAGAAGCTATATCTCTCCTATATTCTGCAACTTTTTTCTTTAAAGAGTCCACTTTAAATAAAACAGAATTTGAATTGCTTTCATCTAATTGAAAGAAAAAAGACTTAAATTCATTGAATTTCTCGATTGAAGGATCAAGAATATAATTTGTTTCAAAGACTCTAGCAGTTGAAATATCTCTAGAAATCTGATTTGATAGCAAAATCATTGAATCAAGTTTAGTCGAGATATCTTGGATTTTGGATTTAATTTCAGAATTAGTAATATCTTTATCTGATTTAATTAAATTCACTTTATTTTTTGAATCATCAAATGCTTGTGCAAGATCGCTAAAACGATTAGAGTAAATTGAAGTAAAAAACCATTGATTTTGTTTTGATAACGCATCTTTTTTTTCAAAAAATTTTCCTAAAATAAAAGCATTCTCAAAAAGTTTTCTATTCAAAGGCTTGTCTTCTAAAATAATAGGATTTTCCACATCTAAAACAGATACATATCCAACCAAATCAGTTCCCTTTAAAATAGATACAACCCAATACTCTTTTCCTTCAAAACTAATAGTTGTATTAGGATTAAATTCAGTTGACTCGCCTTCCTTTAAAAAATGATTATCAACTGAAACAAACTTGCTTACATCGTCTGGGGAAACAACAAATGCAGAAATAAAGCTAAACAAAATTAAATGAGTTAAAGCAAGTAAAAGAATTTTTTTATAATGCATTTAAAATACTAATAAATTAATAATATAAATATCTATCTTCTTATGCAAGCAATGAAAAGTTGGAAGAAATTAAAAATACAACAACATTTAAAAAGAATTAAATCAATGTTTTAGTAAAGGGGCCATAGGATAATGGTAGTCCAGTGGGCTCCAGACAACTCCAAATTTTGATTGAAGTTAAGAATAAGATAAACTTCTAATCATTTTTACTTGTTTGGAGTGCTAAGCAGTTTAAACTGCAATGATTAAAATTTGGAAGTTACCCGCGAGCGTGAGTTCGATTCCCACTGGCCCCACTCTTACTTTTTTTTAAAGGCAAGTTTGGAATTAATTTTTTTCCTTCAAGCAAAGCCGATGAAACAATTCTATTGTTAAATTTGATTGCAATGAATCCATTCGATAACACATTCCTCAAATTATTTTCAGTTAAAACAATTAGTTCGTTAGTTAAAAACTTTTTTAATTGTTCTTCATTTAATTCAATAAAGTTTTGATTAACTTGATTATTAAAAAGTGTTAATGCAAGCGAAGAAGGTTTAAGAGATTTAAAATCAATTAACAATGTCGACCCAATTAACTCAAAAGGCCAATCAAAATTTAAGCAACTCAAAACAGCAGGCGTTGAAAGGAAAACAAAATTTTGATTTTTTAACAAAATTTTGTTGCTAAAAAAATCTTTTTGAACTCCAAACCTTAAATTAAAAAAATTAATTATTTTAGAGGATTCTTTTGCATTCAATTCATAGAAATTCATTTAATCAGCCTTTCTTATTTTTGCAACAAAAAAAGATTCAGAGTTATTATCTTGGGGAAAAATTCTTAAACAATTTTTTACATCAGTTTTAAAGAAATTATTTCGCCATTTAAGAAACCCTTTTCTACAAACAAAACCATCAATATTTGTTTCTTCAATTAACGCATTTGAATGTTTTGTCAATAAATAATTCACTACTTCTTCGTTTTCTTCGGGAGCAACAGTGCAAGTAGAATAAACTAATATTCCCCCAGGTTTAAGCAATGAAAACGCTTTCAGAAGTAATTTTTTTTGAAGAACTGATTTCTTTTGAATTAAGTTTTCACTCCAATTTTTTAGTGCATCAAAACGCTTGCGAATTAATCCTTCACTTGAACACGGAGCATCTAATAAAATTTTGTCAAACAAAAAACTTGAATTAAAATTTAATGCATTTTGCTGTAAAACAATTGCATTAATCACTCCAAGTCTTTGAAGGTTGTATTTCAAAGATTTAATCCTTGAAGCGCTAATATCAATTGCAATAATTAGTCCTTCATTGTTCATTAATTGAGCTAAATGAGTTGTTTTCATTCCAGGAGCAGCAGTTAAATCCAATACCTTTTCTCCCGGCTTTGGATTTAAGACTATTGAAGGAATCATTGAAGAGATTTCTTGAATAGCAAAAAAACCTATTGAATGCTCTAAAAGCATTCCTAAACGCATTGGTGGATCTTCAACTAAAAAACAATAATCAGAAAAAGACAATTTTTTTGCAAAAATTTTGTTTTGTTCAAAAAGTTTTAGTAATTCATCAACAGAAATTTTTAATGAATTAATTCTAATGGTTTTCCTTAATTTTCTTTCACAATACTCAAAAAATTTTAGAGCGTCATTTTCAAATAATTCATTATATCTTTCTTTGAATTTTGAAGGAATAAAAGTTTTTTTCATTAAAAATTTTCCTTTAAAAATCTAACATCATTTAATTGCCTTTCAATATCTATTGGAGTTTCAAGGGTAACTCCAATATTTGGAATCAACTTAATTATTTTCTTTAAATCAACATTTCCATCTCCAAAATGCAAGTGTTGATCAACTCCTGCTTCAACATGTGAATCTGAAATATGTGAATGAATAGGATTTAATTCCAATAATTTTTTAATAAAAGTTGCATCTTTTTTCTTTAAATGAAATGCTGCTTGAGATGCATGAGAAAAATCCAAGCAAAACCTATTACTTGTTTCAGTTAATAATTTTTTCATTTCAGAAAAATTTGCCCCAAAATTTTTTACTCCCTTATGAATAAAAGGCATATTTTCAATTATTACTCTTCTGTCATTGACTTCATTAAATAATTGAATAGCAGTTTCAATCGAGCAATGACTTGATTCATTTGCTTCTGGGTGAACGATTACATAGGAAGCATTAATTTTATCAGCCAAGGAAAGAGAAAAATTAATTGAAGAAAGATTTTTTACTCTTTTTTCGGGATTAGCAAAGTTAACTCCATAAGCATTATGCAGGTTATGAATTACTTTTGGAATATCATAATCCTTGCAAAAATCATATGTTGAACCTTCAAAACCAGTTACCTCAATCATGTCAGCATATTGAATTAATTGATTAAATCTTTCAGCTTCTTGAGGAAAAAATTTTAAAGCAATTTTCATGAAAAAAAATAGGTTGAATAAATTTTTATTTGTATTTAATTGAATGCAAAAATATAAATACTTCAAATAGTTTTAATTAAACATGTTGCAACCCTTAATAATTAAGATCCAAAAACTGAGAGAGTTGTTTCAAAAAACAAGAATAATTGATTTAAAGGATTTCAGCAATAAATGCATTGAAGAAGCTGCATTAAAAAACGATAGAATTTTGGCAGAAATTTCATTAATTTCTTATTCATTATATAAACTTCTTTCAAAAGTCCACATAAAAGATGATAAAAATTGGAATAAATTAAAATCAAACATCCTTGATTCAATTGATAATTGCACTCGACTATTATATCAAAAAAATGTTCAAGCATTTGAAAAATCATTAAATAAAGTTGTATTCAATATTTCTTCTGTAGACAAAAATCTAGGGCACTTTGTTCAAAGCTTGCTGGATAAAGCAAGAGTAAAACAAGCAAGCAGAGCATATGCATTTGGATTAAGTTTAAGTCAAGCAGCCGAGCTAACAAAAGCTGATAAAAAAAATCTTCAACAATATATTGGGCAAACAATTATTCACGATGACTTTGGAATAACTTTAGGGATTAATACAAGGTTAACTAATTTAAAAGAATTAATTAATGAATGAGGCAATTCAATGACTAGAGTTGTGTGTGATTCGTCAACAATTATTTCAATTGCAGATAGTTGTTTAATTCATATTTTAAAAAAACTTTCAATTAACCCTGGATTTGAATTTATTATTCCTAAAAGCGTTGAAGCTGAATCAGTTACAAGGCCATTTAATATTAATAGATTCAAATTAAATGCAATTAGAATTAATGATGGAATTAAAGAGGGATGGATCAAGGTTTGGCCGGAAAGTAGTGAATTAACTAGAGAAATTGAATTAATTCAAGGAATATCTAATGACATTTTTTCAAGCGAAAAAGGATCTTTAACAATTGTCCATAAAGGAGAAGCCGAAAGCCTTGCATTGTTGAAAAAATTAAATGTTAAAGGATTATTAATTGATGAACGAACAACTAGGATGTTGGTAGAAAAACCTATAGAATTAAAAAAATGGATGGAAAAAATATATAAACAAAAACTTGAATTAAACAGAGAACAATTAAAAAGATTTCAAAACTATCTTCCAGAAATAAAAATAGTTAGGTCAACTGAATTAATTGCATTAGGATATGAATTAGGGCATTTTGAAGGAGAATTAACTTCTTCAATTGATTCACTTGAAGCAGCTCTTTATTCTGTTAAATTTAATGGCTGCTCAGTTTCATTTAAAGAAATAGAGCAATTCATTCAATCAATAAAGTGAAAGGTTTTTTGATTGCAAATAAATGAAATAAGTAAAAAAGACTTTAAAGAAATAAAAAAACTAATTAAACAAGAATTTCCGTATCACAAAATCACTGAAAAACAATACTTTGAAAAAATTAAAAAAAATAATTTAAAGGTTTTTTGTGGAAAACAAAAAAAAGAAGTTATTGGATATATTGAAATAAAATTTTTCCCTGAAACAACTGAAACAAGCAGAATTAATGCAATTGCTGTAAAACAAAAATTCAGAGAAAAAGGATTTGGAAAAAAACTATTAATGCATGCAATCAATTATTTGAAGGAAATTGGAATTGAAAACATTGTATTAATTGTTTTAAAAGAAAATATTCAAGCATTGAAATTTTATAAAAAAAATGGATTTAAATTTTTCAGAGATCATGGAAAAATTAAAGGAAAGGAAGCAATTGAATTAATTTTAGTTTTTGAAGAAAATAAATTAATTGTTTAATCAAAAATTTGAATTAATATGATTTCGCAAACAATGTTTTTCTTTTAGCAGAATTTCCACAAAAAACACATTTTCCTTTTTCCTCTTTTTGATCAAATGAAATGCAAGAGGATTTACAAATTGTTTCTTCTGAAACCTTTTTTTCACAAGAAACTTCTTCACAGAAAAATACTTTTACATATTTTTTTTCTTCAATTGCTTTTTTGAAATCAGAGTAAGAGGAAACTTCAACTATATTTGATTCAACAAATTTTTTTGAGTTCTCATATAAAGATTCATGCATTTCATTTAATTGTTTTAAAATCTCTTTTCTTAAGTTTTTAAATTCAATAAACAGTTTTTTTCCTGAATCTCTTCTAACTAATACTGCCTGATTTTTTTCTAAGTCCTTTGGGCCAAGTTCTAAACGCAATGGTACTCCAATTAATTCATATTCATTAAATTTCCATCCAGGAGAAACATCTTCCCTTAAATCAATTAATGGATTGAATTCCTTTAACTCTTTTTCAATTTCTAATAATTTTTTTAATACTTTGTCTTTCGTTTTTTCAAATAAAATTGGAATTAAAACTAGTTTATTTTCAGCTAGTTTTGGAGGCAAAACCAATCCTTTATCATCTGAATGGATCATTACCATTGCTCCAATTAATCTAGTAGAAAAACCCCAAGAAGACTGCCAAGGGATGTGTTCTTTTTCATCTTTGCCTGTAAACTTTATTTCAAAAGCTTTTGCAAATCCTTGTCCAAGGCTATGAGAAGTTGCTAGTTGCAAGGCTTTTCCATCAGGCATTAATGATTCAAGTGAAGCAGTCCATTTAGCTCCAGCAAAAGTTTCAGCTTTAGTTTTTCTTCCAGCAATACAATAAATTGCAAGAATTCCTTCAATTAATTTTTTGTATTCATTTAAAAAAAGCAATACTTCTTTATCTGTTTCTTGTTCGGTTTCGTAAACGCAGTGACCTTCTTGCCATAAAAATTCTCTTGTGCGCAAAAAAAGTTTTGTCTGCTTTACTTCCCATCTTAAAATATTACACCATTGATTAATTCTTAAAGGCAAGTCTCTATGCGAGCGAATCCATTTAGAGTAAGAATCATAAATAATTGTTTCACTTGTAGGACGAATTGCAACTCTTTCCTCGCCTTCTTTTTTTTCAATCCATGCAAGTTCTGGAGCAAATCCTTTTGCATGCTCTGCTTCTTTTTTAAAAAAAGCTTCAGGAATAAGTAAAGGAAAATAAGCGTTTTTCACTCCTAATTCTTTAATTCTGGAATCAAAAAGTGATTGAATTTTTTCCCAAACAGCATAAGCTCTAGGCTTGATAACCATGAAGCCTCGAACAGGAGCATAATCAGCTAAATCAGCTTTAAGGATTACTTGATTAAACCATTCAGAAAAATCTTCAGATTTTTTAACCAGAATTCCTTGAGTCGATTTATCTTTGTCAGCCATGAAAAAAGAGAAGTAAAAAAGTATTAAAAAAGAAGCGCTTTAAAGTCTATAGATTGAATGATTAAAAGGTAGTGAAATGAATTTTCAAAAACTAGCAGAATACTTTGACAAAATAGAGAAAACCGCTTCAAGGCTTGAAATGATTGAAATCGTAAGCCAGCTTTTTAAAGAGACTCCTTCACAAGAAATAAAAAAAGTAATTTATTTATGTCAAAGTCAACTCGGAGCAAGCTTTGAATCAATAGATATTGGATTAGGAGAAAAATTCATTGAAGAGGCAATTGCAAAATCATCTGGATATACAAGGGAACAAATAAATAAACTCTATAAAGAAAAAGGAGATTTAGGTTTAGTGGCAGAAGAATTAATTAAAACAAAAAAACAGGCTTCCTTGTTTAAAGAAACTCTTTCAATTCAAAAAGTTTTTCAAAACTATGAAAAAATTGCAAAAATGGAAGGCAAAGGAAGCCAAGAACTAAAAATAAAATTAATGAGTGAATTACTTAATTCTGCAACTCCTTTAGAAGCAAAATATATTGCAAGAATTCCTTTAGGAAATTTGCGTTTAGGGACGGGAGATCCAACTCTAATGGATGCATTAGCAGATTTATTTGTAAAAGAAGCTGAAAAAGACTCAAATTTAGTTAGAGAAGTTGAAAACGAAGTTAAAGCAAGCAAAGAAAAAAAACCAGAAGAATTTAAAGAAGAGTTTTATAAAAAAATCCGAGCAAAAATTAGAGAAAAAATTGAAGAAAAATACAATATTCATTCAAATCTTGGAGCAATTGCAGAAAAATTAAAAGAAAAAGGATTGCAAGGATTAAATGAAATTAAAATCACTGCGGGCATTCCAATCAGGCCAACGCTTGCAGAAAGACTTAATTCAGCTGAAGAAATAATTGAAAAAATAGGAAAATGTTTAGTTGAAAGCAAATATGATGGATTTAGAATTCAAGTACATAAAAACGGGGAAGAAGTAACAATTTATTCAAGGCAATCAGAAAATATGACTCATATGTTTCCAGAAATAATTAAAGCAGTAAAAGAACAAATCAATGCAAAAACAGCGATACTGGAAGGAGAAACATTAGCAGTAAACCTTGAAACAAACGAATTTTATTCATTTCAAGTAACAATTACTAGAAAAAGAAAATACGGAATAAGTGAAGCATCAAAAGACTTGCCGTTAAAGCTTTTCTTGTTTGATGTAATGATGGTTAATGAAAAAGATTTAATGAATGAAAGCTTGCAGGAAAGACGAGAAATATTGCAAAAAATAGTCAAACCAGGAAAAATAATTGAATTAACTAATGGAATTATAACAGATGATGCAAAAAAAATAAACGAATTCTTTGAGCAAAGCATTGAACAAGGATTAGAAGGAATAATTGCCAAAGACTTGAATGCAAAATACATTGCTGGAGCAAGAAAATTTGCGTGGATTAAATTAAAAAGATCCTATAAAGGAGAACTACAAGATTCTATTGACGCAGTAATAATTGGATTCTTTAAAGGAAGAGGAAAAAGAACTCAATTTGGGATAGGAGCATTACTAGTAGCAATATATGACGATGTAAGTGACTCATTTAAAAGCATTGCAAAAATTGGCACAGGATTAAGCGAACAACAATTACAAGAATTTGAAAAAATTTTAAACAAAATCAAGAATTCAAAAAAGCCTCCAAGAGTTGATTCATTACTTGAACCAGATGAATGGGTTCAACCAAAATATGTAATAGAAGTTAGAGCAGATGAAATAACTATAAGTCCAACTCATACTTGTGCAAAAAAAGACGGAAAAGGATTAGCTTTAAGGTTTCCAAGAATGATTTCAATTCGAGAAAAAAAACCAGAAGAAGCAACAACTGAGGCAGAAATCATTTCAATGTATAAAAAACAAAAAACTTTTACAATAGAATAAGGAAGAATTTTATATGAATGCAAAAAACATTATATTGATTTTATTAATTCTTTTACTAGTAGTTATAGTTTCATTTTTGTTCATTCAATTACAAAAAAAACCTATAGACAATGAGTTAGTACATGAACACGCAGATTTCAAGGTTTTTTTAAACGAACAAGAATTTAATTTTGCGCAAAAAAAATTCATTTCAGACGAAAATAACTCTTTAAATCATTTCATTCATTTACATGACTTGAATGGAAACATAATTCACAAACACTTTAAAGGAGTAACTTTAAAACAATTTTTTGAATCCATGAACATAAAATTTGATTCAAATTGTTTTGTTTTAGATGACAATTCAGAGTACTGCAATAAAGGAAATAAAACATTGAAATTCTATGTAAACAGCAAAAAAAATTTTGAATTTGAAAAATATGAATTGCAAGACTTGGATAAAATTTTGATTTCATATGGAAATGAAAACGAAGAAGCAATAAAACAACAATTAGCTTCTATAACAGATGGTGCTTGCATTCAATCCGGAAAATGTCTTGAAAAAGGCAAACCAATTGATGAATCAACTTGTTTAACAGAGATTGGCTGCACTGCTTAAATCTCGGAGACTAGTTTTTTATATGAGTTTAATGCATTTAATAATTAGTGAAAAAATGAAACACAAAATAGTTAACTGGTTAATGATTTTATTCAAAATAGCATTATTTTTGTTTGCAGCAGCATTAACTATTTGGATAATTCTTCAAATAGATTTTTTTGGACATGAAATTAAGAGATTTTTATTTTTAACTGATCAATGGGATCAATTAGTAATGTGGACTCTGGCTTTAGCAATAGTAATCTATTTATTGAAAAAAATACTTGTATGGATGTGGCACATAGAATTTGTTAAAAAGTGATTAAAATGGTTAACGTATTCAAATTATTAATTGCAGCAATTGGAACAATTGCCATAATTGCATTACTTGCAGTTTTATTAGGAGTTTTTAAAGAACCATTAGATGTAAAAAAAGAAATAACAAGCGGATTAAATGCATCTGAATTAGATTTAGGGAAAACAATTAAGCGCAAATTTGATTTTCAAGAAAATTCAAGAATTTCAATTTCAAATTTTGACACTAAATCTAGAACAGTTAATATAAGATGCATTAATGAAAGTAGTTGCTGTCAAAAAAAAGAAAAATGCGGAAAAATTGAATGGGACGACAGAGAAGTTTTTTTCCCAAAAAAAATAATAACTGAAGCAAATTTTAGATGCGTTGAAATAAATGAATTAAATGCTTGCAGTGTTTTTATTGGAGGTCTTCCTCCTCAAATAAAAATTATTAACGATCCAAAAGAAATTTCATTCAAACACGATTCTCAAAAATTAGAATTTACATACGATGTAATAAATTCAGGAGAAAAACCAATAGTAAACGAAATAACTGGAAATTTAAAAGTGTTTAAAATTAATTCAGAAAATTTAAAAAAAGAAGAAATTTATTCAATTCCAAATAAAGTTTTAAATGAAGTTGCTAAAAATTATGTTTTACCAGATCAAAAAATTAAATCTAATTGGAGTATTCCATCAGAATACTTAAATGCAGACGGAGCATATGAAATAAAGGTAAATGAAAAATCAATCGATGCAGGATTTGATGAAAAAATAATTAAGTTAAGTATTTCAAACAGTCCTGGATTGAAATGCGAAATAAACCAATCAAAAACAAATTCATCCATTCCAGAAATTATTAATGGGAAATGCTCTAAAAAGCTTTACTGCAATACTTGCGAGTTAAGCGTTTTATGCTCAGAAACATGGAAGGAAAAGTTAGGCCATAAAGAAGTTCTGTCAGAGGAAAAAAGTTTCGCTTTACAAATATTAGGAGAAGAACTATGCAAGTAAAAAAATTATTTCTAGTAATGCTAATTTCCTTTGTTTTACTTAGCGGATGTATTGGAGAAACTAAATTAGATAACGGGACTAAAGAAAAAATATCTAGAAATAAAGGAACGCCAGAATCTAGCAATACACTAAAAGGGATTTTGCTTGAAGAAGACTTTGATTTAAATAATGTAGAAAAATACAACAGTATAGAAAATATGAAAGTAATAAAAGATAGTGAAAGAATAGTTCTAAAAATTGAACAAGCAGGACCTGAAGCACAATATTACGCGCACACTGGATTAAACGAAGACAAATGGAAAAACTATTTACTAGAATTTGATGCAAAACTGGTTAAAGGGCAAAATATTTCTATCACGTTTTTGGACATGTCATCAAGTGAAGATAAAAAAAATTACGTCTTAGATATCTTCACTAACAAGTTAAATATTTATAAAAATAAACCAATGTTTTCAGAGCCAATTAATTTTGAAGTAAACAAATGGCATAAAATTAAAATAGAGGTTAATAGTTCTAAAGAAAACAACATTGTTATAACGGTCGATGACAAAAAATTTGAATTCTTTGATCCTGAAAGAATTGAAGGAGGCGGATTTACAATTAGCTCGGGAAGCTTTGAAACAGACACAACAGTTTACATTGATAACATAAAAGTAACTGTTTTGACTGAAACAACCTCATTAGCACAACCAACAATATCTATTTCAACTTTTTTAAACACTCTTCAAAACTTTTTAGAAATTATTTTAACGCCATTAAAAAATAATTAATTTCCTAAAATTATTATTCAATACATTTTTCGAACTCCAACAACCATTTCTTCTTTTTAATTCCGCCAGAATAACCTACAATTTTCTTATTAGAGGCTATAACTCTATGACAAGGAATTAAAATAGGCAAAGGATTCTTGTTACAAGCATTTGCTACAGATCTAAAAGCTGTTGGTTTTGCAATTCTTTCAGCAAGCTCTTTATAAGAAATTGTTTCACCAAAAGGAATTCTTTGCAACTCCTTCCACACCTTTTTTTGAAAAACTGTTCCATGGAAATCAAAGTGAAGGGAAAATTTTTTTCTTTTCCCAGAAAAGTATTCTTGCAATTGTTTAACACATTTACTTAAATTTTTTTCCAAAATATCATTGCCTTTAATTGAGGCGAACTCAACTGATTGAATTCCATTTGCAGTTCCAGAAATCTTAATCCAACCAAGTGGCGAACTATAAAAAGCCTTAAAATTGTTCTTCATAAAACCATTTCAAAAGACAAGTGGGTTATAAAAGAATTTCATTAGTAAATCTTTTTATGAAGTTAGGCGTGCTTTTTTCAGGAGGGAAAGACTCAAATTTTGTTATCCAATACTATTTACAGCAAGGATGGGAAATAAAATGCTTGATTTCATTAATTCCAAAATCTGAAAGTTCTTGGATGTTTCAATCAGTTAATCCTAAAATAATTAAATTACAAGCAAAAGCAATTGGCTTGCCGTTGATAGAGCAAAAAACTCTTGGAAAAAAAGAATTAGAATTAAAAGATTTAAAAAAAGCAATTCTGAAAGCAAAAAATAAATTCAAAATTCAAGGAATTGTAGTAGGAGCATTAGCAAGTGACTATCAACATGAAAGAGTTAACAGGATTTGCGAAGAACTTGGTTTGAAAACCTTTTCACCTTTATGGCATAAAAATCAAGTACAATTGCTTAAACAATTAATTCAAGAAGAATTTGAAATAATTTTAGTCCAAATTGCAGCTCAAGGACTAAACGAAAACTGGCTAGGAAAAAGAATTGATGAAAAAGCAGTAACAGAGTTGGAACAGCTAAGCAAAAAATTTGGCTTGCAAATAGGGGGCGAAGGAGGCGAGTTTGAAACATTTGTGCTTTTTGCGCCTTTTTATAAAAAACGCATTAAAATATTGAAAGCAGAAAAAGAAATGGAAAACGAATGCACTGGAAGATTTCGAATCAGAAAAGCAGAGTTAGTTAATTTATTATAAATTAAAAATGAAAAACTCGGCTTCTGATCGCAGAATATATCTTTCTTTTTTTAATTTTAGTATTTAACAATCTTTCTTAAATTTTAGAAAGATTTATAAAGACTTTTACACAATATAGAAATATGAAAAATGCAGAATTGACATATCGAGAAATACTCTATCAAGCAATTGAGAAAAATAATAGAGTTTTAACACAGGCAGATCTGTCTAGAAGTCTTTCAATTTCACTCAGCAGTATTAACAGCGCAATAAGGGCACTGGAAAAAATGGGCGCAATAGAGGTAAAACCAAGGGCTTTTCATGTCGTGGATGTGAAAAAAATCTTATATTACTGGGCAAGCATTAGAAATCTACAAAAAGATATTATTTACTCTACCAGGATTGAAAAACCCGTGAAAGAAATAGAAAAGGAAATGCCGAACAATGTTGTGTTCTCTGCTTATAGTGCTTACAAGTTCTTGTTCAAAGACGTTCCTGCAGATTATTCTGAAATATATGTTTATGGAAATGAAAGCCTGGAAGAAAGATTCCCAAAAAAGAAAGGCGCGCCTAATTTTTTTATTTTAAAGAAAGACAAAGCAATGGAAAAATATGGAAAAACAACGACAATTGCTAACACTTTTATTGATTTGTGGAACCTAAGAGAATGGTATGCTAAAGAGTTTTTGAAATCATTAGAGGAAAAACTATATGGAATTCTGGAATAGTCTGCTTACAGAAAAAAGCTGGCAAGTAATGCAAGACTTAAAGAAAGAAAAATTCAGGTTTATTGTAATTGGAGGATGGGCAACATATCTTTGGACAAAACAACACAAATCCAAAGACATTGACATAATAATTCCTGACTTCAAATCCCTAGAAAACTTAAAACAAAAATATGATTTGAGAAAAAATGATGGACTAAAAAAATATGAAATAAAATTTGAGGAAATTGATTTAG
Source organism: uncultured archaeon (assembly GCA_964373795.1). GTDB lineage: Archaea > Iainarchaeota > Iainarchaeia > Iainarchaeales > DATDZZ01 > CAYJVY01. The sequence goes on along the minus strand of CAYJVY010000015.1, from coordinate 7,311 downwards.
ATATTTATGTTCCACACTATTCGAAGCTATCAATACCTATAGAAAGCATTACAAGCATTACAACAAAAATTGAAGGCTTTGAAGTCATAACAACAGAAGCTTTGCTTATCCTAAAACAAGGCGCGGAATTGGATAGACAGTACAGCGTTAAAGGCCAAAAAGACAGGATAGACATCATGACTTTATTAGTGTATTCTGAGATCGACTTCAAAAAATACGCTGAAATGCTTTTACAGCATGACCTTAAACACTATAAGCAAAGACTCAAAGAAATAATAACTTCATTCAAAGAATTCAAATACTTGAACACTAATGCACATGAATACGCAAAAACCAAAAAAGAACTCCTGAAAAAACTTTAAATAAATTCTTAACCATAAACGAAAGGCATAAACAAGGAAATGCAAAGTGAATGCACTGGAAGACTAGTAATTGAAAAAGTTAAACTAATTAGAAAATTGAAATCCTAAAAATAAAGATTTATAAATAACAATGAAGATATTAATTTAATAATTTTAAAAAAGGGTGATAGATTGCCTCATATAGATGCTTATTTATTTAAAAAAAAAGGCGTGAAAAGACAGTTAACACTAGTTTTAGATGAAGACGACAGCATACTTGAATGCATTAAACAAGGAATGCAAGAACAAGGATTAACTGATGTAACAGTAGAAGGAATGGATGGAGTAATAAAAGAAGGGCTTGGCTCTTATATGGATGGCTCTCAATTCATTACAAAAAAATTTGCAAACGACGAAGTATTTAATGCAAGCGGAAAATACAAGCTTCAAGTAAACCAGTTATGGGGAAATTTAAGAGTAATTGTTAACGTTAAAAATCCATTACATGTAACTCTAAGCAAGGGAAAAGCAGCTCAAGGACTAAAAATTAATTTATCCTACATCGAGTTAGTTGATTCTCAAACTCAAGTCCAAGTTTGATTTTCTAATTTTTTTCAGAAAAACCTGTTGACAAATCAAAGTAACAAAAACTATTAATAAAAATGCACATTATTAAACGGTTAAAATGAGCATTGTATCCTTATTATCAAATAAAGAAAGAAGCAATATAATGAAGCTACAACATATTGAAATAATTAGTCCTCAAATGACTGCATTAAAACAAATTAAGTCAGAAAATAAAGTGAAGCTAATTAAAGTATGCAATTTTGCAAACGTAAAAGAAGAAATTTATTTTGTTGCAACTGTTTTAACAGGAGCAATAACTGATGGAATGACTGCAAATTATAAAGGAAAAACAATTCAAATACTTGAAGTTGAATCAAAACTAGGAAACGTTGCAAAAAGTGGAATGCAAACAGGCATTCTAGTAAGCGGAATAGTAAAAGAAGAAGTAGATCAAAACGCTGAAATAGTTTTCAGCAAAGCAGAATAATTTATTCAACAAATTCTCTGTTTCTAAGTTTTAATTTACCGTCAATTATTACTTCAGATAAATTGTTTTCAGCATTACAAAAAACAATATTTGAAACAATGTTTTCTAAAGAAATTGGCAATAAATTGGAATCAATATTTAATGAAATCAAGTCGGCTTTTTTTCCTTCTTCAATGCTTCCAATTTCTTTATCCAATCCAAGAACTTTAGCTGAATCAATTGAAGCCATGTCTAAAACTTTTTGAGCAGAAAAAATGCTGGGATTCCATTTATGATGTCTATGCAGCAAAGCAGCAAACTTCATTTCTTGAAACAAGTTTAAAGAATTGTTTGAAGCAACTGAATCAGTGCCAAGACCTACAATAACTTTTTCTTCAAGCATTTCAGTTAAAGGCATTACTCCTCCAGATGCAAGCTTCATATTTGAGACAGGAGTATGAGAAACCATTGCTTTTGCATGCGAAATTAAACGAATTTCTCCTTTAGTAATCCAAATACAGTGAACAAGAATTGTTTCAGAATCTAGAAAACCTATTTCTTTTAAGTATTCAATTGGAAGCTTGCCAAATTTTTTTTGAATATCAAATCTTTCTTTACGAGTTTCAGCTACATGAATTCTTTTCATCAAATTATGTCTTAAACAAAATTCATTAATTTCTTGTAATTCTTTTTTTGATTCAGTGTAAATTGCATGCGGAGAAACAATTGCTTTAAGCAATCCTTTTTCGCCAGTTTTTTCCACAGTTTTCTCTCCAGTTTTTGCTCCAGTTTTTTCCACAGTTTTTTCCACAGTTTTT
>CAYJVY010000015.1:0-5019 GCA_964373795.1 uncultured archaeon | reverse complement strand
AGTTTTCTCTCCAGTTTTTGCTCCAGTTTTTTCCACAGTTTTTTCCACAGTTTTTCCCCCAGTTTTTCCCCCAGTTTTTCCCCCAGTTTTTTCCATAGTTTTTGCAAGCTTTTTTTTAAAAAGCTTTATTTTGGAATCAGTTAATGTTTTGCTTGAAGGACTAACACAACCTCTTACTCCTAATTCTTGAAATGCTTTAACAGCTATTTCAGAATAAGAATCAAAAACAGTTGTAGTGCCAAAAAAAAGAGATTCTTTTAATCCATTTAAAGTGTTTTCAAGAACAATTTCATCATTAAACTTTTTTTCCATTGGCTGAATTATTGAAAGCCATTCAAATAATTCTTTATCATCACATCTGCCTTTCAAGGAATGCATTCCTAGATGAGCATGAGAATTAATTAATCCAGGCAAAATAATTTTTTTGGAACAATCAATTACTTCTTCACTTGAATTCTTTTCCAAGTTTTTACCAATTTTTACAATGAAGTTTCTTTCGATTTTTATGTCAAGGTTTTCAAAAACCTGTCTTAAAGGGTTTTGAGTTACAATAAATCTACAATTTTTTAAAAGCATGAAAAAAATAGGTTGAAAAAAGGCTTTAAATACTTTAGTTAGTTGAATGAATATATTGAGTTTGATTGGCGAAAAAATGAATGTAAAAGATTTTTTAAAAAAGCACTCCCTAGAAATTGGAGACTTAATTGAAATCAATTTAAGTAAGGGAAGCTTTGAAGGATTTGTTATTCCATCAGATAATGAAAACATTTTAGCCTTAAAAGCATTAAATGGATATAACGCAGGTTTTGCATTAAATGATGTAAAAGAAGTGAAAAAAAAGAAAGAAAAAAGAAAAATTGGAAAACCTGAACCAAAAAAAATTGAATTCAATCCAAACAAGCCAACAATTTCAATTCTGCATACAGGTGGAACAATTGCTTCAAGAATAAATTATTCAACTGGAGGAGTTTTTGCTTCATTTAATGCTGAAGACTTAATTACTTTATTCCCAGAAATAACTGAAATTGCAAACATTAAAACTGAGTTAATTAGTAGCATGATGTCAGAAGACATGAGATTTGAAAATCATCAATTAATGGCTAAAGCAATTGAAAAACAAGTGAAAAACAATGTTAAAGGAATAATTATTGGCCATGGAACTGATACTTTAGGGTATACTGCTGCTGCATTAAGTTTTATGCTTGAAGGCATTAACATTCCAGTAATCTTAGTTGGAGCCCAAAGATCTAGTGACAGAGGGGCAAGCGATGCAGCAATAAACTTAATTTGTGCAGCAGAATTTATTTCTAAAACAGATTTTGCAGGAGTAGCTATTTGCATGCATGAAACAACAAGTGATGAAAACTGCGTAATACTTCCAGGCACTAATACAAGAAAACTTCATACAAGCAGAAGAGATGCATTTAAAGCAGTTAACTCTAAACCAATTGCAAGAATTAATTTCCAATCAAGAGAAATTCAATACTTAAGCGAAAATTATTCAAAGAAAAATGAAAAAAACAGGTTAAAAGTTTTAGATAAAATGGAAGAAAAAGTAGCAATTATAAGAAGTTATACAAACTTCGATCCAATATTGCTGGACACTTTAAGAAAACACAATTACAAGGGATTAGTTTTTGAAATAACGGGTTTAGGTCAAGGCCCAATTAATACAAAAGAAAACGCAGGAAACGAAAAAGCATTAAAAGAATTAATTGAATCAGGATGCATTGTAGTAGTTACCTCTCAATGCATTTTTGGAAGAGTTCACCCATATGCTTACACTAACTGCAGAAGACTAGTGAATTTAGGAGTAATTTTTGGAGAAGACATGTTAACTGAAACAGCTTTCTTAAAACTTGCATGGCTTTTAGGAAACTATTCAAAAGAAGAAGCAAAAAAACTTATTACAGAAAACCTAAGGGGAGAAATAAGCAAGTGCAGTGACATAGAATTCCCAATAGATTAATTAAATTGCTTGTCATTTTAAATTTTTACTGATTTTAAAAACCTCTAAAATAATTGGAATTAAAGACAAAACAATTATTGCTAAAATAATTATGCTTAAATAATTTCCTGCATCAGGAATTGTTTTGCCCAAAAAAAATCCTAATCCAACAAAAACAATTGTCCACAAAACCCCTCCAAAAATGTTGAATGCAATAAAGGATTTATACTCCATGTTTGCAATTCCTGCAACAATTGGAGCAAAAGTTCTAATAACAGGAATAAATCTAGCCAAAACAATTGCTTTTTTTCCATGTTTTTTATAAAAGTTTTCAGCTTCAATTAAGTGCTTTGGGTTTCGAAAAAAAGAATCCTTTTTATTAAAAAATCTTTTCCCAAACTTTTTTCCAAACCAGTAACCAACTTGATCTCCCAAAATAGCAAAAAAGGCTACTCCAATTAACACTAAATAAATATTAAAAAATCCTCTAGAAGCTAAAAGCCCTGCAATAAAAAGCAATGAATCTCCAGGCAAAAAAAATCCAAAAAATAAACCTGATTCAGCAAAAACTATTCCAAACAAGGCAAGATAACCAAAACTTAAAAGAAATTGAGTAATTATTTCCTCTAACCCAGGCATAGTATTTTATTCAAGTTTAAATATATTTTTTAAGTGATTGCATGCCAGGAGTATTACCTAGAAAGATTCAACCTGGAAAGCCTGTTGGAACAAGACATACAAGAATTTTTTCAGGACAACATTTAGATCGAAGAGTAGCCATAAATGCAAAACGTCTAGTAAGTTTAAGTACTAGAAGACTTGTTACAAGAGAAGATATTGCCAATGCTTCAAGAATAAGTGGAATTGATTCAGACAGATTATTAGGCTATCTTAGAAGAAGACGAATTCCTGTAAAACAAGAATAATTTCTGCTTGCATGGAAAATTTCCAAAACATTAGCTGTAAAGTTAGCTACACCTATTTGGGCCCAAATAGACAAAATCAAGCACCAACAGTTTCCAGAAAATGCATAGGCTAGAGTTTAAGCAGAAATATTGATTCCCAACTTGCATTGAATGTTTTGAACAGGGCTTTGCAAAAAAGAAAACATTTGTATTGGAAAACCTTTTTCCTTGAATTATCTTCTTGCACGCCATCTTGTTGCTTTATTTTCTTTTCTTCTTCTAAGTGCACCAGCAGCTCCAAGGGCTCCAGCCAATCCAAATCCAGCTAATGCTCCAATTCCTGCTCCTCTTTTTCCATAATGAAGTAATCCCCTGTTAATCAGTTTCGCTTCTTGTGATCTCCATTTCATTAAGTCAGGTTGAACTTTATTAAAGCTTTTAGTGACTGCTTCAATTCTTGAAACAAGTGCAGGTGAGACTGCTTCTGGATGTGTTCTCAGAAACAACTCCAAACTTTGAACGCTCCCGCCAGGAACATTTGGATTTGAGATTCGCACTCCTTTATTGACTGGACGTGACATTGGATTATGGCCTAGCCTTAAAACATTTTCAGTAGTTCTATCTGGGTGAACTGCATGAAAAAATGGATCCATTACACTAAAGCCTTGTTTTTTCAAACTTTCCCTTAAATCTTTTGCAACTCCAGTGGCTTCTTTTGCGTAACTTAAAACATTTCCTGGAACTGGAACTGTTTTAGCTGTTGTACCTCCATACTGTGCTCCAACAAGCCCTCCAAGACCAGCTAATACTGCAACTAATTTGAGAACGCTTTTCACACTTCTAGCCATATTTTTTCCTCCTTAATTCACGCCTGTCTTTGAAATAATTAACTCTTCCGGAATTTAAAATACTTTCCATGTGTTTGAATTATTCTTTTGCTTCAATGCTGTTTTAAATATACATATAAGTTTACTGAAAGTTAACTGGTTTAAGAACAACTATTCTGCTTCAGCGAAAATATGCCTCCAAAACTATTTTAAATTTCTTTTAGTGCAGAATTTATATTAATTAACAAGAATTTAACGGCTCTTGACTTGCAGTTCCTCGACCCAAATTGAATTTTTGTGAGTTGCCTCAAAAATTCAACTTCTCTTAATCGCGATGTTATAATCAATTGTCAGCAGAAATGTTATTAGGGTTAGGCTTGATATATTTTTTATCAAGTTTTCTTCTAGAAAACTCTTGTCTTTTTTCTACAATGTAGTTAAGAACTACCGAAGCAGAAGAACTAAGGTTCATACTCTCAATAATTCCATACATGGGGATTTGAATACAAAAATCACAAGCATCTAAGGCCTCTTGCGATAAACCGCGAACCTCATTGCCAAACCATACAGCCAAATGATGCTGAGTGTATTTTCCCTCCCAAAGAGGAACGTTTTTTTTGCCTAACAGATGTGGAGATGTCCCAATATTTGTAAAATTTTTTTTAGCTAAGTGTTGCAGGCATTCAGATGTAGAAGAAAATTTTTTCACGTATAGCCATTTAATTGCAGAAGCGCTTAAGTTAAGTAATTTGGAGTCATCACGCATGCTTTGCCAATCTTTTGGAAGTTTTAATTGACCGTTGTCAATTAAATATACTTTGCCTACACCTATTGCTTCAGCTGTTCTAACTATTCCCGTCAAATTATTAATTAATTTAGGGTTTTCGACAACACAAACCAATGTTCTAGACCTAAAAACTGAAGCTTTCTTTGCCATCTTTCGTAGAGATATTCTTGACATTTTAACCACTGAGTTTTAATACTGATTTAAATAACTAATTAAACTTAATAAAGTTTAGCTTTATATCTTCGCCGACCCACGGTTTTCTATACAGTGCCGACAACTCAAAAATTTCCCTTCGGAACGTTGCACTAAATTTCGGCCCTTTAGGGAATATAACAAGAATTTAACGGTTCCGAAGTCTTGCAGACTTCTCCACTCAAATTCGCTTTGCAAACTTCTCATAAGCCCAAGTTAAGTTCAATAATTTTTAGTGGCTAAACGACTGATAGGGGGACATTTCTAAACGACGAACGAAACGGACGAGAGCGTTCCATCACACTCACCAACCATATTGATGGAATTATTCTTTATATTTCACCAGTGAAAGCGAAAGTG
>CAYJVY010000014.1:0-25245 GCA_964373795.1 uncultured archaeon | reverse complement strand
TTTTCAAGAAAAATTATTTGATGTAAGAGATATAAAAAAAGAAAAGCCAAAAATAAAAGACAAAGAATTAATAGAGTTAGCAAAAAGTGATGACAGAATCATTATAACTTTTGATAAAGACTTTATTGAACTTGGAAGACACAGAAAAATAAAACATATTGGAATAGTTGTGTTAAAAACTGGTTATTCAACAAGCCATTATAAAGTATGTAAAAATTTGAGCGAATTTCTCAAAACAAATTCAATAAATGGAAAATTAGTCATAGTGGAAAAAGATATTATAAAAATTTTTGAGGAATAATAATGACTGGAAATACTTTTGGAAGACTGTTTAAAGTTACAAGTTTTGGAGAAAGCCATGGAATTGGTTTAGGAGTAATTATTGATGGCTGTCCTTCAGGAATTCCTCTTTCTGAAGTAGATGTACAAAAAGAATTGGATAGAAGAAGGCCGGGACAGAGTTCTGTTACTACTTCTCGAGGCGAAGAAGACAAGGTTGAAATTGTTTCAGGAGTATTTGAAGGAAAAACAACTGGAGCGCCAATTGCAATGATTGTAATCAACCGAGACATTGATTCATCTAAATATGAAAAAATTAAAGATGTTTTCAGGCCAGGGCATGCAGATTTCACTTATTTCACTAAATACGGAATTCGAGACTACAAAGGAGGAGGAAGAGCAAGTGGAAGAGAAACTTGGAGTAGAGTTGCAGCAGGAGCTGTTGCAAAAAAAATTCTTGCATTAAAAGGCGTAAAAATAATTGGACACACTGTGCAAGTTGGAAAAATTCGCGCAGAAAAATTTGATGAAAAAGAAATTGAACAAAATCTTGTAAGATGTGCTGATAAAAATGTTGCAAAAAAAATGGAAGAAATAATTTTGCAGCGAAAAGCGGAAGGAAACTCTATTGGGGGAGTAGTAGAAGTAATTGCTCAAGACGTTCCTCCAGGATTAGGAGAACCAGTGTTTCATAAACTGCAAGCAGATTTGGCTTTTGCTTTAATGAGTATTGGCACAATCCGCGGAATTGAAATTGGTTTAGGATTTAAGTCTGCAGAGCTTACAGGAAAAGAAGTAAACGATGAAATGTCTTTCGAGAAAGGAAGATTTATTTTCAAAACAAATCATGCAGGAGGAATTCAAGGAGGAATTTCAAACGGAGAAAACATCGTTGTTCGAATCGCAAGCCATGCGCCTTCAAGTATTTTAGTTGAACAAAAAACTGTTACAGTTAAAGGAGAAAAAACGAATTTAAAAGTTGAAGGAAGACACGATCCCTGCTTGTGTCCCAGAATTGTTCCAGTAGCAGAAGCAATGGTTGCACTTGCATTAGTTGATAACTTACTTATTCAAAATTCAAGACAAGGTTTTGGTTAGATGCAAATAGAACTAGTTTTTGATGAAGGTTCAAGCAAGGAAGACTCATTTCTAATTAAAGACAATATTTTCGGGGTTTTTGACGGGGCAAACAGCCTCGACAATTTTGTTGATATACATGGCAAAAAAGGAGGATTGATTGCTGCACAAATTGCAAGAGACGAATTTTACAAAAATGACACAGAATTGAAAGAGATAGCGATTCGGACAAACAAAAAAATTAAAGAAAAAATGATTGAGTCCAAAGTTGATATAAATAGGAAAACTGGATTATGGGTAACGACTGTTTCTGTTGTGAGATTAAAAGAAAAATTTTTTGAATGGGCACAAATAAGCGACTCTCTAATAATTGTTATTTACAAAGATAATTCTTTCAAGCTTTTAGTTGATGATTATGATCATGATAGAGAAGCTTTAATGATTTGGAAAGAATTGGCAAAGCAGAAAAAAGAAAACATTCGCGAAATAATTAATAAAGGCCCATTAATTGAGTCAAGAAATAAAATGAGTGAATTGTGGGGAGTTCTTAATGGAGAAGAAAAAGCTATAAATTTTTTGAAAACAGGCATAGAAAATTTAGAAGATGTAAAACACATACTAATTTTCAGCGATGGTTTGATCCTGCCAAAAAAAGACCCTGCAAAATCAGATAATTTTAAAAAATTTGTGAAATTGTTTTTGAAAGGCGGATTAAAAAAAGTAAAAGAGTACGTAAGAGCAGTACAGACAAAAGACCCAAAATGCTGGACTTATCCAAGATACAAAAAGCACGATGATATTACTGGAATTGCAATCAACTTCTGCGAAACAACAACATTTAAATACTAATTTGTACATAATAGTACACATGGGTACGCAAATAAGTCTAAAAATTTCAGATAAAATGTTTTCCACTGCACAAAATTATGCAAAACTCCACGGGTATGAAAGCCTTCAAGACCTTATAAGAGAAGTACTGAGGGAAAAATTATTCGAGGCAGAAACCCAAAATTTGAATGGATTATATACTTATTTAGCTAGTGAAAAATCCTTGGCACATAATTGGCTTACTAAAGAGGAGGACGAAGCATGGGCACATTTTCAAAAGGAGACATAGTACTTTTCCCATTTCCATATACTGACCTTAGTGCAAGAAAGCTTAGGCCATGTTTAGTTCTTTCTGAAGAATTTCGCAACGACATCCTACTTTGCCAAATAACTTCAAAAAACATAGAAGCAGATAATTTTACAGTAGAAGTTGGAAAAGCTGAAACCTTAAATGGCAGTTTACAAGTCGACAGCTACGTAAGGGCAAGCATGCTATTCACAACTGAAAAAGTACAAATCATAAAGAAAATTTGCAAACTCAAAGAAACCAAATACAAAGAAGTCATCAAAAAAATTGTAACATTAATATCATAAATTATTTATAGTGCATAGTTAATTAAAAAAATTAAGGGTCGATTTTAGTGAAAAACCAAGTTGTTGGAATTATTGGAGGAAAAGGAAAAACAGGACAACAATTTGCAAAATTTTTCCGCGTGAAAGGCTTTCGCGTGATTGTGAATGATTCAAAACAAAAACCTTCAAATCAAGAAATTGCCCAACAAAGCAATTTTTTGTTTTACTGCGTGCCGATCAACAAGACAGTTCACGTAATCAGGGAAAACGCGAGGTTTGCGAAAAAAGCAAAAGCAATTGCAGATTTTACTTCAGTGAAACAAAATTCAATTAATGCATTGAAAAAATTTTCTCCGCGCGGAGCAGAGGTTTTTGGCTTGCATCCAATGTTTGCGTCTGATGTGAAAAATTTTAAAGGACAAGTAATTGTCTGCGTTAAAGGCAGAGGAAATAAATGGCTGAATTTTTTCAAAAAAATGTTTGCAAAAGCTGGAGCTGAAACTCCTGTTGTTTCAGCAAAAGAACACGATGAATTAATGGCTGTGATTCAAGGATTGATTCATTTTTCCTTGCTTGCAACTGCTAAGGCTTTAAAGGAATTAAAGTTCGATTTAAATAAAACCTTGAAATTTCGTAGCCCGATTTATAAAATGCGTTTTGACATGATTGGAAGAATCTTAAATCAAGATGCAGAGCTGTATGCGGATATACAACTCAAAAATAAGGACGTAAAGAAAGTCGTGAAGGCAATTGAGGAATCAACAAACGAACTGGCTGAAATTGTGAAAAAAGAAAACAGAAAAGATTTTTTGGATTTTTTTGATAAAACAGCCAACTATTTTGGAAAACACAAGGAGCTTTCAGCAAAGAAAAGCATTAAAGTCATAGAAGCTTTGAGCAAGTAGTTTTTGGTACAAATTTGGTTTCCGAAATTCAATACTGAACCAAATTACTTAATAAGCGCTAAAACAGTTATTATTCATGGGTTTGTGGAAATATTTTTTAGCCATAATAATTTTGGGAATGCTTTCAAATTTTGTATCGTCTGAACTTTTTGTATCTTCTGAAATTCATCCAGAACAGGACGAATTCAACAAACAGGTTAGCGAATTTAACAAACTAAGCCCTCAAGAACAGGACGAATATAACAAACAAGTGGATGAATTCAACAAACAAATTAGCAAACAAGTATTTCCTTATTATTTAATTGAGTATAATGCTTCAACAGATGAAACAGCTCTTGCAAGAGAAACCGCACTTAAAGAGTTCTCCCCCGATTTTCAAATTGTGGAAGTGAAAACATACAAGCTTGGAAAAAATTTTGAACCTGATCCTGAAGTGTACACAAAGGAGTTATACGATACTGATTTCACTTTTGACAATAATGTTTCAAAAGAGCTCCTAATACAAGTATTGCTTGAGTCTAACACGCTTTCAAAATTCGGCAAAAAATATCTTGCATTTATTACTTACAAGGTTTCCAGTGACAAAATTACACAATATAATGATTATATAATGGGTGAAGAAAATATTGGAACAGACAACAGTCTGTCCGCAATGAAAAGCTTGGTGCAAAAATTTGAAAACAACAAAATAGTTCAGGAATTTCTTTCATCATTCCATGATACTGAGCAAACAGATCCATTTTCAGGGGCGTATAGTTTTACGATGAAAACAAAAGATGAAAAATACTGGTTTAATTATTCTCCATATGATGATTCAATAGAAAATTATGCTTTGCCGAAAAGTTTTTCTGGATATTTTCCAGAAATGAAAGAATTTGTTGAAACAATTGAGAGAGAAGGTTGCAAAATTCAAGATGGCTCTCCAATATATTTTACCAATGAGCTTAAATCTGAAGGCAGAACAATAATAAAAACTGAAATTGAATTTGATATTGAAAAAGGGTGTGTTGGAAACAGAGACCCTTCACTTAGTATGGATACAAATTATAGAATTGTGAAAAAAACTCCGCAAAGAGCAATTGGAGATATAATTTTTGGTCTATTTGCAGGAATTATAACTTCGATCGGTTTTGTTCTAAATTTGTTTGATGTTGTTCTGCACCTGTTTGGTTTGATAAAGTAATTACATACCGGCAAATTTTTTAAAAGGCCAAGGTTTAAAAATTCCAATTTCCTAGTATTTTTGGTGTTTTTTTGACTGATAATTTACATGAACATTATGTTAGGTTTGTTGAAACAGCTAAGGTGAATTTGGCTGCAATGAAGTTTTTTTGTTTGGCCTTGAGATGCCACGCCTAGTTCAGGGCAATAAGAAACAAACCATTTACCCTCTTTTGTAATAACAGCTGAAAACTTTTTTTCCATAAACTCTCCAATAAAATTTAGTGCTTAAGTAATATAAAAATATTGGACAGCCAATTTTGGCAAGAATAAAAAACTTTCAGCAAAAGAATCAAGTAAACTAATTAAACGGCTTTAATAACAGTGATCTAATTATAAATTTTTTGTTGTTTGCTGTTACTAAAAGGTGAGAAGATTTTAAAGCGTGCAATTGAATTAAGGTTTATTGAACAAACTAAAAAAAACTTGCAAGGATATACTTTAATTGAAGGATTTCCAGGATTAGGTCTTGCTGGAACAATTGCTGCAAAATACTTAATTGAAAGACTGAAAATGAAGGAAATAGGAGTATTTGATGCAAATATTTTCATGCCAGTAATTAGAATTCATGAAGGCCAACCAGTTCATCCTTCAAGAATTTACGTTGACGAAAAACTAAAAATTGCTTTACTTATTTCTGAGCAAATTATTCCAAAAAATTACACTATTGAAGTAGCAGACAAAATAGTTGAATGGATTAAAGAAAAAAAATTTAAAAGAATTATTTCTTTATCAGGAATTCAATTAAATGAAGAAACAGAAGACATTTACGGAATTGGTTGTAATAGCGAGTCAATAAAAGTTTTACAAAAATATGGAGTAAAAGTAATTGAAGACGGAATTACAACTGGAATAACTGCATTAATTTTGTTAAAATTAACTGATTACAAAATTGAAGGATTTTCTTTAATGGGAGTAGTTCAATTAGGCGCTGACTATAAAGCAGCTGCATCCTTAATTAAAAAATTAAACGATATCTTGGGATTAGCAATTAAGATTGAACCATTATTAAAAGAAGCTCAAGACACAGAAAAAGCTTTGCTTTCTCAATTAGAAAAATTAAAGAAAACACAACAAGAATTAACTAAATTTGAAGACACTCATTCAATGATGACAACCTAAAATTCAAGTGAAAAATTTAAGTGCCTTTAATTCTTTTTTTTAATCCTCCAATCCAACCAGTTGAATGGCGTTCTTCAATTCTTTTAGCTCTATTTTTGGCACTGATTGCGCTTCTACGCGCAGATTCAGCTTGAGAAGAAGCAAATAAAATACTTCCAGGAGCACCTGCAGCCGCAAGAGCAACTCTTCTTCCCGCAGTTAAAGCAATAGAATGTTTTCTGCTTGCATGTTCCTTGGCAGCTTTAATTCTTCCTTTACTCCAATTATCTAATGCAGCTCCAACTCTTTTTCTAATCCCTTCCATTCTTGGCTTAAGCATTTTATGCCTCCTAAAATAATTTTCCCAAAAAAAAAATTATGATTTATTTTGAATTAATAGTATGGCAGACAAAATTACTGCAATCATTAAAACTGCAAGCAATGAATTTTCTGGAAGCGAGGGAAGGTTTGCTAAAGGATTTGTTGCTCCGGCTTCTTGAGGGCCAATGAAAATATTATTTCCAGCTGTTGCAGTAGCTGTTCCATCTCCTCTTCCTTTAAATTCAAGGCCTGCTTGTTTGAATGCTTCAAGTAAAGGAATTAATTGAGAGTTATCTGCATACATTAAACCCTTATCTGGATCGTACCAAAAACTGCCGTTTTTTCCTTGAGCGTTTTTCAAAGTGCCAGACTCGCCGTTATAAGTTAGAGTTGGAACTCCGTTTGGAGCAGAGAAATCCAATGCATGTTTTTTTCCATCAGCTGTAGTGAATTCAATTCCTTTATCTGTTTTCTTTGGCGGACTAACTATTTCTTGATCGTATACTTCTCCAGTTATTTTATCAATTCTTCTAAATCTTTCTTGACAGATTCCGTTAACTTTTTCTGAATAAAAAATAAAAGTATATCTGTCTGTATCAAATACTTGAAATGGCCCCATTCTTTGCAATGCCTTGTTAAAGTTTGCTTCTTTTTTTAAACCCAAATCAGTTGGCAGTCCTCGAACACTTAAATCAATTGCTGTTTCTTCACAACCAGTTTCAGGATTAATTGTTTTAGTTAAATCTGCTTTAAGGTTTTGCACTTCAGAGCTTTCCATTATTGCATCTTTATGTCTTTTAATCCAAATAACTAATTCATCAGTTGAAGCCTTGTAAAGAATTTCACCATTTTCTAATTTTAATGACTCAAATTTTCCTGTAGGAAAAGATTCCTTAGATGAAACAAGGTTTACATCTCTATTGTTTGCAACAATTACTTTTGATTCTTGGCCAATTATTACTTTTCTAGGAGCTCCTTCTGCAACAATTTTTTTCTCTAAAGGAAGTAAATTAATTGAAGGATGACTATTAGTAGTAAGAGAATTTGCAGGCCCAAATGCATCGTCAATGTTTTTACTTTTTAAAGGCAAACCACTTTGAAATTCAACTGCTTTTTGAATACAGTCTAATACATCGTCATCTAAAACAGTTGTTCGCCCACTTAATTGAATTTCAAATAAATTTCCAAACTTTGAAGGCATTCTAGCCTTAGTTAACCTATTAGCAATTTCATATGCTGGAATCTTTAAATTAGGAGCAGATAATCTAACTGCGTCTTTAGCGTGTTCAGATGAAAGAATTTCGTTTCCATCAACTTTTAAAGTCCCTGTTTCATTATCTAATTCAATTGAAACCTCTCTTCTTTTTCCTTCTTCATCTAAAGCGGTTTTCCCAGTTAAAAAAGTCTTTCCTTTCTCTAAGTATTTTGATTTACTTAACTCAGAGCCTCCTTCAAGCCAGAAATAAAACAATCCAACTCCTTTCAATCCTCCAGAAGTAAATCCATTTGAATGAAGCTCTGCTTCCACAATGTCTTTTGCTGCAGTGTTTTGAACAAATTGTCCAAGTTTTTCTTCAACTTGTTTTAATTTAGTGTCAACAAAAGAATTAGTGTCTCCTTTAATTAAGCCTAGTCCATCATCTTTAATTTTTTGCACAAAATTTGCTGCCTTTTCTGAAGCTAATTCAGTTGGATCTTCTTTTGCTTTTTTTTGTTCAACATTTGGAGCAAAGAAATGAACATAATATCCTTCTTGATCGTCTACACATCCATTTAATTCAGGAATGTAAAGCATTTGAGAAGCAATTGTTCCAAAAAGAGCTGGCCATCCAAAAACCATGTAAGAAATGCTTTCACCTAAAGCAACAATTCCTCCAACACTAGTCCCAATATCCAATCCAAATGCAAGTTTTTTCACTTTATCTCTGCAAGTATTTTCATTTTTTCTTGCTTCAACTAAATCAATTGGTTCGGGATTTGCATCCTTGTCAAAGCTTTTTCCTTGTAAATCAGTGTGATGAGCATAAGCTACAAGTAATTGTCCTTGTTTTGCTCCTTTAAGTGTTTCCTCTAACAGGAATGCATCCATTTCAATAGAAGAATAAAAACTTGGACTAAAATCTTTCAAGTCTTGAGTACTTAAAGTAATACTGCAATCACTGCAATTTTTTGGTCCTCTTAAATAAAAAATCAGGTTTTCAACTTCATCTCTTCTATCAACTCCAGTAATATAATCATAAGTGTCTTGAACTGCATCTGGAGCAAAGGTTTCAACTGCTTTATTGTAAACAACTTTCCAAGGTAATTTATCTATTACTTGGATAAACAAGTCTCCTTGATCCGAGCCTTCATTTGCAAAAAAGTCAACAAATGCATCTTCATAAATTGGTTCTTCTCCTGTAACTAAATCAATTCTTTTCCATTCATCAGGCAATCTATAAAAAGAAATATCTTCAATTCCAAATCCTTTTCTAGCCCACCAATAAGCAATTGGTTCAGCAGTAAACTTTAATCCTCCTTTCAAAGTAAAATATTCTCTAATTAGTTCTCCTTCTTGGGCAAACTGTTTATCTAAAATAGAAGTATATTTTCTTGAAGAAAAATTATGCTCTAATAAAGTATTCTTTAAACCCTGAGTATTAAAAGAAGCATATTTAGTCATTCTCTTGTAAACATATGCATCAGTTAATTTATCAGATAAATCAACAGGTGTTAAAGGTTTCTCCATTTTCTGCCAACCTTTATCGTAAATCTTTATAGGAGAATCAGCATGCTTTAAAATTACATCTTTATTGTTTGAATTAATTAAAACATATTCCCCTGTTTTTAATTGAGTCATTTTTTCAACGTATTTTCCTTCAGCAATAACTAAGTCTAGTTGATCTTTAGCTATTTCTCCAATTGCTGTTCCATGTGGCTTCATTTCATATAATACAAGGTTTCCAAAATCATCTGTTTCAAAAAACGTGTTATCTTTAGTCCATTTTCCATCATTAATAAATGGATCAAACAAACCCATATCATAGTTAGTTGAATCCTCGTAAACATCTTGATAGGTTCCTAATTTTTTATTAAACACTCCTTTTCCAGGCCAACCAAATTCTTGTTTCCTCATATAATATTCAGGTAAATCAAGTTCAGCTATATCATCAACTTGTTGCATTAATTGAGCTAAAACCCTTGCTTGATCCAGTTTAGCTCTAGAAGTAATTAAACCAAGTTCTTCTTCAGTTATTTGTCCAGCAGTTTTTTTTACAGTTGCTTCTGCAATCTCTTTAGCTGCTTTTTCTTTTGCTGCATCAGCAATTGTTTCAACTGTCCTAGTAAAATACTCGAATTCCCCAATATATCTAACTAATTCTTCTTTTACTTGAGGATCTTTAATTTTTCCAATTACTCCTTCAGGACGAAGAGCTTCTCTAATCCAGTTCTGAAAACTCCCTCCTTTAATTACATGATAACCCGAACTTCCACCAGTTCCTAAAACCATGTCATAATGAACTTCTCCTACTTCAGGAAATTTTTTAATTCTAGCCCTCCATCTATTAATTTTAGAGTTTCCAAGAAATGTTTCAGGATTTGCAATAAATGCTTCAAGTTTTCTAGCAAACCTTCTCTTCTTTAATTCAAAAGGCCAATAATCTCCTAATCTAAGCTTTCCATATCCAAGCAATTTTCTAGCTCTATGTGCAAGAGTAGGCAATCCAATTGAAGCCACCATTTCAGTTGAAAAAACTGAATTAAAATATTTATCAAACAAAGAATAAGTTGAAATCGCTCCTTTCTTTGAATTAGATTCCATTTTAACAGTAAAATCTTGCACTTCAATAGTGTTTGCAATTAACTCTCCAGAAATTCTTTTAGCTTGCTTTGTTGGAAGATTTAAGTCTCCTTCAGCAGTAGAAGTATTATAAGTTTCCTGCAAAGACTTTAATTGTTCAGGAGAAATACTATTATCCCTTGTCTTGCCTTGAACTAATTCATTAAAAGTTGCCTTCACAGTGTTAACAATAATTGGTTTAATTCCAGTTCCACTGTTTCTTAAAAAAAGCTTGGCTCCTTCAACTGCACAAGCATTTACATCTCTAACATTTCCAACACATCTTCCAACTCTCAAAGTATCATCTAATACTACTCCAAAAGAAAAAGCTCCATTTGTTTTAGTATTCAAAATCCAAGAAGCTTGTTCAGGCAAAATCTTTTCATCAGGCAAGGAAACCTTTGAACCAAAGTTTTCATCCCTATGAGTTAAAATTGCTTCATTCTTGCTAAGTTTTTCAGGATTGTCAACCTTCACTCCAGAACCAATTTCTTCAACAGTAATTCCTTCCTTTCTAATTTTATCCTTTAAAGCCTGCACTTCTTCCTCAGTTAAAGAAGTTAAAGTACAAACAGGTTTTTTTCCACTACCTTTATTTGCATCTGCAGAAGACTGAAAACTCACAATAACTGTGTTAGGCACTTCATCAGATAAAACAAAACCATTCTCTAAATCATTTTCTTCAACTCCTTTTTCTTGAACTGAAGATAATTCATTTGATTGACTGAATTCAATGCTATAAGCAAAAGACGGAGCCAAGAATAAGTAAACCAAAAAAATTGAAAAAAATTTTTTAAACACTTTAATTCCCCTTAATTCACTTAACAAACTTAAACACACTTTTCAGCCACTTTTGCCACTTTTAATATTTTAATATATACATTGAATAACTTAAATATAATATATTTTACTATTTAAGTTTAATGCACTAAATCAAGAAAGTAGTTCGAAAAACTAGTTCTAAAAACGCTTTTCATTTACTGTTAAAGAAATTTTATTCATTGATTCAGGAACTAATTCAACAAATCTGCCTTTTTTCAAGTTAAAAAGTCTAAGAAATTCTTTAGGCAAACGAATAATAGCAGAACTACCTAAAACTCCAACCTTAACTCTTAAAGGATTCTTTCTCAATTTATTCCAAATCAAATATTTTTGAATATCATCAGAATACTCTATTTCACCACATTTATTGCACTGCCAACCTCTAACCTCAAAACCCTGAACATTAAAGGTTTTAGGTTTAGCTAAATGCCCCTTAATGCACTGAATTTCTTCTTTCAATAAATTCATAATCTTTCACTAAAATATTTTTCCTTGAAATAAAAACTCCAATATGTCTAACACTCCAATAATTATTCAAATTCTTGCTTTCCAGTTTTTCTATAACAATTTTAACAACCTTTTTTCCTCTAACAACACATTTCTCAAAAATATTTGATTTTCTAGTACTTCTTTCACAATCAAATCCATTCTCTAAAAATTCCACAACATCAAACAAGTCAAAACCATGTTCCTCTAATTCCAGTAAAGCCTTTGAAGTAAAAGTCTTTACAGGAATTCCTTGAAAATAAAAGATATCCAACATAAATATCCTCAAAAGATATTAGTAAACCTTGTGTCTAAGTAAACCATTTTAAAAACAAAAACATTTTAATAAAGAGCACGAAATAGACGTTCAACGAAGTAAGGCTTTAAAAATACTTAAAGAAATTTGATGTCATGGAACAGCGAGCAAATTAATACAATAAAACAAAGTAAATTATGCCAGCTAAAATCCAGTCAAATAACAACAGAATTAAAACAGTTAAAAATGAAACTGCAAAACAAGTTAAACCAAATTTAATTAAAAAATTCGTTTTCTCAAATCTTTGATTCAAGTAATTTAAAACAAGCGAACCAATAAATTGAAGAGGTAAAATTAAACCAGTTAAAACAAGTGCTACTATAATTCTTTTCAAGAAAAGAAGCAAGTAAAAAAACAAGAAACTAATTACAGGGCTTTCTGCAGTAAATAAAAACTGTGGAAGCAAAGGATATTCTTGGCTTGCAAGTTCAGGCCTAATTTGTCCAAGGTTTACTTCACTTACAATTGAGAAATAAAACCCAAAATAAAAAGTTACAGTAAATACAATCATTAAAATCAAAGTCGAAATAGAGGTTGCATACATCCATGAAAAACTATATTTTTCTTGAAGCTTTTTTTTCAGAAAAGAAACAATTAAAGCAAAAACAGTTACAGGAACAAATAATAAAAGTGAAAGCAATAAAAGCCTTATAATTGAGTTAACTAAATTAAGAATTAAATCTAATGCCATGAAAAACACTATCCATAAACTATTATAAAAAGTTTTGCAATCATTAAATACTTGTAAATAATTAAAGGGATTAAAATTGCCTGAAGAAGATCTACCTAGAAGATTAAAGGTTTTACGAAAATACAGAGAATTAGAAGAAAAAACAAAAGAGGTTTCACCTCCAATTGAACAACCAAAACCTGAAACCAAACCAATTGACATTTTAAAAGAATCTGAAATAGTTTCCAGGCCCAAATGGAAACCTGAAGAAAGAAAGCCATCCTTTATTGAACAATTACTTGGAGCAATTTTTGGACAACCAAAACCAAAATCAAAAGAAGAAGAAGTCAAAGACTTAATGAAAAAATTAGAGGAAACAATTAATCAAAAAGAAGCAGAATCAATGTCAGATGAATTATTTAAACAAATGCTGAAAGAACAAGAAATAGAAGCTTCACAAAAACAAGGAGTAGAAAATAAAAAACAAGAACTAACTTCAAGACATTTAAGGCAATTCAGAGAAGAACATAATAGAGAGCCATCGAAAAGCGAATTACAAGAAATAGCTGAAAACGTTTTCAATCAATTAGAAAAGCCAAGCGAAAAAGTTGATCAAAGAAGGCCTCCTGTAAAACCCGAACCAGTAAAACCTGTTTTAGTAAAAAAACCAATTAAAAAAACAGAAGAATTGAACACTAATCTAGAAGACATTTCTTTAAATGAAAAATTTGAAGACATTGACACTGATTTAGATAAAGAATTAGATGCAGAAGAAGAAATGGATGAAGACTTAGAAGAATTAGAAGACTTGCCTGAAATGCCTAAAACTGAAACAGATAAAACAAAAAAACCTGTAAAGAAAAAAGAAAAAATTTAAGGAGAAGAAAGAGAAACAGCTTCATCAAATTCATTACATTTTAAAACATTTAATTGATTTTCAGGAATAAAAGTTGAATTCCAAACAGCTAAAGAAATAACTCCATTAGTTGTTTCTGCAACCCCAGTGCTAGGCTTGTATAAAAGAATTGAAACACTGGATTGATTTATGCCGCCTAATCTGAAAATGAATTCTTTTAATTGAGCAGAGGTAAGCCTATTACTTGGATCTAAATTACATAAATAAAATCTATGCGCAGGATCGTCTGCTTTAATATCAGCTGTTCCAGGAACAGAGTAAGGCAATTCATCAGGACAAGGGTGATTGCTACATAAAAACTCTGATTTGTAAAGCAAAAAATAAGAATAATCAATTACAGAGTTTTTTTCAACTGCAATAAAAAACATGTAATCAAATTGGTCTTGCATTGGAATCATAATTTTTTCAACATTGTTTTTCAAAACAATTTTTGAATCATTACTTAATTCTTGCGAAGAAGAAAAATCTTCTTTAATTACAGCCAATAAATAATCCACTTCTTGTTTTCCCGGATTTCTAGCTAAATCAATTGAAAGAGAATTAGTGGAAGTTCTAGTAGTACTGCTATAAAGAATTGTTTTCAATGCATCAGTTACAAAATCAGTCGAATACTCTCTTAACAACGAATCGTTAATTGAATTTCCATAACTGTTTGAAAAAACAAATAATAAAACTGCTAAAGAAGTTACAACACTTAACATAAACAATGAATCAAATACAGCTGCTTGCCCTCTAGAATTTAAGTCCATGCAGTCACCACCAAATGAACTGGAAGAACAACAGTATTATACTGTAAAGCAATTGGGTAAACCAAGTTAATGCTGAAAGCATTTGGAGGAAGGTTTTCTTGCTTGTCTTCTTCTGAAACTGAATTTGAAAAACAAACAAACTTGAAATCCTCAGAGTTTACTCCAACTGGAGGTGAACCAAATGGTTCAATAAATTTAATATCATTTTTAGAAGAAAAAGAAGTTACATCTTTGAATTCAACTAAGCCTGCTTGAAATTTTATTCCACTATTTTTAACTGTTTCACAAGTTTTTTGAAATTGTTCAAAATTTTCAACAAAACCATTTCCTCTTAAAGTTCTAGAAATTTTTAAAGCCTCTAATTTAACGCTAATCGCAGAATTCTCGGAATTAAATGAATTCAATGAAGAAGTAAAAGCAGAGAAAAAAATAATTAAAGCAAAAATTAAGGGAATCAAACTAGGCAAATCATCTCCAATTGGGCCAATAAACCCTTTCCAATTCAATTTTTTTTCAAACATTTTTCCCACTTCAAGGATTAAATCCACAAGCAAAATTTGATGCATCTCCAAACTGCGTTTTCAATTCACTTCCAATTGGGGATTCAATTAAAGATTCAAGTTCTGCTTCACAAATTAATGCAACAGTTGATCCGAAAGAACAAGGCACAATGAATACATTTTTTTTGCCTTCCACAACTTTTTTCACTAAAACAAATGATTCTACTGGAGTAGAAGACTGAGGATCTAATTCAATGCTTTCCCCTTCTTCGTTTCTGGCTTTACTCCAATTAGTTCCTCCCTCAACTGAATACAAGTGAACTTGAGAATCAGTTTTAATTGACCCAGCATTAATTATTATATTTTCCTTACCTCTATCCACCACAGAGAAAACCAAAAAATTTCCATTAAAAGGATCTTTATCAGTGTCAACAGTTGAAATCTTTAACTTGTAAAATAATCTGTTTCCACCAAAACCAGTTAAATACCTTGGAACATTTAATACAACTCTATCACAATAAGTTGAAGAAGAAAGAGAAGTATTAATTGTCTTAGTATACCTTTCAATAATTAGTTTTGCTTGATTTTGTAATACAACATCTCCTAAAGAAAAAGTGAAAAAAGCAATAATTGTAAACAAAGCAATTACAAGAATTAATAAATTCATTTTACTTAAAACAAATCCAATCATAGTCATATGTTTCACTTTTTCTTGTAAGCACAAATAGTTGGCACTTCACTTTTCAAAAGAGTTTGAGGAGAATCCAAAATATATTTTCCTTCTAAAACTCCATCTGTTCTCCAATCAACTAAAACTAATTCTTCTTCAGCAATGTCTCTATTAACACATGCCCCAGTACTTGACTGTGAACCAAAAACAGTTGTAGCAGAAATATTTAAACACAAAGTAATTGGATTAAATCCTTCAGCAGTATAACTAATTAAAGTACACGTTCTTTTCTGTGAACCACAAAAAATACTGCACCTTCTTTGACTAGTATCAGTAAAAATTTTTATTTGAGAATTTTTTCCAGCTTTATGAACTGTTACAGACAAGTTTTGTTGAACATGAGTTTGACTCACTGCTTCAACTTTTTGAACTATTTCCTCTAACTGTTTTTGAATCTGTCCCTGCAATTCAGCTTTCTTTAAAGTATCCAAAGCAATTAATCCAACAAACATTACAAACCCCATTAAAATAACTGCAATTAATAACTCAAAAGGCATTGAGGTTTGACCTTTAGAAGAAAACATGTAATACTAAAAGAATTAGAAATATTTAATTATTGCTTTGTTCCAAGATTCCTAAACAACAGCTTATTTCAAAGAAACCTGCGTTACAAATATGCCACAATAATAATCGCAAGAAAATCAAACTAAATCAAAAAAACAAATATTATTGTCCAGTTTATAAATAGTCTTTCAGACATTTAACGAATTCAGAAAAAGCCTTAAAAAATACTCTTAATATGGATTTACATTGAGAGAACATTTTATATACTGTAAGTATAATAATTATACAAGTGGTTTAACTTGTTTGAAGCAAAAATACGTAAATGGGGAAACTCATTTGGGATAATAATTTCAAAAATAGAAATGGAAGATAAAGGATTACATGAAAATCAAAAGGTTTTAATTGAAGTAAAAAAGAAGGAAAATCCTCTAACTGAAATGTTTGGCGCAGGAAAATTCAGCAAACCAACAATAGAGATATTAAAAGAAAATAGAAAAAATACAAGTAAATACCTAAAGTGATTATGTGAATTGTCTAGATACGTATGCACTAATGGAAATATACAATGGAAACACTAATTTTGCAGACCTTTTAAAGTATGATTTTGTTATAACAAACATCACAATGGCAGAATTTTATGGCATATTGTATAAAGAATATAACACGCCTATTGCAAACCACTGGCTTGAAAAACTAAAGCAATATTGTGTAAACGTTGAATTGAATATATTAATCAAAGCAACACATTTTTGGAAAGACAGCAAAAAAGAAAATATTTCATTTTTCGATGCAGTCGGATACACTTATGCATTAGAAAAAAATTACGCCTTTGTAACTGGAGACAAAGAATTCAAAAATAGAAAAAACGTTTCATACATAAAGTAGCAAAAAAATAGTAAATCACTAATTTACTTAGTTACATTAAAAGTTCTAACAATTGAAGCAGACTGTCTAAACATTGGTTTAATTAATCCAATTACAAGCAAAGCAGCAATTGCAAACACTACAAGTAAATAAACATTATTCCAACTGCCTTGAGCAATTTCTTCTTTCAACAATTTTTGCAATGCAAGCATAAGTAAATATTATTCTAGAGAAGTATTTAATTATTGCTTTAAGGCATAGGAGATTGATTTTCTTTTCTTAAAATCACTACACAACAAAGTTCTTCTCCTTGCAAGCATTTTTCTCCGCAAACAGTATTAGAGCTTCTTGCATTCAAGGAAGTGGAAAAATTTAATCCATAAGAGGAAAGCCTTTCCTCTAATTTATTTGCAGGAGAACAATCAACTGAAACTCTTGCAATTAAAGTGCCTGTTTTTTGATTTAAAACTAATTTGTTTTCCTTGAATTCAAAAGAAGAATCTTGTAATTCGCCTTTCATTAAACAAAACTGGTTTGAATTCAAAGGCAAATCCTCAGCTAATTTTTTTGAATCAATTTCGTCTCCTGGAAAAAAAAGAATTTTTTCAGAATACACTAAAAAATTATTTACATGATATTCTGGAGAACTTAAAACTGCATTTAACTGCTTTCTTGCAACTATATTTGGAGAGGAATCAAACACTTCTCTTGCTTCTTCAAAAGATTTTACTTCAATGTCTTCTTCTAAAGGCTTTGAAGGATTAAAAAAACCTGTAAAGAAAAGAATTACTAGCAAGGTTGAAACAAACACTGCAACAAATACAATTAATTGATTTGACTTCATTCAAAATACTTTATAGAGAAAACAACTATTTAAATTTAAGTTTCAAGTGAAAATAAAAAATTAAAAAAAGAAAGAGATTTATTCGTCTCTTCCAACTACTACTATTACACAACAAGTATCTCTTCCACTTGATTCACAATCATTTCCGCAAGAAGCTCCACCTAAAGTAAATGTTTCTCCTGGGAAATTATCTTTTAATCCTTTTTCTAAAGCGCTTGGCCTGTCACAAATAATTCTTAATTTAACTTCTCTAGGCGAACCAGTATAATATATTCCTGAAGGTTTGTCTCCTCGAAATTCAAATCCACTTCCTTCATCAAATCT
The DNA here is from genome assembly GCA_964373795.1 of uncultured archaeon. Taxonomy (GTDB): domain Archaea; phylum Iainarchaeota; class Iainarchaeia; order Iainarchaeales; family DATDZZ01; genus CAYJVY01. The sequence continues at coordinate 7,395 of CAYJVY010000014.1, read as the reverse complement.
TGAACCAGTGAAAAGACATAATTGATCTTCAGTTATTACTCCTCCGCTTCCAACTGCAATAGTTCTTGGAACTAATGATTTAGCATTATCAAATGTAACTCTTTCACTTGAAAAAGCCGAAGAAGGATTATTAGCTGCATCTTTAACTAATCTTTTTGCTTCATCTAAAGGATTTTTCCCAATATTAATGTTTGGAAGTAATCCAAGCAAAATAGCTAAAACAGCAAAAGCAATAATTGCTCCAATTAATAATTGGAATACTTGGTTTTGACCTTTTGAATCCATTTTAAAAATCATTTTCAAAGCTCCTTAAATTCACTGTAACAAACAACTTCAAACATATATAAATAATTTTTGGAAAGCATTGTCTGAACATTTTACACGAATTTTCAGGTTTTAGGAAGATTCTTCAAATGCATTGCCAATGGAAATATAGCAACTTATTTCACAATCAAAGGGTTCAAAAGAATCTTCAAATCCTTTTGTAAAACACCTATAATAAACCTTTGAAGTAAAGTCTTGTTTTAATTCAACTAAACTTGAATCACTTGAGACTTCGACATTTTTAGAACTCGCAGGCTTGAATCTTAAACATTTTTCTTGCAAACCAGTTTGAAGTGAAAGAAACCTAGTTGAATATTTTCCTGCTTTTAACCCAATGTTTGATTTTTCAACAATTTTTCCATTAGGAGAATTAATTGCTGCTTTTAATCCGTCAACAAATAATTGCGAGCTAACTTGATACCTCAAACCTTCAAAATAATTTATTGCACCTAAGACAATTAATAAAATAAAAAAAGCAATTGTTACTCCAACAATTATTTCAAACCCAATTGTTTCAATTCCTTTCTCGTTAAACATTTCTTTCCCTATCCGAAGAATCCGCCTACAACTGTGTTTGCAAAATATAGGCTTGCAATGAAAATAATTACTGCAACAGGCAAGGCCTTTGCCAACCCTATTCTGAATTTTAATTTATTGTCTTCTTCCATCATTGAAGTGAAAAAACTCATAATGATTACTAATTCAATTACGTAAATAGCTACTATTACTAAAAATTGAGTTGGATCAGCTAAAGACCTTAAAACAGTTGGATCAACTCCTACTCCTGAAACACTTGATCCTAGAGACTTAATTGAACTAATTGCAGATCCAACGCCTCCTGCTCCAACACTTGAAAGAGCTGAAGTATCTAAATCAGTTAAAGCATCAGTTATTCCTGTTCCTCCTCCAGGAGCAGAAGAAATTTGTGCAAGAGTAACCATTACAACTTTTTGCAAACTAGTAGTAATTCCTAAAACAATTGGTGCAATGAATATAGTCATTGTATACATTGTGGAAGAAATCTCGCTAACTAAAACAGTTAAAAGCTTTGAAACCTTTTCAGAGTTTCTTAACTGCATTGACAAATTAATTAAAGTACTAGAAGCTTGTTCAACACTTAATTCAACTGAGTCAACTAATAACTTCATTGAAGTTCTAATCATGCTTGAAGGATTTCCTTTTAATGCTCCGACTTGTGGATCAAATAATGCTCCTCGCAGAGTTAAATTGTTTACTGAAACATTGTATAAAATTTTTCCAAACAATGCTTCACTTATTTTCAAATTTGGAAGAAATTCTTTTGTATGCCTTAAAGCTTCTTCAATTGGCTTGTTTTCTCCTAAACGCGAAGCTAAAACGTAAAGAGATTCTTTGAATTCTGATTCAATTTGCATGTAATCTTGTTGAACCTTTCTTTTATAAATATTTGAAAAGTATAGAAAAAAAGAAACAGTTAAACTAAGAGTAATTAGAATTCCAAAAATTAATAAAAAAGGCGAAACATCGTTTTCAGGTTTAAAGAAAAAATTGTTTTTCTCAATCAGCATTAATTCTTGAGCTTTTTCAACTGTTGCACCTTTATCAGTAAGTTTTTTGAAAAGAGTTCCGTTTACTTCAAAATAATCCAAAGGTAAACTGCTTCTCAGCAATACATCTGAAACCTGTTTATCTGCCGGAATAATTTGCGCAATGTCTTCCCCTTTATCTCCACTTAATAAAAACTTTGGAGGAATTCCTTGCGTTGAAACAAAATACGACAATCCAAATCCTGCAATTAAAATGAGAACTGCAATTAATCTAACATCTAAAACAATTCCTTTTCTTACAAGTTTTCCTTTATCTCTTGCTTCTCCTAAAACCATTTTATATTTCTTGTTACGCAAATTATATTCGCTTAAAATTTCTGGATGGGAATCCTCTACTTTAGGAGATTCATAGGTTGGAGGTTTTTGAGAAATAACATATAAAGAAAAAATAAAAGCAAAAGCAGGCAAAGCAATATTGTAAATTAAAATTAAAATTTCAGGCCTAGCTAAAGCCTGGCCAGTGAAAGAGCTTCCAACAGGTAAAATAATGATTAAAATTAAAGGCAATAAAATTCCAACGTAAAACAAAATAGTTGAAGGCTGAGACAAGCCGCGAGCATAGTTCTCCATTTTGTCTCTAATGGAATTCAAAATCGAATCCATGGTTTTATCCAGTAAAGCAAATCTTTTTTCTTCATTTCCTTCTAAAACACTTGCACGAATATTCATTAAAGCTTCTTTTAATTCACTTGAATAACTTCCCCATCTTTTTCGTAAATCCTCTAATCCTTCTACAACAGTTGAATAAGCTCCATGATTTACTTTCCAAACAATTTCCCCTAAATCGCGAGCAATTTTTCCTCTTCCATGTTCTGCTGCAAACCTTGTGGCTTTCTCTAAATTTGGAACTAACTTCATTTGCATTATCATGTATCCAACTATTTCAGGAATATAAGTCAATGCTTGAATTTGTTCTTTTTTTGCTTCCCTTAAAGGAAATGTTTGCACAATAAATGTTAACCCCAAACTAATTCCAATTAAAGGGCCAAACAAGTAAGCAACAGATAAATAAAAGTTTTTAGTAAAGCCAAGCAAAAAAGGCATTACAGGAGAAAACAAATACAAAATTACTCCAAGCAAGCCAAAAACAATTAGTGAAACAATCATTGTAGCACTAATTGTTGAAGTCAATTCTTCTGCTTTTAAATCCCATCTAAGAAATTCAACTGCTTCAGTGTATTCATCGGAAAACTTTGCTCCTTTTCCCAGGCTTCCAAAAATTTTGAAAACACTTTTACAGTAAACAACAAAGGGATGGTTTCCAATTTTTTCTTGAGGAGTAAATTCAACTTCTTCCTCTTCTCCTGGAAGAGAAATTTTTCCATAAAAATTTTTTGAAGGAATTTTTCCTTCAGAAAAATCAAAGTCAAATTCTTTTTTACGCATAAAAAAACCTTGTCACATTTTGTGTTTCTCTCTTTCAACAATAATTCTTTCCTTAATTGCTTGCTCTAATAAATTTTTTATAACCCAGTCCTTCCAATCAACAATCAATTGATTGTAATCAATTTTTCCTCTAGTAACATTTAATTGTTCTTCTCTTAAAACCAAATACTTGTTGTGAGCTGCAATAGTGAATTTTGCTTCCAACAAGAAATCAGATTTAGGCACTGGATTAATTGAAGCAAACCTTGACTTTAAATCTAAAATAAATTTTTTTTGATCTTTAGTTAAACCTAATTCTTTTCCTCCACCAGAAGAATTGTATAAAACATTTAATTCAGGCAAGAATTTCTTAAACTCTCCTCTAGAATTAATTTCATCCCAAATTTCATCATAAGACATGCCTGTTTCTTTGCTGACTTTTTTAAACAAATCCGAATCCTTTACATTGTCTTCAAGCAATTCAAGTTCATCTTCTTTCGCATTGTATTCCATTAAACGAAGCAAACCTCCTTCTTTATCTGGATCTTCATTCCAATGCTTTTTTACTTCAGTTAGTTCAGAAATTCTTCTAACTCTTTTCTTTGAAAGCTTATGCCTGAAAGGTTTTGCAACAATAACTAAATCAGTTGCCTTAAAAGAAGTTGTTGGAACTCCTAAATCGTGAACAACTCTATCCCAAACAGCATAAGCTGAGTCAGCATGAATTGTTCCCATTACAGTTGAACCAGCTGCTCCAACCCTCATTGCTTCATACAATACTTTTGCTTCTTTAGATCTAACTTCTCCTAAAATAATTGCTGAATCACCTAAACGCAGAGAAGTTCTCAAAGCTTCTTCAGGAGCAACCTCTGTTTCACTAACACTTACAGCTAAAGGACTTCTAGTTTTCAAGCTTTGAACATTATAATTCAAATCCTTCATAAATTCAACAGGCAATTCTAAAGTGTTATGCGCAACAATGTTTTCACAAATAAAGTTTTCACTTCCTGGAACAGAGAAGTCGTAAACAAATTCTTGAGTCGTTCCAAGCGATTTAATACTTGAAACTTCATCCCAAAAAATATCTGAAAAAGCAAGACTTTTGAAGTCCTGAAAAAGAGTTTCTTCATTTGAAATTGTTTGAATCATGCTCTTGAATTTTTCTCTTCCAATGGAATAATTTCTTGAAACATAGTCATGCTTATTAAACTCTGTTAAAACGCCTTGCATTAAAGTTTTTTCTTCAACACTGAAAGGAATTACATCAGTTACATCGTGAGTTGAAATCCTGGAACAAATTAAGTCAAGTTGTCTTGATTTGTATTCAAGTAAAAAACCTATTTCTTGCCTAAATTTTTGAATGTTTTTAATTCCGCTAATTCTTAAATTAAATGTTTTATCTCTTTCCACAAATCTTTTCCTTGAAAGAACTCCAAACACAAGTAAAAAGAATTCAATTTCTTGAATTAATTTTTTTGAAACTAAACTAATTCCAACTTCGTATTTCGATGTAAATCCATCTCCTGTAAAAATTCCTTTCAATACTTCTGCAATTTGATTTTTAGATAAATTAAAAATCCATTTAGGAATTTTTTTAGTATAAGCATTTCCATTCAAATCTAAAACAGTTTTCAAAAACCAATTCAAACCAGTATTCGAAATAATTGTTGAAAAAGAATCAGAATGCTTTCTGGCCTTTAAACCAAACTGCTGTGCAACTCTTTGAATTAAATTCTCGCACCCAGGAGTTGAAATAATTACTGCATACTTTGAATCAAAAGAACCATTAGCTAACCACAAACCAATAAAATTCAAAAACTCTTTTGACAAAATTATTTCAACAGGAATTTGCTTTGATTTTCTGTCTAATTTAAATACAAGTTTTCTCAAATCAAGAGGAGAGAAATTCAATTTCCTTAAAACTTTTATTGGCAAAAACCCTTTTCTTTTCCAAGCACTAAAAGCGACTTTTTTATACCCTAATTCAAAAGCAGTTTTTTTAATTTCACTCCAATTCATTTCAATGAATTTTGGCAATTCTTTTCCTGCAATGAAACCATTCTCTAATTCAATCAATTTTTCAAACAAATTAATTGAGTTAATTTCAGAATTGTTTAAAGGTAAATTTCTCGGAGTAGCAATAAAGCTTCCAGGAACAATGTCTTTTGTTTTAATTGCTTGAACTGAATTATCTCTCAAAGTAAATAAGGAATGATCTCCTGTAACCTTAATTTTTTTTCCACTTCTTGTTTTCACTTCAAATAATTCTTTTGAAACCTTGTGCCTCATGAATTGTGAAACAGGTTTTAATTCAGTTTTATTGGCCTTGTTTAAAGAGAAAACTCTCACGCCTTCAGGGTTTGCATGCAAAATTTCTCTTTCATTAATTTTTTCAGCTCCGTATTTTTCAATTAATTCATCAATTAATTCTCCAACAGTTGCTTTCTCTATTTGTCCATTGCGTTCTACAACAATAAAAGAATCTCCTGTAACACTATCTTCTTGCACAAGAATTCGAGTATCTTGATCTAATTCAAGCATTAATGCTCCAAGCAAAGAAGTTTTACCACTTCCTCTTGAACCACAAACCAAAATAGTTGAATTAACTGAAACAAAAAAAGACAGAAAACCTGCTGCAAGAGGATTAAGCATTGCATTAGCTGGATCTAAAAACTTTGAAATAGTCCAAGGATTTAATGCATGCAATCTAAAAGCAAAAGCCAGTCCATCAGGAGATAAAGGTTCTTGAATTATTGCAACTCTGGAATCAAAGTCTTTCAAATCATAATCCAATACAGGATGAGTTTCATCTAAAGGCCTTCCAGAAATTGTTCGAATTTTTGTTGCAAGTTTTTTTGCATCGTTTTCTGAATACAAAATATTTGTTTTACAAATTCCAAATTCACTGTGATTAAGGTAAATAGGTTTTTTTCCCACAGGAGCATCTAAATAAATGTCTTGAATAATTCCTTTAGGGCCAAGGTCTTCTGAACTTAATTCAATGTCTTCATCTCCTTTAGATTTTTTCTTTAACTGTTTTTCTTTTGCTTCAAAAATTTTTCCAAGCTTTGTTTTTTCTTCTTCAGGCAATTCTTCCCTAATCGTTTCCCTATCACTTAACAAGATTTCCAAAATTCCATAACCCACTGTATAACGAGCAACAACAATTGCTAATTCTCTTAACTCTAAAGGATCTAAACTAATTCCTTGTTCTTGAGCAAGCTTTGCAATAACTGATTCATATCTTCTTTCATAATATTTTCTTGACCTTCCCTCTAAAGAAACTGAATCCTTTCCAGGAGTATAAGCTCCAACAATTTCTCTTGCTTGACTCCACAACAAAAATTTTTCAGCATTAAAAGAATATTCAGGAGCATTAACGTAATACAAATGCTCTGCAAGATTTGGATGCTTAAAAATTTGAATATTAGCTCCTTTCACATAATAAGAATCTTTTATTTCAAGTTGCTCGTCTTCAGGAAACATTAAAGTTGAAGCAATAAAAGAAGGCTTTAACTGAGCTTCAAAATACTTTTTATACAATTCATTTACTGGAGGAACCCTACTTAATTGCTTTAAGTATTCAGATAAATCTTTAATTAAATCAGTTTCTTTGTAAAAACCGTAAATTGTGCGCAAAGTATTAAGATAAGCCACTCCATAAGAACTGCCTGCATTTTTTAAGTCTCCAACTCTGGTTGTTTCTTTTTTTAATTCTTGTGAAAGCATTAAAAAAGCAGTAATTGGATCGTATCTAGGAACATCAGCAGTAATTGACTCTATTACTCCCCATCTAGCTCCCTTTAAATCAGTTAATTCTTTTTCTTGATCAACTAAATATTTAAGTGAATCAAATCCATAAGTTTTAAATCTTTGAAGAAGGTCAGCTAATTCAACTAAAAGCTTTGTTTGATTTTCATCGTAAACTCTTTCATACAAGTCATACAAAATAATTATGTCAGGAGTGGTTTGCTGTAAAGCAAACGCTAGTACATGAAACCTGCAAGCCTTGTCATCAGCAATTGATTTTCCATAAGGACAGTTCTGACATTTAAAAATTAAATGCTTTTTTCCAGCTCTCTCAGATTCCTCTACTTCTCCAACCATGTACTTTCCAATC
>CAYJVY010000013.1:0-29860 GCA_964373795.1 uncultured archaeon | reverse complement strand
CAAAGCTTTTGAAGAAAATGTTAAAGACAAGCAAAAAAATTATTTCTGTAATCAACGAATTCAATGAAAAAGATTTATTTAAAATCTTGATGTTCTTCCAATCTTAAATAATTAATAGTTTTTTGAAAAATTAAAAAGAAAAGAAAAAACATAGTCTTTTTATGAAGCCGGAAATTCCGGAGGAAACTTAAATGAATTTCAAATCTAAAAATTTGCAAATTTTAAAATTCCTGGAGAAATTTTAAATGAATTTCACATTTAAATTTTTTAAAACTTTAAAACCGCTGGAGTGGTTTTAAATGGTTAGAAAAACTGTTGCAGAATTCAAAGTAGAATACTTGCAAGTAATGGATGAAAATGGAAAAGTTGAAGACACATTAATGCCAAAGCTTTCAAGCAAGCAAGTAAAAGAATTCTATTATTGGATGGTTTTAACTCGCGCATTTGATGAAAAGGCTTTAAAATTGCAAAGAACTGGGCGTCTAGGAACTTATGGAAGTCCAAGAGGACAAGAGGCTTCAATTGTTGGAACTTGTGGAGCATTAGAAGCAAATGATTTTATTTTTCCAACTTACAGAGAGCATTCTGTTTGGATTATGAGGGGAACTCCTTTAGACGGAATTTTTCAAGCTTGGAGTGGAGATGAAAGAGCTCAAGCAGCAGAAGGAGTGAATAATTTCACTGTAGCAGTGCCTTTAGGAACACAGGCTTTACATGCAACAGGATATGCTTATGCAATAAAGTATAGAAAGGAAAACAGGGTTGCAATGACTTATTTTGGAGATGGAACTAGTTCAACTGGTGCAACTCAAATTGCAATGAATTTTGGAGGAGTATGGCAGGCTCCAATAGTATATATTTGTCAAAACAATCAATACGCTATTTCAACTCCTAGAAGCATTCAAACACATGCTCAAACAATTGCTCAAAAAGCAATTGCATATGGTTTTCCAGGAATTCAAGTAGACGGAAACGATTTATTTGCAGTATATGCTGCAACAAAAGAAGCAGTGGATAGAGCAAGACAAGGAAAAGGCCCAAGCTTAATTGAATGCTTAACTTATAGAATAAGCGATCATACAACAGCTGATGACTGGAAAAAATACAGGTCAAAAGAAGAAGTAGATTCATGGATTGCAAAAGACCCGATTGATAGATTAAAAAAATTCATGCATCAAACTGGAATGCAGTCAACTCAAGAATCAGAAAAAATAGCTGAAGAATGCATTGCAAAAGTAGAAGAAGCAGTAAAAAAATTTGAGGCAGTTCCAAAACCAAAGCCAAGTGAAATGTTTGACTTCATTTATGAAAAAATGCCTAAACACTTGAAAGAAGACAAAGAATATTTTGAAAAATTAATGCAAGAAAGAGGGGAAATGTAATGTCGCACTTTTCGCGCTCGCCGCACGTGACGGCGAAGGAGCGTGACCTTTAATGCCGCAGATGCATATGGTTAATGCAATAAATAATTGTCTAGATCAACAAATGAGTAAAGATGATTCAATTATTTTAATGGGAGAAGACATTGGAGTAGATGGAGGAGTATTCAGAGTAACAGATGGCTTGCAAGCAAAATACGGAAAACAAAGAGTAATTGATTCTCCTTTATCAGAGGAAGGAATAATTGGCACAGGAATTGGAATGGCTGTACACGGATTAAAACCAGTTCTAGAAATTCAATTCAGTGGATTTGTTTATTCAGGATTTGAAGAACTAGTATCCCATGCAGCAAGAATTAGGAACAGATCTAGAGGAAGATTTCATTGCCCTTTAGTTGTAAGAACTCCTTATGGAGGAGGAATTAGAGCATTAGAACATCACCAAGAATCAACTGAAACATTTTTTGCCCATGTTCCAGGATTAAAAGTAGTAATTCCTTCAAGCCCAATTGAAGCAAAAGGATTACTTGCATCAGCAATTCACGATCCAGATCCAGTAATATTTTTTGAATCACTTAAAATGTATAGAGCATTCAAAGAAGAAGTTCCAGAAGAAGAATATTTTATTCCATTAGAAAAATCAAACATTGTAAGAGAAGGAACAGATATTACTTTAGTTTCATTAGGGGCAATTATGCGGCCAACTCTTGCAGCAGCAGATTCATTAAAAGAAGAAGGAGTTTCATGCGAAGTAATTGATTTAAGAACAGTTTTTCCAATGGATTCAAACACAATAATTGAATCAGTTAAAAAAACAGGAAGATGTGCAATAATTCATGAAGCAGTAAAATTTCTAGGAATAGGAGCAGAAATCACTGCACAAATAAATGAAAAAGCATTATACGAATTAAAAGCTCCAGTGAAAAGAATTGCAGGATACAATACAATAATTCCTTTAGCGCAATTAGAGCATTATTACTTGCCAGACGAAAAAAGAATTTTAAAAGAAGTAAAAGATACATTAAAACAATAAATTTTTTTAAGTGAGAAACTTCAGTAGGAAAAAAAGCTGAATGCACTAAAAGATTTTACCAAGAAGAAGTTATAATTATTAAAAAGTAACAGATAAATATTACTTGAAATATATTGGAAAAGAGTGAATAAAAAAATAGAAAAGTTAATAAATATGGCAAATCATATTATTCATATTGGTGTGATTTGAATGATTGCAAAGATTAAAACTGTTACCCTTGGTGAACGAGGACAAGTAGTTATTCCAGAAGAGTTTAGAATAGACTTAAAATTGAAGAAAAATGAAACATTGGTATTGATTGAAAAAAATGGAGAACTAATAATAAAAAAACAAGAAGCAGTATTAAGAAAATTAAGTGAAGAAGACGATGAAGATTTTTTTTGGCTGAAACTAGCAGAAGAGTCGCTTAAAGATGTTTGGGATAATGAAGAAGATAATGTATGGAGTTCTTATTTAGAAGAGGAATAAAATGATTGATTTAAATCAAAGAGACATAGTTTTAGTAAATTACCCTTTTACAAATTTTATAAAAAACAAAGTACGTCCTACAATAATACTATCAAATAACAATTACAATCAAAAATCACAAGACGCCTTATTTGTTGCTCTTACAACTAAATCACAAAAAATTAATGAGTTAAGAGTATTAACCAACTATATGGAAAAGGGCTCTTTAAAATTTCAAACATATATAAGATACGACAAAATTAATCTGCTTAAAAAATCATTTGCAATTAAAAAAATTGGAAAGGTAAAAAAAGATTTTTATAAAAAAATTGTAAAAACAATTGTAAAACTAATAGAGGCAGAAAATGGTTTTTGAATTCAAATTCCCGGATGTAGGAGAAGGAATTCATGAAGGAATTCTAATTAAATGGTTAGTGAAAGAAGGAGATAAAGTAAAAGAAGATCAACCATTAGCTGAAGTGGAAACAGATAAAGCAGTAGTAGAATTACCTGCTCCAAAAGCAGGAACTATTTTAAAACTTCATGCAAAAGAAAAAGACACTCTTCATTTAGGACAAGTAATTGTATCCTTTGGAGAAGAAGGAGAAAGCCTTCCAAAAACTGTTGCAGGAAAAGATTTAGACACTGAAATTCTGCGTCCAAAAAAACATGATTTAGAGCCAACTCCAAAAATTACTGAAAAAATTGAAAAAGCATTTGAAGCAAAACAAGTTGAAACAATTTCAAAACCAATTCCACAACCAATGCCAGCAACTGTGGGAGCGCCTGCAAAAGAAGTGAAAGCAACTCCTGCAACAAGAAAACTTGCTCGCGAGTTAGGAGTGCAAATAGAATTAATTCAAGGAACAGGGCCAAACGAAAGAATAACTGATGAAGACGTTCGCCAAGCAGTTAATCGCTCATCAAAAACTTTTTCACAGTCTCCAAGCATGCCAGCATTTCAACCAATTCAATCCAGTGTTCCTGAAGGACAAGAACAAAGAATTCCATTTAAAGGAATTAGAAAAGTAATTGCAGAAAACATGATTAAAAGCAAGTTCACTATTCCTGAAGCAGTGCAAATAGATGAAGCAGATGTAACAAGATTAGTTGAATTAAGGACTAGAGAAAAAGAAGAAGCTGCAAAAAAAGGAATTCATTTAACTTTTTTGCCATTCATAATAAAAGCTGTAATTCAAGCATTAAAAAAATATCCAAAATTTAATTCATCCTTGGATGAAGAAAAACAAGAAATCGTGTTAAAAGGATTTTATCATTTAGGAATTGCAACAGATACAGTTGAAGGATTAATGGTTACAGTAATAAAAAATGCAGATAAAAAAAGCATTTTAGAATTAGCAAAAGAATTACAAGAATTAACTGAAAAAGCTCGTACTAGAAAAATTTCTTTACAAGAATTACATGGACAAACATTTACAATAACAAATGTTGGAAGCCTTGGAGGAACAATTTCCATTCCAATCATTAACAAACCAGATGCAGCAATTCTAGGAATTGGAACATTCAAAAAAGTAGTAAAAGTAATGCCTGATAATTCAATTGCTACTCGCACTATTACAGTTTTAAGCCTGCCATTCGATCACAGAATAGTGGACGGAGCAGAAGCAGCTAGATTTGTAACAGAAATCATTAAGTTTTTAGAAAACCCTGATTTACTTCTGTTAGGTTTATGACGCCGTTCAGCCGGCGAAGCTGAAGCGATCAGCCGGCGAAGCTGAAGGCCGACGTTGGCCCTCGTGCTCGACGCACGAGACATCGCAATAGGCGAAGCTGAAAAGAAAAAAAGAGTTGAATAAAAAATGGTAATGGGAGAATTAAGTCTTTCAACAGAAATACTAGTAATAGGTGGCGGTCCAGGAGGATATGTTGCAGCAATTCGCGCAGCTCAATTAGGAAAAAAAGTTATTTTAGTTGATGCAAAAGCTGAATGGGGCGGAATTTGCTTGCATCATGGATGCATTCCATCCAAGGCATTAATTCATGCAATGGATTTTTTTCACGAAATAAGTTCTGCAAAAGATTTCGGAGTAAACGTTGAAAAAAAATCATTGGATATGAAGAAAACACAGGAATGGAAGAAAGGAATAATAGACAAGCTAACTAATGGAATAAAATTTTTATGCAAAGCAAACGGGATTGAAGTAATTAAAGCCTTTGCAAGATTTGAAAACTCAGACAGAGTTAGAATAATTCCGGCAGAAGGAGAAAGACTTGAAGCTCAAGCAATTGAATTCAAGAAAGCAATAATTGCAACTGGATCTAAATCAAAAGAATTACTTGAAGCAAAATTTGATGAAAAACAAATAATTGACTCTGAAAAAGCATTAGATTTAGATTTTATTCCAAAAAAAGTTGCAGTAATTGGAGGAGGATATATTGCAGTAGAACTAGCAACTGTTTTCGGAAAAGCCGGAAGTGAAACACATATTATCCATAGATCAGAACATTTAATGACTAAATACGATGAAGATGTAGTAAACACTGTTCAAGAAAAACTGCAAAAAATTGGAGTAAAAATTCACTTAAATTCAATTGTAAAAAGCAGTGAAAAAAAAGGAGATTCAGTAAAACTATTAATTGAATCAAAGGATGGAAAAAAAAATGAATTAGAAGTTGAAAAGGTTTTAGTTGCATTAGGAAGAGAAGCATTCACTGAAAATCTTGGACTAGAAAACACTAAAGTAAAATTAAACGATAAAAAAGAAATAATAATTAATTCTCAATGCCAAACAAGTGATTCAAATATTTATGCAATTGGAGACGTAACAGGCGAGCCAATGCTTGCACACCGTGCAAGTGCTCAAGGAAAAATTGCAGCAGAAGTAATTGCAGGACAAAAAAGTGCTTTTGAAAATCGCGTTATTCCTGCAGTGGTTTACTCTGATCCAGAAATTGCTTCAGTTGGCTTAAGTGAAAGAGAAGCAAAAGAAAAAGGAATTAATTACAGAATAGGAAAATTTCCTTTTGCTGCTTTAGGGCGTGCGCTTACAATGCATCGCATTGATGGATTTGTAAAGTTCATTGTAAACACTGATTCAAATGAAATAATTGGAGTATGGATTGTTGGCCCAAATGCTTCAGATTTAATTTCAGAATGCGCTTTAGCAATGGAATCCTATAATTCTTTGGAAGACATTGCAATAACTATTCATCCTCATCCAACAATGAGTGAAGCAATAATGGAAGCCGCAGAAGCAGCTCTAGGAAAAGCAATTCACCTCGCGCCAAAAAAGAAAAACTAATTATTCAAAAGCACTGAAAAATTTATAATATTAACTATTTAGTGATTCTATATGCATTCATTAATTCATGCACCTCCTCAAAGAAAAAGATTAATTAGTTCTACAAAAGGCGCTAAAAGGTTTTTGCAAAGAATTTCTGGAAAAAATGTTAAAGAACAACAAAACCTTGTCGAAGAAGCTATTACGCGAACAAGACATCCTCAAGTAAGGGATCTTCTCATAAGTAGAGGAGATCAGTTATTTGGACTTAAAGGAAAAACTTTAAAAGAATTTCAGCCACTTCCTAGAACTCCGGCAATAAAATCTATTACAGCTGCAAAAAGGCTTTGGAGTCAAGCAAGAAAATACTTAAATAAAGAACAATTGCTTAGAGTTGTAGAAGAATTTGAAGCTCAAAGCACAAAACCTGAAGTGAAACAATTTTTTAAAGGAAAAAAAACAGAACTCTCACTATACTTAGGGTTTACTCCGCTATTTGATCAAATTAAAGAGGAATATTTAAAAGGAAATTTTGTTAAGGGAAAACAATTATTAAAAAAACTAAGAAGTGCAAGAATTAATTTGAGTTTACAACAAGAAGGAATTCTTGAAGCAATTCAAGCAAAGCATTTAGTTCACATTGCAAGACAAGAATTGCAAAACAAAAGATATGCAAAAGCTCGTGCTTTAATAAAAAAAATTGAAGCAGCACTTAATTCTAAAACAATAGTTTTAGAAGAAGGAGAGAAAAGGTTTTTCCGTTCTCAAATGAATAAATTAAATCTAGGATTGCTTGAAAATCAAAGAATTGAAGCAATTCAAGCAAATGATTTTATAAAGGCATCTGTGCTAGCTGAAGCAGAAGCAAAGTTTTTTGCAAAATTTCAAGCAGAAAATTCTATAGGATTATTAGAAGAAGCTGCAAACTTAGCAGTAAAAGCAGGTCAAGAAACTCGAGCAAAAAAACTTTTAAGACAAGCACAATTCTTGCAAGAATATTTAAAAGAAAAAGCAAAAACAGGAAATTAAAGCTTCAAAAAATTAATTGTTCAACTATTCCAAAATTTGCTCCAGATGTTTTAAACATGCCACAAGCATATGCAAAGTCTTTAAGCGCAGTTTCAAATGCTTTTACATCCCTTCTTGGAAATGTTTTGTCATTGCTAATTGCACCGGAAACTTCAGGAAAGAGGAGTGATCCAAAAAGCTTTCTATGAAAAAGAATTAGAAGAACAAGCAAAAATTACCGGGAGATTTATGTTAGAAGGAGTTCCAATGCTTTTAGATGAAGCTTCAAGACATGCTAGAATGGCTAGAGATAAAACAAAAGCTGAAAAACTTTTAAGGCAAGCAGATTTTGTAAGAGAACTAATTAAGGAAAAGAAAAGGAGAAAAAGAAAAAAATGAAAAAAATTGTTTTAGTAATTGCTTTGTTTATTCTTTTAAGTGGGTGTATTACTGAAAAAAGAAGCGAAACAAAAGATTCAAATGTAAAAATTGTTATAATAAACGATGCCAATGAAGAAATAATTATTCCATCTACTGATAAAAATGAACAAGAAGTAAAAGACTTAAATCAAGAACTTATTTCAGATGAAAACAACAAAAAAATTTTAGATCAAAACAGTAAAATTGCGTTCCCAAAAACTGATAAAAATGCAGAGATAAAAGTAATTGATGAAAATAAAAAAATTGAACCAATAATTCAGCCATCAAAAGATGAAAATACGGGAACAAAAAAAATTACAAAATTAACTGAAATTGATTTAATAGTTCCAGAAATAAAAGATTTCAAGCCAACATTATACAACTATCCAAAAAATTTAAAGTTTGCATTTGTAGAGATAGAACCAAAAAATAATGCAGGATTTGATTTAAACAAAGAACGTATTACTCCACGATTTGAGAGATTTAAATTTATTTTAGAATCAATGTTTAATGGAAACATTTTTGTTAACCCTAATTATGAAATCTTAAACAAGATTGTAACAGATAAAATAATTGATTCTAATACATATTCAAATGAAAGCTTTGAAGAAGAAATAAAACAAATTCCAAATTTAAATGAATTTGGAGTATTAGTAATTGTTGTTGATTACGGAGAAGGAGTAGCAAATCATATTGAAAATAACTCAAATAGTATTACAATTAAATTAAATTCTAGTCATTTCGCATATTATTCAGATAGAGATCTTACAAACTTTGGATATACACTTTCACATGAACTATTGCATGACAAAAAATTTGGTGAAAACAAAGATGCATATGGAACAGGACTATATGGAAGTGGGGCAATAGGGCCATTTCCTTGGTATAATATAACTCAAATAGGATTGTATGGATTTTCAAGAGAAAATTATCCAATAGGGCCAAGTTTAGTAAGACTTGGATTAAAAGAATACAATCAAACAATTTTAGAAAACGGTGAAACAAAAATATTAAATGTTAAAAACTCTTGTTTAGCTGATTCAAAAATAAATAAAATTCCATTAGGATATGTTTTAGATTCAACTAAAAAATTAGTGGCTAAAAGCATTGTTTTAGAGGCACGAGCAGATAGTGTTTGTCCAGAAATAATTAGTCCAGCAGGAGTATATGTTCATGAGATTTTTGAATCAATGAAAAGAGTTGAATTCATTCATGACATTCCTTTTGTACACATCTTGGATTCAAATGGAAAAATAATCAAAATAACTCCTGATGGAAACGTTTTTGCAAAAACATATAGAGGAAAAAACTTTGCAATACTAAATAAAATCAAAAACCCATTCATTAATGAATACACTTCAAATGAATTTGATATTAAATTATTAGATGAAGAAATTGTGGACGGAAATCTAATAAGTTCTGTTATGTCTTTTAATTTAAAACAAAAAGAAAACTATTTGCAACCACAAGAGCTTCCAAATATTCATCTCAACATCTTTAATTATGATAATAATTATTTGTTGCTAGAATCAATTACTGACATAAATAAAATCCCTAGATTTAATATTTTAATTAACGATAAAGAAATAACTAGTCGTCCTTCAAAATCAAAAACAATTTATTGTATTGTTCCAATAATAGAAAAATCACATCAAGAAAGTTGCACTAAAATTAGCCAGCAATTAGATAAAAATATCAACACTAAATTTGTTGATTTAAATTATCATACAGAAAACAAGGACATTTGTGATTTAAAAATTTCTTTAAACAACAATATTGCAGAAAAATCAGTGACAATAAAAAACTTCTTAAACCCAAAATGCAGTTAGACTTTCATAGGAATTCAAAGGAAATTTGCTTTAGAAAACTAATTTAAAGGATTTGAAACAAGGGTAGTTTATGACTCTTTACTCTCATTCAAGGCTTTCTACTTTTGAGCAATGCCCGCAAAAATTCAAGTTTGCATACATTGATGGATTAGAAAGAGAAGAAGAAACAATTGAAGCATTCATGGGTTCAAGAGTTCACGAAGCATTGGAAAAACTTTATCAAGACTTGAGGTTTCAAAAACTTAATTCATTGCAAGAAGTATTAGATTACTATAATTTGGAATGGAGTAAAAACTGGAATGAAAATGTAAAAATTGTTCGCTCAGAATATTCAACAGAAAATTTTCATAAAATGGGTGAAAAATATTTACAAGAATACTATGAAAAACACAAACCATTTAATGAAAGCAAAACAATTGGATTAGAAGAACAAGTATTCATTGAATTAGCAGATGAAGAAGGAATGAAATATAAATTGCAAGGATTTATTGACAGGCTTGCATTTAAAGGAGAAGGATTTTACGAAATTCATGACTATAAAACTGCTTTAAATTTGCCTGATCAAGAACACTTTGAAGAAGACAGACAATTAGCATTGTATTCACTTGCAATAAAAGAAAAATTTCCTGATGCAAAAAAAATTGACTTGGTTTGGCATTATTTAGCGTATGGAAAGGAAATTCGTTCAACAAGAAATGATTTACAGTTAACAAAATTAAAAAAAGAAGTCATAAACATAATTAAAAAAATTGATGCAGCAAAAGAAAGAAATGAATTCAAACCAATTGTTTCAGCTTTATGTAATTGGTGTGAGTTTAGAGAAATTTGTCCTGCGCAAAAACATTTAGTTAAAACAGAAAAACTTTCATCAGAGGAATTCAAAGAAGACAACGGAGTAAAATTAGTAAACGAGTATGCAAAACTGGATAGAAAGAAAAAAGAATTATTAGCTGAAATCGATCCAGAATTAGAAAAAATTAAAATTCAATTAATTAATTTTGCAAAAAAGGAAGGAATTGAATTAGTAGCTGGAAGTGAATTCCAGGCTCGCGTGAAAACTTATTTAAATGAAAAATTTCCTTCAAACAATGAAAAACAATTAGAGCAATTAATTCGCAGTCTAGGGTTCTTTGACGAAGTTTCAGTAATTGATTCAAAAAAATTATTAGAAGTACTACCATTACTACCAAAAGAAATTCAAGAAAAAATCAATAAATTCAAGGAAACAAATGAAAAAACATATGTATTCATTTCCAAGAAAAAAGAATTCAATGGATGAATAAAATAGATCAAAAATAATTACTCATAATCTATTTGAATTTCCCAAGAAGTTATTGGATTTGATTCCACAGGCGAATATACAACCGATCCTACTTCAAGACTTTCTCCTGCTTTTAAAGATGGAAACAAAGATACAGATCTTGTTAAAACATGTCCTTCTGCATCAAAAAAAGCAAACTCAATACTTACTAAAGGGGAGACTTTGTTTCCAGTGTTAGTAATTCGTGCCTTACTTATAATATATCTGTGATCATCTTCTTGACTCACTTTTTCTAGCTTCAAATCAGTATATCTTTCCTCTTCATCAATGGAAAAGCTTCCAGGTTCAAGAAAGAATTTTCCTATATTGAAATTTTTTGTTTCTCCAACTTGGTATTCAACAATTCCTTTTTGGCCTGGAGCTAACCTTGAAGGATAAACAATGGCTTCTCTTTCAATTGGCTTTCCATCAAAAGTTTCAGCTTTAACTAAAGCGCGTGCATGTTTAACTGGTTTTTTGCCAGTATTTTTTACAATCCCAGTAACATAATACCAAGAACTTAGAGTTCCAATTTCTTTAATATAATGAAATGGTTTCTCAACTGTAAGTTGAAGTTGTTCAACAATAGGTTGTGACCCTGCATTTAGATCAACATTGATTGAATTGAGGAGGCTTAGGTTGAATACAACCAATTAAAAAAATAAGTAACAACAAAATTAAAAAAAATAATTTTTTCATTCAAACCACATATTTAATGCTTTAAAATTATTTAAAGCTTTCTGAAGGCAATGCAATTCACTCAAATG
Source organism: uncultured archaeon (assembly GCA_964373795.1). Classification (GTDB taxonomy): domain Archaea; phylum Iainarchaeota; class Iainarchaeia; order Iainarchaeales; family DATDZZ01; genus CAYJVY01. Next base: position 18,435 of record CAYJVY010000013.1, on the reverse strand, counting down.
GAACAAAGTTTACCTTCAAAGTCTGCGTGTAAATCAAGTAAGAATAATCCTTAATTGTTTTCGGAAATTTGTTTTTAAGCTCTTTCACAAAAGCAAAAAAATCAGAATTTGATTCAGCAATTAATTCAATGTCTAAATTTCCAGGCATGGATAATCCGTGTACAATAAAAATCACTTTTTGATGATTGATTAAAAATTTTTCTAATTCTAGTACTTTTTCCTTTGAAGAAAAATCCAAATTCAAAAAAACCTTGAAATAAGTCAAACCAAGTTTTTCATAATTAATTACTGGCCTATATCCAAGAATTAACTCTTTTTCTTCCATTCTTTTAATTCTATATGCAACAACCTTTGAAGGAATCTTAGTGGAAGAAGAAATTTCCACAAGACTTGAACGGGCATTAACTGCTAAAGCCTTTAAAATGTCTCTATCAATTATGTCAACTTCTGCTAACCCAGTTGTTTCCTGTAAATCAAATCTTTGAGCTTTAGTGTTTGAAACAAAAAATTTATGGTTTAAGTTAACAACACGAGTAATAATGTTTTCATCATGATTCTCAATAAGCCCTCCAAACTTGTGCAAAAAATCCACAATAATTTCCTCAAACTCAGACAAAGATTCAACCCAATAATCAAGTAAAAAATCATAGGTCCCACCCAAACTAAAAGCCCAAAACAATTTTTTGGAATCAAAAATATATTTTTTCAAAGACTTTTCTTGCTCCAAATCTAAAGACTTAAATTGAATAAAAATCCTACAATAAATAAAGCCAAGCTTAGGAGTATTAATAACTGGAAAAAAACCATCAATAACTCCTCTCCTAATCAAAGAATTAATTCTATAATCAACAGATTGCTTAGACAATCCAACTCTTCTAGCAAGTTCTGAAATCGGAAGCCTCGAACTAAAATCCAGCACAGCTAAAATTTTCCTATCCTTTAAATCCAAATCAAATTTTTTAGACATATAATCAAATTAATATAAATAGATAAAAAATATTTAAAAAACTTCTTTTTGTCAAAAAAAATAAAAAAAAGTATTATTTATAGAGAAAAACCAATTTATGATAAGGAGTAAACAAAATGAAGAAAATATTGAATGGAAAACATTACTCAAAAGATTTAGTTGAAAGTTGGGCAGACTTTATAGATTGGAAGGCAAGAAGAAAAGGAGAAAATGGATTTTTAAAAGAAACATTGGAAAGATTTAAATGCAAAAAAGTATTTGAAGCATGCCTTGGAGATGGATGTGACTCGATTTACTTGTTGAAAGAAGGATTTGATGTCACAAGCAATGACTTAGATATAATGTTCATAAAAAAGGCTCAACAAAACGCTAGAAAAGAAAAAGTAAAATTATATATTACTGGCTTTGATTGGAGAGAATTAGATAAAAAATTTGAGGAAGAAAGCTTTGATTCAGTAATTTGCCTTGGAAATTCTTTAACACACTTATTTGATGAAGAGAACCAACTCAAAACCTTAGCAAATTTTTATAAAATTATAAAGAAAAAAGGAGTGTTAATAATTGATGAGAGAAATTATCAATACATGTTAGATAATAAAGAAAAAATATTGAATGAAAATTTTAGGTATAGCGGAAAAGTAGTTTATTGTGGAAAAAACGTAAAAGGATATCCAGTAAAAATCTCTGATAAAAAAGTTGTAATGGAATATTTTGACAAAATAAGAAACAAAAAATTTCAATTAAGTTTATACCCATTCAAAAAAGGAGAACTTTATACATTACTTTGCAGAGCAGGCTTTAAAAAAATTCAACAATTTTCTGATTACATTAAAGGATTTAATTCAAAAGCAGATTTTTACACATATGTTTGCATGAAATGAATTCATTTTGTTTCACTTATTGTTTTTGCAATTTTTTCTACAAAAAATGAACAATATTCTTTTTTTCGCGTTATCGCATGAAATTCCATTGCTGAGAAGAATATCTTTCCTTAGCTAACTCTTGTGCGCGTTGAAGCTCTGCAGAACTCCATTTCTCTTCTGAAAAAGATTTCCCTTTAGTGAAACCTGAAAGCAAAGCATTTGCTACTTCTTCTTGAGAAACATCTTTAAAGTCTCGAATGCAAGTAACTCTTTGCTTTACATCTGAAATCATTTTATCTGAAATCTTTTCCTTTGGAACTTTTAAAACTCGAAACATTGTTTCCACATCTAAATCAAACAAAATAGTTCCATGTTGAAGTAAAACTCCATTGCGACGAGTTTGCGCGTTTCCTGAAACCTTTTTTCCTTCAACTAATACATCATTAATTGGATGAAAACTTGCTTGCAAGCCAAGTCCTGCAAGAGACTCAATAATCCATCCACAAATTAAATGATAGGATTCAGTTAAATTTTTTGGAAACAATTTTTCTGGGCCAATAACGGAGTAAGTAATTTCTCCTTTATTGTCATGGTATACTGCTCCGCCTCCTGTACGCCTTCGAACAAAGTCAATTCCTTTTTCCTTACACAAAGCAACATCTACTTCTTCAGTTAAGCCTTGAAAATAACCAATTGAAACAGCTGAAGGAAGCCATTTATAAAAACGAATTGTAGGCAAAGCCTGATTTTGAGAAACAAATTCCGATACAGCTTCATCCAAAGCCATGTTTAGAAAAGCATTACGGGTTTCAAGTTTTATTACTCGCCAATCCATTTTTAATGGCCTCCATTAAAGTTTCAGCTAAATCATTTGAAGAAATTCCAAACAATTCAGCATTATTTAAATGTAAAACATTTTCCAGCTTGCTTGAATAAAATTCAAGTGATTCATTTGCATTCAAACCAATTAAAGTTTTTTCCAATTCAAGCACAGTATCTTCTGGATGCAAAAAAAAGTCCCCCATTAATTTAATTGAATCAATTTTTTCCGAAAAATTTAAGCGAATTTTAATTAGTTTTCCGCCTGGAACTTTTTTAACCGAAAATCCATCCATAAATCAAATCACTAAAAAAATTAAATACATTAAGATTTTAATTTGAAGCTTTACAATTTTTTAATGACTGAAACAATTTCTTTTCAAGATTTCTTAAAAGTAGACATTAGGGTAGGAAAAATAATTGAAGTAAAAGATTTTCCTGAAGCAAAAAAACCCGCATATCAATTAACAATTGATTTTGGAAAAGAAATTGGAGTAAAGAAAAGTTCTGCTCAAATAACTAATTATTCAAAAGAAGAATTACAAGGAAGAGAAATTGTAGCAGTAGTAAATTTCCCCTTAAAACAAATTGGAAAATTTTTATCAGAAGTACTAGTATTAGGAGCAATAAATAAGGAAGGAAAAGTAATTCTATTAAAGCCAGATAAAGGAAGCGAATTAGGAAATAGAATTGCTTGAAATTAAAACTCTAAAACTTTTTCATTATTTAAAGCTTCAGAAATCAATGAATCAAAGTCAAGCTTTTTTTCTTCTTCTAAAATAATTTCTTTAGAAGCTTTTGTAGCAGGATGTGAAGGGCCTAAAGCATCACAAATTTCAGGGCCTTTAGATATTTCAAAAAACCCATAAGTGGATGAAAGATCAATTATTTCTTGCTTGTCAAAAGAAATTAATGGCCTGTGAATCTGTAATTGAGAAGCAGAATCAATTACTGTCATGCATGAAAGGGTTTGACTTGAAACCTGTCCCAAAGAATCCCCAGTAATTAAAAAATCACAAGCCTCTTTCCATGCAATAATTTGTGCAACACGAAGCATTGCTCGCTTCATTAAAACAAAATAATATTTATGCAAACAATTCGAAGCAAGTGCAGTGAAAACCTTTCCCAAATTAATTACATACAGTTTTTTTAATCCAAGTCTTTGAGCTAATTCAATTGCTTTTTTCTCAGCAGAATTATTTGTAACAGGATAATTAGCAAAATGCACTGCAATTAAATCAAAACCTTTATCTAAAACAAGTTTTCCTGCAACAGGAGAATCAATGCCGCCACTTAAAAGCAAAAGTCCTTTCATTTTTTTCTCAGCCCTGCCGGCTTCACGCTCGCCGCTCGCCTCAGCCTCGTCGGCTGACTGTTCACGCCAACCGCGTGCTCGGCGAATGCTTGTAAAACCTCTTTTTCATGTCCTTGCGGAGAAACACTTTTAAAAATTTTAACAAGTTTTCCTTTCTCGTTAATTAAAAAAGTGTTACGCAAAATTCCTAGTCCAAGTCTTCCAAAAATTGTTTTCTCTCCATAAGAATCGTATGCAGTGCAAACCTTTCCATCTGGATCTGAAAGCAAGGAAAAATTCAAAGAAAATTTGTTTACAAATTTTTCATGCGATTCAATTGAATCCTTTGACACTCCTAAAACAATTATTCCGTTTTTACTTAAATCAGATTTTGCATCTCTAAACTGACAGGCTTCAATAGTACATCCAGGAGTGTCATCTTTTGGATAAAAATATAATACAACTTTTTTTCCTTTAAAATCTGAAAGCGTTACTGTTTCTCCTTTCTGATTTTTCAAAGAAAAATTCGGGGCAAGATCTCCTTCCGATAACATTTAATCATCTCAAAAAATGCAATAATAAAGCTAGAAAAAGTTTAAATAATTATAAATTAGATTTAATCAATTATTTCCATTTTGTAAGCAAATCAAAATCAATCATTGCAACTTTTTTCAGCTCAGGAGAATAATTTGTGACAATGCCTAAAACAATTGCATTTCTCAATTCTTGTCTTGCTGAAGGATCTAAAAGGAATGCTCCTTTTGAAGACAGGGCATACATTGAAACAAGTGAATGAGCTATAATCCACAATTCATTGTAAAACTTTCTGTAAGCCCATTTCTTTTGAGGCTTTTCAGGAAAACCGAAAATTCTTGCCTTGCCTAAATCCAGTAAAATTAATTCTCCTTCTCCAGTTACAGCAAAATTACCAATATGAAGATGGCCATGAACTATTCCTAAACTATGAATTTTTGCAACAAGTTCTTCAATTTGTTCAATGAAGTGAAAAGGATTTTTAATAAATATTTTCATTCCCTCCTCTGAACCCAATCCAACTCCTTCTCTTTCAAACAAAGAAATTCCATTCCTTAAATCCTCTAACTCTTTTTCAATCCTTATTCCAGCTTTTTTCAAAACTTCTCTAATTCTTCTATTACGAGGACTAACTGTTTTAATATAATGAGAAGACTCATGTGCAAACTCTCTTAACCTTCTTGCTTTTCTCCTTTTGAAAGATTTTTAGGCAATCTCGTGCCCAAAGCTACAAACGCCTTTGTACCCTCTCTTTGATAACCTCTAACTGAATCCACATTAAAGCTTACAATTTTTGGTACAAGAATTCTTTTACTCTTTAAAGGCATTATTAAATCATTAATATGTAGCAAAAAACAAGTATAAAAACCAAGCTGGCAAATACATATTTTCTTTTCTGCAACTCACGCCTGACAGAATTAATTTTTTATAACTATTGGCACCAATTTTTAATAGTGAAAGAAATGAAAGAAGTATTTGATGTATTAATTGTTGGAGCAGGACCTGCAGGAGGCACTTGCGCATTTAATTCAGCTAAACTTGGACTTAAAACACTTTTAATTGAAGAACATAAAACAATTGGTGAACCAGTTCATTGCGGAGAATGTTTAAGCGATTTAGCTTTAAATAATTTGGGTTTAAAGCTCCCAAACTCTGTAGTTGCATTGCCTGTAAAAGGAGTAAGAGTAATTTTTCCAAACAATAAAAGCACTTACGTAAACGAAAAAGGATATGTATTAGAAAAACATTTATTCGAGCAATGGATTGCAAAAATAGCTGAAAAAGAAGGAGCAAAAATTGAATTAGACACTCCATTAATTGATTTAAAAAGAGAAAACAATGAATGGATTGTTTCATCAAAAGAAGGCAAGCAATTCAAAGCAAAAATATTAATTGATGCATCAGGAGTTTCACAAATTGTTTCAAGAAAACTTGAATTAAATGAAAAAGGAAAAATTGTTACAGGAATCCAATACGAATTAAAAGACATTCCAACAGATGGATATCTGGATTTCTATATTTGGCCAAAACTAGCTCCATATGGATATTTATGGATGATTCCAAAAAACAATGGCAGAGCAAACGTTGGATTAGTAACAGATCAAATTCCAAAAGCAAAAAAATTTTTAGATGAATTTGTAAAACAAATGAATTGGGAAAAAAAGGTTTTAGTTAAAACATTTGGCGGGCCAATTCCTTGTTCAGGGCCATTAAAAAACACTTTTGCAGAAGGATTAATGCTAATAGGGGATGCAGCAGGATTTACTTCTCCTTTATTTGAAGGAGGAAGCCATATTGGAATGAAATCAGGATTATTTGCAGCTCAAATAGCAAAACAAGCAATTGAAAAAAATGATTTCTCTAAAGAAATGCTTGCAAAATACAAAAATCTTTGGAGCAACGAATTTCCTCCATATGATAAAATAGTTAAAGGGAAAGATGCATTATATTCTTTTACAGAAGATGAATTAAATGTAATAGCAAATGCCTTGCCAGAAGACTTAACAGCAATTGGATACACAGGAAAAGCAGGAGTAGCGTTAAAAACAATTACAGCAAACCCAGCATTAATTGCAAAAGGAATGTACACTGCAATGAAAGCATTTGAATATTCAAGAGCAAAATTTTACGGATGGTAAAAATGGAAACAGAAATATTAACAAAATACCACATTGGAGTAATTCCAGACGGAAACAGAAGATGGGCTACAACAAACAATTTACAGCCACTGGAAGGACATAGAAAAGGATCAGAAAAAATGGAATTATTTCTTAGATGGGCATTAGAAAAACCAGACATAAAAGAAATAAGCATTTACGGGTTAAGCGAAGAAAACTTCAAAAGATCAACAGACGAATTAAACTGGTTATTCCAAATTTATTACAATGGATTACAAAAATTAATGAAAGACGATATTCTTCACAAAAACCAAGTTCAAGTAAACTTTGTTTCCACAAAAAAAGACAAAGTTCCAGTAAAACTAATTGATGTATTCCATGACATGAAAGCTGAAACAAAGTTTTATGGAACAAAAATATTAAACATTTTAATTGGATACACAGGACAAACAGAAATTCTAAGATCAGTTTCAAGTCCAATGAATAGAATCAAAAACCTTGTATTCGGGTTAACAGAAAAAGACTTAGAAAAATACTTAGGAGTAAAAAACAACTGCGACTTCATTATCAGAACAGGAGAAGAAGAAAAAGCAAGAGAAGCAAAATCAGGATTCCTGTTATGGCAATCAGCTTACTCTGAATACTATCACTTAAACAAGTACTGGCCAGACATAACTAAAAAAGACTTAAACCTTGCATGGAACTACTTCAAAAAAACTAGAAGAAAAAAAGGAACCTAGAATTACTCAAAACTATTTGTGAAAATATGAACGAAGAAAAACCAAAAGTAATGCCAAAATTCATTTCAACTAAAGGAATAGTAGTAGAACAATTTAATGCAACGCCTAGGGCAAAAATTTTACGAATAAAATTTTCCGGAATAGAAGACTTTTCATTCAGCGAAGGACAATTCGCTAACCTATCAATTGACAGCATAAAAGATTCAGAGGGAAGAATAATTAAAAGAAGCTATTCAATTGCTTCAAGTTCACTGGAAAAAAACTATTTAGAATTTGCTTACACAGTAAAAGAAGGACAAGAACCATCTTTTACAATGCCATTATCAAAACTAAAAAAAGGAGACGAAATAGGAATTCAAGCAGCATTCGGATTATTCAAATTAGAACAACCATTTGAAAAAAAAATAACCTTCATTGGAGCAGGAGCAGGAATAACTCCTTTAATGTCAATGATTAGAACACTAATAAAAAAAGAAGCCCACAGCGAAATAGAATTATATTACGGCTTCCGCTGTCCAAGTGATTTCATTTATGAAAAAGAATTAAAAGAATTTTCAAACAAAAAAAACTTTAAACTTTTCACAGCAATTAGTTGCAAAGAACACGAACACAAAGAATGGAATGGATTACAAGGAAGAATAACAAATATATTAGAAGAAAAACTTCCTTCAAGCGATGGAAGAAAAATATATATTTGTGGGCCTCCTCAAATGGTTGCAGACACAATCTCAATTCTAGAAAAAAAAAGTTATTCAAAAGAACAAATAAAGAAAGAAGAATGGTAACACCAAGCAGCCGGCGCAATTCATCCAGCGATATTGATAGAATTACTTAAGTTCTTAAAAAAAAAGCGAGCGGAACAAATAAATAGTAAATTGTGAAAAAGTATTAATAGAAGTGATTAAATGAGTGGATGTGGAGAAGGATGTGAAAGTTCAGGAAACACTAAAACAGTAATTGAAGAAACTAAAACAGGAGAACTAATTACTGTAACAGAAAATGCAGTTAAAAAAATAAAGGAATTCATTAAACAAGAAAACAAAGAAGGATTTGGATTAAGAATTTCAGTAATTCCTGGTGGATGCGCTGGATTCAGTTATCAAATGAATTTTGAAAACGAAGAACTAGAAAACGATAAAATACTTGAAAAAAATGGATTAAAAATTTACATAGACGAAGGAAGCATGCAATTCATGCAAGAAACAATAGTAGACTATGTTGAAACATTACAAGGATCAGGGTTTTCAATTAAAAACCCAAACGCACAAAAAACTTGTGGATGTGGAAATTCTTTTGGATAAAATCGGGAAAAATCTAATATATTGGTTGTTATCTAATTAGCTTATGAAGCCTAGTGATATCCCTGAAGTAGGCGTAATTGTTGGGGATGAACCTGTAAGCATTTTTCCTGTATGGTTTTATGGGCCAGCTTTTACTGAGGATTTAGAAAAGTTCACTGGAAAAAACATGAGCACTGTTTTATGCGAATTCAAGAAAGGCGAAATGAAGTTCTGCACAAGTTTAGAAGAATGGCAAGAACAAGGAAGAATTGTTTTCCAGAAAATCCAAAAAGAAAAAGACTATTTTCAAGACATTTACAACAAAGTTGTACACTATACTGAGAAAATGGTCAAAGCAGCAGAAAAAAGCCATTTCCAGGATTTAAGCAAAAAATCTGGAAAAGAACTTTTGGAAATTTACAACGAATTCGGCAAATACATGAGATTATCTGTTTCAAGTGGAGTAGTGTTCAGCTTTATTGATGCAAAAACAGGGTTCTTAACAGATAAATTATTAGGGTATTTAAAAACACGGATTCCTGAAAAAGATGTTCCAAAATACTTCACTACTCTAAGCACTCCTTTGAACAAGAATTTCATTCAAATGGAAAGAGAAAGTCTTTTACTGCTTGCATTAAAAATTCAACAAAAAATCAAAACAAGCAAAAAAACAGTGCCAAAAGAATTGCTGAAACAAATAGAAAATTCCCTTGAATTGAAAAAAATGTTTGAAAAACACTTCCAAAAGTTTTTTTGGGTTCCATACAATTATGAAGGCCCTACATGGACAAGGGAAGACATTTGCAAATTTTTGCTAGACCATTTAAACGATGAAAAACTAATAAAAACCCAGCTAGAAAACTTCTATGAAAGAAAAAAACACGTAGAAAAAAGACAAAAAGAATACACTGAAAAAGTCAAACCAGAAAAAGAATTCGAGTTTTTGTTCAAGGTTTCAAGAGACATAGTACACTTAAAAGGTTATAGAAAAGACATGCTCTACAAAGCTTATTGTTATATGGAAAAACTATTGAAAGAAGTGAGCAAAAGAATTTACATTTCTTTGCAAGAAACAAGATGTCTTACTCCTGAAGAAACAAAAAACGCTTTATTGAATGAAATAGTTGATCAAAAGAGGTTAAGGGAAAGAGTGAAATATAATGTAACAGTTGCATTCAAAAAAGAGTATGCAGTGTTTGAAGAAGAAACAGCAAAAAAATTTGCTGCAAAAATAAAAGAAGAAGAAGTAAAATCAATGTCAGAATTAAAGGGAAGCTGTGCTTGCCATGGTGAAGGAAAAGGAATTGTGAAAATAATTAATACAACTGAAGAAATGAAGAAAATGGAAGAAGGAGATATTCTTGTAAGCAAGCAAACACACCCAGGTTTAGTACCTGCAATGAAAAAAGCTGCTGCAATTGTCACAGACAGTGGAGGAATTACTTGCCATGCAGCAATTGTTTCAAGGGAATTAAAAATACCATGTGTTATTGGAACAAAAGTTGCAACAAAGGTATTGAAAGACGGAGACCTTGTTGAAGTTAATGCATCAAAAGGAATAGTAAAAAAACTTTAATCTGTTGAAAAATGGATAAGGAAAAACTCTTTTCCCAAAAGAAAAAATCTAATTTTCAGAATAGATTAACATAAACATAAATTGAAAAACTAAAAACAGAAAAAATTTTGAAGAGAAAATATAAAACAATTACAAAGAAACAGGCTGGAAGCTGAGATTATTATGTTAAAGCCAATTTCTTGAAAAAAAATTAAAGAAAAAATTGAAAAAGTTTAAAAAATAAAAATAATTGACTAATTTTAAAAAATTTTAAACTAAGCTTATTGATAAATAAAAAGTAAAAATTACCCTAAAAAAACATGCATATACATAACGTGCTTTTTTGAATTTTTCTACAGAAAAACAATTGACGAAAAAACAAGCACTTCTACATAAATAGCCGTGAAAAAAGCCCATTTAAAGCTCCGTTTTTTATTTAATCTTTAAATAAATATTATTATATAAAATAAGGCTCAAAAAAAGGTTATTTTTAGCGAAAAGTATTTATATAGGGTTGCACGTAGTAGTATTGATTGAAATGAAGCAACCAGGAAAAGAACTTTCAAATGAATTATTAAAAGACGGAGGAGCAAGAAAAGTTAGTTATAATGCTATAAAAGAGTTAGCAAAAATACTTGAACAAGATGGAAAAAAAATCGCTGATTCAGCTATTGCACTTGCAAAAAGAGCTGGAAGAAACACTATTGTTGCAGAAGACATTAAGTTGGCTCAAAATTAAACTCACCCCTAACCAAAAAAACGGCTTTCAAGGAAAGCCGTTATTCTTTTTTTAAAAACACATTATAAAATTCTTTGCTATTTAAAAATTTGCATGCACATTCTAATTACTGGCACTCCTGGAACAGGTAAAACAAGTCTTGCAAAATGGCTTAGTAAAAAAACTGGTTTTAAATTAATTAATGAAAAAAATTTTTCTTTAAAAAAACACATAGCTGAATTTGAAGGAAAAGAAATAGTTATTCCATTAAATAAATTAAAAAAAAACATAGAAATAGAGTTGAAGAAAAATGCAAACCTAATTTTGGAAGGGCATTTATTGGCAGAAATTAAGTTAAAAGTAGACATATGTATATTACTTAAAGCAAATCCAGAAATAATTGAAAAAAGATTAGTGAAAAGAAAATACAGTTATGAAAAAGCATTGGATAACGCTTTTTGCGAAGAAACAAGTTATTGCAAAAAACATGCAAGAAGAAATTATAAAAACATTATTGAAGTACAAAATAATAGTACATTGAAAAAATTGCAGGAAAAAATAATAAAAGAATTAAAGAGAAAGGGATTAAATGTTAAATAAAATTATATGCATAACTGTTTTTTTGTTTTTCTTAGGAATTGCTTATGGAAATGTTTTAGAAGAACACTCTTTTGAAGACTTGAAATTAAATGAATTATTAGTTAATGAAAAGGATTCAAATCAATGCATTGATTTAAATTTTTCTTTAAAGCAAGAACATTTAGGTGAAGGAAAATATAATATTATTTCATTAAATACAATTTTTTCTCCAAACAATCAAGGAAAAGCTTTTATAAAATTATTTAAACCAGATGGAAACTTGGTTTCAGAATTAAAAGCAGGAGAATTTGTAAATAATTGGGGAAGAATTATTCTTCCAAGAAATGTTGCAGGAAAAGAAAACCTGTTCAAGCTTTGCGGAGAAACATTTGATTCAATTGTTGGAATTCAAGTATTAAAAAATTCATTGATTGGAACCTATGAAATACCTGATTTTTCAAAAGAAGACAGCTTTTCAATAGAGTTAAATGAAACCCCTTACACTTTTGAACCATTAGAAATAGTTATTAAAGCAAAAAATTATGGAAGCAAGGACGCAAATGTAAAAATTACTTCTCAAGCATGGGATTTAAGAGCAGTTGAAATTAGTTCAAGCAAATTAGAATTCAATGAAGTAGTTCCAGCAAAAGGAGAGAAAAAATTTTCTTACACTGTTTTCCCAAAGCTGGCAATTGAAATGAGTATCCCAAAAGCAGTATTAGAGTATAAAAATATTTTTGGTGAAACAATTCAAGTAAAATCAAATTTAATCAGCATAAAAGTCCAGGAAAAACCTTTAGAATTAAGTGGATTCATTTTAAGCGAAAACAAAATAAATAAAACAGGAAAAGAAACAGAAGTAAAAATTACTGTAAAAAACGAATCAAATGCAAATGCTGAAAACATTAAACTAGAATTAAGTACAGGGCAAGGCGGAAAACTAAAAGAAGAAATAATTCTAATAAACTTAATTGAGGCAAGAAAAGAAACTAATGTAAAAACAAGTATTACTGGATTAAAAGAAGGAAAAATTGAAGTCAACTGTAAAATAAAATTCACTGATCAAAACAATGTTGAAAAAGAAAAAAATTGTGAAGGAATTAACCTATTTTTTGAAGAAGAAAAAACTGATTACACTATTCCAATTGCAGCTGCATTACTGTTAATTGGACTAGCAATCTTTGCTTTTTTGCATTTCAAAAAAAGTGAATAAGTTTTTAAAAATAGCAAATAAGTTCTAATTTGTTTGAAAAAAATAGTAAATGGATAAGAGCACGTCTTTTAAAAAAAAGACATGCTCTAGGTAGGCCCTTATATTATTATTAAAACATAGACAATATTTAACCCTTTCGCTTGAAAAATTGAAAAAATTCTTAAACTAACCTGCTTTTCTTTTTTCCTCTAAAGAAATTATATTACTTCTACGCCTTTGCTCTACTAATAGTTCTTGCCTTCTTCGCTGTAAAACCTCTTTCAAATTAGTTAAAATTAATCCATAAACAAGGCTAGATTCGTCAGGGGTTCTAATTTGCTTGCTTTCAGAAGTTCTAAATTGTCTTGCATGACCTTCAGCAAGTGAAACTAATTCATCAACTTTTACGCCCAATAATTCAGAAAAATATCTTCCTCTTTTTAAAAAAGAATCTTTAACTGCTTCAGTTAAGGCATCTCTCTCCATTAAATAAGAATCAATTCCGTTAAGGGCTTTCCCTATTCTAGCAAGCCGCATTCTTAAAATAGGAATTCTTCTAGAAAGAGAGCTAGAACGAAAAGCACGATCTATTTCCCAGCTTAATAATGCTTTTTCACGTGTTAGTTCTGTTAATCTGTTCCTTAAATTATTTAAGTTAACTCCATGAGAAGATAGGTTACTTAAATGTCTGTTTTCAAACAAAAAAAACTGCCTCTTAGCTTGAAAAAAAGCATCAGTTAAATTTCTTGCAGCAGAATCAACTGCTCTAATCAGTCTAGCAGACTCCATTGACCCTTTTTTTGGAAAAATTATTTTCCTTAAATTTTTAGCTCTTTCTTGTTCTAAAGATTCTTCTGATAAAGGTTTTTCTGATTTAATTATTCTTGCTTTAGTTAAAGCAGTTCTCACAACAGGGCCTTGAAATTCAGGTAAAGCCATTGGTTTCAGAGGCAAAACTTCACTAACTTTTGGAGGGCTGGAGTTTAACATTACTTGTTTGACTGCTTGTTTTCTTTCAGGAGGAAGTGCACCCTTGGAATATCTTCTTGAAATAGGTGGAGATCTTAAAGGCCCTCTTGTAGAAAGAAAATCACTTCTTCTTCTAGATCTAGTAATAGAACTTCTAGGCATAAATAATTAATGAACCTTATTATATAAAATTATTTCCCACTCACACACGAATAAAAATGACTATTTTTCAAACTACAAAGCTTTAAATATAGCTTAAACGTTATTGTGAAAGTAGATAGGAGGAATTAAAATGGTTTTAAAAGCACTTCATGCATGGTTAACAGGACAACACCATAAAAAAGAAAAACATCCAAAGAAAAAATCCAAGAAAAGAAAATAAACATGAACAAAATTAAAACAAATTAATTCTTTTTCTTTTTTCCCATTAAGGAACCAATTCTACCAGACACCCCCACTAATTGAAGCAATAAATTTTTGAACAGAATCAATTAATTTAGAAGAACCTTTAATAGGAATACTTAATTGCCCTGAATAAAGTCTTCCAATTAATTCTTGAACAGTTCTAGCCTGCTTTAAACCCTTATTAGTTAATCTACCAGACTTACTCAAATAACCACCATCTCTTAACACTTCTTTTGCAAAAGCACTATTTGCTCTGAAAACAGCTTGATGAACTCCTTTAGGAGTTCCTTTACCAACATGCTTTTCAGCTTTAGAAGGTTTACCTCCAAGCCCTCTAAACTTTTGCACAACTTGTCTAAATCGAGACATTAAATTTCACTAAATAAATAAAACACTTTGAATTAATAATTCTAACGCAATGCCAAACAAACTAGGGAAAAACTCTTTTTCCTCTAGAAAGAATTTATTTCAGACTAAAAGTCAGTTCCTGGTGCCTAAATTTAAGTGCTAATTAGACCTTTAAATTATTTCTTTCTAAACCCTTTAACCCAACCTCTAACTTTTTCAGATAAAGATTTTTTTCTAGAAACAGGTATTACTGCTCCAGTAAGCTTTCCCCTAAAAAAAGGCAATGAAGTAGAAGTTCTTGCAATGCTAAAAATCAATGCATCTGCTCCAGGGTTTTTAATTCTCCGCTTTTCTGCTTCTTTCATTCCTTTTTCTGTAAGCCTTCCATCTGCAGTTAAAAAGCCATCTTTAATTAGCTCTTGTTTTATATGCCTTAAAGCATCTGGATCAATTTTATTTTTCCGCATTAAATGTAAAACCTCTTAAAAATTAAAGTCTTAATCATATTAAAAACTAATTAAATTTCTACATAACAATTCTTTTCAAAATTTGTTTTTCCAATCTAGTTGCTTACTTTATATATTGGTTTATGTTTTCTATTATTTTGTTATGAAAATTTTTAGTTATTGCGCAGAGCTTTTTTTTAATTATTTTTTCATGAACTGTAAACACTCTATATGGTTTAACCCAACTTTTGAATGGTAGTTTTCCTTCCTCAAGTGAATCTATAACAATTCCATTCAAGGGTTCATTGCTTGTGATAAGACAACATATTCTGTCATCTGTTTTGTTTATTAAATCATTTGAAATAATTAACGCAGGCCTCTGCTTTGCATCAGTTAGGTCAGAATAAGGAAAAGGTATAATTACAATGTCTCTTTGATTATACATTATTCCACCTTTCATCAGCTTCATTATCCCACTCTTTTTTAAGAACTTCTTCAGAAGCGAGCATTGTGAATATGCTTTCAACATTACCTTTTTTCAGAGAATCCAATTCACCTAATCTCTTTTTTATAGCTTTACGAACAAATTCACTCCACTTTATTTCTGAATGCTCATGCATTTTTTTATATACAGAATCCTCAATTGACAAAGTAATATTAGTCATTATACAACCTTCATTACAAAATAACAAATAATAAGTGACGTCACTTATTTTAAATGTTTGGTTTAAAGCTTTTCGACTATCTAGTTTAATTTTCAAAATTCGTTACCAAAAAATGTAGTTCCTAAAACCTCAAAAATTACAATTCCTGGTGCCTAAAATCCAATGAATTTTTCCCTCTGAAAATTCAAAAACCTGGTGCCTAAAAGCTGTGTTAACCTAGTGCCTAAAAAACACACATGGTGCCTAAAAAATGACATCTCCAAAATGCATTTAAAATAGCTAATCAACTTATCTCAGCCTTACATCTACTTTTCTTAAATGAGTTTCATTTAGTTGTGGGTGTACCTGAACATGCTTAGGAGTTTTAATTTGTCCTGAACGAATTCTTTTAAGCAAATCAGGAATGCTTGCAACCTTTAATCTTCCAGCTTTTGTTAACACTAATCCACTCCCTTCAATTTTTAAAAAACCTAATTGAATTGCAGCACTAACCAAGTTTCTTTTTAATTCAATAATATTTCCTGTAGGCATTGTTTCATCCAAGGCATTTTATCCCATATTTAGAACTGAATAAAAAATAAATAACAAATATTATATTTAAACCAACCCTCAACTTCTACATAACCATTTTCCAAAAAAAGGTTTCTTAGTGTGCTCCGTTCACCCACTAAAGCAACCCACTAACTTCCACTAAAAAGCAGTTTTTTGCAAAAAATTGAAAAGTCTAGAGGCAATTTTGCAGCATAATGTACCTTATGCTGCATTTCATATGCTTTTGGAGGCGCCTCTAAAAACGTGAAATGACATAAACAAAGAGGAATTGGCAAATAGAAGGGGTTTAGGAATTTTGCGAGGGAATTTTAATGCCGGATAAAAATCAAGTAACTAGAATTGAAACGGAGCAAGCTGTTTTCAAAGCCCCTCATAAGGTTTTGTTATGTAGAATTTAATTTATTGTTGCCTGTGTTCTCTATTTTATTCTCTGTAGCTGGATATGGGTGCATAAACTAAGTGGATTCTTTTCAGAGAGTCTATTATTTGTTGTCTTGTTGTTTTCAATTGCTGTTGCAGTTGTTCTATATTGACTTCTCTTAAGGGTGAATGGAATTCTGTGTGATTTGATTTTATTAAATCTAAAACACGCATGTCAAAAGCAATTATTTCTCTTTGTTTGGTGTTGCTGAAATGTGTTGAAATATTTCTTCTTTTGTTTGAATATACCTGTATTGAGTGCCATAAACTTTTGAAAATGCTTGAAAGAATACGTCGTCAGCAGTTGGAAGCATTATGTTTTCTCTTGATTCAGGATGTACTGCGTGTTTTGTTTTTTTTGAGTAGACATTAATTATTCCTTTTTCGCTTCTACTTAATGATCTTAACAAAAATGGCAATGCATGTGCGCCATTTAAAACAGCTCCAGGCTCGAATGAAACAAATGCTGTAACCCTGCCTAGTTTAGGAATTCTGTGAGCATAAGCTTTAAATGCAGGCATGTCTTTTCTAGTAGAATACTCTGGTAATGCATCAGAGTGTGAATTACTTCAAAACCTATTTCCTGTAAAGCTTTTGAGAACTCTCCACTAAAGCCTGCAAAAACAACAATTCTTGGTTTTCGTGTTCCTTTGAAAGTTCCTTTCCCAAAAAATCTTTTCAAAACCTCTCTAATTACAGGTTTGTTGAAGTTATAACTTCCCTGCGTTCCCATGTAATGTTTTGGATCGTCTAAAAGAACTCTTTGCAATGTTGTAAGTTTAAATGGTTCAGCAGAATCCTTTGCATCTGTTTCAATTTCTTTTTCTGTTGGAAAAATTAAAAGAGCGTGATTTCCAACAACCTTGAAGACATCTTTGGCAGTTGAAAAAAGTTCTTCA
This sequence comes from uncultured archaeon, assembly GCA_964373795.1. Taxonomy (GTDB): domain Archaea; phylum Iainarchaeota; class Iainarchaeia; order Iainarchaeales; family DATDZZ01; genus CAYJVY01. The sequence goes on along the minus strand of CAYJVY010000013.1, from coordinate 1,073 downwards.
ATCTCTCTTACATGATTTTCAGAAAACACTCTTTCTCTAGCCTGATACTTTCCAGGCTTTACTCTTCTTGGCTTAACTCTAATAAAATCCTTTCTTTTCATAAACACTTTTCGTCAAAACTTATTAATTAAACTTATTAGTTTCCCAGTTTTTCCAGAAACTGGGCATAGTATTTTGTTGATAATCTGTATCCTTGCTGAATTAGTTGGTTAAGGATTTTGATAGCTTCTTGTTTTGGCAGTTTTTTCTTTTTGTATAGTTCGTATAAGACATAAAGAGTGCCTTTTGGTTCTAATCCAAATGCTTTTGCTGCTGCTCTATCGTCTTCTTCGTCCATTAGCACTGTTTTTTCCTTTAATTCAAGCGCCAAGTAAATTGTTTTTGTTTCGCCTAAATGTATGCCTGTTATTTCTTTGGATTCTTTTGCTTTTTTGACAATTATTGATTTTTTGTTAACCAATTCCTGAAGATAAAGTGCATCAGCATATCCTTCCTTCAATCCTGAATCAATTAATTCTTTTCTTACTTCTTCTTCAATTATTATTGGTTTTCCAAATGTTTCCAGAATTAGGTCAACTTTGTTGATTTTTGCAAAAAGAATCAATGGAGAAGCGTTTGAAACAACCATTAAATCAAGTCCAATTCAAGCAGTGTCTTCTTCAAAACTTTGTTGAGAAAAATGTGCATCTATCCCTCTTCTTGAAAGCTCTTCATGCATTTTCCTTAAAGAAACTTTTGCCAATTCTGCAGCTTTCCATAACGAAACACTGCCTTGAGAGTATTTTTCAACAGCTTGGTCCAAAAGAGTTTCCTGCAAACCTTTATCCACAATTTTTCTAAACACACCAGACATGTCCAAATTCATTTCTTCTCCAAGTCCTTGAATTGCCTTTAATTGACTTTCCTCAACACGCATACTAACAGTCTTCACAAAACCACCAATTTATTACAATATAATATAATGCAATAAGTAGTATTTAAATCTTTCTAAACCAGTTTTCCAATCGAAATTTTTGGTTACTCGCACACCATTATTTTCATAATTTTGTTAACTTGTTTGTGCCCTTCCAAAA
>CAYJVY010000012.1:27727-35769 GCA_964373795.1 uncultured archaeon | reverse complement strand
AACAAATAATCCAAGAATTTGAGTAATTAAAAAAATTACAATTAATTGAGCAATTAATTTTTTGTTCATTACTAGAATTACCTTCCTCTAGTTTTTATTTATTTTGTATTGATTTTAATTATTGATTTAGATAAAAACAGTTAAGTAATCTTTAATGTGATTAAATGCTTTGGATTTTTTTTTCATTTTTATGTGCATTGTCTAATTCTTTTGCAGATGTTTTTAGAAAACAAGCAACTAGGAAAGCAGATGCATATGTAATTGCATTTGCTTTCAGGTTTGCTTGCCTTGTGTTTTTGCTTCCATGGCTTGTGTTTACTTCAATTCCTGAATTTGGAAAAGATTTTTGGTTTGCTTTGGTAGTAGTTGGCTTGACAAATGCTTTGACAACAGTTCTTTACATTAAAGCATTAGAGGTTTCTGACTTGTCTTTGGCAATTCCAATGCTTAATTTTACTCCAGTTTTTCTGCTTTTTACAACTCCTTTAATTGCGCATGAAATTCCAAGTTTTTTTGGTTTACTTGGAGTAATATTTGTTGTCATTGGTTCATATATTCTGAATATAAAGCAAGGCAAGCTTGGCTTGCTCAATCCATTAAAAGCATTAGTTGAAAATAAAGGGGTAAAGCTAATGTTGCTTGTTGCATTTATTTGGGGAATTAGTTCTGCTTATGACAAAATCGGAATTCAAAACTCTTCTCCAATTTTTTGGGGCATTATTACAAGTCTTTTCCTAACACTTGCGCTTTTTCCAGTAATGCTTTTCAAGTCAAAAAACATTGTTACACAAATTAAAGAAAATTTTAAACCAATTATTTTTAGTGGGTTGGCAATGTCTTTTTTAGTTGTATTTCAAATGATTGCAATGAGTATGGCATTAGTTGTTTATGTAATTGCAATCAAGCGTACAAGTGCTTTAATTAGCACTTTTTTTGGCTGGCTTTTTTTTAAAGAAAAAAACATTAAGGACAGATTAATTGGTGCAGCAATAATGTTTATTGGAGTGCTTTTGATTGCTGTTTTCTGAAAAGAAAATTTTTTTAGTTTTTACTTTTTAAGAAAAAGTTATTTTTTGCTAGTTGGTTTTAAGAAGTTATGACGAGGCTCGTATAACTCCCCTTTCTTTTTCAAAGTAGAAATATATTCACGAATTTTTTCTTCTTCTCCAATTCCTTCAGATTTTGCTTGGTCAATTATTTCTTGAATTGAAACCATTTCCTGTGTTTCAGCTAAGTCTTTAACTATTTTTAAAACCGATTTAAGATTACTTATTTGAGTATGAGTTATTCCTGCAGTTAAAATATCAATGTCAATTTTTCCTGTTTCAGGATCAGTTACAAGTTCTTCTAATGAATATTTTACTAATTTAATTGCTCTTTTAACGTCTTCTAATTCAACTTTGTCTGAAAGTCTTACTCTAGCTGAAGCCTCACTTAATCTTACAAGTCCTTCTAATTGTCTGTGAGTAGCAGAATAAGCTCCTTCTTTTCTTCCCTGATCTCTTAAATCAATATAGAATTCACTAATCATTTGAATTGATTCTTTTTCCAGTATAGGAAAAACATTTTGTCTTGCAAATGAAATGAATTTTTTTAATAACTCGTTGTCAATTATTGGAATAATTTTTTTCAATTCCTTTGATTGTTCTTCACTTAAATTTTTTCCTTTAAGCTTTGATTGAATTAACATTTCACCTGTTTTATGGGTTTCAAGAATGTGTGAAGCAATTTCTTTATCTTTAGCTCTATCTAGTACGTCTTTAATTGGAAAGAACAAGTCAAACCTGGAAATAAGAGTTGAAGGTAAATCAATTTGTTCTAAAAAAGATTGGTATGGATCGAAACGAGAATATTTTGGATTGGCAGCAGCCAAAACACTTGTATCAGTTTTAAATGAAGTAACAATTCCTGCTTTTGCAACTGAAACCCTTCCTTGCTCCATTGCTTCATGCATTGCACTTCTGTCTTCTGAGTTGTGAACAATTATATTATTTGCAATAAAGTTATGAGAATCTTCAACAGTTAGATCGTAAATCTTTATTTCTTTCTCTAAATATAGTTTTGTTTTTTTAATAACTTTATTTACTTTATTTAAATCAATTGAATTCAAAATCTTATAGAATGCATCAGATATTTTTTCTTCTAACTTTTCTGTTTTTACTTCTTTATTCAGCCATCTGTGAATTGTGGATTGATTTACTTCAAGCTTTAAAGCTATTTCTTGTTCACTAATATTGAATAACTTTATTTCATTTAATAAAGGAGTTAATGTTTCAAAACTATTTTCTTTACATTTTTCAATTTCACTTATTTTTCTTTCAATTTTTTGGACTATGTTTTTCAATTCTTGAAAACTAGTTTTTTTAGTTATTTTTTCATTTACTCTTAACATGTCTAAAACTTTATTTAGTTCGTTAATCATTTTATGATTCAATTCTTTTGCTTCACTAGTTTCTGTTATTTCTATTTTTTTTACTTTTCTCCACACAAGATCTGAATCAATTAATGTTTCAAGTGTTTTTATTTTTTCTTTAACTAATTCATTTTCATGCTTTAAAGATGCTTCTTTAAATTTTTCAAGAACTAGTGCAGCTTTTTCAATTGAAATGTTTGCAACATTGTTTTCAAAATTATTGTAAGTTGATTTAATTAGTCCGCACTCGCTTTGTTTTAGTTTTAAATTGATTCTAATTTCTTTTAATAAATCCCCAATATTTGGAATGACATTTATTATAGTTCTATTACATTTTTCTTTTTGCAATATTTCTTCCAATTTTTTTCTTTTCCTGTTATGAGTAAAAGAAATAAAAGTAGAAAATTTTTGAATAGAATCTTGGTTAGTTATTCTAAGTATAAAGCTTTTTTTTCTATTTTGTTCAGCTTTTCTAACTCTAATTTGACTTAGAATGCCAAATCTTAGAAGCAATGACTTTACTTCAATTGTTAATCTTTCGCTGGTGGAAGAAAAACTTATTTGCTTGTTTTTTATATCTACAAATCCTTCTGAATCAAATAACCCTTTAAGATAATTGCTTGAAGTGCTTGGTGAAGTCACTAAATCTGTTGGAGAATACTTGTTACTATATTTTTCAATTAATCCAGGTGCATTAAATTGAATTTCTTCAACAAGTTTTTTTCCATTAACTCTCTGCGTTATGACTCCATTTTCTTTAGAATCACTTGGAAAAAACTTTGATTCAAACCCTATTTTGTGAATGCATTCATTGAAATCTTCTATTAAATCTGTTTCTTTATTTGTAAAACGAATAAAATAATTTTCATTTGGATTCCAAGAAACATTTCCGTCTCCAGCAAGATAACCATAAACTCTAGCTAATTCATTACTTATTTTTTGACTAGAAAAAGTATTAATTATTCTGGGCAAGGTTAAGAAAATTCCTTTCCTTAAAAAACCAGCTTTAATTGTTTTAATTTCACTTTTTTCATTCAAGCAAAAAAACGGATGATTTGGAGTAACCTTTAGCGTTTCACCACTTTCAAGAGTTATTTTAAGCAATTTACCTGAATAAGGAAATTCATGAACTTTTAACAATTTTTTTCCAATAATTTTTCCATTTTCATCCATGCTTAAAACTCTGAAATTCTCTAAAGATTTCACACTTTTTCCTTTAACTGTATTTTCAACTTCATTTTCTAAAGTAGATTCTATAAATAATTCCTTTAATGGTTTTAATGTTCCATCTTCTAAAGTAATTAATGCATCGCTAGTCAAGCACTCCATTTTATCAAATTCATCAACTAAGGCTAGTCCTCCAGAAGCTAAAACAAGTGCTCCTGCTTTTAAAGTCCAACCTCCTTCACCAAAATCATCTTTAACTGCTGAAGCCGTGTTATGAACAAATATTCCGTTTGCAATAAAGTTGTGGCTTTCTTTGACAGAGAAATCGTATACAAAATCATATTCTGGTTTGAATTCTGTCTTTTCTGTAACTTTTTCCCAAAAAATATCTGAATCAGATAAATTTTTTAAGAAATTATTTTTTGTTTTTTGTTTTTTTACTAATTCAATCAATTTATTTCTTGAAATATTTTTTGTAGAATTTATAGCATAACCTGTTTTTGATAGTTCTTTTAATGTTTCTTTTATTTGTGGCACAACATCAATATTAGTATTGGATTTCGATATGGCTGAAATTATTTCTCTTAATGAATTACTTTTTCTTTGAAGGTTGAAACCTATTTTTTCTTCAAATTTTTCAAGGTTTTCTTTTCCTCTAATCTCTACAATCCATTGATTGTTGTTGCTTTTTACAGTTATTTTTTTTCCTATAGATATTCTTCCTGCTACTTTTCTTAGCCTAAGTTTTGTATGTATTCCAAATTTTAGCAGGCAAAGTAGCACAGTTTTTGCTAAATCTTTACTTATTGTTCTCAAACCAATGTGTGGAGAACCTTTTTTTGTTTTAGCAGTATAGCCATCAGTATCAAATAATCCTTGCAATATTTTTGAAACAACTTTGTTTGAAAACTCTGATGCAATACATGAAATCCTGATTTTGTTTTTTTCTTTAACTATTCCATAAGCGTTTAATATTGTGTATAAAGGTATTGAAGCAATTCTTCTATTTGGAACTCTTACTCCATCACTTATTTTTTCTGTTTTTGCTCCAATTGTTTTTTCAACTATGCTGTCAACTTTTTTCAAAATTTCTTCTGATTGGTTGAAAACCCTTATTGATGCAGAACGTTTTGTAAGATAGATACTTCCATCTCCTAAAACCAATCCTGCAAGATAAGCTATTTCTTCATCATCAATATATCTAGGGATTTTTACATTTTTTCCATAACTCAAAAATATTTTTGTAACATGGTTTGATAATTCTTCAAATGAGTATCCTGCTTCCAAGCCAAGTGAAACAAAGGCATGTAAAGGAATGCCACTTGAATAGTTTTTTGTTCGCCAAAGATAAATTCTTTCTCTGGATATACCAAGTTTTTTTGCTATTTCTTTAACTGACTTATATTTTTTTAATAGTTTGTCAGTTATTTCTTTAAAGATTGTAAAAACATTGTCTCTTATTCTAATATTTTTATTTCCATATAACACTTTAATTGTTGGATAGTTTTTTACTTCACCTTCAGGCAAGATTCTAGATGAAGCAATAAAATCATTTTCTGTAATTTCTGAAGCCTTAATCCACTCAATTGAATCATTTTTTATCCTAACAAGAGAAGTATTTGGAGTTAAATCAAGTTCTTTTCCAGACATTGTTCTTATCTTAATCATTCTTTCCGGAGCTTTTATTTTCCAAATTTTGTATATTTCTGAATTTGTTACTTTTAAATTGTTTTCAAGTGTTGGAGCCTTTCCACAGAAATCATTTGAAAAAGCATTCGATATTTCTTCTTTTGATTTTGTTTTATCAAAGTTTTCTTCAACAAATTCTTTAATTTCTTTGAAACCATTATCATTGAGTATTAATGAATCAGGTGCTACGCATAATCCAACTCCGGAGGAAGTTTTTCCTGCAACATAAATTGATTTTGGAGCAATTTCATTTGTTGCTTGTAGAAGCGCGGAATTATGTGAAAACATGTTATTTGTTATAAAAATATGGCTATTTTCTACTTCTATATCGTAAACCCATTCATCTGAAGGTATTTCTTTTACTTCTTCTATTTTATCCCAAAAAATATCTGATTTCCAAAGCTTAAATAAATCCAGCAATTTTTTTTCAAGATTTTTGTCAAATAAATTTTTTTGTTCATATTCTTTTAAAAAAGTTGAAACAATTTTTCCTAACTGTTTTTTACTTGGAAGTCTATCTCCTCTTTCATAGTGTTGAAAAGAAGTTCTAGCAATTCCTGTTTTAAATTGGCTTATTCCTAAATTAATTCTAATTTCTTTTAATAATGCGTTCAGATTTGGAATCACATCAATGTTTGAATTAGTTTTTTTGTTTGATAAAATTATTTTTTTTGCTTTTTCTTGTTTTCTTTTAGTTATAAATCCAATTTTGTTTATGAAATCAATTGCAAATTGTCCAGCAAATCTTATTCTATAATATTTTCTTTTTTCTTTTTTGATAGTATTTGTAGCTACATTCCATATGGCTTTTTTTGAACTTACAATTCCAAATCTCAACAATAGTGTTTGAAGTTGTTCTAATAGTTCTTCGCTTGCAGAAACTATTGCAATTCCTCTTTCATCTTTTCTTATTGATCCTTCTGCATTAATAAATGCTTTTAAAAATTCCTTTACAACGTTATCATTTGAATTCATTATTATTGCCGGAATTTTTTTATCTCTAGATTTTCCAAGCACTTCTTTTGCATTTAGCTTTAAAAAATTATGCAATTCAGTGCTGTGTAACTTTATTGTAGTTATTTTTTCTCTTTTTTTTATTTTTGGATTTAAGTTAAATATTTTTTTAACACAAGTAAAAAAGTCTTCAAGTAATTCTTTGTCTACATTGGTGAATGAAACATACTTGCTGTTAGTTTTATCAAAAATATGGCTTTCTGATGCAATATATGCTAATATCCTGGCGAGTTCTTTTGATACTTTTAAAGGCAAGTTAATCTGAGCAGCATTTGTTTTTCCTTTAATTATTTCATTGTTTAACAAAATTTCTGCCGGATTTATTTTAATATTTCTTGGAATAGCTATAAAATCTCCTTTTTTTAAATTGCTTATTTTTACAGCTTTAACTTTTCCGTTTTCACAACTAAACAATGGATGAGTGTACGTTCCTTTTATTTTTTTTCCAGTGCTTGTTTTTATTTCATACATTTTTGGAGCTTTTCTTTTATAAACTCTTAAAGCTTTTTGTTCACTTATTTTTCCATCCAAATTTATTGTTGGAATGAATTGGTTGATGTTGCTGTATACTCCGTCTTCTAAATTAAATTGCTGGTTTTTTTGTAAATTTTCTTCAACAAATTGATCAATTCGTGTTTGAGTTCCATCTTCTAATAAAATTCTTGTGTCTCCACTAACGCATTTAGCCATTCCAGGATCTCCTACAATTAGTAAGTGAATATTTCCTCTAATGGATGTATTATTTGGAAGTAATTTTTTTACTCCTCCAAATAATTGTAATGCAATTGCTTCTTTCACTATTTCATGTCCGTAAATGTTTGGAGCAATGGATTGAACTAAAATGTCATATATTTGAGGATTTTTAGATAATTCTTTTATTTGTTCTTCTTCTTCTTTTGAAACCTCTACTTCACTGAATTCTTTTTCAGTTTCATCTAAATGAATTGCTTCTAAAAATCTTCCATAAACAACTTTTCTTTCTCTTGGAACAAGTAAACGAATAACTCCTACAAATCTTGTTTTGTCTCCAGCTGAAACCTTGTTTACTAAGTCATCTGAAACATAAATGTTTAAAGTAGTTGGTTGTTCATGGCCTCTAAGTTTTTCTAATGGTTCTTGAATTTGAATTTTTTGATAATCAATAAAAAAAGATTTATCTTCAAGTAAATCAAATTCCTTGTTTTTACATTCACAAATTGAAGGCTTTTTAATTGACTGGCCTTCTTGACTTATTTTATAAGTGTTGCCACATTTAGTGCACTCCCATACAGCTAATTTCAATTTTGGCAATACATCAGTTATTTGCCTTATAACTCCTTCAACTGAAATTAGTTTTCCTAAATGCTCTGAACCAATATTTCTAAGCAATACTTCCCTGTCTTTGGGCAAATTATAAAAACGAATATTTGGAGTAAACTCTATCTCTAATCCAAGGTTTGGAATATCAATTGATTTAACTGCTTCTTTCGCTGCATCAATTAAATAATCTGGATTTGAAATTAATTCCTCAGCTAATTCAAAATCAAACCTTTCCAATTCATTGAAATCAATATTTAAAGATTTTTTTTCAGGATAAGTCGAAGCAAGTTTTTCAATTTCTTTTTTATAACGTAAATGAAAAAACTGTTCAAACTTTGAAATGAAAGGATTTTCTTTTTCCTCTCTCTCAATTGAATTTAAATTTAATTCCAAGTTCTCCCCTACAAAACTTTTATTTTTTCCCTTTTTTAAATGCTTTCAAAGCAAATTTCCCTTGAAC
>CAYJVY010000012.1:0-27627 GCA_964373795.1 uncultured archaeon | reverse complement strand
AAAACTTTTATTTTTTCCCTTTTTTAAATGCTTTCAAAGCAAATTTCCCTTGAACAATACTCGGCCCTTGAAGCGCGTTCAGCCGGCGAAGCTGAGGCGATCAGCCGGCGAGGCTGAAGGCCGACGTCGGCCCTCGCACTCGACGCACGAGACATCGCGTTCAAGGTGCGAGACTTGACTTCACACCTGTCATGCGTGATTTGACATCACACATGTCACACTTGACAGCGAATAACAAATTAGTATTTGGGAGCTTAACTTAATTAGTATTGGGAGTAAATTGGTAAAATTTTACTAAAAATTTTAGCCATAATTATTAGAGTGAATTATTTATTATTGCTTTTGAGTTTGTTTTTCCAACAATCTAAAGCAAGAACTTGTTTGAAAAACAAACTTTTTTCACCAAAATTGCCACCAAGGCTTTTTTGTTTCAGTTTTAATTCTTTCTGGTTCTCTTGAAATAGTGGAAAAGTGTTCAGGAGCTGGAGCATTTGGAGGAATTTTATAAATTAATTGAAAGTCTTCTCTAATCCTGCCATTTGGAGGAATGTGTTCACTAGTTGGTTTAACTCTCCAAATATACATTGCTACATCATTTTGTTCAACAAAAACCTCAGTTAAGTTTCTAGTTAAATCATTTAATGGAAGAGTAACTCTCTGGCCTTTAACACTAATTTCAACTCTTTTTTGGTTTTCAAAAATTAATGGTTTAACTGGAACAGGTTCTGGAAGCTTTACCTCTTTGTTGATAATTCTTTTAACTTCAGCTTCTCTTATTTCAGTTCTTTGTCTTCTAATTTCTTTTCTAGTTGTTCCAGAAAGTAGTTGTTGAGGGCTTTTAGTTACAACAATTCTTCTAGTTGTAGGTCGTTCACGCATAATATATTTTTACTTATTATTCTTTAAAAAACTAGTAGTTGAATAAAATAATTCAAAAAAATAACGGAATTGTTTTAGAGGATAGATTTAAATACTTGTTTTGTCTATTTTTGTCACTATGGGTTTAGTAAGCGATTTCATTGTAACAGTTAAAGATTTTCTTGACATTCTTTTAATGAAAACTTCAATGGATAAACTTGTTTCAAGAAAATTTGAATTAATGCAGGCCTTGGTTCCTTTTGCTATTGTAACTCTTATTACTGGGGTTTGGCAATTAATTTTTAGAATAATTTTTGGAATACTTGGAGCAGTTTTGGGAGTGGTTTTGGCAGGAGCTTTTTCAGGTGGAAATCTTTTAATAATAGGAAATGTAATTATTCAAACAATTTTTGGATTAGCTTTTGATTTAATTATAAGCCCTTTTGCAATTATTGGAGGAATAATTTTTGGAGTAGTTTTCTTAGGAATTTTTGCTTTCATTCATTCACTTCTTGCAGGTTTTTTTGGAGCGCAAAAGGATTTCATGCAATACTTGCCTAATATGATGTATTTGACTGCTGGTCAAACACTTGTAACAGGTTTATTGAGTCCAATTCCTTTACTGAACTTGTTGGCTGTTCCTTTAGGATTTTATTTCTTGTTTTTAGATATAATGCTAGTTAAAGCTTTCTTTAAATTAGATGATTTAAAGGCTGCAGGAGTAGTATTAATTCCTTTAGCAATTTTATTTGCTATTGCGTTAGCTGTATTACTTGTTGTTTTCCTAATTTTTGGAGTTGCTATCCTTGCATCTCCTGGTTTAGCTGGAAGATAGGAAAGCTTTTTATTCTTCTTAGTGCTTTAATGAATATTTTATATTTATCTTTAAAGCAAGGCGGCTTGAATGTTTGAATTAAAAGAAGAAAATGGAATTATTTTGGAAAGAGGAGTAAAATTGGCAGTTGATTCAACTAAAAGCGTTGAAGCAGATTATAAATTTATTTCTCATGCTCATTCAGATCATGCAAAAATTTCTAAAAAAAATAATGCAAGAATTTTTTTATCTGAAGCAACTTATGCCTTGCTTTCAGACAAATTTGATGAAACAATTGCGGTTGAAAAAATTCCTTTAAACAAGAAAACAGAGTTATATGATTTTAGTTTTACTTTTCATAACTCTGGACATATTCTTGGAGCAGTTCAAATTGAATTCAATGCAGAGAAAACAATTGTTTTAACGAATGACATGAAATTACAAGATTCGATTATTCAAAAAGGAGCTCCAATTTTGAATTCAGATGTATTAGTAATTGAGTCAACCTTTGGTTTGCCTGAATTTGTTTTCCCTGAAAGAGAAGAAGTATACAATGAAATTGGGAAATGGATTTCAAGTGAAGCAAAAAAAAATAATTTCATTGTTTTAGCTGGTTATTCTTTAGGCAAGGCTCAAGAGCTTACAAAAATAGTTAACGAGTATTCAAATGAAACTCCATTAGTTTATGAAAAAGCATTTGAATTTAATTCTGTTTACAAGAATAAGGGAATTAATTTAGGAGAATTCATTAAATTAGACCATAATTTAAAGGATTCAAATGTGTTAATTATTCCTCCTCATTTAGTTGAGCCTGGCTTGACTGAATTTCTTGAACTTTCGTTGAATAAAAAAGTTGTTTCAGGAATTGCAACTGGATGGAGTTATAGAAAAGGATTTGATAAATTATTTCCTTTAAGTGATCATTCTGATTTCAAGCAATTAATTGAATACATTGAATGCTCTAATCCTAAAATGGTTTTAACAACTCATGGCTTTGCAAAAGAGTTTTCCCATCATGTTTCAAAAAAACTAAAAATTCCTTCAAAGCCTTTAAATGAATTCAGTCAAAAAAATTTATTCGAATTCGGAAGCTAACAGTCATGTTCAGCTCCAAAAGTTTATTTCTTTTCTACTCCAAACTATTTGATCAAGTGTTAAAATAGAGCTAAGTTCAAGATCAATATCAATTCTTTGGCTATTTTTTCGAACTAATACTTGTGAGGCAGATAACTGATTTTATAAATTTTTTCCACTACAAAATAAGAATAATCACGTATATTTTCTCCAAATTTTGCACGGATTTCTTGAATTAGTGAGTAGAATTTTTCATTGCTTTCTGCTTCTATGTCTGCTTCGAAATCAGATGTGCCTATTGTTTGATCAACATATGTAATATTTGGACATGATTGTGAAAATGAGACAAGCTTGTGCCATGTTTTCATATTTTTTAAGTTAATGTCTAGTTTAAAATATTTCATTCCAATTTTTTCCAAATCAATTAATGGCTTGAATCCAAGGATTATTCCTTCTTTTACCATTTTTTTTACTCTATATGCCACAATTTTTGCAAAGCTGTTTACTTCACGTGCTATTTCAATTGTTGGTTTTCTTGCATTAACTGAAATACTTTTCAATATCTTCCAGTCAAGTTCGTCAATTTTTGGATTTCTTTGCAAGCTTTTTCCGAAAGTTATTGTTTTTTCTTCTCCACGTTTTTTGCTCACAAGATATGCCTTGTTGAAGTGATATAGTTCTGTGAAAATTGTAAGTAGGTATTCAGAAATAAATTCCAAATAATTGTCCTTAAATTCATTCCAAAAATTTTCAAAATCGTAAGTGTCTTTAACCCATAAAAGAATGTCAATATCCCATTTTCCTTGGACTTTTACAACCCACCAGGTTTTTTTGTGCTTAATCAAAAAATCCAGAATTTCTTTTTCTTTTTCTATTCCAAGACCGGAAAATTTTATATACAATCTGAAGCCTTGAAATCCAAGTTTTATTGGGTTGATGATGGTGTAAAAATATTTTATTGTTCCATTTTCCTGAAGTTTTTTCACCCTGTGGAAAACCACCTCCGGGCTCAACCTGGTTTTTTTCCCTATACTTGAAAAGCTTTTTCTGGAATTCAAGTCAAGCTGGTACAATATTTGCATGTTCTTTAAATCCAGTCCAAAATTGTTCATATTTAATATAATGGCTAAATTTGTTTAAATATTTATCTTTTTGTTAAAAATTTTCTTGTTAATTATTAATAATTTGAAGATTTGATACTTATTTAACTATTGCTGTTTTTTTGGGTTTTGTGGTGGTTTTGTTTGCTTGAAAATGTTGAGGTTAATGTGGCTGATCTTTGGGACTTGTGTCAGAATTTTCTTTACACAGATGATTTGCATTTAGGCATTGCAGATTTTTTGTCAAAACAAGGTGCAAGAAAAATTTTGGATTGCGCTTGTGGCACTGGAAACCCTTCAATTGAACTAAAAAAATTAGGATTTGATGTTGTTTGTTCTGATGGTTCTGAAAAAATGATTGCAAAATTTCAAGAAAATTGTGAAAAGGAAAACATATTTATTCCATTCAATAAAATTAATTGGGTTGATCTGTCTGGAGTTTTTTTGGAAAAATTCGATTGCGTTTTATGCAGAGGGAATTCTTTGATTTATGTGAATTCTTGGGACACAAATAAATTAGATTTTTCATCTGCAAAAAATTTGATTAGGTCTTCACTTAAAGCAATGTTTGATGTACTAAAAGTTGGTGGTTTTTTGTATGTGGATATTTATGGCAGAGATGAAAAGGAAGGTTTTGTTGACCTTGGTTTTAAGGAAATTAATAATATAAACATTGGCTTGCTTTGGCATGTTTTTTATAACAAAGAATCCAATATTAGGTGTGTTAGAAGCTGGAGAACAATTGTCTCTGAAAACAAATCAAAACAAGTTTTCAGCCATACTTATAGCAGTTATCTTCTTTCACATGCAGAATTAGTAGCAACTTTGAAAGACATTGGTTTTAGCAAAGTTGATTGTTATGTAAAAATTCCTGGGGAAAGGCATTACAGTGTTTTTATTGCCTGGAAGTAGTGGCTCTTTTTTTAGGAATCATGTCGCCATGTTAGGTGAGTGCCTTCATAGGCCTTCAGCTGTAGTCTCGCGCGGCAAGCGCAATGCCCACACGAACACTCAGCCTTGTCAGCTGCGACGTCTCGTGCGTCGAGCATGAGGGGTCACGTGACCCTTCAGCTTCAAGGGCTGAACCTTGCGCGGCTGAACGGCGCACGATAATTTTATTAAATAAAACTTTGTTATATTTAAAGCATAATTCATAATTAATTGTTTTATTTATTGGTTGGGGTTTAATGGGTAATCTACTCGAATTTGTTGAGGCAAAGTATTATGAGTTGGTTGAGGCAATTAATAAAGTTGTTCCAATTCAAGGATTAGTTGATGGAATTGATAAAAGTGTTCCTTCTTTTTATCTTTTTTTAGCAGTAATTTTTTTTGGATTAATAGCTGTTTTAGGTTTAGGGGTTTACTTGTTTTTGTTTTTAGAGGACACTCCTTTAACTGCAACTGTTTTAGTTAAGGATTTGGATGGAGCAAAACTTGAAGGAATTGAGTTTAGCTTGCTTTTAAAAAATCAAAAAAGTGATGCACAAGAAAAAAAATTAATTAAGAAAACTGATGTAAATGGCGCGTTTAGTGTAGAGTATTTTGAGAAATTAAAAGTGTTAGAGGTTAAGAGTGAAGGGTTTGAGGATTTAAATGGAGTTGAGTTTGGTTTAAGCATTGAAAAACCTGTGACAATTTATTTGACTAGGAAAACTTCTTTGAATGAAAAAATTAAAATAATTGTTGAAGACAAGGATTCTCGGGCAAAACTTGATGGATCTAAAGCTATTTCAATTGAATTGTCTTGCGAGTATGGAATTCAATTGCCTCAGTCTACTATAACTAGTTTTCAGTCTTTAATTGAATTGCCTGTAATTCCTAAAGGATGTGGAGCTCTTTCAGCTGAAGTAAAAGTTGAAGGTTATTCAACTCTTTCAAAAGTTTTAAGCAGTGGATCAAATGTTTTTCAATTAGAAAAACAACAAGCTTCTCTTGCAAATAATGCAAAAAAAGGAACAATTATTGTTAAATTAGTTGACTCTCAAGGAAAACCTTTAACTGGGATTACTGTTAACTTGGTTGAAGACACTGGAAGCACTAGTTCAAATGTTGTTGGAACTCAAGAATCAAGTGAAAGTGGAACTGTTTCTTTTTCAAACATGCCAACTGGAAGCTATAAAGCATTCGCATTTCATGCCTTGGCTGAATTTAGTTCAGAGGATTCAAGTTTTTCTTTTAGTGATGCTTCAAAGCCTTTTGAAACAACAATTGTTTTAACTCCTGTTCCAGAGAATAAAAGAAAGCAAATTTTTGTAAAAATAGTTGACGCAAATTCTAATTCAGGAATTCAAGCCCAATTAGATGTTTTCACTGATGCAAAGTTTTCCATGACTTCTTCAAGTGATGCTGAGGGAAAGTTTTCTGCTCCAGCTGATGCTGATTCAAATTATTCATTGCTTGTAAGAGCAACAAATTATGTTAACAAAATAGTGAAAGTAAAACTAGTATTGAAAAGCGTTAAAGACCCTGAAATAATTAAATTAGAAAAGGCTTTAAACGACTTGAATGGAAAGCAATTGAATTATGGAAAAGTAAATGTTTTAGTGCAAAACACTGACAAGGTTGCAGTGGAAGGAGTAAATGTTTTATTGTTTAATTCTTTGAATCCAGGAATTCCAATTGTTGCTTCAAAGCAATTAACTGGAAAAGATGGAAGAATTAGTTTTTCAAATCTTCCCTTAGAAGGAGAATATTTTGCTGAAGCAAGTAATCAAACTGCTTCAGGAAAGTCTTCAAAGGCTGCAATTAATTCTAAAACTAAAGAATTGGATTTAAATGTTTCACTTGTTTTAGCTAGTGGGGCAATTCAAGTAGAATTAGTAGATGATTCTGGGAACAAGGTTTCAGGAGCTTTAGTGAAATTTGTTAACTGTTCTGACAATGAATTACTGGCAAGTGTTTTAACTGATTCAGATGGAAGAACTGTTAAAAAAGAATTCAAAATAGATAAACAGCCTTTCATTTTAGTAGACAAAAATGGTTTCCTGTCATTTAATTCTTTTTGTTATTCAATTGGAAAAAATGAATCCATTGTTTCCAAAATTGTTTTAACTAAACAAGCAAGTCTTTCAAAAGATTTTGACTTAAAATTAATTGAAGTTCAATCACTTGACAGAAAAAGAGTTTCAAGTATTTTGCCTTCAAATGAATACTTTTTATTATTTAATTTGTTTTTAAGAAAAAAACCTGATTCAACTAAAATTCATTTTAGAATGGATCGAGAGTCAACTCCTTTAAATGAATTAGTTGCTGTTTTAAAAGAATCAGATTTACTGGGAGGAGAAAAAGGAGTTTTGTCAACGGAATTTGTTTCAGGAAGTCCTTTCACTAACTCTAAGCCTTCAAATTTAATTGGAAGGCAAATTAATTTCAAGAACTCAAATTTAAGAGAAGGAGTATATGAATTCGGAGTGAGAATTAAAGTTGACGAGAACACTGATAATAACTCTTTTAAAGTTAGATTTCAAGGAGAAGCAGATTTTAATGGAATTAAATCAGAGATTGATTTAACTGAAAGAGGCTTTGTTGTAGGGAAAACAATTTTTTGTGATGCAAGAGATCCTAAATGCCCTAAATTTGCTTTCAGTTTTCACATTAAAGGAGGAGTTCCAGGAAGCATGCTTGACTCAAAAATTGATCCAAAAAGTCAAAGCTTTATAGGATTAGAACAAGGAATAACTTATTCCCTTGAATTCAGTGTATTAAATCAAACAGAGCAAACCTTTAACAATGTTGGAATAATTGTTACAGCAGATAACGCAAATAAGGATTTTTTAGGATTTGATTCCAAGACTTTTTCTTCTGGAAGTGTTTGGGATCCACGTCAGTCAAAGGATTTCAAATTTGATTTCACTCCTCAAAAAACTTCTACTCCTAGTATAATGGATTTCAATATTAAAGTGAATTTGCCTGACAACAAGGAAACATTGAGGTTTAATGTATTGCCTAAAAGAGAATTAAAACTTGAAATTCTTCCAGAAAAATTGTTTACAGGAATTTCAAATAATTTAGTTGTAAGAATTAAAGACGATAAAGATCAATTAATTTCTTTTGCTCAAATTAAGTTAAAGAAAGGAGACAATGATTTTTCTTCAGGAAATGTTCAAACTTTTACAACTAATTCAAGTGGATTTGTTTCAATTGTTTTAGATAATCTTCAAGCAGGAGACAAATATTTTTTCAAGGCTTTAAAAGTTCCATTTAAAGAAGCAGAAAAATCTTTAGAGGTTGCTTCAAAGCTTGGAGGCAATGTGCGTTTCAGTTGTGTTGACATTGGATTAAATCAAGTTCAATTCATTAAAGGGGCAATTGGAAGATTTGAAGTAATAAATAATTGCAGTGATGAATTAGAATTCAAGTTAGAAAAACCTTTATATGCTCAGGGAGTAAGCATTTCTTTCTCGCCTGAAACATTTAAATTACTTAAAGCAGGAAAACAAGAAATAGAGGTAAGAGATGCAACTAATATAGGGTTTTACGAAATATTGGTTAACATTAAAAAAGCTGCAGATACTTTAACTAATTTTAATCCAGCTGAAGCAAAATTAAAAGAAGTATTAGTTGAAACTCCGCCAGGGCAAAGCAGTTGTTTTTCTTTAAACAAATTCAAGTACAACATTACTTTAGGACAAGATAAAGGAAAATTTACTGTAATACCTGATACTGCAACAAATCAATGCTTTAAGTACACTGAAAACCATGAAATGCCTAAAGTAGAAGTAGTGAGAGGACTAGGTTTAGCTTCATTAGCTGATAGGTTTGCAGAGCAAAACAAATTAGTTTACTATGATGTTATTGACAACGATCCAAATAAAATTGAAAGAAAAGTTATTTCTCCTCCAAGTGATCCAGAATATAAAGGAGTAGTGAATTATTTAAGTGATTCAACTTTTACTGAATTACCTCCTGGAAATGAATTTGAGTTTCCAATTCTAAAAGAAGGAGCTGAAAAGGTTTTCATTAACGCAATAGACTTAGTTGCAACAGATGATCAAAGAATTGGTTATTCAAGTGCATTGGAAAGAAACATGTTAGGAGAATTAACTTGGTGTACTGCTCCAAATGCTGATTGCGATCCATTGAAAGGAAAAATGGATCCAGTATATTGTTATAGCATTGGAGCATGTGATGCTGAAGGAAGACCTTTAGCTGGAAATGATATTGGTGATTCAACTCCTAGTCCTTATTTGCCTAATGGCTTGCCTTCTGATATGAAATGGTTGTTTTTAATTACAAATGGAGATTCTCTTGGAATTAATTTTAAGTCATGGTTTTATGTAGCGGAAAAAACAGGGCAAAACATTCCAATTGAAATATATTGGCCTGGAGGTTGGAGCGGTTATTTAAAAATAGATGAAGGCACTCCAAACGAAGGCGTAATAAATGCTCCTGGAGGAAGAAAAATTTTTACTTTAACTCAAGGATGGCATACTCTTCATGGAACAATTATTACTCCTGCAGTCGATTGTAGAAATGTAACAAAAAGCTGTAGATGTTTTTCTAGAGGATGTAGTCATAGTGTAAGTGAAGGCTGTTATAAACGAGTACGTGTTTGTGATCAATATCATTCAGGGTATTTAACGATTCCTAAAACCGAGCCAAGCTTGCTTTCAACAAAAGTTTATTCAATGATTGGAGTGGATAAAAACACTGAGCTTTCAACTGCAGGGCATGACATTAAAATTAAGCCAAAAACTGATTGGCAGTCAATTATTTCAACTCAGTTAAAAACTGGATTAGAAAATTCAGTGAAAAATAGGGCTCCATATTTTTCGCCTTATTTTAGAACTCTTTCATTAAATGCAATTGATGTAACAAATTTACAGCCATTAATTTTATTAAAGCAAGCAGTAGGCGGAGTTGAAAATTATTTTTTTAACACTGATTGTGGAACTGATTATAAAGGAAAATGCATTGGAGCTGGAGTGCAATCACTTGTAAATGGGTTTTGTGGAACATATTATTGCAATGAAAAATATTTGCTTGGATTTGCTTTAACTTCCCTTGCAGGAGGTTATCCAGTTAAAGACAGATCTGATAAAATTATGATTTCAACTTACTCTGATGCTTCAGCTAGCTTGAAGACAAAGCTTCACGGAGTATTAGTGGATTATTTGTCTCCAGATAAAGATCATCAAGGATTAATTGATTTTAGTTTGCTTAATAGAAATGCTCCTGGAGGAGATCAATTTGCTTTGCTAAAAGTTCAAGACACTTTAGATAATGGAAAAGGAGGAATTAAAACAGGGCAAGAATCCTTTCATGTAAAGGTTTCATCCGGAGAAGCAGCTACTTGTTTTTCTTCAGCTGGATTGAAAGGAACAACTGGAAAAGATGCAAAGCCTTTACTTGAATATAACTGGGATTGGCAATCAATTTCTTTAGATAAATGTGATACTGCAAACCCTGAATTCAAGTACTGTGATGCAGTTCAATTCAATATAATGCTTGCAAAAAGATTGAATGAAATTAAAAAATTATATACTGATGTAAATTCTCAGGAAAGATTTAAGTACGCAAATTTCACTGTTGCTTTAATGAAAGACGGTTACAGTGAAGATTTATTGCAAGACTTTGTATCATACTATAAAAATAATATTGCAGTAAACGATGTTCCAGACTGGTTTTATGCTTCAGATGACGGAGTTTTTAAAATCATGCAAACTCCTTCAAGATTTAAAATAGTTGACATTAACGGAGATCCATTAATTCCATTAAAAGAACCAGGACTTTACTCTGTTGACATGGATTTCAATTTTGATGACAAAGTAAATCAATTATTTTTTGTAAGCGGAAACCCTAATCCAAATGTTTCAGTAACAATTACTTTAAACAAAGTAGGAGAAATTCCTGCAAACAATCCATTATACAGCATTCCATTTGATGGAATGATTGGATTTGATTCAAGTACAGGAAAATTTAAGAGAACAGGATATGGAATTCCTTTAACCGGAACAGGAATAACTTTAGTTAGAAGCAGTAAATTAGTTGTAAATGCAAATGAATATGAAAACCCTGACTATGATGCAGTGAAGTTTCCAAAAATAAGAGTAGATGTTAACTCTGAAATAAATGCATTAAATAATTCTTCTAGAGGAAAGGTTTTCTCTTTTGATTCTCCTTCAAGAAAACTGGTTTTCAGTCCATCAAATGCTGCTCCTATTTTAATGGGAATGCAACAAAAAGCAGACAAGGCTTCACAATATTATTTTTTGAAAAAATCTGGAACAACTCCATTAATTTCTTTAGGGACAAATGGAAATGTATGGAGTGGAACTGGTTCAACAATGACTGAAGGAACTGGTTTGTGTAAAGACTTTAAAGGAGCTTTAATGCCTTTAAATCAAAAAGACGTTCAAGCATCTTTAAATGCTCCTGGAAGTTGTGCTTTAAGACAAGATTTAGATGTTCCAATCAATACAGACAAGGTTTACGGATTTAATTGGAACGATACAAGAAACGGATTAAATAATGACTCAATGGTTTTCTTGCAATCAATTTTTTACACTCCAATTAATGAAAAATATAATTTATATTCTGCTTGCAATGATTTAACAACTAATCCAAATAATTTACAGTTATTCCAAAACTCTAGAGGAGAATATCTTAGAACAAGTCAAATGCCAAATCAAACAACTGAATTACCTTTACATGATTCTTCATTAAACTTTTTAGAGCAAAACAATTCTTTATCTAAAATGATGGAATTAATTGAACAACAAATGCTATGCGTTTCAAACGATGGGCAAAAGGTTGAATTCTTTTGGAATGAATCAGAATTATTCAAAGCATTAAACGAAGAAAAAGCATATTACAATAGTGTTTTACCTGGCAAAATAGATTTTACATGCAAATAAATAATTAAGATATTCATAAATTAATGGAAAAAATTTTTAATCAACTTCTCTCAAAATTTTGATGTGTGATTGCTTTGATAATCTAATCATTTTTGAAAGGATTATGTGCTGTTATATTTTTAGACTTGAAGTCCTTTGTATTTTCAGTTAATATTACGTAAATTTTGTTTTCCAACATTGTTTCTGTTATTATTGTGTCCCAAAAAGGTCTTTTTTCTTTAATCACTGTGTCCATAGCTTGATGTATAGTGCTAGTAGTGTAATTTACTTTTTTCCAGTTTACAGAGTCAATGATTCCATTAACTATTATTTGTGCATTTTCTTCATTTAAAGGATTTGTAATTTTGTTTGTAAGAACAATGAAAAGTTCTCCAAGTATTTGATTAGAAATTACTCCTTTTTTCCTGCCCTTTGTAATGTCTTCAACAATGTTTTTTGCAATTTGACGTTTTTGTTTTTCTGAAACATCAAATGCATAAACCAAAATATTTGTATCAACAAAGAATTCATCGTTCATGCAGTTCTTCCCTTGAATGGTATTTAAGCTTGCCAAGCTTAAATCCCTTATCTAATAATTCGAGCATTTTGGTTTCATTCCCTTTTGTATGTCTGTCAGCCCACTGTTCAAAAGCCATCATTGCAGCTTTTCCTAAGCTGCCTTTTCCTTCGCCAAAAATTATTGCTGCGGCTTTTCTAAACTTTTCCTCAGTTTTATCTTTTACATTTAATGTTATGGTGCCCATGACATATATTTAGATAATAATATATTTAAATGTATTGATTTCAAAATATTTCAATGACTATTTCTGCTTTGCAGCTCTACAAAAAACTTTTCTCAGAGTTTGGTAGCCAAGGGTGGTGGCCAACTTTTAACAAAAAAACATGCAAAATTGAATATCAAAAAACTTTAGAAAAAAAGTTTTCAGAAAAAGAGTTGCTAGAAATTTTTCTCGGAGCAATTCTAACTCAAAACACTTCTTGGAAAAATGTGGAAAAAGCTTTAACGAATTTATCTTCTGAAAACTTAATTGAAGTTGAAACGCTTTCCAGTATTTCGAAAACAAAACTAGTTTCAATAATTAAATCTGCTGGCTATTTTAATCAAAAAAGTGAAAGAATTATTTTAATTGCAAAATATTTACAAAAAAATTATTCTGGTAGTTTGAATAAATTGTTTTCAAAACCGTTACAAGAGTTGCGAAAAGAATTGCTTTCATTGAAAGGAATTGGTTTTGAAACAGCTGATTCAATTTTACTCTATGCTGCACAAAAACCTGTTTTTGTAATAGATGCTTACACTAAACGCGTTGCTGACTGCTTGCAGTTATTTGGGGGAGATTTTGATTATTCAAATTATGGTGCATTGCAAAAAGAATTTGAAAAAGCTTTTCAGGATTTGTCGGAAAAAGAGAAGGTGAAAACCTTTAACGAGTTTCATGCGCTTTTAGTTGAATTCGCTAAAAACTTGTGCCAGAAAAAACCTTTATGTGAAAAATGTTTTCTTCGCAAGAGTTGCAGTTATTACAAAGAAAATTACTAATGAGATTTTGCAACTGCCATTTTTTTCACCCCGAGAAAAAAAGAGTCTAGGACAAAATTAGGCAGTGGTTTTTTTCGCACGGATCTAAGCCTTTGGCTTTGATGCATTGGATTAACCCAATATAACTTTACAATAGTTAAATATTGAGAGACACGACATTATGCTTCCTATCATGTCTTCTTTTAAGTCCAAACTTATATAGAAAAACAGAATCAGACACAGGCATGCAATACAGCAGGCTCAACCACTGGAAGAAAATGTATTTAAGTTGTTGGTTGGCATAATATTAAGGAGATTTGGTGCGAAAGTGTAGCAATCACCAATATAAATTATATGGGCAGAAAGATTTTTTTACTATCATTAGTGTTAATTTCAGTTGTTTTGGTTAGTGGGTGCATAAAATCTGATGAAGTGTCAAAACAGCCAGCTACACAAATGCCGATCAAAACACAAGTAACATCATTATCAATGCCTGACCTAATTATTACAGAAGCTACATGGACACCAGAAAATCCTAAAGAGGGTGATGTTGTAAAGTTCAGTGTTAAGATAAAGAATTCTGGAACTTCTACTGCTGCTTTGTCTAAAGCTCAAATTTTCAACGGAAAAATATTGGTAGGGTCTTTTAGTATTCTTGGTTTGGAGTCTGGTCAAGAACAAGCTATTGAGGAGAGTTTCATATGGACAATGTCAGATAAGGGAAATTCTATCAGGATTTTAGCGGATTCCTATCAAGAGGTAGCTGAAAGCAATGAGAATAATAATCAATGGAGTTCGACAAGATAGGCTCTGATGGACGACTGAACCTGTTTTATTAGTCTGAGTCATACGTATATTTTATTTATTAATACTAATAAACTTATGTCAAATTAGTGTTACTGCAAGCGCAGTGCAAAAAGGCACTGTAAGTTGTCATTCAGTGGCAGGTATTCTGCTAGCATTCATATTAGTGCTATTCCTAGTGCTTTGCTGAAGGAGAATATTGGCAGTGGTATTAAGGTTGCGATTGCGATTCCTGTTACTGTTCCTTCCAGGCTTTTGTTTTTTGTTATTTTTGTTTTTCCGAATTTTTCTCCAAAGATTGTTGATGCCTGTCTCCAAAGGACAGGACTAAAATTGTTGGAATCACTAGTTCTTTTTGTGGGAAGAAAACATTGTGATTGCAGAATAATCTCACTGTTTAAGGGTTTCAAATACAGTGCAAGTAACTGTTTCAGATACTCCGTCTACTTCTCTAAGTTTTTCTACTACTAGTTTTCCTAATTCTTTCAAGTTTTTAGCAATGGCTTTAACTAGAATGTCGTATTCGCCTGAAATAATATGCACTTCTTGAACTCCTTTTAATTTAGAAATTTCTTCTGCAACTCTTTTCTGTGAAACATGTTTTATTGAAAGAGGAGTGAATTTAACTAAAATAAATGCAGTTGCTTCTAATCCAAGTTTTTCAAAATCTTTCACAATACTGAATTTCTTTATTACTCCTTCTTTTCGCAATTTTTTAATTCTATCAAACAAAGTTGTTTTAGGAATTCCAAGCTTTAATGCAAGCCTGCTAATAGAAGTACTTGAATCTTCCTCCAATAAATTCAAAACCTCAAAGTCAAGTTTGTCAAGCATAATACGTAAATTGTCCGAAATATTATTAAATATACTGCATTTTTATCGTATTTTCATCGATTTTATTGTAAAAAAGTTTATTAAGCCGGAATTACATATATTCTGGATACTCACTAGAAGCTTCTAGGTAGGCCAATTAAACGTTTTAGGTTTTTGTTAACTTTTTAGTGTTTTTTCTAGTGAAAAAAACATATTCAAAAATTTAGGGGGATAGTCTAGCGGTTTAGGATACCGGGCTGTTAACTCGGATGGCGGGAGTTCGAATCTCTCTCCCCCAGTTTCTTAAAAAAAGATAATTTATTAATCTAAAAGGAATTAGTTATTTTATGACTGGAAAAATTACAGTAAGACTAATTGATCCTCACACTAGAATTCCAAAAAGATTAATAGAGTCTTTTATTAGGGATACTCAACTCAAGGTGGAACCATCGGCTTATTCGACACGAAAAGTGGGATGACAGCAAAGGATGCTAGACCAAGAGCAGAGGGGCTGCAAAAGTATATTAAAGAACAAAACAAGAAAGGGAAAAAGCTCTGGGGTGGAATAGCCATTTATGTAAACGGTACTTGGCGCTACAACGACCAAGAAAAATATGAATACAATCCAAACGATTTGAGTAGCTGGAAGATATTGGAAATTTAATAAAGGTGGTAATTAATGACAAACATAAAGCAAATAGCAGGATTTATTGTCGCACTAATTGGAGCTTATCTTGTTTTGATAGGTTTGAGAATTGCAATAGTTATACCACAATTAAATGATTTGCTATTGAAATATCCGACACTCAATAGCACCGTAGCGTTATTTGTTTTAGGCTTAATTCTGGCATATATCGGATACCACTTATATAACGAATATGGATTTATATGGGCAATAAACTTAAGGCTTACAAAAATGCATTAACTTATGTTTTTACTGAAATTAAAAAACAAGGATGGTTAGCATTACTTATTGCAATTATTTCCCCAAGCTTGTCATTCTTATTAGATGGTAACTTAGTGAAGGCAATTTTATTTTTCTTCACAATAGTTGGAACAATTCTTAGTGTAGTATTTATTTGGTCATTTTTCTACATTTTAGAAGAATATGGGAAAACACTAACAAAATCTAACACTAAAAAAGCCTTCGGCATATTAAAAATTAAGACCTGCTACTCCAATCCAAATTAAAGACAACTGAAACACTTGCAGAATAAACTAATGTAAAGATGCCAAATATAAGCAAAAGTAAGGGCTATTTACTTATTGTTCTATTTTTGTTCATTGGAAATCTACTCCCTGAAAAGCTTTAAAAAGACTTGATATATAAACACATATAGAAGTATATGTAAGTGGTGTTTGGGTTGGCTAAAAAAACTGTTGCTTTAAGTATTGAAGAACAAGTTTATGATAAATATCGAGCATACTGTGAGAAGAAAGGAATAATTCTATCTAAACAGGTTGAGAATTTTATGAAAAAAGAATTAGAGGCGAATAAGGAATGACTCAAAAAGAAAAATTGTTTTTTGACCAATTGAAAGACATTTTCATTGGAGCCAAGATAGAAGGGGATTCTGGCTTTATTAATTTGATGAGAATGAAGTCAGCTTACTTTGATATAATTTTCAAGGAATTAAATAAAGAAATTGAAGGAAAAACAAAAGAGTTTCCCGAGTTTAAAGAGGAAATGTTTGACAAATTATATTCTTTTTTTAAAACCTATTTTTCTGAATCAGGAAGCATTTACTTCAGCTACACTCCGCTGAAATCAAAAGTTTATGAACAGGTTTACACTAACAACAAAGATGTTGCCTTGTTTTGGAAAACTCAAATGCTTTACTATGTCAAAAGTGACAAAATTTGGAAAAACTTGACGATTGATTTTGACGAAGATGGAATTTCTTATAAAATCCATTTTGATGTTTCAAAGCTTGAACACAAAAAAGGAAACGAGAAAAAAGAAATAATGTACGAATTAAAAAACGTGAAAGAAAAAGAAATCACTTTCAATGTTTTTTATTCTGAAAAAGGGAGAAAAACAAAAACAGATGAAGTTTTAAAAGACTTCAAAAAGAAAAAAGTCTTTATTGAAGAAGAAGGCTTGACTAGGATTTTCAGAATATTTGAAAAACAAAACGAAGTGGACTTTTTCATTAACAAAAATGCTGAAAAGTTTTTGAAAGAACAATTCGATTTATGGATTAAAAACTATTTGATGGATGAAGAAAGCCTTTTCCAAGAAAGAAGATTAAAAGAGTTAAAAGCTTTGAAAGAAATAGCCTTTAAGACAATTGACTTTGTAGCACAGTTTGAAGATGAATTAGTAAAAGTCTGGAACAAGCCAAAATTTGTGTTAAACTCAAACTATGTAATTACCTTGGACAGAATTTCCAAGAAAAAAGAAGGAAACAAGCTAATTCAAGAAATTTTAAAACACAAAAACTTTGAAGTGCAAGCAAAAGAATGGCAAGAACTCGGAATTGTAAGCAAAGACTTTAAGCCAAATGAAATTCTGATTAATAATTTAAACGGAAAGGGCTTAAACAAAGAATTTGAGCACTTGCCAATTGACACCAAGCACTTTGACGAAAACATTAAACTTGAATTGCTTTCTTTGTTTGATGATTTAGACAACGAATTAGACGGCTGGTTAATTCACTCAGAAAACTACCAAGCACTAAAAACCATTCTCCCAAAATTCCAAGAACAAATACAAACAATTTACATTGATCCACCGTTTAATTTAGGAACAAACGCAGACTTCTTATACAACGTAAATTACAAAGATGCAAACTGGATAACCTTACTTGAAAACAGAATAAATTTAGCAAGAGATTTATTAAACGAAAAAGGAAGCATATTTGTCCGATGCGATTACAACGGAAATGTGTATGTGAAAATGTTGTTAAACAACATCTTCGGAGAAGAAAACTTTAGGAATGAAATAATTGTTAGTAGAATTAGCAAGCAAGACCCTAAAGTTAGGAAATTTAATACCGCTACAGATTCGCTTTATCTTTTTTCTAAATATGAAAGCTTCTTATTTAATCTACTTTTCAAAAAATTAACACAAGCAAAAAGTGAAAGATGGCATGCTATGGATTCGCAAGGGCAAGGGCAAGGTCTTTATATTTTTGGTTATTTGTTCGAACCACCAGAAGGAAGGCACTGGACATACGGACAGAATAAAATTAGAGAATTGGAAGCACAGCAAAAAATTAGATTGATTTGTAAAAATTGCGGATATATACATACGAGTGGAACTTGGAAAGGTTGTTTAAAATGCGGAAATAAAAATAAAGTACGAGTAGAATACCTTTTACCTCCCACCGAAGAAAAACAAATCGATTCTAACTGGACAGATATCCCGGGTTATTCTTTTGGATGGGACTTCCAGACAGAGAATGCTGAAGCCCTCCTAAAACGAGTCATAGAATCCACTTCCAATGAAGGAGATTTAGTTATGGACTTTTTCCTTGGCAGTGGCACAACAACAGCAGTTGCCCATAAACTTGGTAGGAAATGGCTTGGCGTTGAAATGGGTGAGCATTTTGATTCTGTTGTTTTGCCGAGAATGAAAAGCGTTTTGTCTGGAGAAAAATCAGGTATTTCAAAAGAAGTTAATTGGAATGGTGGCGGTTTCTTTAAGTATTATGATTTAGAGCAATACGAACAAACATTAAAGAAGGCTGTTTATAAAGAGAGTCATCCTTTTGCTGATTTTTCTGATAAAAGCATTTTCCAGCAGTATGTTTTCCTAAAAGATGAAAAGCTGTTAAAAGCAATGGAATTGGATTTCAAAAAGAACAAGGTTGAAGTTGATTTTTCAAAGATTTATTCAAACATTGACTTAGCTGAAACAATATCAAATTTAACTGGAAAAAAGATTAAGAAAATTGGAAAAGGTTTTGTTGTTTTGGAAGGAAACGAAAAAATAGAGTTTGACAAGCTTGATTATGGTTTGGTTAGGCCATTGATTTGGTGGTAGCAATGGCTGAAAAAGAAAATATCCCGCTAATTTTTCAGGGTTTGGTTGAAGAAATAGAATTCAATACCTTGCCATCAGAATGGATTGACACAAGACTAAACACTTTCTCAAAAGAAATTTCGCTTTTTGATTACCAGCAGGAAGCAATAAAAGACGCAATAAACTTCCTGCACTATTACTATGTTTCACTGCAAGAATACAACAAAACAGAAAACGAGTTATCAAACATTGAAAGAAAGAAAAAGCTTTTGAATGAAGCAAGAAGGTTTGATGGCAAACTGATTGATTCTCTTGGAATAACAAGCAAAGGAAACAAAGCACTATTCAACAAGCTAAAAGAATACTACAAAGTAATTGATGATAACAAGATTCACTTTTACAATTTTGTTAACAGAATGAGTTTCTGGATGGCAACAGGTTCAGGAAAAACAATCATTTTAGTAAAGCTAATTGAATTGTTGGATAAACTCAAAAGAGGCCAGCAAATCCCGGATAATGACATTCTGGTTTTAACTCATAGAGAAGATTTAATTGAGCAAATTAAACAGCACGTTGAAGAATTTAACAAGCTTGCAAACAGAAAAATAAGATTGTGGGAATTAACAAAGTTTGATTCAGTAAAAAAAGGAACAGTGCTTTCATTCAAGGAAGACATTAATGTTTTTGTTTACCGCTCTGACTTGATTTCAGACAGAACAAAGGAAAAGCTGTTAAGCTTTGAAGATATTGAAAACAACGGCAATTGGTATGTTTTGCTTGATGAAGCGCATAAGGGAGACAAAGAGGATTCAAAAAGGCAGATTTATTACTCTGTTTTAACAAGAAACGGTTTTATATTCAATTTTTCTGCAACCTTTACAGATGCGTGGGATATTCTTACAACAATCTATAACTTTAACCTTGATGCCTTTATTAGGCAGGGATATGGTAAGAATGTTTATCTTTCACAGCAAGAGTTAAATGTTTTTAAGCAAAAAGATTATTTTGAAAGCAAAGAAAAACAAAAAATAGTGCTAAAATCTCTAATCCTGCTTTCAATAGCAAAAAAGGCAAGGGAAACAATTAACAAAAAATTGCAAAATCCAGCTTATCACAATCCTTTAATGGTTTCTTTGGTTAATTCTGTAAATGTTCAGGATTCAGATTTGGAAATTTTCTTTAAGGAAATAGAAAACATTGCCAAAGGAGACATTGATAAAGAAATATTGGAAAAAGCAAAGCAGGAGATTGTTCAAGAACTGGAAAAACACCCGAGGTTTGTGTTTGGAAGCGAAAGCTTAATCCTAAAAAAAGAGTTAATTGAAAAAATTGATGCAAAAGACATTTTAAAATGGGTTTTTAATGCGTCTTCTTTTGGAAAAATTGAAGTGCTAAAAATTCCTTCAAACAGGGAAGAACTCATTTTCAAGTTAAAGACTTCTGACCAGCCGTTTGCATTAATCAAAATTGGAGACATTACAACCTGGTTAAAGGAAAAGCTTGAAAACTATGAAATAAATGAGTCATTTGAAAACAGAAGCTTTTTCAAAAGCATTAGCAAGGATGACAATCACGTAAATATTTTGATGGGATCAAGGGCTTTTTATGAGGGCTGGGACAGCAACAGGCCAAATGTAATGGTTTTCATAAACATTGGAACCGGAGACGCAAAAAAATATGTTACTCAATCAATTGGCAGAGGGGTAAGAATTGAGCCAATTAAAGGAAAAAGAAAAAGGCTTATTCCATTAAAGAAAGAAACAAATTTGGCAAAAGAAATGTGTTCTAAACTTGATGACTATGCTGTGTCGCTTATTGAAACGCTTTTTGTTTTTGGGACAAGCAAAACCAATGTATCTAAGATTTTAGAAAGCATTAAGTATGAAAGAAAAACTGCGGGAGAAATAATTGAATTAGAAGAAAATATAGACGCCAAACAAAGAGAGCTTATTATCCCAACTTATAAGGACAGAAAAGAAATGGTTGCTGTTGCAGAACTGCCAAAATTTGAAGGCAACCGGCAAATGTTAAAAGACTATTTGAATTGGCTTGGAGACGAAAAAATTATTTATAATCAGTTATCGCAAGCAAGAGAAATTCAGCCAAAGCACATTAGCGAGGCAAAAGAGTTTGTTGAGAACGGCAGTTTTATTGAAAATGGTTCAAGAAATGTTTCAATTCAAATGCAAAAACTTGTTGACCACCTAAACATTACCTTACAAGACCTTGATAAATTCAAGAAATTAGAGGATGAAATAATTCACTTCAAAAAAATAAGGGTTTCATTGGAAAACAGCGAATTAGAGAAATTCAAGGAAGCTGTTGAGAAAGTAAAAATGTTTGTTCCATCAGAAAAAGAAGAAGAAAAATTCAAAGAAAAGCTTGAGAAAAAACAAATAAGCATTGAAGAATACACTAAAAAAATCAAAGAGTTATCAAAAAGCTCAAGCGAAGAAGAATTTAAAGACTTGAAAATAAAGAATGTGGCCAATCATTATTATGTTCCTTTAATTCTTTCAACGAGAGAAAAAATAGATTACATAAATCACATTATTAGTGTGGAAAGCGAGCGAAGATTTATTGAGAAACTTGAAGTTTATTTGAAAAAAGAAAACAATTTCTTGGCGCAGTTCGACTGGTGGATGTTCAGCAAACTGGATGAACATACTGATGAGGTTTATTTACCATATTATAATAAAGCACACAATAAAATAGAGAAATTCAAGCCAGACTTTATTTTCTGGCTAAAAAAAGGAAACCAGTACACGATATTATTTACAGATCCAAAAGGAACAAGCCATACAGACTATGAATATAAGGTTGACGGCTACAAATTCCTTTTTGAAGAAAAATTAAAACGAAAAACATTCAAATTTGACAAATACGCAGTAGATGTATGCTTGTTCTTGTACACTGAAGACAAAAACAAACTCTCAGAAGGATACAAAAAATACTGGTTTGACAGCTTTGAGGACATCTCTAAAAGTGTGAGTTGGTAAAGATGGCAAAATCGGACATAGACCAAGAAACATTAAGCAAAATAATAGTTGGAGCTATTGCTGGCGGCGTTATGGCTGGTTCAGGCGGAGCTATTTTAGGGGCATTATTGGGTCCAGCAGTTATAGATTGGTTAAAAAAACAGGTCAAGTGATATGATGTCTTACTTTTTTCCAGCGACAGTAATTTTAGTGTTGCTTCTTTTAGTAATCTGGATATTAACCAAAATTTTTATAAGAAAAGAGAAATTTAATCACGATAAAGATTTTAACTCAGTAATGAATATTCTGGGGGGAATTTTTTTACTGCCCACAGGAATACTCATAATATTGTTTTTTGGATTTGGAATAAAATTATTATTTGAAGATATCTCAGAATTAGCATTGAATTTAGTAATTGGGGGCATTGCCTTAGTGTACGCAGGAATAAAACAATTCGCATCTGGGTTCGAAATAGACTTTAACAAAATATTCAAGTTAAAATAAAGCTATTTTAACGCATCTTTACACTGCCTTTCCCTTGCATTCCCACCAATTCCTTGCACTAAACCTTGCCTCTTTATCGTATTATTTTTTAATGTCGTTAACACCCACTCATATAGGCAATGATGAGGTGAAAACCAATTTTGGTTAGTCTTTTAATTCTTTTCAATTGCTTTTCTTTAAGGTGTGTTGATGAATAGAATGCTTATTACAGAGGTTTTAGAAAAAAAACCTTTAACTGAAATTTCTGTTGGCGGATGGGTGCATGATTTAAGGGATTTTGGCAAGCTAAGATTTGTTGTAATCAAGGATAGAACTGGTTTTTTACAAGTTACCTTGCCTAAATCAATTGTTTCAGCTAAAGATTATGCTGTTTTTAATGAATTAACAAAGGAGTCAAGTGTTTTAATTAAAGGAAAAATTCAAGAAGCAAAGCAAGCTCCAAACGGAGTTGAATTAATTCCAACAAATTTTGAATTAATAAATAAAGCTAAAGCTCCTACTCCAATTGATACCTCTGGAAAAATTGTTTCAGATTTATCTGTAAGACTGGATTACAGGTTTTTGGATTTAAGGGATCCAAAAAAATTAGCGATTTTTAAAATTCGTTCAAAGCTTTTTTTGTTCACAGCTGAATTTTTTGACTCTAAAGGATTTACTTGCATGCAAAGCCCTAAAATCACTAAAGCAGGAGTTGAATCAGGAGCAGAATTATTTGAATTAAATTATTTTGGAGGAAAAGCTTTCTTGAGTCAAAGCCCTCAGATTTACAAGCAAATGATGGTTGTAGCGGGTTTTGAAAAGGTTTACGATATTGGAACAGTTTTTCGTGCAGAAAAATCTCTTACAACAAGGCATTTAACTGAATTCACTGGAGTAGATTTTGAAATGGGTTTCATTAATTCCGAGCACGATGTAATGAATGTAATAGAGGATTACATGAAGTTTGTAATAACAAAATTAAAAAAAAACTGTGAAAATGAATTTAAATTATTTAATGTTGATCCGATTGTTCCTAAAAAGATTCCAAGAATTTCCTTGCCTGAAGCATTCAAGCTTTTAAGGAAAAAAGGAAAAAATCTTCCAGACGGAGAGGATCCAGATCCTGAAGCTGAAAGACTTTTAGGAGAATGGGCTTTAAAAGAACACGAAGAAGAATTTGTTTTTGTAACAAATTATCCTTGGAGCAAAAGGCCTTTTTATCACATGCTTTCAGAAGAAATTCCTAATACAACTAAATCATTTGATTTATTGTTTAACGGAGTAGAGGTTGCAACTGGCGCGCAAAGAGAACACAGATATGAAGTTCTAAAAAAACAAGCAGCAGAAAAAGGCTTGAATTTAGATGAAATGAAAGACTATTCTTTAATCTTTCAATACGGAGTAATTCCTCATGGAGGAGTAGGATTTGGATTAGACAGATTAGTTCAACGCTTATTGAAACTAGAAAACGTGAAAGAAGCAATTCTTCTTCCAAGAGATCCTCAAAGATTAACTCCTTGAAAAACTTTTCTTTTTATAAAAAGAAAAGTTTTTCGAATCAAAAGAAAAAACTATTTTTTTTTCTAGAAAAAACTTTTTTTAGGCACTAGGTATGTGGAGTTTTAGGCACTAGGTTCTGAGTTTTTGAGACGGTAAATTGTTTGACCTTTTAGGCACCAGGTGTGTGGAGTTTTAGGCACCAGGAAGTGTTTTCTGAAAGTTTAAGAGTTAAGAATAAATTCTAATTAATCATTATAATATTTATATATTTTGATATTTACCTTTTTTTGGAGGAATTTTATGTTAAAAAGAGAACCGGCAAAAAATATTGGAAAAACAAGTGCGAGGTTTCCTACATTTAGAGATGTAACTCACTTTGATCCAAAACAGCATTTTAGAGCCATTGTTAAAAGCCATGGTTTGACAAATATGAGTAGAGCTGATAGTGCAAGACTTTTAGCAAAAGTTACTGAACTGTTGCATGGATCTCCTGCTTCGCTTGGCCAAGCTGATGTGGAATTAGAGAGATTGATTGAGGAAATCAAAAGGAAAAAAAAGTAAACATTGGCTTCAAAGATTTATATGGCAGGGCGGTGAATTAACTAATTTAAATTTAACGCATGTGAATTTTACTTACGTTTTTCGTTTTAGAGGTTAATAGAATGAATTTTTCTTCAGTTGAGTCCGCATTGAATTCCAAGAATGGAAGTGTTTTGATTAGGGGTTGGATTAAAAGAAAAAGAGAAGGAAAAGATAATTTATTTATTATTTTAAGAGATGCTTCAAATGAAATTCAATGCGTTGCATCTAAGGGAAGTGTTTCAGAAAAAGAATTTGCTGACTTGCAGAAAGCAAATATTGAGGCAAGCCTGTATGTTGAAGGAGAATTAAAAAAAGATGAAAGAGCTCCTCAAGGAGTTGAATTGGTTTTAAAAAAAATTCAAGTAATTGATTTTGGTCAAGAATTTCCAATTCAAAAAGATTTATCTGAAGACTTTTTATTGGATGTAAGACATTTATGGCTTCGTTCTACTAGAATGAATAAAGCATTAAAAGCTAAGGCTTTTTTGTTTCAAGCTTTTAGGAATTTCATGGAAAAACAAGGATATGTTGAAGTGCATTGCCCTAGCTTTGTTTCAGGAGCAGTTGAAGGAGGTTCAACTTTATTTGAAGTTCCATATTTTGGAAAAAAAGTTTATTTAACTCAGTCTTCGCAATTTTATTTAGAGGCATTTATTACTTCTCTTGAAAAGGTTTACACTATTGCTCCGTCTTTTAGAGCAGAGCCTTCTAGAACTAGAAGACATGTAACAGAATTTCAGCATGCTGAATGGGAAACTGCTTGGGATGGCTTGCCTGAATTACTGAATTTTCATGAAAAATTATTGAAATCTGTTTGCCAGGAAATGCTTGAAAACGCTCAAGATTTAATGAAGTTTTTTGGAAGAAATTCAAAAGTAATTGAAAGAGTTGTAGAAGAAAAATTTGAAAGATTTAAGTATGATGAAGTGTTTGAAATTGCGCAAAAAAAGTTTTCAGAACTAAAATGGGGAGATGATTTAGGAGAAAAAGAAGAAAGAGAAATCACTAAAGACTTTGAAGTGCCAATAATGGTTACACATTATCCTGCAACTTTAAAACCTTTTTATCACAGGCCTGATCCAGAAAACTCTAAAGTAGTTTTATGCTGTGATGTTTTAGCTCCAGAAGGATATGGAGAAATAATTGGCTCAGGAGAAAGATGCAAGTCAATGGATGAATTGCTTTCAAGAATGAAAGCAGAGAATTTGAAACCAGATGCTTATGGATGGTACATGGATTTAAGAAAATACGGATCAGTTCCTCATTCAGGAGCAGGGCTTGGATTGGAAAGACTGCTTACATGGATAATGGGTTTAGAACACATTAGAGATGTAATTGCTTTTCCTAGAACAATGAATCGCTTCTATCCTTAAACCTTTTTTTAAAAAAAAGCTTTACCAAAATTTTTTTTCTTAAAAAGAATCCAATTTTGCAAAAGCAAAATGAACTCATTCAAAATTTTTTTGAATTGGGAAGCTTTACTAAAAGAAAACTTTTTCTTTTTTGAAAAAAGGAAACTTGTTCGAAGCAAAAAGGAAAACTATTTTTTATAGCTTTATTTCACCAACGGCGAACTACTGCAGAGCATATGGCATAGTAGGAATTATTAAATATTTGGAGGATTGAATATTATTGTGGTTTTATGGTTGAGAAAGGTAAAGCAAGGGAATTGTTGGAAAGGATTTCTTTTGACCCTAAAGTGTGTCATGGCAAAGCACATGTAAAGGGTACAAGGGTAATGGTTTCCACTATTTTGGATAACTTGGCGGAAGGCTCAAGTGTTGCAGATATCTTGGAAAACTATCCTTCTTTGAAGGAAAAAGATATTAAGGCCGCAATTGCTTATGCCTCGGTTTTGTCAAAAGAAGAATTGACTCTAGCTTAATTTCTACTATTTTTTTAGGAGAATTTTAAATGCATTTTAAGTTTGACGAAAATGTTCCTATTAATTTAGCCAAATAGGTCAAGAATTCTTCAACTGTTTTTTCCCAAAATTTGAAAGGAATTTCAGATAAAGAGCTTGCAAAACATTGTGGGGAAAATAGTTTTGTTCTTGTGACACTTGATAAAGAATTTGCTAATCCAGTGAACTATCCATCTAATGTTCACCATGGAATAGTTCTACTAAGGCTAAGCAGTCAGGAAAGAAGATCTGTTGAAGATTTGTTTGCTTGGTTTGTAAAAAAATTTGCCATGGATAACCTAAGAAAAAGAATTATTGTAGTTGGGAGAAATTCTGTTAAAATTAGGGAATAAAAATCAATCCAAGTTCAAGCAATTAATTTGTGCAAAGTTTTACTTATTGTCGATGCGTTTTCATTTAATTTTAAAACACCTCTTTTAGGCACCAGGTTTTAGCTTCGCAGGCTTCACACTTTTTGCGTGCTCGGCCGCGGCTGCTCGGCGTTTTAGGCATAATGTATGTGGAGTTTTAGGCACCATGCGCCTCTTTTAGGCACCAGGTTTTCATTTTTTTAGAGGGAAAAGTTCACTAAATTTTAGGCACCAGGTGCACTTGCCTTTAGCACTCCGTTTGCAATCATTTTTACATTTTTCCTTTTACAATTTTATTGGTATGCCTAAGTGGAATTTTTTGAATATAGTTGGATTGGAAGGCTCTGGAAAAACAACTCAAGCAAATCTTTTAGCTGAAAACCTGGACTTAATTAAATTGGATTTTAGAAAAATTAATAAAAAATATATTTCTCCAAAAAAAATAGCGGTTTACAAAAAGCTTGACAAAGATATTTCTTCTTCTTTTAAGTTTTTAAAAAAAGAGATTTGGCCTGTTTCTTCTACTACTAGAATGGCTTATTTTTTTACTCGTTTTGCGCAATTAAATGAATTTGAAATCAAGCCATTAATTAATCTTGACAAGCAATTAGTTGATGATGGTTATTTCTATAAAGTGCTTGCAAGAGAATATGCTTTGGGAAGAAAAACCGACTTGTTTTTAGATTTGTTTGAAGAATCCTTAGTTTTGCCTGATAAAACTATTTACTTAAATGTTCCAGTTAATCAGGCTTTCCTTAGAAGATTTCATCAAGAAAATAAGTCTTTTTCTTTTTTTGAAAAAAAATCTAAGAAAAAAATCACTAGAAAAAGAATTTTAGATCTTTACAAGAAAATGGATTTTTGGTTTAAAAAAATTGCAAGAAAAAGAAACTGGATTTTTGTGGATAACACTAAATCAGTTGCAGAAGTGCAAAAAGAACTTCTTGAAGTATCAAAATAGTTTTCTAACTTATTTTTTCAATGACTTTCAAGTTTTTTGTTTTA
>CAYJVY010000011.1:0-45140 GCA_964373795.1 uncultured archaeon | reverse complement strand
CATTTTTTAACCACTATTTAAATTTGTAATACTTTTTCTTTAAATAGTTGTTGGAGGTTAAATTGGATTTAAATTCTTTTTGTTGAATGGTTTTTTAATGAAGCGATCTTATTCAATGATTTTAGCTGTTGTTTTAATTGTATTAATTTTGGGCGTGGCTGGTTTTATTTTAACTAAGTCTGTTAAAAAGTATGAATTTAATGAAGAGTTTGATGGAATTGTTTTTTCAAGTGATTTGAAAAAACCTTCGCAGTATTTGAAGGAATTAGGCGAGCAAGAAAGCTTTATTGCTTCGCCTGTTTTAGTGCAAGGAGATTTAGTGAATTCTTTAATGCTTGGCTCTGCTAACGTGTTTAATGTTGTTTTCATTCAGAGCAGTAAAAGAGTGGAAAACTTGTGGAGAGAATTAGATTCAGAGAAAAAACTTATTTCTTGTACTACTAATTTAGGTGATCCAAAAAAGGCAGTGAAATTGTCTTTAGAGGAGTGTAGTGAAAGGTTTTCAAATCTTGAAACAAGTGTTTTAATTAAAGTTGAATACCCTAATAAGGGTTTAGAGAAATCAATTGTTGTGTTGCAAAAAAATCAAGTAACAATTTATCCAAAGGAAGCAAAGGATGTGGAAAGGGTTTCAGTGCAAGTAATGAATTTAATGTATGGAGATGCTTCAGAAAAAATTGAAAACGTGAACGATTTAGTTGACAGGCTTTTTAGAACAGGAAAACTTGGAAAAATTTCAAAGAAGGATTCTAATTCTTAAATCCTTAAATTTAAATATTGAATCTAAATTAATTAATTTCTTCAAGGTTTTGAAAGTGAACAAGCATTTAAAAGGAGCAATTCTTTCACTAATTGTTTTAACTGTATTATTTGTTGTAATTGGATCCCTTACAGAGGCTTTTAATTCTTTAACTTCAATTAATTTGTTTTTTTTTGCCTTGGCAAGCATTTTATTTATTTTAGAGATATTTGTGTGGGTTTTTTCATGGGGTTACTTGATTAAAAAGCATAACATTATTAGGTATAGGAACTTGTTGGCAGTGGGTTTTTCTTCTTTTTTTGGGTCTTTAACTCCAATTCAACTTGGAGCAGAGTATTTAAGGTCAACTAGGTTGAAGAAATATTTTGGAATTAGTTATAATGAATCTGTTGCAGCTTCTCTTGTAAACAAGGGAACAAAGTTTTTATTGCTGTCAATTTTTGCTTCACTTGTTTTATACTTTTATTTAATTAAACTTGTTTTCACTGGAATTGAATTAATTTTATTGCTTGGATTGTTAAGTGGGTTTATGGTTGTATTGCTTTCTGCGTTAATGTTTTTCTTGCCTTTAAATAAATCAATTGGTTTAAGGATTGCAAATTTTTTTAAAGGCTTTGGAAAACCTGAAGGATTGATATTCAAAATAGGATTGTTTTTTGAAAAATACACTTTTTACTTGCATAGAGTAAAGAAAAGACATTTTGTTGCAGTGTTTTTTCTTTCCTTTCTTTCATTTGCTTTAGAGTTTTTAGCTTTAACTTTTACTTTTTATTCTTTAGGAATTAATTTGCAGTTAGAATTTATTTTAGTGTTATTTGTTTTAATTGCTTTGCTTGAAAAAACTCCTTTTCTTCCAAGAGGAATTGGATTAGTTGAATTAGTTGGATATAGTTTTCTTTCATTTCCATTAATTGCTGGAAAAACAATGCTTTCTTTAAGTGAAATTGGAGCAGTATTAATTGCATTTGATGTAGTGAGACTAGTTATTCCAACAATTGCAAGCATGTTGTTCAGCATTGTTTTAGGAAGAAGTCATTATGTAATAAAGTTTCACTAGTTGCAGTCACGCCCGGCGGATGCGAGGCGTTCGGCCGATTAAGCCGATGTTCACGTGAGCACTCAGCCTCGCCGGCTGCTCTGCATCAGCTTCGCCGGCTTTTGACTCAGCCTCGCCGGCTTTTGACTCAGCCTCGCCGGCTGAACGGCGTGCGTTAGATTTTTTTGAATAAAAAAAGCATTATTAATCCATTTAAGATTACAACAACCCATAGCACTAATACTATTTGCCATTCTTTTAATGGCCCGAAAATTTTTATTACTAGTTTAGCTAAATCATATCTTATTTTTCCATCTGGATAAGATGGAATTGCTAGTCTGTTGTCTTTTAGTAATTTGTATGGGCGAAATTTTTGTTGGGTTTTGTCTCCTTGGCTTGTAAGAGTTTTTAAAATAAAGAAGTCAATCATGTGAGGAAGGTATAGTAAAAATCCGAGTAAAATTAATTCAAAGTTTTTAGTTAACAGGAAAAGAGTTGCAGTTGCTGATCCAATTAATAGTGTTCCTGAGTCTCCTGGGAAAACTTTTGCTGGAAACTTGTTCCATGCAAGCAATCCTAGAATGGCTGCACTTAAAACAATTGCTGCAAACTTCATTGGAGTATTCCATAAAATGAATGAAGTGAATAAACTTATAATGAATCCAGAGCCAATTTCTAATCCGTTTAATCCAGCTAAAGTGTTTTGATATGATGCAATTCCGGAAATGTATAATGCTAGTGGAATAAACCAAAGCCATGCAGGCTCTAAAGAAAAAATGTATGCAAATAAAAGTGAGGAAATTGCCATTGGAATTGCTCTAATACTCCAAGACAATGTTTTTGTTTTAAATTTGTGTCTAGTGTCGTCAAAGAATCCAACAAAAGCAAAAACAGTTGTTAGTGAAATCCATGGAATGAAATTTAATTCTTTTAATACAAGCACTTCGTAAAGAGTAATTAAAAATAATGGAATTAGTAAAGCAATTCCAGTTGATTCAGGCAAAACTTTTTGATCTTCTTTGTTAATGTCAATTCCTTGAATGCCTTTTTGAAAATTAATTTTTTTTATTACAAAAACGCATACAAAGGAAATAATGAAAAACCCTGTGAAAAGAAGTATTTCTTGAATCATTGAATCACTTAAAATAATATCATAAAATTTCTATTTATTTATTAATCTTTCATTTGTGTTTTGGCTTTGCTTTTTAGGCACCAGGTTTTCATTTTTTCAGAGGGAAAAATGCAGTGAATTTTAGGCACCAGGTAACTGAATTTTAAAAATTAATTTTTCATTATTTCTTGTAAAACTGTTGTTGCATAGTTTCCTTTGCTTAAAGTGAATGAAATAATTGCTTTTAATTTTCCTGCATTAAATTCATCTTCTTCTATGTTAATTAATTTTAAGTTTTCTGGAATTAAAACAATTTTTTTTCTACTGCCTTTTGAACTCATTTCATTCATTGAATTAATTTTGAATTGATTTAATTCAATTTCTTCTTCTTGTAAAACTTTTTTTTCTATTTCTCCAATTACTCCTTCTGCAAATTCTGAATCAAATCCAATTAATGGAGCAGTTGGAATGCCTTCTTCTAAAATGTCTCCTTCAATTGCGTTTAATGAAATTCCTTGTTTAATTCTTTCTTTAATTATTTTGTTAAATAAATGGCTTTGAAATGCATGAGTAAATAAATATCTTAATTTTTTTGGCAAAGCTCTGAATGCTCCTACAAAGTCTTTCGGGTATTTAGTTAAATGATTTAATATTGCTCTTTCAAATCTGTATTTTTGAGGGAATTCTTTTAATGCTTTAGAAAAATCATTTGATTCAAATAAATTTTTTCTTGCGTTTCTTACTTGTTCTTCTTCTTTTGGAACTGAAAAAGTTAAATACATTTTAATTGCTTGTTCAAAATTGCCTTTAATGAATTCTTTTCCAACTAGATGAGTTACTTGCCTTATTCCTCCAAATCTTTGTTCGCCGAAATAATTTGGAATCCCTTTTTGTAATTCATTAAAGCATTCATTAATTCTTTTCTCTAATTCTTTTTTTTCTAAATCAATTTCTCTAATAGTTATTTCAAATTTATTTGCATTTAATTCTCCTAATTCAATTCTTTTATTACTCCACTGCAATGGTTTGAGGAAAATGCTTCTTGACTTGAATTGTTTTAGTTTTTCGTAATCTGGATTCCAAATAGAAATTAATTGACTTGTTATTCCGCGTTTGTCTTTAATTCCTGCATATCCAATTCTTTTTTGGCTTACTCCTATAAAGCGAGCAATTATTTTTAATGCAAGAATTAAATCTAAATTGAATTTCTCCATTTCCAGAATTAATTGATTAATTTCTCTTTCATTTTCAGGCTTTGCAGGCCAAGAAATTTTTTCTCTTAATTTTTGTTTTTCTTCTTCGCTTGCAAGAAAAAATTCTACTTTGCATTCGTGGTTTGCAGTTATTTCTTCTACTATGAAATCAGAATATCTTCGTTTAATTTTTCCTCCAATGCCTGGAGTTTTAATGAAAAAATTTTCTTGCATTTTATTCCCAATATTTTTCTTTTCCAGGGTTTTCTTTTCGTAAAAGAAAAGCCTTATTTGTATCGAAGGATTGCCCCTATGCCGCCAAATCCTTTAAAGAATTGTTCTCCTTCATCTGTGTCAGTTGAAACAATTATTGTTTCTGCACTAATCTTTTGAGCTTTTTCAAGCATGAAGTCAACGTAATCAATTTCTTCTAATACTTCGATTTGACTTGAACTACAAGAAGAACATTTAATTTTATTTGATTCAAATTTTTCAATTTCTTTTACAATTATGTCTTCAATTTTATTGCATGACTCGCATTCAACTCTGAATACACTCCAAGTTAATGCTTCTGACAAAACTAGTGTTGAAACTTTTCCTATTAATAATGCTTCTTCTACTTCTTTTTGTCCATAAGCTGCTAAACCGTTTTTTGCTATTTCTTCCAAGAATTTATTTATTATTGTTCTTTCTTTCATTAATTCAGTGTCTCTTAATAGTTCTTCTGATTTTTGAATTAATTCTCTTATCCCTGATTCATCAGTGTAAGATGCATCTAATATTCCAATTATTTTTTTCTTTATTCTATGATCTAGTAACTCTCTTTCAAGGAAATGATTTTTAGTCATTCCAGGGCCTCCAATTATTGCTCCTTTTAGTTTTTCTTCAACTGGAACAAATATTTCATTCATTCTTTCTGAAACCCTTTTATAAAAGTCGTGTGCGGCTTCCTCTCTTAAACGCTCAAAACGTTGAGAGCTATTATGCACTAATAATCCATTTGAAACAAAGCTTTGATTTTGAACTGAAATGTCAACCATTTTTGTTTGAATATTTGTTTTTTCAATTGAATGTACTTTTACTGGAATAAGTGGATATTGATATATTTTTTTTAATTCATTAAATAATTTTTTGTCTTTGACATAATTTAATATTGAGTTTTTAAAAATCTCTTTACCCATATTTCTTTCATTTCTAAAAAAGTTTGTTACTTTTGGAAATAACTGTAAATTATATCCATGTTTTTCAATTATTTTTCTTATATTGCTTCCATTAAAAACTATTTGTCTAACGAGGCTTTTATTTGATTTGCTTTTAATTGCTTTTTCTAGATTGAATTGTTTTTGTGAATTTGTAAAACCAATATTTTGCTTAAAGATTTTAATTGATTCTTTTTCAGCTATGTCAATAGAGAATCGATGGTTTTTGCTGTATTTATTGGCTCTGTTATTATATTCGTGTAATGAAGCAATTATTCCAAACCTAAGTAAAGCTAATTGAATTTGTTGAACTAATAACTTGTTATTTGCTGCAAAACCAATTCTTTTTTTTGAAATAAATCCTTCTGCATCAAATAATCCATTCAAAAAATTTGCAAGTATTGTATTATTGCATTTCAATATTTTTGATGGAATTAAGCTATCTTTACTTTTTTTTAGTTCTGGAAATTCATTTTTTAGTAATTCAACTATTGGCTTACCATAGACTCTTAAAGAATAATATCCTTTATTTTTTCTAAATTTTAAAGATGTATTACAGTTAAAATATTTTTTAATTAATTCGGCATATTTTTTAATAACTTCTTTTGATTGCTCGGAAAAATTAATTCTTTCTTTTTCAAAGTTTCCATCTCCTAAAAAGTATCCAACTATTTTAGCTAGTTTTTCATCAATAGCTTTTGGTAGATTAAGGGTTGAATTCTCTTTACAGTTTTGCTTTATAAAATTTAAAAAATTTATTTCAAGTGAATTGCAAATCTTTTTTATAACATTTTTTCTAGAATTTCTTTTACCTAACTCAATAGAAGATATAGCTGTTTGAGTTAGTTGTGTTTTGTTTGCAAGTTGTTTTTGGCTTAAGTTATTTATTTTCCTTGCATTTATTAATTTTTTTCTTCCTTTGCTAGTTAAAATGAAACTATTGAAGTATTGCTTTGATTTTAATAAAATTTTTTCTGCCTCTGTTTTGATTTTTTCAGGCATTAATAACTTGTTATTAAATTTTAGTTCTTTTGCTGATTTTTCAATTACTTTATTGTCTTCAAATACATAAAATAAATGGTCTGGAGAACAATTTAATTCTGTGCGAGGTTTTTTTGTAATTATTTTAATCAATTGTTTTTTG
Organism: uncultured archaeon; assembly: GCA_964373795.1. GTDB lineage: Archaea > Iainarchaeota > Iainarchaeia > Iainarchaeales > DATDZZ01 > CAYJVY01. The sequence continues at coordinate 38,697 of CAYJVY010000011.1, read as the reverse complement.
TTCTCCCATTTGTCAACAATTTTTGAATGACTTAATTTATTTTCTGAAAAATCAAAGCTTGAAAGAGTTAATGGGTTGTGTAAGTTTTTTATTTGAAGTATTTCTCCATTACTTAATTGAACTAGTGAATCTGGAGAAAGGCATTGTCCGCCTGCCCTTGTTTTTCCAGCAACATTTGAAGTGTAGTGTCCAACTATTTCATATTTTTTTCCTATGAGGCTTGCAATTGTTGCTTCTCTTTTATCCATTGTAATTAATGCATATACATCGCTTGGAGTAATCATTTCTTTTAATGGAGCTAAATGAAATTCTGAATCACACCAGTAAAGTTTTGTTCTTAAGTCTTTTATTGGGTTAATGGTTTGCAGAATTATGTCTGATCTGCCGGCTTCTGCAATGTTTCCTGCAAACACGACTAATCCGTGTTTTGGTAGTTTAAAGTTAATGTGTTTTAAGAAATTAATTATTTTTCTTAGAGCTCCTTGAACGTTTTTTCTTGTTTGAGGGCTTTTAATATTAGAGCTTTGACTGATTTCTTCAGTTAATTGATTCATTACAGAGCTTCTGTCAACGTCTTCTGGAAGGTAAAGGGAAATTAGTTGAGTTCCTTGTCCTTTGAATTCTTGTAATTTTTTTAGTTTTTTCTTGAAAACCATTACTAGAGCTGTATCTATTTCTTCTAATTTCATTTTTGAATTCACTTCATTTTTTTTCTTTAAATGTGTTTTATTTTATTAATTTTTTGAAGCCAAATATTTTTATACTGGTTTTCACTATTATGTTCAGGGACTTTTTAATGCCTGATATTTTTGAAATGTTTAATGAAGAAGCTGTTTCTTCTAACTCTAATAATGATGTAATTGAATCAGTTGAAGGAGTGAATTCTTTTTTTGATTCGAGTAAAACCTTTGTTGTCTCTCTTGGTGGAAGCATTGTAATTAAGGAAAAAATTAATACTGGTTTGCTTGGAAAATTGTCTCATTCTTTTAGTAATTTAATGAAGGAAGGATATAAATTTGTTTTAGTTGTAGGAGGAGGAAGAACTGCTAGAGAGTTTCAAGCAGCTGGAAAGGCTTTAGGAGCAAGCAATTTTTTTTTGGATGAAATTGGCATAATGGCTACTCAATTAAATGCAAAGCTTGTTTCACAGGCTTTTGAGAATGCTTTTCCAGAGCCTTTGAAAAAAATTTATCAAGCAAGGCAAAAACTTGAAAAAGGATTAATTCCTGTTTTTGGAGGAATCTTGCCTGGAATTACTACTGATACTGTTGCTGCATTAATTGCTGAATCAGTTAACGCGAATTTCATGAATTTATCTAATGTTGATGGAGTGTATTCTTCTGATCCCAGAGAAAACCCTAAAGCAAAGTTTTATTCTCATTTAACTCATTCAGAGTTAATTAAAATTGTTTCGCGTTCAACTTCTTTGAATGCCAAGCCAGGGCAAAATGTTGTATTGGATTTGCCTAGTTGTTTGATTTTAAAGCGTTCCAAAATTAAATCCTTTATTTTAAGTGCGGAAAGCATTGAAAACATTGAAAACGCTGTTCATGGAACTGAATTTAAGGGAACCTTAGTTTTGCCTGACGAGGAATGATTTTTATGAAAAAAATTATGTTATTGAAAATTCTTCAAAAGAAATTTTAGAAAAACTGAAATCAATTCAATCTAAAGCAAGAGTTAAATTTTCCGGAACGCTTAGGGAAGAAATTTTTTCTTGCCCTGAAAATACTTTTTGTGCTCTTGTGGATGGCAGTAAATTGTATTTTGTTGAATTAAAAGAAATTGAGTTATTAAATTAGTTCTTCGAATTGGTAGTCGTGAAGCGAGCGAACATTTAATGCTATTTCTAGTTCTTTTGGATTAATCATTAATTTATTGAATTCTTGAAGGTTTTCAATTGCTAATCTAGGACAAGCAGTGTTAACTAATACATCTACATCTAATCCTAAAAAGTATTGAGGGTAAACAAAATCGCATACTAGAATGAATGCTTGTTTTCCTTTTGATTCAATTAATTCCTTCATTTTTCGTGCGGTTTGTAGATATAGCTGTCCTGATTTAATTGAAACAATTATTCCAAATTTTTGTGCATGCGAGCATTGACTTATTATTGCAAATCTTTTCCTCAAGTATTTGTCTCTTTCTTCTTTTAATTCTTTTACTTCAAGTGTATAGGGATCTGCAATTATTACTCTTTTTTTTGAAGAAAAAGTTATTCCAATTGGGTGAAAAATTCCATCTCCAAAGTAAACAATTGCTTCAATGTCTTCATCCAAGTCTAATGCAGAAGAATAATTGCATCCCAAGACTTGTCCAAAGTCTTTTACTCTATTAGAGCCTTTTCCAATTGAAACTGAAAAACCTTTTTCTTCTAAGTAATCCTTTATTTGTTGAAGGTATGGAGTGAATTGACTTGAAGAAACTAATCCTATTTCAAGCACTTTTTCTTTTGAAAGAAATTTAATTAGTTTTTCAATTAATGGTTGTGGATCTATTTTTGGAGTTAAAGGAAAAAAAATTGTTGGAATTCTTCCAGGATAAATCATGTTATGCCCGAAATGAATCAATAAATCTGCATTCAGTTTTTTTGCTTTTTCATCAGCTAAATCGCATGAGCCCCATGCAGGTTCTATTAAAGTTAAGTATTCTGCATTAGTTCTTTTTTCAAGTTCTTTTACTACTTCAATTAACTGCATTTTCATTCCATCTGGAGCTTGAATTAAAACAGTTTTAGGTTTTTTTTCATTAATCTGTTTAGCTAATTCTTCAAAGTTTATTTCAAATCCCATAACTTAATTTCGTTCACAAAAAAATAAAAGGTTTTGGAACTCAAATTTAGGCACCAGGTTTTCATTTTTTCAGAGGGAAAAATGCAGTGAATTTTAGGCACCAGGTACTTGAATTGAATGATGCCCTTTTTGAATTCTTCAATTATTAAATTTTTTTCAAGTTCTTTGAATGTTTTTTTGTTTTGTTTAACCATCATCTATTTATATTCTTGTATCTTTTATTACTTATTAAATTGTTTGTGTGAGTGAAATGGGTTTAAGTGTTAAGTTTTATGGAGCTGCTCAAGAGGTTGGTAGGAGTAGTTTTGTAGTTGATGCAAAGGATAAAATTTTGTTAGATCACGGAGTAAAGCTTACTCCTCAAGGCCCCATGTATCCTGGAGAGATTCAAGAAAACTTGTCTGCTGCAATAGTTTCTCATGCTCATTTTGATCATTCAGGAAATCTTCCTCATTTATTTGATTACAATAATTGTTTGATTTATTTGACTCCTCCTACTTTGGATTTGAGTAGGTTGCTTTGGTTTGATACTTTAAAGATTGCTGATTTTGAGGGAGTGGCTCCAAAATTTGAGAAATCAGAGATTGAAAGAGTTACAAAGTTTTCTTTTCCAACGCGTTATAGAATGCCTTTACAGATAACTGAAAATGTTTTAATGGAGTTATTTGATGCAGGGCATATTCTTGGCTCTTCAATGGTTAAATTAAATTACTCTAATAAAAGTCTTGTTTATACAGGAGACTTTAAGTTAGAGCAAACTCGTAGCTTTAATGGAGCTGATTTAAAAGGAATTAAGAATTGTGATTACTTGATTATGGAAACCACTTATGGAAATAAAGAGCATGAAGATAGAAAGGAAATTGAAAAAGTTTTTTTTGAGAAAGTTCAAGAAACAATTGATAAAGGTGGGTGGGCTTTGATTCCTTCTTTTGCAATTGGTAGAAGTCAAGAAGTAATTCAAATTTTGTTTGAAAAAAAATTGAATGGCCAAGTTTTTTTTGATGGAATGGGAATGAAGGCTGCAAGAATTTTTTTAGATTATCCTGATTATTTTAGAGATTTTAAGTTATTGAAAAAGTCTTTGAGTTGGGCTCACTGGGTTGAAGAAAAAAAAGTTAGGAAAAGAGTTTTCAAAGAACCTTGTGCAATTGTTACAACTGCTGGAATGTTAATGGGCGGTCCAATCTATCATTACTTGCCTAAGTTTATTAAAGACAAGAATTCAACTATTTTTTTAACTGGTTATCAAGTAGAGGAAACTCCTGGAAGAATTTTAAAGGATACTGGAAAAATTCCTATTGAAGGAAGCTTGGAAAAGGTTGAAGCAAAAGTTCATTTTGCAGATTTTTCTGCTCATGCAGGACATGAAGAGTTAATTAAAACAGTTGAAACTCTTTCTCCTGAAAAAGTAATTTGTGTGCATGGAGATTCAAAAGTAATTTCTGATTATCAAACAGAGTTAAAAGAAAAAGGATTTGAAGCTTTTGCTCCAAAAGTAGGGGAAATAGTTAAATTACTTTAATGGTTTTTTTTACTTTAAATTTGAATTAAATTTTCTTTGGCAGTTGGTGAATTTATGTCAAAGTTTTTTATTGTTTTGATTGATGCCTTTAAGACTCTTGTAAAAATTCCAAAGCTTTTTTTACCAAAATTTTTTATTGCAGCTTTGTACGGAGTTTTAATGCTTTTAACTGCTCCATTAATAGTTCAGTCTCTTGAATTATTTTCTCTTTCTAGAGAGGAAAGAATTGTTAAAGCTTTTTCATTGTTAATTCAATCATCCATAATTTTTGTTTTCTCGCTTTTAGTGTTGATTTTGGATTCATTGATTAATGCAATGTATTCTGTTTTAGTTAGGGACTTTATTGCAAGGAAAAATATTTCTTTTATTAAAGGATTTAAAGAAGCTTTAAATAAATTTTTTGTAATTATTCCTGCAATTTTTATTGAATTGATTTTTTTTTCAATTCTTACAATTCCTTTTAGCTTGGCTTTAAATTTGTTTTTGCCTTCCAAGAACATTTTTTTGATTGCAGTTTCTTTGATTGGTTTTTTGTTAATGGTTTTCATTGCAAATGCTTTGTTTTTTTTGCTTTTCCCAGTATCTGTTTTAGAGAAGCAAAACTTTTTGCAAGTAATTTTTCGGACTTTTTCTTTAACTAAAAAAAATTCAATTGATATTTCAAAGGCATCTGTTTTTCCTTTTCTTGTTTCAATTTCTAGTTGGATTTTGTCTTTTTTTGCTGACAAACTTGAATTCCTATTTTTGTTTATCTTGTTGAGGTTTTTAATTGCTGTTCTTGCAACTTATTCTTATGTTTTGAATCCAGTTTTTTACTTAGCTTATGAGAAGAAGAAAAAATTAAAGCATGTTTAAAATATTTTTTAAATTAATTGTAATGGGTATTATTAAATGAATAAACGTTTTTGCCCTAAATGTGGAAAGGAATCAAATCAGTTTTTTAAGAATTTTTGTTTAAACTGTTTTTTAGAGGATCATCCTAATTTAGTTGAAATAGATAAAGAGATTGTGATAGATCATTGTAAGAGATGTAATCAGATTAGAATTAGATTTAATTGGGTTGAACAATCTCCTGAAAACCTTGTTGAAATAGTTAACGAAAAACTTAAAGTAAAAGATTTAGAGAATTTTGTTGTAAAAGTTAAATTAATTCCTTTTGATAAAGGCAAGTCAATTGCTAAAATAAAGATTGAAGGTGAATTAGAAGGAAGTAAATTGTTTTTAGAAAGAGAGTCAATTCTTAAACCTCAATCTCTTATTTGTGATGCTTGCATGAAGGTTTCATCAAATTATCATGAAGGTATTATTCAAATTCGTGGAACAAAGAAAACTTCTCTTTTAGAGTTAGAAGAAGCATTACTTAAATTGAAAGAGTTTCTTGCATTTGAAGAGGAAAAAGATTCTCTTGCAAAAATTGTTGGACTTAAAAAAGTTCCTAATGGTTTTGATGTATTAATTGGTTCAAATAAGGCTTCAAAGCATGTAAGTGTAAAACTTGCTAAAGAGTATAAAGTGAAATATGTTTATTCTAATAAATTAATTGGAGAGACAGATGATGGATCAAGAAAATATAGGAATACTTATTGTGTTAGAATCCAAGAATAACTATGATTCAAAATCAGTTAAAGATTTTTTTATTTCTTCAATTGGTTTACTTGTAATAAGTAACGGAATTTTTTCTGATTCAGCTATTTTAATTGCAACCTTATCTACATCTTTTGTTATTCCATGTAAGACTATTATTGATGGTTTCATGTCAGTTGAAAACCTGCCAATTTTTACTGCAATTAAAGGGCTTCTACCGCTTTCAACTTGAGTGAAGATTAATGCTCTTTCAGGGGTTTTTCCATATAATTGCATGTATTCGTGTACTGGAACATCTAATATTACTTTAAGTGAATCAATTATTGTGTATCCATAAATATTTGTTTCTTTTAATTTTGATGGACAGGCAACGCATGTTCCATCAATTTTTTCTGCAAAGTTTTTGGCTTTTAATGCTGAAAAAAATTCGTGTGTATCAAATATTTCTTGTTCTGGCTCAAAGTCTTTCATTAATTGTTTTGTTATTTTTCCACCATGTCTTTTATCAAGGAAAAGTAATGCATCAACTAGTCTTGCAATAACTGTTATTCCAGGAGATTTTCTTCTTCCTCCTTCATAATCTGAAATAGTTGAACTTGAAACATTTAAATAGTCTGCTAACTCTGTTTGAGAAATCCCAAAGATTTCTCTCCATTTCTTCATTGATCCTCCTGGATCTTTTGAAAGAGTTATTTCTCCTGCAATAGAGGTTTTTAGTTTTTCCATTTTTTCACTGCCTTAAATTTATTTAATTAATGTTAAAACTGTTTAAAAATCCTTTTCGTCAATTGTCATTTAAATATATTGTTTTTTTTGACAATTGTCTAAGTCTGTTTTTCTTGGCTTTTTCCTGGATTTAATGAGTTTATTGGATTAAAAGCTTGTTTTTCCTATTTGTAGTTTCCAAAGTAATTCGGATAGATCTTTTATCTTAATTCTCTTTTGTTGCATGGAATTTCTTTCCCTTAAAGTAACTGTTTCATCTTTTAACGAGTCATAGTCAACTGTTATTGCAAATGGCATTCCTATTTCGTCTGCTCTTGCATATCTTTTTCCAATTGATCCTTTTTCGTCAAAAAAGCAGTCAAAATTGTATTCTCTTAATTCATTCCAAATGGTTTTTGCTTTTTCAAACAATCCATCTTTTTTAACTAAGGGAAATATTCCTACTAGATATGGAGCAATTCTGGAATTTAAATCTAAATAAATTCGTTCTTCTTGGCCTCTTTTTTCTTTTCTGAATGCATGATCTAGTAATGCATAAATTGTTCTGTCAATTCCTGTTGAAATTTCGAATACATGTGGAATAAAGCTTTCTCCGTCTTCTTTAATGCTTAAATCTTTTCCGCTTACTTCTCCGTGTCTTTTCAAATCATAATCTGTTCTGTAATTGTTTGCAATTAATTCAATCCATCCCAAGTCTGTTTCCACTTCAAAGTCCCAGGTTTCTTTTGCATAAAATGCTCTTGCGTTTTCTTCTAGTTCTCGGAAACGCATTTTATTTAAATCAATTCCATATTTTTCATATAATTGTTGTACTCTGGCTAAATAGTATGCAATTAATTTTCCTGAAACAATTTTTTTTTCCACTGCCTCCTTGCATGAAATTGAATGAACTCTTTTATCCTTTAATAAAAATAAATTTAGTTTATAGTTTTCTACTTCATTGAAATTTTCTACTTCATTCATTTTTTTTGGATTAAAAAATATTTCTATTTCCATTTGCCCTATTTCTCTTTCTCTAAGCAAGGTATTTCTTGGAGCTATTTCGTTTCTAAATGATGCACCTGCTTGAGCCATTCCCAGAGGCAAATTTTTTCTCATTGTTTTATATATTCTGTCAAAATCTAAAAAAATTGTTTGACAAGTTTCAGGCCTTAAATACCCTGTTTGATTGCCTGTGGCTCCTATCTCTACTTTCATCATCATATTAAATAGTTTTACTTTTCCTAAATTTCCATGACACTTTGGGCAAGAAATTTTTAATTCTTTTAATTTTTTGTCAAAGAATTCAACTGCAGAGCTTTCAGGAATTGATTCTTTTGATGTTTCTTCAATTAATTTGTCTGCGCGATGCAATGCATGGCATTTATTGCATTGAACTATTGGATCGTTAAATGACTGTAAATGTCCTGAGGCTTCGAAAACTTTTTCAGGCAGTAACTGTGCTCCGTAGATTTCTTGGAATTCTTCTTTTTCAACTAATTCTTTTCTCCAAAAATCTATTACTTTTCTTCTAATTTTTTCTCCGTCTGGGCCGAACTCCCAAAACCCTGAAGGAGCATTTGCATATATTTCTGCGCTCGGATAAAACAAGCTTCTTCTTAAAGCTAGATTAATTATTTCTTCTTTTGGCATGACTTAATTCAATTAAATAGTTTTTAAATTGCTTTCTATTTAGCTATTTATTATGGCTAACTCATTTAATGAAATTCGTGAAAAACTCATTGCTGAAACAAAAAAACAAGTTAAAGAAAAGTATTCTTCTAGAGACTTGCATTTAGTTAAAGCTGTTTCAGTTATTGATGAATTAGATGAATCTTTTAATGAATTATCTGAGCACTGTATTGAATGGTTTGGAATGCATTTTCCTGAACTTCAATTGCTTTTAAATGACAACGAAGTTTACTTGAATTGTGTTTTGCTTGGAGAAAGAAAAAATTTTTCTAAAAAATATTTAATAGCATTTTATAAAAACGAGAAAAAGATTGAAGAAATTTTAAGCAAGGTAAATACTTCCATGGGAGCAAATCTTTCAGAAAAAGATTTAATTGAAATTCAGTCTCTTGCAAGAAATGCTTTGAATTTAAAAAAATTTAGAAAAGAATTAGTTGAATTCATTGAACAAGGAATGAAAGAAGTTGCTCCAAATTTTTCTTATTTATGTGGAGGATTGCTTGGAGCAAGATTTTTAGCTCATTCGGGTTCGCTAGAAAAACTTGCTTTTTTGCCTTCTTCAACTCTTCAAGTTCTTGGAGCAGAAAAGTCCTTGTTTCAGCATTTAAAAACTCATTCAAATCCTCCAAAGCATGGATATTTGTTTCAGCATCCAATGCTTAAAGAATTAAAGCCAAAACAAAAAGGTAAAATAGCCAGGGCTTTAGCTGCAAAACTTGCAATTGCAGTTAAAGAAGATTTTTTTGGTAAAGCCTTTATTGCAAAAGATTTAGAGAAAAGTCTTCTAAAACGTTTAGAACAAGTTAAAGGTTTAAGAAATTAATTTTGATTTTTATGCTTAAACAAATTTTTCCAGGACTTTTTGTTTTTAAAAATAAACTTGTAACTAAAAACCTTGTTCCAGGAGAAAAAGTTTATGGAGAAAACTTGTTCAAATTTAATGGAGTTGAATATAGAGAGTGGAAGCCTCAAAGATCTAAATTAGGAGCAGCAATTAAAAAGGGTTTGAAAACATTTCCATTTAATGATGGTTCAAGAGTGTTATATTTGGGTAGCGCTGAAGGAACAACTGTTTCCCATATTTCGGATATTGTTGGATTAAAGGGAGTTGTTTTTGGAGTTGATATTTCTGCTCGAGTAATGAGGAAATTTGTAATGCTTTGCGAGAAAAGAAAAAATTTAGTTCCAATAATGCAGTCCGCCAATCATCCTGAATTGTATAAAGAATTTGTTTTAGAAGTAGATGTATTGTTTCAAGATGTTTCTCAAAAAAATCAAAGCGAGATTTTTTTGAAGAATGCTGAATGCTTTTTAAAGAAAAATGGCATTGGCTTGTTAGCTGTAAAGGCTCGTTCAATTGATGTTGCTGCAAATCCTAAAAAGGTTTTCAAAGAAGTTGAGGAAAGCTTGAAAAAAGACTTTAATGTTTTGCAAGTGCTTTTTTTAGAGCCTTTTGAAAAAGATCATGCATTAATTGTTGGAAGAAAAAAATAGTTTTATTCTTCTGTTTCTTCAAATCCTGGTTTAAATTTTTCAGGAAAGTGAATTAAATTAATTATTGTTTCTCCCCATTTTTTTACTAGTCTTTCTTTTTCTTTTTGAACGTCTTCTTCAGTTAAAATTTCTGATTCTTCTGTTTCTTCAATTGCTTTAACTATTCTGGTATTTGAATCTAATTCGATTTTTAAAAGTTTTTCCAAAACAAGTGAAATTCTTTTATCTTCTTTTTCAAATGAGTATAACGTAAAAACTAAGTCTGAGTTGCTTGATACTTGTTTTGCTTGTAAAGGAATATCTAAAACTGTTGGAACGTAGAAAGTTTCTGTTTCTAAACCCATTACTTCGTTTACTAAAAATTCTTCTAATTCTGGCAAGAAATCAATTTCTTGTTCAGAGCAACTAATAAAACTAATTTTCATTTACTTTCACCCAAAACCATAAACTTAATTCTTTGGAATTGTTTTCATCTTTTTTTACTTCAATTAAAACTCTTTTTTCTTCGCTTGCTTTTGTGAAAATAATTTTTTCATTAATTGTTTTTTTTTCATTTTCTTGTAGTGAAACTTTTTTTTCAATTTCTTTTTCTTCAATTGAAATTGAATAATTGTAATTCATTGGTTTTCTTTCTTTGTTTTCAATAATAAATTGTACATTGAATTCTTTATTAACTTTTGCTTCTTTTTCCATTTTTCCTAAATAGGTTTCTGAAAATGTTTCGGGTTGTTTGTTTAATTGAAGCCAGTAAATGTATCCAAAAATAAGTATGGTTAAAATTAATACGAATAACAAAAACAACTTTAATTCTTTCTCGTTTTCATCTAATTTAGTGTTTTTCACTTAAATTCCTTTAATTATTATAGGTATTTAATGTAAAAAGAATTAAATATTTGTTTTTTATTATATAAATCATTTGATTAAATTTATTGAGGCTTTGAATGGCTAATTTTGACGAGTTTTCTGGAGGCGGATTTGAACCTAGAGGGTTTGGCGGACAATCATCTGGAGGGCCTTTGGATTCAGTGAAGGAAATGCTTTCCCCTATTCTTCCTCATTGGAAGAAAATTCTTGCATTACTTGTTTTCTTAATAGTGGTGTTTTTTGTTTACGATTTTTTTATTGGAGGCATTGTTGAAGTAAATGTTTCAATTAAGGATACTGAAAGCAAAGTTATTTCAGCTGCTTCTGGAAGTGTTTTAGATTCTAAAGGAAGCAAGGTTTTAGAGTTTAGTTCTGGAATAATTTCTGGAAAGCTTAGAGAGGGAACTTATTCAATTGAGTTTAATCCCATTCCAAAACACAAGGCTTTGTCTCAAGAAATTACTGTAACTCGTGGAGGAGTTTCCCCTTCTAATATTACTTTGTCTAAAGATTTTGATTTAGATTTATTGGATTTTTCTTTTCCTGATTTATCTATTGGAGAGGAAAAAGAATTTGCTTTAACTAGGATTAAGAATAAAGATCAAAAAAAATTAGTTGAATTAAGTTTTGATTTAGATGGAAAAGAGTTTAAAGACGTTTTTGAGTCAACGGAATTTGTTCCAAGTACTTTTCCTTTATCTCCTAATGGAGAAGATGAATTAAAGCTTAGAGTAAAAGTTAAAGACAGTTATAGAGTTAAAGATAAATCTAAAGGCGATGAATTAAAAGGCCAGTTTTTAATTAAAGGTTTGTTGAAAAGCGATAAAACTAATAAAGAGTTTTCTTTTAGAGTTTTTCCAAAGCCTGAGACAAGTATTAATCCTACTGGAACTCTTTCCATGGATGCAAAAGCTGGAGCAGATTTAACTAAGGATATTAAGATAACTAATAAGGGTTCAATTAAAATTGAAAAAATTCAAATAAGCATTGAATTAGCTGATGTAGGTGAAAACAGTAAAGACGATTTTTTGAATTGGTTTTCTTTAACTGGTTGTGAAAATATTAAGAATTGCTTTATTGATATTTCTGCTGACAAGCAAAATAATGAATTTATTGGCTTGTTAAAGTTTTCCCCTCCTGCAACTGCAAGGCAAGTTCTTGGAACTGGATATCTTGTTGTGAAAAAAGATCAATCTGTTTTGCATAAACTTTTACTTGAAGTAAAATTAAAAGAAGCTGAAATTCTGGTTTCTGCTTTGTTAAGGCCTTTGGAAAATAATTATAAGCTTAGAAGAGATTCAAGTGGAAACCCTGAAAAAAAACAAGTTTCTCTTGACTTGGAAAACAAAGGAGATTTAGATGTTTCAAAAGTAGACCTTCAAGTAAAACAAGGAAGTCTTAACGATTTTGGATTAGATAGCTGTGAGAGTACTTCAATTATTAATATTCCTCAAAAAACTGCAAACATTTTTCCAATTGATTTAAAGAGAAAGGGTTCAAGTAATAGCAAGTTTTCTGTTCCAATGACTTTTTCTTTTCCTGATGCAGCAGAGCCAAGCCAAAAAATTGAATGCTTGATTGAAGTATCCTTTGAAGACCCTAAAACAAGAACTGAAGTAAAAATTGATCCACCAATTCTTTTCTCTATTGAATCAGGGTAGAGTTAATGAAACGAGCCTGAGGGGATTCGAACCCCTGACCCCATGGTTAAGAGCTTCACCCAAACCAATCATTAATTATTGAATGATTTAATTTGTCATGTGCTCTACCAACTGAGCTACAGGCCCAATTCTTTTAACTCTTAAAAAAATTAGTTAATGCAACAATTAATAATATATTTCTTTTTCAAACTAATTTATTTTAATGCATGTTAACTTAAATCTCTATGCGTTTCATACATGAATGAAGCATCTTTATCGTGTTTTTTTAATTCTTTTACAATGCATTTAAAGATTTGGTTTGAGTCAACTTTTTTTCTTTTCTTTAACCATTGTTTTACTGCTTTTAAAACTTTTTCAGATGTTTGTTCACAAAATTGTTCTTGTAAGTGACTGCTTTTACATGCCCAGTAAACGCTTCCATATAATTTTTTTGCATCAAATTTTTCTTCATGTCCTCTTCTTTTCACAATTATTGAATTCATTTTTTTCACCCGAAATTAATTGTTCCGTTTGCAATTAAAATTAATAGCCATCCTAATGCAATTAAAAGCATTCCACTAAATAATCTCATGTAAGGCCTGTTTCTATGTTTCCAAGCCTTTATTTCTGTTATCTTTATTCCTAAAGCTGCTAATAAAAGTATTACTATTAATGGTAAAACAAAAATAAAATTATATAAGATTAGTAATCCTAAAGCAGTTAAATCAAAGCTTTGTTTTAATACTAATAAAATTGCTAGATATGGAGCTCCAGTGCAAGGCAATTCAACTGCTGAAACAAATGCTCCTAAAAACATTATTCCTGGAATGCTTAAATTTTTTGTATAATTTGAAATTTTTTTACTCATTTCAGGAGGAATTGATAACGAAAATCCTTGTCCATACCAGTAAAAATCTTTTAATTCAATTAAGCCTGCGAAAACAATTAATGTTCCCACAATAATTGAAATGTATTCTGCAATTGTTTGAGGAATGTAGGCAAAAACGAATAGCAATCCAATTCCTGCTAAAAAATAAGTAATGAATACTGCTGCAATGTATGCAAATCCAAGTGAAAGCATTCTTTTTTTTGTTTGAGAAGTAGCAATAACTGTTGAAATAAGTAAAATTAATACTCCTATTGCACAAGGATTAACTGAATCAATTAATGCAGTAATTATTACAGTGCTTAATGCAGGAATAGATGCTTCTACTGCCATTATTTTTCACTTCCATTTTCAGAGTCAAACACAATTTTTAATTCATCTCCTGGAGGAATTAATTCAAAAGGCTTTAACACATATTCATCTAATAAAGGATTTTCTTCAAATTTTTCTGTTTCACGATTTAATACTAATAATTTTAGTTTTCCAGGTTTTCCGTTAGGGCATTTATCTCCTAATCGAACTTCTTTAAATTTTCCATTTTTTAATGGAATCCTTAAATGGCTTTTTTCAAATTCTCCTCCAATTACTTTGAAAAAATTTCCAAGAGATGCTTGGGATTTTTTTATTAAAACTCCTTCAACATGAATTCTGTAATCATTATGATGATGAAATACAGAGTTTCCAACTTTATTTGACAAGCCTTCTGATTCAATTAATTCTTTGTTAATTTTTTCTCCGCAAATCTCTATTTCGAAATCTGCATGCCAATGAATTGGCCCTTCAGATTCAGATATTAGATTTAGGTAAACAGTGCTTCCGGCTAAATAAAGTGTTGGCAAAACAGTTGCTATTACAATGATTACAAAAAGTATTTTTTTTACCTGATTGCTTAAAGAATTCTGTAAAGCAAAAGAAATAATTAAAATTAGTAAAATAATTATTGAAGCAATAATTATTCCTTGAAATGGATCTAATGGAAGAAATTCAGTTATTTCTCCTGCTGCAGGCTCTTTAGTTTCTGTATGCGCGGCTACACTTACGGTTAATGAAATTAAAATCAATGCAATTAATATTTTTGAAAAACTCATTTCAATCTCAAAAAATAATGCTTTACTTTAATAAAAATCTTTCCTAGTTTTCTTTATCGATTTTGTTTAAGATTTTCTTTTTTTCTTCTTCTAGAACTAGTTCTTTAATTTTTTCCACTGCATCAATGTTTGCGGAAACACTTGTAATTCCGTATTCAATTAATTTTTTCACCATTTCAGGATCTGATCCTGCTTGTCCGCAAATAGATGTTTTTACCCCTGCTTTAAGGCATTTTTTTATTACGTATTCGCATTGCCTTAGAATTGCTGGATGCTTTGAATTAAACCATTTTTGAATTCTTTCATTATTTCTATCCAATCCAAGAGTAAGCTGAGTTAAATCGTTTGTTCCAAATGAAATAAAGCTTATTCCTTCTTCAATTAATTCATCAATAATCCATACTGCTCCAGGGGTTTCAATCATTACTCCGAATTCAACGTCTTTTAATGGTTGTAAGCCAATGCTTTTAGCTATTTCTTTTGCTTTTTTTACTTCTTCAACTGCTTCAACAAATGGAAGCATTACTCCGATATTATTGAATCCTTCTTTTACTAATTCTTTTATTGCAGTGAACTCTGCTTTAATTATTTCTGGTTCATCTAAAGCTCTTCTAATTCCATGCCATCCAAGCATTGGATTGGCTTCTTTTGGTTCTTTTTCTCCTCCTTTTAAGTGCCTGAATTCATCTGTTCTAGCATCAAATGTTCTATACCATACTGGTTTTTCTTTAAATAATTCTGCTACTTTTTTAATTCCTTCTTTAACTGTTTTCACTAATTCTTGTTTTTTTCCTTCTCTAATAAAGTTTGCTGGATGAATTCCTGAAGCAGTAATCATGTGTTCCGCTCTCAATAAGCCTACTCCGTCTGCATTTGTTTTAGCTGCTTTTTCTGCTGCATCAGGCAAGGCAACATTTACTTTAACTTTAATTGCTCTTTTTGCAAGCAATTCAGTTAATCCTTCTTTAGCTTTTTCTTTTGATTCTTTTTCAATTTCTTTTAGTTTCAGTAATTCTTCTTCGTGTTCTTTTATTTCTTTTTTTAATTCCTCTAATCTTCCATCTAATGCTTTCCTTGATTCTTTTTCTTCTTTTTCAATTTCTTTTAAATCAAGTTTTTCCAAAGCTGTTTCAATTTTTTTTATTTCTTTTTCTTGAATTAATTCTTTTTTTTCTAATTCTTCTTTTGGCTTGGATATTGCGATTTTTCCTTCAAAAATTCTTCCAGTAAATCCATCTAAAGTTATTTCTTCGTTGTCTCTTAAAATATCTGTTGCATTTCCTGTTCCAACAACGCATGGAATTCCTAATTCTCTTGAAACAATTGCTGCATGACAAGTTGATCCTCCTTCGTTTGTAATTATTCCTGAAGCTTTTCTCATTATTGGAACCCAGTCTGGATCAGTCATTATTGTTACAATAATGTCTCCTGTTTTTACTTTCTGAATATCTTCAACTGTTGGAACAATTATTACTTTTCCTGAAATAATTCCAGGAGAAGCAGCTAATCCAATAATTAAAGGTTTTGCAGTTGTTTCAATTTTTTGAGTTTCTTTTTCTAAAGCTTTTTTTCCTAATCCTAAAGTTGTAATTGCTCTTGATTGCACAATATAAAGCCTGTCATTTTCTAAAGCCCATTCAATGTCTTGTGCATGCCCATAATGAGCTTCAATTCGTTTTCCAATTCTAGCTAACTCAATTATATGCTTGTCTTCAAGTTTTTGTTTTTCTTGCATTTTTTCGTTTACATCTTCTTTTTGGCTTGCCCCAGATTTTCTTATTGTCATCCAAGTTTGAGTTGAAGTTTTTTTGCTTAAAATTTGTAGCGATTCTTTATCTAGAATGTATGTATCTGGAGTAACGCTTCCTGATACAACTACCTCTCCTAATCCATATGCTGCTTCAATCACTATTTTTGTTTCATCTCCTGTTGGAGTGGAAGTAAACATTACTCCTGCTACTTCAGAGTTAACCATTTTTTGCACTACCACTGATATTCCTACTTTTTCTGTTCTAAATCCTTGTTTTTTTCTATAATAAGTTGCTCTTGCATTAAACAATGAAGCCCAGCATCTTTTTACTGCATCTAATAATTTTTGATCGCCAATTATATTCAAGTAAGTGTCTTGCTGCCCTGCAAAAGAGGCTGAGTTATGAGTAATGATCCCTCCTAATCCAGCCGCAAAGTTTTCTATTTTTGGCACAGTAAAATCATAAACCATTCCATTGTAATCAATTTCCTGAATTTCTTTTACCTGGTCCCACAAAACACTATTATTAAAAAATTGCACATAATCTTTCAAATTATTTTTTTTAATAAATTTTTCAAACCTTGTACTAGACAATCTTCCCCTAATTAGTGCTTTATTCCACGGAGTAAAATATTTTTTGAATCTGCCTTTTTCATCATAGTAAACATATTTATCAATTTCTTCTTTTATGATTTCTTTTTCATAAAATGTTTTTTTACAGTGTTTGCAATAATATCTTAATCTATTTTTATAGTAACTTGTTTTTTCTACAGAGTTTTTGCATTGAATGCATTTTGCAATTTCTCCAAGTCTTTTTTCTAGTGTTTCATTAAAGGCGTTTCTTAGGTTTTTTGACAAGGTTGGGGAAACAATGAACGGGTTTTTGAATTCTGCATGTTTTTCTCTTTTATTATACCTTGTAATCAAATTATCCAATTTTTTTGATTTTTCAGAATGATTTAAATTAATCATGTTTTTGAATTGTTCTGCTTGTGAAGCAGGAATATATATGGTGAAAGTATTTTTTTTCTTTCGAATATAAAAATTTATATTTAGTAATTCTAAAAGCTTTACAATTCCTCCAATTAACATTTCAGATATTGATGTGTATTCTATAGCTTCTCTACCAATATATCCATCTCCATCGAAACAACCGCTTAAAAAAGTTCCAATAATTTCTTTTGAGCAATCAAAAATAAAGTTTGGAACCTTTTTTATTTGTGCTGATTTTCCTTTTCCTTTAATATTCAAAGGTTTGCCTATAATGACGTGCAAAAGTCTTACTAATGTTTTACAATAAACTCTAATGGAATGCTTGTTTATTTTTTGATTGTTGTATAATTCAAGTTCTCTTAAAAACGTTTTTGTTTTTTCTATTACATTTTTATCTGAGTTTGTTATTATTACTCCGTTTTCAAGATATGTGCTTCCTTCTGCGCAATACAGTCCTAAAAAATAAGCAAGGTTTTTGTTTATTGAAATATGTCTTTTTAACGGGTTTTGAATTGTCCAATTGGAGGAATTATTTTTAATGTAAACTAAATCTTCTTCTAAAAATATGTCATTATCTTGAATGTATTCCAATACATCTATGAATTTCAAATTAGAATCAATAAATGGAATTGATTTTGTTACTGGAACTTTTTGGCCGTTTTTGAGTTCATCAATAGAAATTGTTTTAGGATTCAAAGTATCTTCATCTAAGACTATTAATGTGTGGTTTTTTGTGATTGTTATTTCTCTTCCTGTTTCTGTTACTATTTTATATAATTTTTTTTCTTTTGCTGGATGACAATATATTTGTTGAGCTTTTATCCATTTAGCTTCATTGTTTTCAAGAGCAATAACTTCTACTTCATTATTTGTGCAATCTCCATAAAGGTTGTAAATATTTTTTATTGAGTCATAAATTGTTTTGCCATTAATTTTTACTAATACATGTGAGTCTTCAACAATGCTTGGTAAATCCTCTGCTGTTGCACTTGAACGAACAGCTACGTAAACATATTCAGTTAATCCAATCCATCCAATCTTTTTCTCGCTTAAAGTGTGATAGGCTTTAAGTATTTCTGATTTTAAGTCTAGACTTAAATCTTTTTTAATAATTAGTTCTCTTACTTCTTTAGTTGTTTGCTCTAATTGTTCAGTGTTTTCAACGTCAATTGAATTAATTTTTTTAATTATTATTTTTTTTAATCCAGTGTCTTCAAGCCATTTAAAGTATGCTTGAGCAGTAATGCAAAATCCTAGAGGAACTGGAAAATCTGCGTTAACCATTTCCCCTAAATTAGCTCCTTTTCCTCCAACTATTCCTACGTCTTCTTTTTTGATTTCTTTAAACCAAGCAATTGATTTCATTTAGTTAAAAGAAAGACTTTTTACTATTAAATTCTTTTGGTTACCTTGAAAACCTTTTTTTTCCTAGAATTAGTTTTTATTTTTTCTTTGCTTCTTCTTTTCCTTTTTTCTCTGTTTTTGCTTCCTCTTTTTTATCGCTTGCTTTCTCTGTTTTTGTTTCAGTTTTTCCTTCTTCTTTCTTTTCACCTGTTTCTGCTTCAGTTGTTTCTTCTTTCTTTTCTTCTTTAGGCATTTTAATTTTCTTTGGTTTAGTGCCAATTGATTGAACATCTTTGTGAACTCTAGTTGTTACTCTGCATGGAAGTTTTGATTTTGATTTTAATAAGCATTCTTTTCCTATTTCAGTTGATTGTTCGTTTACAAGTAAACTCATTAATACTTGTCCTGCTTTAACTCTTGCAGCTCTTCCAGTTGGTTTTCCAAAAGCATGACTCATTCCAGTTGTAACTCTGTCTGCTCCAGCTCCTTGGGCTTGCTTGTTTTCTCTTAACACTTGGTGAGGGTAAACCCTTATTTTTAAGAAAAATCCTTCTTTTTTTAATGCATCAGATAAAGATTTTGTAACTAAAACTCTTGTTGCTTCTAAAGCATTATCCCTTATTTGAATAGTGTCTTCGACAATTAATTCTACTACTGTATTGAATTCTTTTAATCCGTTTCCCATATTCCATTGTCTTGTTCTAACATTTGGATTTGTTCCAATATAGTTTCTGTCAGGCACAGTTACAGCTGTTCTAGTGTAAGCTCTTTTCATTCTACTATAACAATGACCTGGACGTAAACCCATAAAATCACTAAAAATTCGTGTAATTAATATACTATTTTTCCGACCAAACCTTTTTAAAAGTCTCTTTTCTTTTTATAAATCTTAATTACCATTCAATTTAGTGTTCAATCAAATTTTGATAAAAATATCTGTAAGTCTTGCAAATATTTATATTCTTCTTTATACATATTTTTTAGGTGAATTCATGAAGTTCAGAATTATTGTTGAAAAAGATGAAGAAGGAGTATTTGTAGTTGAATGTCCTTCTCTTCCTGGATGTATTTCACAAGGAAAAACAAGAAGCGAGGCACTTGAAAATATTAAAGATGCAATTAAAGGGTATTTAGATAGTTTAAAAAAACATAATGAGCCAATTCCTCCTTCAATAGATGAAGAAGTGGTGGAAGTAATTGCCTAAACTTCCAATCTTATAAAAGATTGACAATTCCAAATCATAATGTAATTTCAAAAGGAACTCTAAATTCCATAATAAAACAAGCTGGATTAACAAGAGACGAATTCTTTAAATTATTTAATTTATAAAGGTGGAAGAGGGGGTTGAACCCTCCTATCTCGCTCTGCAGGCGAGCGCATAGCCGATCTGCCATTCCACCACATCGCCGTAACGTCCGAAGAGTATGCGCACAGTCTTTGACTGAGCATGCTCACTTCGTTCGTGAAAGATCTTTTACTGAGATTATATAAATTTATAATTCGCAAACCTATTTATTGTTTTCCTAAGCAAAGACTTTTATGCAGGAATTTAATTGCTTGATTGTGAAAACCTCTTCAGAGATGTCTCTTAAAACTCATTTTGTTAAACAGTTTTTTGTAAAAAAATTAGTTGAACACATTAAATTGATTGCAAAAAAGCATTCAATAAACATTGAAAAAATTGATAAAGCTCCTGGAAGATTATTCATTTTTTCTTCTCCTGATTTAAGTGAAAAACTTGGATTAGTTTTTGGAATTCATTCAATTGCAAAAGCATTTAATTACTCTAATCCCGTGCTTGAAGAAATTCAGGAAAAGGTTTTACTTCATGCAAAAAATTTTTTGCATTCAGGAGACTCTTTTAAGTTATCTGTTCAAAGAAGAGGCCAGCATTCTTTTTCAAGTAAAGACACTGAAAACCTTGTGGGAAAACAAGTTTTGAATTCCATTCCAGGTTTGAAAGTGAATTTATCCAAGCCTGTTAAAACAATTTTTATTGAAATTCATCCAAAAGAGTTTTTTATTTTTTTTGAAGAAGTTTCAGGGTTAAAAGGCTTGCCTTTAGGCGTTGAAGGAAATTGTTTTATTTTCAGTGAAGCGCGAAAAGAAGATTTAATTGCTGCATGGCTTTTAATGAAAAGAGGTTGCAATATTTTTCCAATTTCAAGTGAAGAAAATCATGAAGCTGTTGAAAAGCTTTTTCAAAAACTTGTTTCATGGAATTCTTTTAGAGACTTCAAAGTTCATTCCTTGAATGAAGTTCCAGCATTAATGGAAAAATATTCCATTAATGCAGTTGTTTTTTCAAAACAAGATTTTAATGTAATTCCTGTAGAAGAAAAATTCAAAGAATATGATTTAATGATTTTGTATCCATTAATGTTTTTATCTCAACAAAAAAAGAATGATTTAATGAAATTAATTTTTAGTGAGTGAAATGATTAAAGCAGTTATTTTTGATTGGAACGGCGTAATAGTAAACGATTTGGAAAACGTGTATGAAGCAACAATGCATGTAGTAAAATATTATGGCGGGAAAAGAATTTCTTTAGAGAAATTTAGAGATGAATATATTCTTCCTTGGCCAGAGTTTTATAAAAAAATTAATATAAAAATTGATGAAAAACAAAAAAATGTTTTTCTGCCTTTTTTTAAAAGTCTTCAATTAAAACATTTATATCCGGATGTAATTAATACCTTGCAATGGTTGAAAAACAAAAACATTAGATTAGATGTTTTAAGTAGTCATCCAAAAGAATTCATTGAAAGAGAAATAAAGTTATTCGGGTTAGAAAAATTTTTTGACAAAATTTATTGTGAAGTAGTGAATAAAATGAATAAAATTCATGAAGTAGTTGAAAATTTGGATCATATTCCTGAACATGTTTTATATGTTGGAGACATGGTTCATGACATTGAAACAGCAAAGCATGGCGGAGTAAAATCTGCTGCTTTTGTTAATGGTTATAATTCTAGAAAAACTTTGTTGAAATCAAACCCGGACTTTGTTTTAGAAAAATTAAGTGATTTAAAGTCTTTGCCAATTTTTAGTGACGCCGAAGCAACCGGCGGAGCTGTCGCGTTCAAGGAGCGTGACCTTGAATGAAAATAGCAGTAATTTCTGATACTCATTTAGGGTTTGCATTAAATTCCGAGCGCGCGAACGACTCTTTTAATGCTTTAGAGCAAGCATTTCATTTAGCTATTCAAGAACAAGCTGAATTAATTTTAATGCCTGGAGACTTGTTTGATTCAAGTATTCCTACTCAGGAAACTTGGCATCAAGCTTTTGAATTGTTTTCCTTGCCTAGGAAAGCAAGAAAATCTGAAATCAAGTTATTTAAATTAAAGCCTGAAAAAAAAGAAATTGTTTTTCAAGGAATTCCAGTAATTGCAATTCATGGAACTCATGAATTTCGTTCTAAAGAAAAATCAAATGCTTTGCAGATATTGAATTCTGCTCAAGCTTTAATTCATTTTCATGCTGAAACTTTGTTGATTGAAAAAGGTTTGGAGAAAATTGCTGTTCACGGATTGGGAGGAGTTCCTGAAAAAAAAGCTAAAGAAGCAATTCAGTTATGGAATTCAAAGCCAATTGAAAACGCATTTAATGTATTTGTTTTTCATCAGTCCTTGAAAGAGTTTCTTCCATTTGATGATGAAATGACTGCATCTATTTCTTTAAGTGATTTGCCTGTCGGATTTGATTTATACATTAATGGGCATCTTCATTGGCATGCAGTTCACAAATTAAATAAAGGCTTGTTTTTTATTCCTGGGTCGACTATTCATACTCAAATGAAGAAACTGGAAGCAGAAAAACCTAAAGGATTTGTATTATTTGATACTGAATCAAATGATTTGAGATTTGTTTCTTTTCCAAATCAACGAAAACTATTCTATCATAAACTGAAGTTTGAAAAAGCTTCTTTAGAAGAAATTGCTTTAACAGTGAAAGAAGCAATTGAAAAAGATTTAAGTTCAGAGAATTTTAAGCTAACTCCAATGATTAGATTAAAGTTGCTTGGCTCTTTAGCTAAAGGAGTTCAACAAGCAGATATTGATTTAGCGCCTTTATTGAAATTATTTCAAGGAAAAGCAATTATTTCTTTAAGCAAAGATTTTTCGCTTGAATCTTTTAAAAAAAAGATTTTAGAGTTACGAGAATTGCAAAAAAATAAGGCAAGCATTATAAATTTAGGTTTTAATTTGTTGGAGAAAAACTTGAACGAAACTGATTTCAATGAAGCCTTTGAAGTAAAACAAGTGTTTGACTTGCTTTCAGAAGACGAAATAGATAAAGTAATTGAACTTCTATCCCAACTCAAGCCTCAAGAAAAAAAATTAAAAGAAAAAGTGGAACAAACAAAACTAGTTTAGATTTGAGCTTAATTAAACAACCAGTTAGCTGTAAAAACAAACAAAAAACTTGCTATAAATCCTTCTAAAGAAAATGCTTGCCAAGCCAATCTAAATCCACTTAAACTTGAAACAAAATAAAATATGTAAATACTTGCAGTATAAATCAATGCATTCGAGGTTTTTTTCCAAAACATTTTATCCTCCCAGAAAAAATGAAAAAGATTGATACCATAAAATAATTATTATAGTTGCTTTAGAAGCAAGCCTTGTTCCTTGAGTCATTGTAACTGTTCCAAGAGCTAAAAATACATACCAAAACATGCTGAATCTACTGAAAGGAATTCCTCCATTAACTGTAATAAAATCAAACACTCCCCATAAAAAAATCATGAAAACTCCAAATCTAAGTAAATGAGCTTTTTCTCCTTGAATAATGACAAAGTATGTAAACAATCCAAATGTCAAGAAAATGTTGTTCAAAATCAAGGAAACAAAAAAGTCAATGTTTCCAAGAAACAAATTTCCCAACACTTTTAAGATCATTAATTCCATAACTAAATTGCAGAAATTGCGTTAATAATCATGTGTTGTATTAAAAAAATACAACTAAAAAACAAAATAAGGTTTTGTAGTATAATTTTCATACAACAACTTTAAATATATGTTTTGTATATTTATTTAATGGAAGAAGGATTTTTAGTTTCGCTTGGTTTAACAAAGAAGCAGGCTGAGGTATTTCTTACTCTTCTTAAATCTGGAGAAGCAACTGCTTCTGAAATAGCTAAAAAGGTTAAAATTTCCAGGCCAAATGTTTACGATGACTTGAATAAACTTGTAGAATTGGGTTTAGCGAGTTATGTTATTAAAAATAATTTGCGTTTCTTTAAAGCAGCTCCTGTTGAAAAATTGTTTGATTTTTTGAAAGCAAAAGAGGAAAGAATTAAGCAGCTTGAATCGGAGTTAAAAGATTTTTTACCTAGATTTAAGTCTTTGCAGAAAAAGTCTGGAAAAAAAGTTAATGTAGAGGTTTTTGAAGGTTGGGAAGGCTTAAAGAATATTTTTAACGATGCAATGATTCAAACAGTTGTAACAAAAAAAGAAATGGTTTTAATTGGCGCGGCTTCAGGGTATTTTAGAAAAATTGATCCAATTTGGCATAAAAAATATTACAAGGAAAGGCAAAGACTTGGAGTAAAAGCTAGGTATATTCTTAATGAAGGAGCAGACGTTATTAGAGATCCAATGATTAAATTACGTGTGTTGCCAAAACAATTTAAGAGTCCTGCAATTACTTGGATGTATGGCAATAAAATAAGTTTTTTACTTCAAACAGAGGATCATTGGATTGGAATAGCAATTGATAGTTCTGCTTTATCTGATTCTTATAGAGATTATTTTGAATTAATGTGGAGTATTGCTAAACCAGTTGATTGAAGGATTTTTATGAAAATTTTTCCATAACTGATTTTATAAGTTTTGAAACAGTTTTTTTAGAAATTTTTTCTATTATGTTGTTCCAATGGATTGACACCAATTCATTTTTCTTTAAATGTATTTTGAATGGGTTTTCAACTATTTTTTTCTTTTCAATAAGTTTTCCTTCCATATTTTGAAGTTCTACTGCCTCTACTGAAATTTTTTCATTAACTTTTATAACTCTTGCAGGCATTATTAAGCATTTTGAAAAATTTTCAATTGTTTTTTCTACTTTTTCTGTTATAAATTTCACTATTAAAACATGAAATGAGTGGTCAATGTGAATTTGTTTAGGGAGGCTTTCAGAAATTGTTTTAATTCTTTTTTTGCTTAAACCGTTTTTTATCATTTTTGTTGAAAGAAATCTCAAAACATTTTTGTTTGAAAATTTTTCTTCACCGGAAAGCCAGTAGTATTTTATAACTTTTTCATCTAATGGATGTGCATTAATTTTTTTTCCAATGAATTCATAATATGAATAGAGTATTGGAAATTGTTTTATTAATGATTTTATTTTTTCAATTTTTTCATTGGAGGGATTATTAATGAACTCATTGAATTCGTGGAATGCATTTTTTGGCCCGCAATATTCTTTGAAATTAGTTGGAAAACTATTTTTGCAACTTCTTTGAAGTCCTTGAATTGAAATTATTGTGTAATCCTCCTTGTCGCAAGAAATTTATTAATGAAGCCAACAATATTTGAATAACCTATTACTAAAATAATTCCACTAATAATTAATGTACTTGAAATAATTTCTTGAATGTTTGGCATTACTCCGTTAAAAGTAAATGTAAGCAGGGAAGTTATTGGTTGTCCTAGCATTAAAATAGTTGTTGCCTTGCTTACTTCAATGTGTTTTAATCCGTTATACCAAAAAAACACGTATAAAAACAAAGGAATAGCAGTTATAAAACTCCAAAAAAGTGTTTTTGGTTCAAATGCAAGAAATTCGTTTGCTTGTCCAGTAATTACAAGCATTAACATTAATATTATTGATCCAAAAAACATTCTACCAAATGCTACTTGATTACCTGAAAGTTCTCTTAAAGTAAATTTGCTTATAACATTTTCAATTGCCCATAAAATTATTGCAATAAAAACTATTAATTCTGGAAAACCTATGGTGAAAAAATTTTTAGCTAGTAAATAGTTTCCTAAAAGTAATAGTAGTCCTCCCACAATAAATTCTTTAGAAATTTTTTCTTTTAAAAAAAATGTTGCAAGTATTGCAACGAAAACAAATAGAGTCGATTTGTGGAAAAATCCTGCAACAATTCCATAAGGAGTTGAATAAATTTCTGAACCTATTTTTATTGCATAAAAGTAAATCCAGAAAGGAATGCTTCCTCCAATTAGTCCTATTATTATAAGTTTTGTCCATTGTTTTATTGAAAGTTTTTTTAATTCATTGAATTCTTTAAACAATAATATCAATGAAATCAAAAAAAGTGCAACAATAATGTTTTTTGTTGTAGTGAAGATAAATGGATTTAATCCTTTTACTACAAAGCTATTTATAAAAATTGAAAAACCACTTACAATTGCCGTGAGTAACACTAAGCTTATTCCTTTTTTATAATCAATTGCTTGCATTAATAATACACAAATTAATAAATATTAATCAAATTATAAATTTATGGTGTACTTGAAGGTTTTGGTTTTTGGGTCAGAGTTATTGAAATTTGATTCTCTTCCATTAAAGCTTTTACCAAGGCTTAGAAAACTTTTGCCTAAAATATTCTTCAAAGTTTTTGATCCAAATGAAGAGCTTGATGAAGAAGGAAGAAATCTAATAATTCTTGACACAGTTGCAAACATTAGAAAAGTAACTGTTTTTACTGAAAAAGATATTGATTTATTGGAAACAGGGAAAAGGTTTTCCTTACATGATTTTGATTTAGGGTTTACCTTGAAGCTTTTAAAAAAATTGAAAAAAATTGATTCAGTGAAAATTATTGGGGTTCCACCAAATTATGCCAAAGAAAAAGCAGTTAAAGAAATTATTTCACTTTTTTCCAATTGAATTTAAGGAAATGCGATGCACAACTCATGCATGGATCGTATGCCCTAATGAGTTTTTCTATTTCGTGTTGAATGAATTCTTTTGATTGATTTTCTTCAAGGCAAGTGTTAACTAATTCTTTTACATCGTTTTCCATGTTTATTTGGTTTTGAGCTGAAGGAATTACTAAGTCAGCAAATTTTACTGTTCCTTCTTTTGAAATGTCTAATCTGTAATAAAGAGTTCCTCTTGGAGCTTCAATTACTCCTATTCCTGTTGCTTCTTTTGGCTTTATTTCTGGCTTGGGTTCTGAAACAAAAGTACTTGTTTCAATTAATTCAATGCTTTCATCAATGCAATGCAATATTTCTATTGCTTGTGCAAGATTGTTTGAATAAATATTGTTGCTTGGAAAAACTTTTAGATATTTAATGCAGTCTTTTTGGGTTTCTTTATGTAAATTATGCTTGTTTAAATTAAGTCTTGCAAGAGCTCCAACCATGTAATCTTTTCCTTTGAATTCAAACCCTGTTGCTTGGGAGTAAGGAATTACAACTCTTTTAAGGTATTCAAAGTAAAGACTTTCAGGAATACATATTCCACTTGAACTTGCGATTTCGCCTTCAAGGAAGCTGAAAGGCTTGTTTACTAATGCAACAAAATTTGTATTCCTGTTAAACAAGAAATCGCATTTATAAAATATGTCTATTAGTTTTAACACTTTTGGTCGAACTTTTAAAAGCAGTTCTTTTGCTTTTATTAGTTCTTCTTTTACAGGGATTTTCATAAAACTTCCTACTTGCATGTAAGTTGCATGAATTGCTCTTCCTGCAATTACTTTGCATAACTCGTTTCCTGCTTTTTTTACTTCAAATGCGTCATGAACTAGTTCGTGTTGTTCTTCGTTGTTTTCATCAAATTCAAGTATTGAGTCTTTGTTAAACAAGTCTGGTAAGACAAATAGATACAAATGCATTGCATGATCTCTTATGATTAATCCATTATAAGTTAGTTTTCGTAAAAGCATTGTTTGATTGCTTGGAGTAATGCCTAAACCTTTTTCAACTGCTTCAGTGCAACAACTTAAATGAGCAATACTGCAAGTTCCACAAATTCTGCTTACAAGGTTTGGGACATTTCTTACATCTTTTCCTCTAACTCCTTGAGTGTAAAACCTTTTATTTTCTGTTATCTTTAATTTAATTGTTTCAGCTTTACCGTTTTTTACGAGTATTTCTAAATCTGTATGTCCTTCTATTTTTGAAAGGTTTTCTAAATTAATGCTGAAATTTTCTGCATGCATTTAAATTACTCCGAATTGCTTCAAATATTTATTTAATGTATTAATAAATTGTTCTTCAATCATTGGACAACCATTTACTATGTCATCTACTTTTATTATTTCTGGAGGTGCTTTAACTTTTTCTAAATGTTTGAATCTATCTAAAAGGAATTGGATTTCTTTTTTTCTTTCTTCGTCAAAAAAGTTTCTTAAATTGCTTGGCTGGCCATTAATGGCGCAAGTGCCAATGCTGACAACAAATTTAGAGTTTTCTCTAATTTTTTTCAGTTTTTCTTCTTCTGCAAAAGTGCTTATACATCCTTCTACAAATGCCACGTCAAGTTTTGAGAAGTCATTCTTTGATTTAAGTTGCTTGCAATACTTTATGTCCAGAATTTTTTTCCAATCAAAGTAATGATTATTTAAAATTTCAAGGAATTCAATCATGCATCCCTCGTCTCCAGTGAAAGAAAAAAATCCTACTGTCAGTTTTTTTTCCATTAAAGATTCTCCAAATATTTTTACTTTATTTTTTTCACATAAAATTCATGTAATGCTTTTAGTGCTTGAGAAGCATTTTGAGGAGAAGCAAAAGTGCTGAATCCATTTTGTTCTAAATGCCTTTTATGTTCTGCAGCGAATTTTCCTCCAACACTTAAAATCATTACAGGTTTTTTTCTGTTCTTTAAAGAGTTTTTTATTACTTCATCAATTCTTCTATCCAAAGTTGGAACTTGGAATAATATAATTAAAATAATTGCATCAATGTTTTCATCTTTCAAGCATTCATCTAATGCAATTCTAAACCTTTCATTATCTGCGTCTCCAGTTAAATCAATTGGATTTGCAACGATTACATGTGAAGGCATTTTCTTTTTTAATTCTGTTAGAGTTTTTTTCTTCATTTCAGCTAATTGCAGTCCTGAAGACAAAACAGCATCAGTTGTTAGTACTCCATATCCCCCTCCATTTGTAATTATTTGCACTTTGTTTCCTTTAATTGAAGGCTCTGTAGTAAAAGCTTTTGCATAGTCAAACATGTTTTTCATTGTTTCAGCTTGAATTATTCTTGTTTGCTTGAATAAAGCTTTATACACTTCAACGCTTCCAGCAAGGCTTCCAGTATGGCTTTGAGTTGCTTTTGCTCCTCCTTCAGTTATTCCTCCTTTAATTACAATTGTAGGCTTTTTTCTGCAAACCTTGTTAGCTATTTCAAAAAATTTTCTTCCATTTTTTACTCCTTCCAAGTATGACAAAATTACTTTTGTTTCAGGATCTTGTCCTAAAAACTCTAACAAATCTGCTTCATCTATATCCATTGCATTTCCATATGAAATAAATTTATTTATTCCATAATCCCTTAAAGAAGCCCAATCTAAAATTGCAGAACCTAAAGCTCCTGATTGAGAAATGAATGACACTACTCCATTTCTAGGTCTTTCTAATCTTGTAATAGGTAAAAACAATGAGTCAACTTTATTTTTTTGATACATGATCCCTAAACAGTTTGGCCCTATTACTCTCATTTCTGGATTGGCTTGAATGATTTCTTTAACTCTTTGAGTTAATTCTTTTTCTCCTATTTCTGCAAATCCTGCTGAAATAATTATTACTGCTTTAACTTTTTTTTTCGCGCAGTCTTGTAAAACAATTGGCACTATTTTTGAAGGAGTAGCAATTATTGCTAAATCAATTTCTTCTTTTATTTCTTGAATTGATTTAAAGCATTTTTTTCCCAGAATTTTTTTTCTATGAGGATTTATTGGAAAAAATTTTCCTTTAAATTTTAATCTAACAAAGTTTTCAAGAATAGTAAATCCAACTGATCCTTTTTCTGCTGAAGCCCCAATTATTGCAATGGTTTTTGGATTAAAAAAATAATTTAATGAATTCATTTAATTCCCTGTATTGCAAGAAATAGGAGTTATTTAAATAAATAGTTTTCGCAAACAAAACTTGATTTAAATTGGTTTAACGTCTTCAATAAAAATATTTTCTCTTTCCACTAATCTAAATTTTATATCTACAAATGGTTCAAATTTTTCTCCTACTTCTCCAATTCCTATTTTAACAGTAAAACTGTTTTCTCCATTTGGAGTTGGTTGTTCCAATGCTTTAAAAGCTAAATCAGATCTTGGCCCTAAATAAACTGAAAACCTTTTTTGCAGGGCCTCAATAAATAATTGTTTTAAATACACCCTTGCTTTAGTGCCTTTTAAGGATTGAAAAAATCTTGACAATGCAAGGTTTTTATTTATTGGGGGTTTTTCAGAACTTCTGTTTGTTCTCATTAATAGCTGTCCATCTGAGTCAAGCATTCTTTTTATTTTAGGAAATCCGTTTCTATTGCGTGTTTTTCTTGGCTTCATTAAATTATTTCTTTCAACGGAAATTAAAAAGCTTTCCGTAAAGACTTGTTTTATGGATTTGGATTTAGAAAAAAGAATGGTTTTACAATCAATAGTTCAACTCTTTACTGCAAGACGAGATGTTTTACTAGAATTATTTAAATTAAGTCATTTAGGAGTTCCTCTTACTCTTGGGCAAGTTAAATTGCAAAAACATTTTCAATCAAGAGTAGAGCGACTTAAAACCAAAATTGAGTTTCATGCAAAAAATTATGTTGAGTTAGCTGGAATTGAAACTCCTAAAACTCCTTTTGAGTTTTTTGCTGAAATTTTTGAGCCACTTGTTTTAAAGGCATTGCTTTTGAAAGCAGCTGCAAGCCCTGATCCAAATTTTTTAATTACAAAATCTTTTGACTCTCCGGAGATTTTAACTTTTAGTGAAGCAAAAAAGCTTTCAAGAGTTTTAAATCTTGATTTGCTTAAAAATGTTAAAGAAAGGCGTAAAGGGAGAAGAAGATTTACTGCTCCTAGAAAAATAAGTTCGCCGCATAGAGAGCCTTTAATGTAAAGATTTATTAATTTGAAATTCTTTTACTATATTTCATGTGGGTTGCTAAATTAAAGTTCACTCATCCAAATTCATTGTCAATAAAGTTTGCAACAAAATTTAATATTACAAAGCTTACCTTTCCATTAAATACTGTGATTCAAAACAATGTTGCAATAATGACTGCTGGAAACATTATTTTAGGAGAGAAAAAGCAAATAGAAAAGTATTTCACTGCTATTTCTAAAGAGGAAAGAATTCAAAACATTGAAAGAGAAGGAAACTTTGTTGTTTACACTATAACTGTTCCAGCAAAAGAATCTCATTTGCAAATGTATTTCACTCCAGATGTTTTTTTAGTCAAGCCAGTAACAGTTAAACCTGACGGCTTTCAATACATTGAATTAGCTTCTTGGAAGAAAGAAAATTTATCAAATCTATTAAAAGAGGTTTCCAAGTTTGGAACAATTCATTCTCAAAGTATTTATCAAGAAAATTTAACAGATATTTATATTCCTCATTTAATGCCAAAGCTTACAGAGCAACAAAAAAAATCGATTCTCTTGGCTTACAGAAATGGTTATTACGAGTATCCCAGAAAAATAATACTTGAAAGATTAGCTGATTTAGCAAAGCTTTCTCCTTCTTCTTTTCAAGAACATTTACGCAAGGCTGAAAACAAATTACTTCCATACTTGCTTGAAAATATTACTGAAAAATAGTTTTAAAACTAATTCCTAGAGCCGATGATGTCCGGGTTTTTAAAACCGTTATTTATCGGGTTAAATCTCTTTAATAACTCTTCACACAATTACTTTAGAATTAACTTTTTCAAGTTAATTTGTGAGAATGGAAGGGTTGTGTATGAGTGAAGGAAAAGATTTGAAGCTTGTAAAAGGCCATAACTATGAAATAAATCTCTCTCCAGATAAATTAAAGTTTGAAAGAAGAGATGAGGTTGGAGGGGAATTCATTAAATGGCATGTTCTTGTAACAAAGCTTAAAATAAGGTATTGGAATTTCTTTGGTTTAACTCTTGTACTAATAGCTTTATCTTTTATTTTTTCTGAATGGTTATTGATTTTTTTAGTTCCTTTAATGATTCATACTTTTAAAACTCAATTTGATTGGGGAGATAAATTAGATGATCAAGAAACTTGGAATTCAAAGTTTTTGACTAGAATGGATTAACCTTTCTTAAAAAGAAAGCTTAACCAACGAAAATAAAGAAAATAAGGAAAATTTGGAGGTTGAATAATGTCTTTAAAATTAGTTAAAGGATCTGGAATTGATTTACATTTAAATCCTGAAAACTTTGATTACAAAACAAGGGGAGAGGTTAGTGATAAATATATTTCAATGAAACTTTTAGAGCTTCAAAGATACTTTAATTTTTGGGTTTTATTTGTTTCATGCATTCTTTTAGGAATTATAGCCATTTTTTTAAGTAAATTACTTTTAATTCCATTAATTTTTTTAGTGCATTATACTGTTAAGTATCATTTCAAATATTTGCAGGCTTGGAGTGCTTGGAATAAATTTGCAAGAAAGTATGTTGTAAGAGTTGACTTAGAAAAAGAGCATCAAATTTATGAAGGCTTGTTAACTCCTTGGGTTAAATTTCCTAAAGAATTGTATGTTCCAAGAGAACACAAAATTCAAGCTCTAAAACAGGTTGTAAAAAAAGTAGTTCAACCTGTTCCAGCAACTCATTAACAAAGTGATTTAATGTCTTTAGTTAAATCTTTAATGCATGATAGATTTGGAAGAATGCTTTCCTCTAGCGTATTATATGTTTCCATTATTTTGATTGCATTAGCTTCTTTTATTTCAGAGTCTTTTGTTTACTTATTAATTCTTTTCTTGATTTACTTTGTATTGAAAAAAATTTCTAATTCTGAAGTAGATGATGACTGTGGAAAATCACCTGATTTTTTTCTTGGATTATTTGTTGCAATAGTGTTACTTGCTTTAACTGTTTTTATTTCAGATTTATTTGTTTACTTGCTAGTAATTTACATTATTTTTTTGGTTTTAAAAAGTTAATTTAATGAAGTGTGTTTTCATGCATAGAAGTAAATCAATTGATTATTTGATTTCAAGAATTTTCATTCAAGAATATTTTAAAAAAATTTCTGAAATTAAAATAAAACACAAAACGAAAAAAGCAATTAATCAAAAAAAGATTGAATTTGAACAAATGAGTTGAATGGAAAAAATAATTAAGGTGAAAAAACATGAATAAAACTGGTTTAAGCAATGGTAATGGCATGTCTAATTCGAAAATCGTTGAATGGTTTGTTATGGAGAAAATTCGCAAAATCAATCCAATGACTTGTGCTGAATTATGGTGTGCGTATTCTTATTTGTTTCAAGATTTTGGAAAACCAATGGACGCGGCTGTTTCCTTTGTCAACAAGGACACTTGCTTGTTTTTGCGAAGAGACCAATTCAAGGAAAACGGCAAAATATTGTTGCAAAAATTGTTATCAGATCATGCTTGGTGGAAACAGAAAGACCAAAATATTTACGGTTGTGCGCAAAAATATTTTGAAGTTGGCAGAAAGCTTTTGAAAATAAAGAATTTCTCTAAATTTTCAAATGAAGAATTAAAACAATTGTTTGTTGAATATTATGACACATATCTTGCTTCACATATTTCTGGGCAATGGGGAATTTTGCTTGAATTCGAGCATGAATGGCTTTCAAAGCATGTGAAAGACTTGTTGGAAAAAAGAATTAAAGAGAAAAAATTAAACCTAGATATTGCAAACGTTTTCAGTGTTCTTTCAACGCCTTTAAAGGGTTCTGCAATAACTGAAGAACAAAATGATTTCTATAAACTTTTGTCTCATGTCACAAAATCTGAAACAATTGAATTGTTTAAAAAATCTCCTGAAGAGATAGAAAAACTTCTTCCAAAAACTGATTCAGAATTCAATGATTTAATGGAAAAGCATTTCCAGAACTATTGTTGGCTGCCTTTTATGTATGAAGGTCCTTCTTGGAAGAAGGAATACTTTATTAAAGCAATTAAGAGTTCTTTGCAGGAAAAAATTAATGCAAAAAAAATGCTTGAAGGGATTCAAAAAGTTGAACAAGAATTGGAGAAACAGCAAAAAGAATTCTTGAAAAAACTTGATTTAAGCAAAGATGAAAAAGAATTAGTTTTTTTTGTCCAGAACCAGATTTATTTGAAAGGCTTGAGAAAAGATGCAATGTATTTCGGATCTTATTCCTCAGAGCCTTTGTTCAAGGAAATTGCGAAAAGATTGCATTTGACTTTGGATCAAGTTAGATACTCTTTGAAGCAAGAATTAGTAAAAGCTTTGGATACAGGACAAATTGATGCGAATGAGTTGAATGAACGAATTAAGTTTTCAGTTGCCCGGGTTTTGGACGGAAAATTTGAATTCATTTCAAAAGATCATGCGCAAAGATTTTTTTCTCAGATTTACAAAGAAGAAGTTTACGAAAACATTACACAGATTCTTGGAACAACTGCTTTTGAAGGCCAAGTTGAAGGAATTACAAAACTAGTTAATCATCCTAATGAAATGTTTAAAATGGATAAAGGAGACATAATGGTTAGCCATTCCACTAATCCTAATCTTGTATCTGCAATGAAGAAAGCTTCAGCAATTATTACAGATGTTGGAGGAATTACTTGTCATGCTGCAATTGTTTCTCGCGAGCTGAAAATTCCTTGCATTGTTGGAACAAGGATTGCTACAAAAATTCTAAAAGACGGAACACATGTCCAAGTTGATGCTTCAACTGGAGTAATAAAAATTTTAAAACAAAAAAATGGTGAATGAGTTGTCTGCAACAAAAACAGTTGAAGATTTATGGTTTTTAAT
The DNA here is from genome assembly GCA_964373795.1 of uncultured archaeon. Taxonomy (GTDB): domain Archaea; phylum Iainarchaeota; class Iainarchaeia; order Iainarchaeales; family DATDZZ01; genus CAYJVY01. The sequence continues at coordinate 4,462 of CAYJVY010000011.1, read as the reverse complement.
GGAGGAAATTCCTAGATCAACTCCTTTGATGTTTTTTTACCCTATGAGGGGAGCAATTAACCAGAAGCAATTTGGCATGAGTTATAATTTAGGGAAATCCATTGTTTTGTGTCATGAAGGTTGTAGTGATCTAATTTTTCCAAGAATGAGATTTTCTTTAATGGGTCAAAGAATTTTGGATAAAATCTTGGAAGACATTGATTGGGCTGAAAAACATAACAAGAAAATAATTGACTACTCTGAAGACTACATGAAAATAGCTAAAGAAATTCGTGAAATTAATGTACAAAACTTTTCGGACAAAGAATTGGCAAAAGTTTATGAAAGACTTTCAACTGTTCAGTCAAATTGTCATCAGACAGGAGTGCTATGGGTAGTTTTGGAATTTGATCATCAATTGTTTACAAAATATCTTTTAGCCTATATTGAGCAAAAGATAAAGAAAAATAGTCTTTCACTTAGAGCTAACGAGGTTTTCAGTACTCTTACTACTCCGACAAAAGAAAGTTTTGCACAGTTAGAGGAAAAATCTTTGTTAGAAATAGGCGTAAAAATTCAGGAAAACGAGAAAGCTTGGAATTTTTTCCTTCAAAGCGCGCCAAAGGAAATAGAAGAAAATCTTTCACAAAATTTTCCAGAAATTAATTCTTTACTAGAAAAACATGTTTATGAATTCCAATGGCTTCCATTCATGTATATTGGTCCTGCTTGGAGCAAAAAATATTTTATTGAAACCCTGCATGGAATTGTTAGGCAAAATCCAGATATTAAAACACTAATTACAAGGATTGAGAAAAACAAAAAAAATTTAATTGAAAGACAAAAAGAATTATTCAAACACATTGGAGTGCATGGAAAGCATGAAAAGCTTTTGAGAATTGCTCAAGACATGGTTTACACAAAAGCTTTGAGAAAAGATGCTTTGTATTTTGGAATGTTTGTTGTTGACAAGATTTTGCGAGAGTTATGCAAAAGAAAGAACTTGAGTTTGAAACAAAGCCAATGGCTTTACCCATATGAAATAGTTGACATTCTTTTAGGCAAAATAGAGTCAAATCCATCAGAGCTTAATGCTCGACACAAATATCATGTCCTTTACCTTCATCATGAGAATGTAAAAATGCTTGTTGGAAAAGAAGCAAAGGAATTCATGGCAGGAATTAAGATGGAGTCAACAAATATTGATTCTTTTAAAGAAAAGAACTTATTGGGAGACTGTGCTTGTCCTGGAATTGTCCGCGGGGTAGTGAAGATAATTGAGAGTCCAGCTGACATGGTTAAAATGAATGAAGGAAACATTTTAGTTGCTCATGCAACTAATCCTGATGTTGTTCCTGCAATGAAAAAAGCAGGAGCAATAGTAACAGATCTAGGAGGAATTACTTGTCATGCTGCAATTGTTTCAAGGGAATTAGGAAAACCCTGCGTTATAGGAACAAAGCACGCAACAAAAGTTCTGAAGGACGGCATGACTGTGGAAGTAGATGCAACACATGCAATTGTTCGCATACTTGATAGAGAAGGCGAGTAAATGGCTGATAAACAAACAATTATGGTGCATGAATATAACGGGAATATTCTTGCCTTGCTTTTCAATGGTGAAGGCTGGTATTCTGACAAATTGGAGAAACTAATTGGAATTAAAATGGCAACTGATGTAATGGAAAATAATCAAGGCACTTTGCGTTGGGGAATTGATTTAGATAACTGGAAAGAAATAGGAGAAAAAGGTTTGAAAACTTTTATCAAAAACAGAAACTTAATTTTTGAATTAAGAAAAGGTCATTTGAAAACAACTAATGAAATGGTTAAATTGCTTGAAAAATTTAATAAAACTAATTTTTCTAAATTGTCTAATAAGGAATTGCTGCATTATTTTAATAAAATCCTTGTTTTGGATGAAAATATTTGTGCGGAAGGTTTTACTTTTGTTGCAATTGATTTAGGAAATGATTTTCTTACAAATAAGTTAAACTCTATTTTGGAGAAAAAAGCAACATCAAAAAAAGCTGAATATTTTTCAATTCTTACAATGCCTGATGAAGATATTTTGTCAGCTGAAGAAAATAAAGAATTGCTTGAATTGGCTTTGAAGGTAAAAAAAGGTGAGTTAAAATCCGAGCAGAAAATTAAAACTTTGCATGACCATTGGCAGAAATGGTGTTGGATTACTTATTCTCATTCAGGGCCAGAACTTCCGAAAAGCTTTTTTGAAGAAGAGTTAAATGACTTGCTTGAAAAAAATAATTTACAAGATATTTTGAAACACAAAAAAGAGAAAAGAAAACTAATTAAAGAAAAAGTTTTGGAAGTAAAAAAAGAATTAAATTTAACTCGAGAAGAGGCCTACTTTTTTGATTTAGGAAGAAATGTTGTTTTCTTGAAAGGCTTAAGAAAAGAAGTAATGATTTTGTCTTTTTATTTAGTGGCAATGCTTGTAAAAGAAATGTCTAAACGGTTTTACATTCCTTTTCGTGAATTAAGGTTTTGCACTATTCAAGAAATAAGAGATTTGCTTGTTAAAGGAACTCATCCACCTATTTTCGAGTTAAGTGAGAGAAGAAACTATTGCGTTGTTTTCAGGAAAAGTGTTGCTCCTGAATTTGTTTTAATTGGAGAAGAAGCAAGAGAATGGTATAGAAAAAATGTTAATGAAGAAGAAATTGAAAGAAATGTTGATGAATTGCATGGCCAAGTAGCTTCTCCAGGACTTGTTAGAGGAATAGTGAAAATTGTTAACTCTGTCCAAGATATGGCAAAAGTAACTGAACACGACGTATTAGTTTCAACTGCTACTCAACCAGATTTATTGCCTGCAATGAAAAAGGCAGTAGCAATTATTACAGAACAAGGCGGACTAACATGTCATGCTGCAATTGTTTCAAGGGAATTAGGAGTGCCATGTGTTGTGGGAGTGAAGTTTGTTACACGAATACTCAAAGATGGCGATCAAGTAGAAGTTGATGCCTCTCATGGAATTATTAGAGTGGTGAAAGGGTGAAAAAATGAGTAAAAAACTGACTGCAATAATTCACGAGTACAATGGGAATTTTCTTGCATTACTGTTGAATGAGTATTCTTGGCTTGATCCAAAGCTTGCAAGGTTTAATGGAATTCCAGTTACAATTGCTGCAACTGAAAACTCTAATGGCAATTTGAGATGGGCTATTAATTTGGATGAATTCAAAAAAACCGGGGATTATAATTTTGAATTTTTTTCTAAAGACAAAAGACTTGTTTATGAAGTGGAATCCAAAGTTCTGGAAAACGGCGAAAAAATGTTTGCCCTGCTTAAGGAATTGAACAAAAAAGATTTTGGAAAGTTTTCAAACAAAGAATTGTTGCATTATTTCAACAAAATTTTTGACATTGACAAAGAAATTTGCTTTTATGGTTTTGGCTTGGTTGCCATAGACATGGAAACTGGACATTTGACAAACAACTGCCAGAAGATCTTGGATAAAAAAATAAAACAAAAAAGTCTGCCAAGAAAAGCAGGAGATTATTTTAGTATTCTTACAACTCCTTTTGAGGAAACTTTTTCAGTAAAAGAAAACAATGAAATGCTGGAACTAGCCGTGAAGGCAAAAAAAGGTTTGCCGAAAAAAGAAATTGACAAATTGCTTGAAGAGCATTGGAGGAATTATTGCTGGATTACTTATAGTCATTCTGGGCCTGAGCTTCCAAAGAGTTTTTTTGAAGAGCAATTGAATGATTTGATAAAGAAAAACAATCTCGAAGAAATGCTTGAGCACAAAAAATCCAAACAAAAAAGGTTGAAGCAAAGACTTGAAGAAGCTTTGAAAGAAGCGGATTTAACTGGGGAAGAAAAACATTTGTTTGAATTGGCTAGGAAAACTGTTTTTATTAAAGGCTACAGAAAGGAATCTCTTGTTATGTCTTTTTACCTTGCTTCGCAACTTGTCAAGGAAATTTCCAAGCAGTTTTATTTGCCTTTTAATGATTTAAGATTTTGTACTCCGAGTGAAATAATTGCTTTGCTTGAAAAAGGTGTGCATCCTTCTGTCAAAGAATTGTCTGAAAGAAGGAATTATTCTGTAAATATTAGTGTTTGGGGTGGAACAAAAATCCTGATTGGAGAAGAAGCAAAAAAATGGTGGAAGGAGCACGTGTTTGAAGAAGTTGTAGAGCAAAAAGATGAGTTTTCTGGGCAAATTGCAAGTCCAGGATTAGTAAAAGGAATTGTGAGAATTGTTAATCATCCTGATGATATGAATGAATTTCAAGAAGGTGAAATTCTTGTATCCAGTGCTACATCGCCTGATTTACTTCCCGCTATGAAAAAATCTTCAGCAATTATTACTGATCAAGGAGGTTTGACAAGTCATGCAGCAATTGTTTCCCGTGAGTTGGGTGTCCCTTGTGTAATTGGAACAAAGCATGCAACCAAAATCCTTAAGGACGGAGACAAAGTAGAGGTTGATGCGAGTCATGGAATAAT
>CAYJVY010000010.1:0-49709 GCA_964373795.1 uncultured archaeon | reverse complement strand
AATCTGACGGCCGACTTCTGACTCAAAAATTTTCCTTCGGAACGTTGCACTAAATTTCAGCCCTTTAGGGAATATAACAAGGATATGAGATTACAAAGTCTTGCACACTTCTCCACCCAAATTCGCTTCACGAACTTCTCATAAGCTTGATGTTAGGTAACGTTTACTTTACAACTCACCAAACACAAGTTTTAAAAATACTTAAATATTTAATTAATGCATGATTAAAAAATCAAGTACAAGCATTGTAAAAATTAAGCCAGCTTTAGTTTCAACTCCAGAACCTTCAATGCCTGCAAGCCAAGAAAAAAAAAGTTCTGATTCTGGAAGCGGAATAAAAAATAATTTAATTGCTGCAGCATCTTATTTTCCTTTCTTTCCAGTTCCAATAATACTGCCATTACTAATTTACTTCACTGTGGGAAAAGACGATAAATTTGTTAAATTTCATTCAGCTCAATCATTAGTTCTTGAATTAATTTTATTTGGATTAGGAATAGTATTTGGAGTAATATTTTTTGTTTTCTGGTTGCTAGGAATATTCACTATTTTCTTAGGAGGAATAGGCGGTTTATTAATGTTGCTTGCATTCTTAATACTTTTTGTTTACATAGGGTTTGCATTGCTTATAGCGCTTTACAGGTTTTACTTAATGTATAAAGCCTACAAAGAAGAAAAAACAGCTGTTCCATTTGTTTCAGGCTTGGTTGAAAAATTTTTAATGTAAAGCTTTTTTGATTGCATTAAAATTAAAATAAAAACCTTATTCTTCTAAATCTAAGTGATAATTAATGCCAGAACTTAATTATAAAGAACTAGGATTAATCGCTGGATTAGAATGCCATCAACAACTAGATGTAGGAAAACTTTTTTGCAGATGCCCCTCAATTTTAAGAGAAGACTCTCCTGACAAGATATTTAAAAGAAAAATCAGGCCAGTTCCATCAGAGTTAGGAGAATTCGAGCAAGCAGCACTAGATGCATTCAAAAAAAACATTACCTTTGCCTACCAAGCATATACTGATACTACTTGTTTAGTTGAATTAGACGAAGAACCTGCAATGAAAGTAAATGAAGAAGCATTAAAAACAATTTTAGAAGTTGCCTTGCTTGGAAAATCACATGCACTAGACAAAATTTACGTAATGCGGAAATCAATTATTGATGGATCAAATGTAAGCGGGTTTCAAAGAACTGCTTTAGTCGCAGTTGGAGGAGAAATTAAAATAAAAAACAAAAAAATTGGAATTCAATCAATTATTTTAGAAGAAGACGCTGCAAGATTAATTGAAAACACTGAAAAAGAAATTATTTACAGAATAGATAGGCTTGGAATTCCTTTAATTGAATTAGCTACTGATCCAGATTTAAACTCTCCAGAAGAAGTAAAAGAATGCGCTTTCAAAATAGGAGAAATGTTTAGAATAACTGGAAAGGCTAAAAGAGGTTTAGGAACAATTAGGCAAGACGTAAATATTTCAATCAAAGAAGGAACAAGAATTGAAATAAAAGGAGTTCAAGAAATTGAGTTAATTGATGAATTTGTTAAAAGAGAAGTTCAAAGACAAGTAACATTACTTGAAATAAAAAAAGAATTACTTGCAAGAAAAATTAAAAAAGAAGAATTAAAACCAGAATTCAAAAGCTTAGCAGATGAATTTCAAAAAACTGAATCAAAAATAATTAAAACAACTTTAGAGAAAAAAAATCAAGTATACGGATTAAAATTAAAAGGATTCAAAGAATTAATTGGAAAAGAAATTCAACCAGGAAGAAGACTTGGAACAGAATTTGCTTCACATGTAAAAGTTAAAACAGGATTAAAAGGATTAATTCACTCAGACGAATTACCTTCATATGGAATAACTGAAAACGAAATTAATTCAATTAAAAAAACACTTAAATGCGAAGACATGGATGCATTTGTAATAGTAACAGGCGAGGAAACAAAAACCATTAAAGCATTAGAAGCAGTTCTAGAACGAGCAATTCAAGCATTAGAAGGAATTCCAAAAGAAACAAGAAACGCATTAGAAGACGGCAACACAGAATACTCTAGAATTTTATCAGGCGGAGCAAGAATGTATCCCGAAACAGATATTCCAACAATAGCAATTAATGAAAAACAATTAGAAGAATTAAAAAAAGACTTACCTTTATGGGCAGACGAACGAAAAAAACTTTATATGGAAAAATTTAATTTAAACGAAAAACTAGCAGAAAAAATGAAGCTAAACAATCATGCAAGATTTTTTGAAAAAATGATTGCAAAAAGATTTGAACCAACAACTCTGGCTGTTTTACTATTAGAAAATTTAGTTGAATTAAAAAGAAACAATGTTAAAACAGAAAACATTTCATACAAAATGATTGAAGAAATAATGAATGCATTAAAAAACAAAAAAATAACTAAAGACATTTTAAACGAAGTTTTAAGCAAATGGAGTGCAATGCCTGAAAAAGAATTAGAAAACATAATAATTGAAATGAATTTAACTTCCTTAAATGAAACAGAAGTACGAAAAATAATTCAAAAAATAGTTCAAGCAAATCAAAAACTAGTAAAAGAAAAAGGATTAAACGCAATAAGCGGCTTAATGGGAGACATAATGAAAGAAGTAAAAGGAAAATCCTCAGGACAAGAAGTTGCAAAAATATTAAAAGAAGAATTAAAAAAAGTCATGGAATGAAAAAAAAATGAATTACGATATTTGTTCAGAAAAAGATGTAATAAAAGCAGTAAAAATTCGCAATCCATTTTCACATAAAGGAGAAAACGGATGCGTATTAGTAATAGGTGGATCTGAAAACTATGTTTCCGCGCCAGCATTAACTGCTTTAGCAGCTTTAAGAACTGGAATTGATTTAATTCAAGTAGCAGCTCCAGAAAAGGCTGCATACGCAATAAATTCTTTTTCAATTGACTTCATTACTAGAAAATTTCAAGGCACTTATTTCACTCAAAAACACTTAAAAGAATTAATTCCTTTAGCTGAAACATTTGATTCAATTGCAATTGGCCCTGGACTAGGAAAACAATCTGAGACAAAAAAATTCTTAAACAAGTTTGTAGAAAAATGCTCGGAAAAAAAAATAGTAATTGATGCAGATGCTTTACAAGTTTTAGAGAAAAAAAACATTAAAGGATTATTAACTCCTCATAAAAGGGAATTCCAAATGCTTTTCGAGGAAGAACCAACTGAAAAAACAAGTGAAAGAATTTCTCTAGTAAAAAAAATGGCTAAAGAATTTAATTGCGTTATACTACTTAAAGGCAGAATTGATGTAATCTCAGACGGAGTAAAAACTAAAATCAATAAAACAGGAAATGCTGGAATGACTGTAGGAGGATCAGGAGACGTGTTAGCAGGAATTTGCACTGCATTTAAAGCTCAAGGAGCAGATAATTTTACTGCAGCTAGTGCAGGAGTATTTATTAACTGCAAAATAGGAGACAAATTATTAGAAGAAAAAGGATATGGATTTGTAAGCTCTGACTTAGTTAAAGGCATTCCAGAAGCAATTTATGGAATTCCTGAAATAAAAAACGCAATAAAAAAACGGGAAGCAGAAGGATGGAAAGAAGAGGCTGAAAATGATTGAAATAAATTTCTCTCACTCAAAAATAAACAATTTTACTGATTTACAAGAAAAACTTTCAAAAATTCATTTACAAAAACAACCAACTTTTTACACTTACAAAACAAATACTAATTTAATAAAAAATTTTCAAAAAAAATTCAAAAAATATGAAAACATTATAGTCATAGCAATGGGGGGAAGCATTTCAAGCTTTGAAGCAATTTACAAAAGCTTGAAAGAATTTAATTCAAAGAAAAAAGTCTTCTTTGTTAAAACTCTCGATCCAGATTTTATATTGCAAGTAAAAAAATCTTGCAAAAAAAATGAAAGCGTTGCAATAGTAATAAGCAAATCAGGAATAACAAACGAATCAAATGAAAATTTTTTCTATTTCAAAGAATTCAAAACAATTGCAATAACAACCTTTAACAATAATCCTTTCCACAAAATAGCTCAAAATCTTGGCTTAGAGTTAATAGAACACCCTAATGTTGGAGGAAGATTTTCAGGAGGAACAGAAGTTGCTTTACTTCCAGCTGCTCTTGCAGAAATAAAAATTAAAGCAATTCACAAAGGAATACAAGAAGGATATACAAAATACAACTACAAAATTCCTTTTGAACAAAACAATGCCTTAAAGCTTGCAGCAGTTTTGTACAAGCTCGAGTTACATGGATTTACAGAAGTATTCCTGCCTATTTACTCCACAAAACTTAACTCCTTCAATGAATTAATAATGCAATTAATGCATGAATCTGTCTGCAAACAAGAAAAAGGACAAACTTTTTTATGTGCAGAAGCTCCTCAATCTCAACACCATACAAATCAACGCTTTTTTGGAGGACATAAAAACATTTGCGGACTCTTTTTAAGAGTGAAAAACTTTTCTACAAAACAAAAAATAAATGTGTCAAAACAGTTGCTGGAAAACTCTGAATTAAAGGAAAGACTAAAAATAATTAACAACTCTGAAACAGGAAAACTAATGGAATTTGAATTCAGAGGAACTTATGAGGATGCAATTCAAAACAATATTCCAGTTATTGAGATTGCATTGGAAAAAGCTGACGAACAAAATATTGGAGAACTTATAGCTTTTTTTCAATTCCTGGCAGTTTATTCTGCACTTTTACGAGATGTTAATCCTTTCGACCAACCGCAAGTAGAAGGAAGCAAAAAAATTTCATTTGAGTATCGAAAAAAAGCCCGAAACTAAACTAGAACATTCCTTTTGCTAATTTCTTGCTACGCCTTTTGCATTTCACGTGCCAGTATTGTCCAGCCCATTTAACTTCTGCGTTAATCGCGCCACATAAAGTGCATTTTTCATTTGGATATTTTGCTTCAGTCATTTTATTCACTTAAAGATAATTAATTCCTTAAACATATTTTTTGCAAGCTTTTTCTTAAAAAGCTTATTTTTTTGCTATTCCATAAATTCTGAAAGACTTTTTTGAAGGTTTTTTCAAGGTTTCTTCATCAAAGAAATTTATTTCTTTAAAGCCTGCAGAAAGTAAATATTTTTTAATTGTTTTAAGAGAATAACCTCTTTCAAGAACTGCTTCTTGTGAAAGCTTGAATAAACCATTTTTTTGTTTTTTGAAGATGCTCATTTTTCCTTCCCAAAAATCTTCAAAACAATTATTTTCCCAAATAAAGGCTTTTCCATTAACAAATTCTCCTTCATTTTCATATAAATTCATTGACTTAATTCCTTGTAAAGAATTAAATTCAAAGAAAAAACTTCCCTGAAAAGAAAGATTTGAATAAATGTTTTGAAAAGCTTTAAGTAATTCTTTTTCTGAAAGCAAATGATTTAACATGTCAGCAAAAGAAACAATTAAATCAGTTTTAACTTTTAATTTAAAATTCTGTGCAGTACCTTTTCTGAATTCAACTTTCAAGTTTTTTTTCTTTGCATTCTTTCTTGCAACTGCAAGCATTTTAGAACTCGGATCAATGCCTATTACTTTCAATTTTTTTTCAGCAAAAATAAATGCGCTTCTACCTGTACCACAACCTAAGTCAACTACAAAATTTGGTTTGAAAAAAAACTTGCCTAAAACAAAGTTTTGCCATGCTTGATAGCATTCATTATCTGTCACTTTATCATATACACTTGAAAAACAATTATATTGATTTATTGGCAACATGAAAAAATTAAAAAAGAAAAAGAATAAGAAAGAAACTGTTTTATGAAAAAAATAGCCCGAGTGAGAGTCGAACTCACGTCACAGGCTCCAAAGGCCCGTATCCTTGGCCACTAGACGATCGGGCTGAAAACAAGGACGAATAAAAACTAGAGTTGTAATTAAATTTATTAATCTAAGTAATTTAAATATAATGCTAAAATCCAAGAAAAACAAAAGATTGGCTTCCAATAGCAGGGGAATTTCAAAAAAACGTTTTCACTGCAATGGCAATGTGCGATCAAGAAACAACAGTAGGGTATACGACAGCAAAACATGCAGTTGACATGATTGAAGGAAGAAAAAACAAGTATTAGAGTTAACTCATCCAAAAAGATTCACTGAATTAAAATAAGCCTTTAACAAACTTATAATTAAATTTATTAATTTAAGTAAGATAATATGTTTATATTCAAAGGAAGTGCAAGCTAATTAAATTTTAATGCTTTAAAAGTTTCCGAAAAATCTTTTGTTAATACTTTTTGTGCTTTCTTTTGCCAGCTTTTCTTTTCCAAAGAAAAGCTTAGTGCCCGGGTAGCTTAGTGGTTGAGCACCCGACTGATAATCGGGCGGTCGAGAGTTCGAGTCTCTCCCTGGGCATTAATTCCTTATTCAAATAAAATCTTTTTCTGAAAAATAAAAACTTTTTTGTTTTCAAAGTTTACCTTGAAAACTGGTTTGAAAAGTTAATTGCGCAGAATTAAATTAAATTTAATTGTATTAATTGCAGGTGAAAACCTGATAAATAGAAAATGAAAAACAAAACAGGGGGCGCTTTCACCCGAGATAAGGGTTTTATTTTAAATTGTCCCCTTGTTATATTTTATTTTTAATTGAGTGAAAAAAATGTTGAAACTTTACTTGTATTCTTTGTTGATTTTGTTTGCCTGGCTTGGAATAGTTTCAATTATTGATTCAAATCCTTTGACAATGCTTTTAGGAATGTTTTTCGTAATTGATTTAATGATTATTTTATGGATTCATTTAAGTGAATTCTTTAAAGAGTCAATAAATGTTTCAATTCAGGTTTTCAGCAAAGAATTAATTCTTTCAAAAGGCATTAATGCATTAAATGCTTTACAAGAACTTGAAAGAATTGAAATAGAAAAAACTCATTTTGGAAGCTTTGTAAGAGGAATTGAAGGAATAAAGTCAAGAGGAAATAATTATTTAAAACTCTACATTAACGGAGAAGAAGCAAGTAAAGGAATTGAAGAATACACTTTAAATAAAGACACCTTAATTCAATGGAGATTAGAAGAAATTAAAGAAAACAAGCAATTAACTCTTCCACTAGCTCTTGAAAATGAAAACAAGATAAACAAATCATTTTCTTCAAACAAATTACTGAATAGGTTTACTGCTTAAAAAGCCAAAACTAAGTCTAATTGCGCTCTAGAAAAAATTCAAAGTTTTTCAAACAATTTAACTATAATTAAAAAAGTTGCAAGAGAAAAAGCAGTTAACTCTTCATCCAATGAAGGGTCTTGAAAAACCATTCCAATAGATTTTCTAACCTCGTTTGAATGGGTTTTAACATTAAAATCATTAACAAATGCTTCTCCAGAGGTCTTAACAGCACGGCAAATAATTAAATTAAGATCCCCACAGAACAAATATGAGGGGGAATTCAATGGGAGTAATTAAGACAGCTATTGCATTAATTTTGGTAACTATTTTTATTTCAGGATGTGTTAACCAAACTAGTTTAGCTTCATTGGTTGACAAGCAATTGCAAGGCGCTCCAGGCTATTCTACAGTAAAAACAAAAACTCTTTCAACAGAAGAAGAAAAAAAAGTTGAAGAAATAATTGAAAAAAAAATTGCAGAAGACCCTGATGCAAAAGAAAAACTTACTGAAAACCAACAAAAAAAATTAAAACAAATACTTGCAGAACAAGACACAGTCTCTGAAGAAGATATTCAAGTATTGGTTGATGGAATGACCAAACCTACTTCTCAAGAAATTCTTGTACAGAAATGGTTGGATGAAAACAAGCCAGTTGAAGTTGGAGGAAAAATTTATCAAGTTTCAGAAATAACTTCCATGAAAAAAGAAGAACAACAAAAACTGGCAGAAGAAACACAAAGAGAAGAATTTGAAGAAATAAAGAAAACAATGCCTGGAGACGACAAACCAACAGAAGTTTACAGCATAGGTGGAAAAACTTATGGCCCTGAAGAACTATCAAAAATGACTGAAGAAGAATTAAAAGAGCTAGCAAAACAACTAGGCTTACCAATTCAATCAGAACAATCAAAGAAAGAGAAAAAATAGTTGAGGCAATAAAATGACTCAAACAAAAATCCTTGGATTTTTACTAATTTTACTAATAACACTTTTACTACTGCCAAGTGTTAATGCTACTCATTTTATATGGGATCACTGTGATGGCCCTGGAAAAAAAATGAATGTAAACAATTGGGCATCAGAGTCGCTTTACCCAATCCTAGATGAAGAAGATTGGGTTGATGTCTACTTAGACAAGTCAGGAACATATAAAGCATATCTTTATGGCCCAAGCGGAGCAGACTTTGATTTATATATTTATAAAAACTGTATTTCAGGCCAAGTTGGATCTGGAACCACTGGCAGTGCAAACGAAACAGTTCAATTCAACATTTCTACAACAGGTTACTACCACTTTCAAATCAAAAGATATAGTGGATCTGGAACATGGAATTTATATGTTGAATTCATTCCACAAGTCTGCACTGCAAATTTTACTCATGCTTGTTTAAGCAATGACGTTTACTGGAAGAATTCCTGTGGAGACTGGGGAGACAAAAAACAAGAATGCGGAGACAATTCTTATGGGTCTTGGAGTTACACATGTAATGACAACAATGTTTATAGGCAAAGAAGTGTAACACTAAAAGGCTGTTCAAGCGGAAACTGTTATTCCAACAATTCAACAGAATCAGAATTATATCAATCCTGTGGAACAAACCAGTACTGTTCAAGTGGACAATGTAAAACCTTTGCCTGCACTAAAGCATCTGACTGTGGAACAACAGGATACACAGGAAACAATTACTGCTATGACGGAGATGTTTACAGAGACTATGCTGAATCATATTGTTTGAATCCTTCAACTACTAGTGCTTCTTGTTTAAACCAAACACAAAAAGTAAAACAAAAAGATTGTGGAGACACTACTTATGGAAATTGGAGCAATAACTATTGTTCTAATGACAACATTATTCAAAGCAGAACAATTACTACTCCTGGATGCTCTTCTGCAAGCTGTACTTCAAGCAATTCAACAGAGACAAAAACAATTGAAAACTGTGACAACAAAAACTATGCTGACTCTTTTGAATTCTATTGTTCTGGCTCACAGTTAAGAAAAAAACAATTATATCACGACTATACATGCAGTTCAAGTTACGGCGTTTATTGCTCTGAAGGCAGTTCTTACTATATTAACGATCAATCTGTAGAAAACTGCTCTTATGGATGTTCGGGCAATACGTGCATTGTACCAAAGCCAAATCTTACAGTTAGCGAATCAGATATTTGGATAGAAAGATGATATTTATGCGTGTGGAAAAAAAGTTTTGGCAAAGCATTTGTGTTTTGCTATTCATAACTGTATTCTTCTCCAGCGCTTTTGCAGCCGGGAATGCACAGAATAATTTGAATGACACAGAATTGGTTTTTACACAAGAAAACTTGACTCCTTTTGAGTTGAAAAATCAAGCAAGAAGTTTTTTACAGGAACTGATTCCAGAAGCAGTTGAAGACGATCTTGACAAGCTTTTGCAAGCAGATTCAAATGTCGAGGCAAGCCTTAAACCAGAATTCTGGATTACGCAAGACTTGATTTTGGATGCAAATGTTTTTGTTTTCGAAAAAAAAGCAGGAAATTTCATAAGAACTCTTTACAATAGGGAGAGCTCTAATCTGGATAACAACAAACTATTGTTTGCAATAAGTAGGCTTGTACAAGCAGATCAAAATATTTCCAAAAACTTGATTGAAGTAATTGAAAAGGTTCTACCAGAAATAGAAGATGAAAACGTTTTCCTGCAGGCTTCAAACCATTTACAGAAAGCAAAAGAAAGCTATGACAAGGCACAACACCAGTTGAACATAGGTAACTCGCCTAATTCAATAGAACACTTCAAGAACTCCTGGATTGAAGGATTTGCTGGCCTAAGCTTACTAGATGAATTCACAATTCCTTTAGTTTTTATTTCATCTCCGCAAACAAACATTTACACAAACCAAGAAATGCAAACAGTTTCTGGAACTGTTTGGGATGTACAATTGCAGACAATTAATTCAGTTGTAGTTCAAGTGAATGACTCAAATTACGAGTTCCCTTTGATTAGCGGGGTTTATTCTGGAACTGTTCCATTAGTAGATGGAAATAATTTAGTTACTGTTTTTTCAACTGACAGATTCGGCAATACAGGGAAAAGTGAAAGCATTGAAATAGTTTTAGACATTACTCCTCCAAAAATTGAATTTTTAGGAGTAGAAAACAATTCTTACTACAATTATGATTTGAATCCTGAAATTTTAATCATAGACAAGCATTTAAGTGAAACACAAACAACTTTGAATTCTGCAGAATTTGTTTCAGGATCCAAGGTCTCTAATGAAAACGAATATATTTTACGCGCAACAGCAAAAGACTTAGCAGGAAACGAATCGATTCTAGAATACAAATTTGCAATAGATAAAACTCCTCCAGAAGTAAAAATAATTTCTCCTCTGCACAATTCTTTCTTGAGACAAAACATTAGTGTTTCAGGCACTGCAACAGATAAATACTTTAATTTTCTTGAATGGAGAATAGATGGCCAAGCAAAAACTCAAAATAATTCCTTTAACTGGAACACTTTAAATGAAGCATCAGATGGATTACATGAAATTCTTTTATTTGCAAAAGACCTAGCAGGAAACACTAACACAACAACAATTCAAGTAACAGTCGACAACACTCTTCCAAAAATATTTATTACAGGAATAGAAGAAGGAAAATTCTACAATTCAAACGTGCTTCCATTAATTAATGTAGTAGAACTAAACCCTGACACGAATACTTTTTTACTCAACAACCAAGCATATGTTTTGGGAGAAATTATTTCAACAGAATTCGAGCACTTGCTTTTAGTTTCTTCAACAGATAAAGCAGGAAACACTGCAACAAAGCAAGTGAGTTTCGTAATAGACAAAACTCCTCCAAGCATTGAAATTACTTATCCTTTGACAGGAGCATTTCTGCGAGGGGTATTTGATGTACTTGGAAGCACTTACGACTTGTACTTAGATTTAACAAAACTCTTCATAGATGGTCTGCAGATATCAAATCATTTGCCTTACCAAGTTGACTCTACAAAGTACGCTGACGGATTGCATGAAATAAAATATTATGCAAACGACAAAGCAGGGAACGAAAACGAAAAAACAACTCAAGTAGAATTTGACAACACTCCTCCAAAAATTGAAAACATTAATCCAAGCACTGGAAGCCATTTAAGGCAAATTGTTTCCGTGAACGCAAACATAATAGAAAAAAACTTGAAACAACTCCAAGTATTTTTAGATTCAAATTTTTTAAACTCAATACTACCATTCAATTTAAACACAACAGAATTTGAAGACGGTTCACACGAATTAAAAATAACAGCAGAAGACAAGGCAGGAAATACAGCGGAAAAATCAACACAAATAATCATTGACAATACCCCTCCAATGCTTTCAATTAATGACTCTATTACAGATACAACAATAGAGGAATCAGAGTACTTGATAATAGGAGAAACAGAGCCAGGAATTTATGTCACGTTAAACAATTTAACTTTAAATGTTGATGAAAATGGTTTGTTTGTATTCAATTCAAAGTTTATCCTTGGAGAAAACCAATACAAAATTATTGCAAGAGATATTGCGGGAAATGAATCTACATGGGAAAAAACATTTTTGCTTGATGGGGACACTCTTCCAGAAGACTATGAAAAAAATGTTTTACTTACAAACCCATTACTAAAAGACTCTGATTTTGATGGCGTAAGTGATGCAGATGAAGACTTTGATGGCGACAAATTAAATAATTTAGAGGAATTCAAAGGAAAAACAAATCCATTTAATGCTGACTCGGATGGAGATGGATTAAATGATTATTTTGAAGCATTTATTCAAGGAACAAATCCAAATCAAACTTCAACAGATTCAATTTCAAGTGATGCATTAATTGATTTGGATGGAGATGGTTTGACAGCATTACAGGAATTTAATTTTGGAACAAATCCTGACACAAACGATTCTGATTTTGATGGAATAACAGACTACAAAGAAATAAATGAACTTCATTCAAATCCAATTTCAAAAGATTCAGATGGAGACGGATTAAATGACGAAGCAGAAATCTCTTTTGGCACAAATATTTTAACAAATGATTCAGATAATGATGGAATTCCAGATGGGCAAGAAATATTTATTCAAGAAATTCCAACACAAAGCCAAGACACAAAACTAATTGTCACAGGAAAAGGAGACTTGAGGAAAAAAATCTCGATAGTTGAAGATCCAACTGATTTGCCTTCAACAGTTGATACAACTACTTTAATCAAAGGAGCAAAATTTAACATTAAAGGTAATAACTCATTCAATGAAGCAGAAATGAGATTCTATTACACAGAAGAAGAATTAAAAGGCTTACAATCAAACGAATTAAGGCTTTATTATTTAGACGAAGAAAAAATGGTTTTCAAACCATTAGAAATTCAAGGAATAAACTCCACAGAAAAATACGTCTGGGGAAAAACAACTCATTTTAGCAGTTATTTTTTGTCAAATTCCAATCCATATGGAAAAACATGGAATGGAATAATTGATTTCCAAAACACATACTTATCTGGCAATGCAATTAAAATAAAAGCAAATATAAGAAACAACGACACTGAAACAGCAAACAATGTAAAAGTTTCATTTAGAAGAAATAACTCTACTGGAACAGAGATTTCTTCAACAACAATTTCAAGCATTGCAGGCAACAGCATGAGGCTAACACAAATAACTTGGTATGCAGAATACGGAGTTGAAAGAGTTTGCCTAGTACTAGATCCAGACAACGTAATTGCAGAATCAAGCGAATTCGATAATTCTGCTTGTAAAAGCATTTTAATAGCCCCAGATTCAGATGGAGATGGATTAACAAATAATGAAGAATCAAGTGGAATGCGAACAGGAACATTCAAATACATTTACACAGATCCACAAAAATATGATTCTGATGGAGACGGAGTAAGCGATGGATTTGAAATGGGAGAAGTAACAATTCTACCAATCGGCGGAAACTATTATGCATTAAGATCAGATCCAAACAAAAAAGATTCAGATGATGATGGTTTAGATGACTATCATGAATTAAAAGTTTATGGAACAAATGCATTCAAAGAAGACACAGATAACGATGGTTTAACAGATTTAGAGGAAACAACTGTTACACGAACAAATCCTATAAAAAAAGACTCTGACGGAGACGGAGTAATGGATGGAACACAATATTTAAGCAAACAATTTGGCGGAACATCTTTTGCTGTGCTTAATGGCAGTGAAAATAATTTGTTGCCAGATGGAACTGTATCAACAATTGATGTTGAAATACTGGAATTAGAGGATAACGCAGATAAGACTTTTGCGGATCTTGGATTCAATATTGCTTGCGAATTTGCTTTTGGAGATTGGTGTAGAGGAGAATGGACTATATGGGGATTAGTGGATACACTTTTAAGTGTTGGAAATGTTATAGCAATAATAGTTCCAGCTGATGGCCCTTTAGTAGATTTTGGAATCGCTAGTGTAAAAACAGTCAGAGTCTTAGATTCTGCAAAAAAATGGTACAAATTAAGCAAGATAGCAAATGCTGTTGAAAATCTAGTTAAAATCGCAAAAAAAGCAAAAATCACTTTTGAAGTAGTAACAAAAGGAGTGAAAAGTACTATTACTAGAACGTTTAACAAAACACAGTTAAAGGAATTAAAAAATCTAGGAATACTATTCGAAAGAGGAGCAAAAAAAGAAACAATTGATGCGTTGCCGAATTTGTTAAAGCATTACGGAGACGATGGAGTCGAAGCAATAAATAGATTAAAGAACACAAAAAATGTTCCAGTAAAAAACATGGAAACAGTTCTAGAAAAAGGAGGCGACTTGAAAAAAACAATTAATGTAGCAGAAGACTCAGGCAAACAAATAAAATGGCTAGAAGAAGGAAACCAATACAAGGGCTGGCAACACATAAAAACAAAACATGTTGATAGTGGAGATTTTGCAAAAATTGGGCTAAATGACAACGAAATAATTCAGTCTAAAATATTTGAGTCAATTAAAAATCCTGGAAAAAAATTGCTAGGCAAAACAATTGACGGAAAACCTCCAAAAGAGTGCTATTTACTAAAAATTGGAGCAAAATTCATGGCAACAATTGTTGGAAGCGATGGAAGTATAATAACCTCTTACCCTCCAAAATATGAAACATATGACAATTTCCAATGCAAATAAAAAATTTAAGGAGCAAACAAATATGCAAGAACTAGAAATACAAAAAGCAACAAAAAAAATCCTTGAAATGGACTACGAGGAACAATTGTTTTTAACTATATGGTATTATTTTGGAACAAGCTATAATCAAGGAAAAGAATACAAAAACGCCTTTGAATACCTATGCAAAAAATTCAATATAAAATATAAAAACAACTTCAACAACCTTTTTGAAAAATTTACACAAAAAAAAATCATAAAAACAGACGGAGGGTCAGAATATATCTCAGATTTATATGAAAAAGCCTTCGAAGAAACATTAAAAGAAAAACAGATAAACAACTTAATTTGCAAAATAATTTTAGAAAAACCAAAAACAGCAGAAGAAACAACACCAACAATAAAATATGGTATCATTGCAAAAAATTTCAACATTTTACCAAAACAAATACAAAAAATTTTTACGGATGCTGCTGGCAACAAAAATTCTCTGACTAGGGCAACTATTGTATACAGCATCATTTGGAATTATAATAACCTGCCAACACAAATACAAAAAATAGTCTCAGAAAAACTTGTTCACGATAAAGACAAAAACGTCAAGGAAGCAATCCTAAAAGCAATAGAAAATAAAGCTAAAACACTACCAAAAGAGTTCAAACAAAACATATTTAAAATAATTAATAATCTTTAACTAACTGATATCCAAAACAGGAATAATAGAACTAGCAAGCAAAGCATACAAACAGGCCTAAAAATAACAATTGGCTAATGACAATAGGGGCTCCGCCCCTATGACCCTGTAATAACTCTGCGGGCTCTTCGAGCCTCGCAGTATCAATTTAGTGCAACATCAGGCGACTTGAAAAAAACAATTAATGTAGCAGAAGACTCAGGCAAACAAATAAAATAGTTAGAAGAAGGAAAAATAACAAACCCACTAACAAAAGATGGAACAGGTTTCACAAAAACACTTGATTATTCCCAAACAGAGTTAAACGAATTTATTGACGACAAGAAAATGAACAAATGATTTGATAACTAATTCCTTTTTCTTTATTTTTATTAAATAATATTTAATGAAAATAAGAAACTATAAACCACAAGACTATATTCAAGTAAAAAAATTGCTACAATTAGTTGGATTATTTGATAAAAACTTTGATTCAAAGAAAAAACTTAATTCTAAGACTCCTAAAAACTCAATAATTGTAGCAGAAGAACAAGGAAAAATTATTGGATGTGTTTTCTTTACTTTTGATAACTGGGATTCATCAATTTATAGATTAGGAGTTAGTCCAGAATATCAAAAAATGGGAATAGGAAAAAAATTATTAAAAGAAGCTGAAAAAAGATTGAAAAAACTTGGAGCAAAAATTTCATGCATTAATGTTGAAATAAAAAATCAAAAAGCTACAAAATTTTATGAAAAACAAGGATATAAAAAAATTGCAAAAGAATATTATATGGAAAAAAAACTTTAATCACTTTATTCTAGGCTTAAAGCCCTTCATTAGCAAGGTATTGGATACAACTGATACAGAGGAAAAAGCCATTGCAATTCCAGCAATAACTGGATTTAAAAGCCATCCAATTAAAGGATATAAAATTCCTGCAGCTAATGGAAGACCAGCAACATTGTAAATAAATGCCCAAAAAAAGTTTTGCTTAATCTTTCTAATAGTGTAAGCAGATAAATCAATTGCTGTAACAACATCTCTTAAATCATTTTTAATTAAAACAATTTCTCCTGCTTCAATTGCAATATCAGTTCCAGAACCAATTGCAATTCCAACATCTGATTGAGCTAATGCAGGGGCATCGTTAATTCCGTCTCCAACAAATGCAACCTTTTTTCCCGAAGACTGAAGTTCTTTAACTTTTTGAGCTTTCTGTTCGGGTAAAACCTCTGCTAAAACAAAATCAATGCCTACTTGTTTAGCAATTGCTTCAGCAGTAGTCTTATTGTCTCCAGTAATCATTACAATCTCTTTTCCTAAATTATGAAGTTCTTGAACAGCTTCTTTAGAGAAATCCTTTAAAGAATCAGCAATAGCTATTGCACCTAAAAGCTTTCCATTAACTGCAATTAATACAACTGTTTTTGCTTCTAATTCCAGCGCAAAAATTTTTTCTTCAAGTTCTTTAAAAGAAATTTTTTGCTCTAAAAAAAATTTTTTATTTCCTACAAGAATTTTTGTTCCCTTAAAAAAAGCATTAACTCCTTTACCTGAAACTGCTTCAAAATTTTTTGGAGAAACAACTTTTAACTTTAAAGAATTAGCTTTGTTTAAAATTGCTTCAGCTAATGGATGCTCTGAATTTTTTTCAGCAATAGCTGCAAAACTTAAAACATCTAAATCTTTTTTTCCATTCACTGAAACAATATTTGTTACTTCTGGCTTGCCTTTTGTAAGCGTGCCAGTCTTATCAAAAACAATTGTTTGAACTTCATGGGCTTTCTGCAAAGAAGCAGCTGATTTGAATAAAATTCCATTTTGAGCTCCTAAACCAGTGCCAACCATTACAGCAGTAGGAGTAGCTAAACCTAAAGCACAAGGACAAGCAATAATTAAAACAGTAATAAATATTTGTAAAACAAACAAAAAAGGCTGGCCAACTAAAAGCCATGCAAGAGAAGAAATAATTGCTAAAGCAATAACTACTGGAACAAACCATGAAGAAATTCTGTCAGCAAATTCTTGAATTGGAGCTTTAGAGCCTTGAGCTTCTTCAACCATTCTAATAATGTGAGCCAACATTGTTTCACTGCCAACTTTTTCTGCACGAAATTTGAAAAAACCTTGTTTGTTAATTGTTGCACCAATTACTTTACTGCCAACAATTTTGTGCACAGGCAATGGTTCTCCTGAAATCATTGATTCATCAACATAACTGTCTCCAGAAACAACTGTTCCATCAACTGGAATTTTTTGTCCAGGTTTTACTATTACAATATCTCCTATTAGAACCTCGTCAATTTGAATTTCCAATTCTTTTCCTGCGCGTTCAACAAAAGCAGTTTTTGGCTTCAAGCCTAAAAGTTTTTTGATTGCTTCAGAAGTTTTGCCTTTTGCAACTGCTTCCAAATATTTTCCTAAAATGATGAATGTCAACAAAAATGCAGATATTTCATAATATAATGAGTCCACTCCAAATCCTGGAATTTCAGAAAGAATTTGCAGAGAAGAAAAAATACTCCAAACATAAGCGGCTCCTACTCCTAATGCAACCAAAGAATCCATGTTTGGAATTCTGTTAATGAAAAGAGCTCTGAAACCGTTTGTGAAAAATTTGTAACCTATAAGAATTACAGGAGTTGCTAAAAGAAATTGAATTGCTAAAAAGTTTTGCTTAATAAATTCAGGCAAAACAATTCCTACTGCCGGGCCTATTGCGAAAATCATCAAAGGAGCAGAAAGCAAAAAAGAAACCACGAATTTGAATTTGTATTCCTGAATTTCTTTTTCGCGAGCGATTTTTTCCTTATCTTCAGGCAAAGCAATTCTTGCCTCATATCCAGAATTCTTTATTGCAGAAATTATTTCCTGCAAAGAAATTTTCTCTTTATTATAAAGGAATTCTGCTGTTTGTGTTCCAAGATTAACTTTTATATTGTCTAATCCATGTAATTTATGCAGGGTTTGTTCTACAACTCCAACACAATGTTGTGAACTCATTCCAATTATATCAATCTTTGCTAAAATCTCTTTTCCTTCTCCACCAAATTCTTCTTTAACTACCCCATATCCTGATTTTTCAACTGCGGAAAAAAATTCTTTTTCCCCAACTTTACTTGCATCGTATTTCACTAATGCTTTAGAAGAAGCAAAATTAACATTAGCAGAAACAACTCCTGGCAGTTTTGTTAATGCTTTTTCAATTGTTTGAGAACAAGAAGCACAATGCATTCCAGTAATTGAAATAAGTTTCGAATTAGTGCCTTCAATTTTTGAATTTTTAAGCGCTATTTTTTCTGGCATTTTTGTAGTTTTTGCGGAAGAAGCTTTCGAACCATGTTTGGATTCGAAAGTCTTCAAACAATTTAATGAACAAAAATAAGTTTTCTTTCCACCTTTATTGGAAACAAACTTTGCTTTTTTTTCATCCACAGTCATTCCACAATTTGGATCTTTTGCCATATTAAACCTCATTAATACAGTACTTTTGTTGTTTAAAAATTTAATGAATTCAAAACTAACTAAATTTTTTCAAAGAAAAATTGTAAACCCACGCAATTAATCCTGCAGCAATTACTGCACAATCCAATGCTTTTATATTTAATTCATTTGTCAATTAAACGCCTCTAAATTGGCCCGCCCAGAGAATGCACTTTAAATTTTTCAACTTTATTTTTTTTAATGACAATCAATAGGATTACTTCCTCTAAATATACACATTAATTTTTTAAGTGACACTTATAATATCATAATATGATATATCATAAAATGTAACTTCTTTTAAACCTTTTCGCATCAAAATATGATATGGATAAAATAAAAATAGACAATTTAACTAAATTTTATGCTCTAATGCTGTTAAACTCAAAATCTATGCACGGATATGAATTAATTAAAAAAGTTTCAGAAAAATCAGAGAAAAAAGTTTCCCCGGGGCAAATATATCCTTTTCTTGCATTGCTTGAAAAAAATAAATTAATTGTTTCAAAAGAAAAAAAGCAAAGAGAGAAAAAAGTTTATTCATTAACTTTAGAAGGAGAAAAGTTTATTAAAAAAATTCTGTCGAGATTTGGAGAGTTAATTGAATTAAGTATTTCTCCAAGATTGACTGTTTGTGTCCATTGCGGTTGTAAAGTTTTTGAAAGTCGCTATACAAAAAAAATTAAGGGAAGGAAAACAAATTTTTGTTGTAAATACTGTGCCAAAACATTCAAAAAACATTAAAAAATAAACTTTAATAGTTTCCCCTTATAAGACTAATTATTATAAATTTGTTAAAAGGCGAAAAATTGGAAGAAATTTTTGATGTTTTAGTAGTTGGGGCAGGACCTGCTGGAAGTTCTACTGTAATTTTTTTGAGAGAATCAAATGCAAAAGTATTGTTAGTTGACAAAGAATTTTTTCCTAGAGATAAGCCATGTGGAGATGGCTTAAGCGGAAAATCCATTTCTTTATTGAGAGAAATGGATTTAATTGAAGAAATAGAAAAATTCGAACATGAAAAAATAAAAGGAGTGTTATTTTCTTCGCCTAATGGATTAAATGTTTCAATTGACGCGGAAAATAAAAAAACCTGCGGAATTGTCATAAAAAGAAAAAATTTTGACAATATTTTATTTGAAAAAGCAAAACAAGTTGCAAAGGTTTTGGAAGGAATTGAAGTAAAAAATTTTGAAGTAAAAAGTGATTCTATTCTAGTTTCAGCAAAAAATATTAAAACCCATAAACATGTAACTTTTAATACAAAATCAATTGTGTTCGCAAACGGCTCTACTTGTTTTGCCAGTAAACAATTAGGAATTGATTTTACAGATTCAGAAGCAATTGCATTAAGAGCATATTTTGAAAATGTAAATGGTTTAAGCAATAGACTTGAAATTCATTTTGTTAATGAACTAATTCCAGGTTATTTTTGGATTTTTCCTATATCTAATACAACTGCAAATGTCGGATTAGGAATCCACTTAAAATATTCTGATAAAAAAAACCTAAAAGATATTTTATTCAAAATACTTCAAAATCCGCATTTTAAAGACAGGTTTAAAAACGCTAAAATGATTTCAGAAATAAAAGGCTGGACTCTTCCATTAGGTGGATTAAAAAAAAGAAAAATTTCTTTTGACAGAGTATTATTTGTAGGGGATGCAGCTGGTTTAATAGATCCCTTTACAGGGGAAGGAATTGGAAATGCACTTTTGAGCGGGAAAGTTGCTTCCCAAGTTTTATTACAATCTATTAAAGAAAATAATTTCAGTGAAAATAAATTAAAAGAATACGAAAATCTTCTTTATGAGGCAATATGGCAAGAACTTTCAACTGATTTAAAAATTCAAAAAATTTTAACAAACAAATTCATACTTAATTTGGCAATAAAAAATGCTTCTAAAAACAAACAAATATCAAAACTAATTTCACATAGCTTGCTTTCAGAAACGCCCACAAAAAACTTGTTTTCATTTAACACATTAAAAGAAATTCTAATTGGCTGAACTACTTTTTAGAAAAAAGAATTGCATTTCCACTGCCAACTACATTCACTATTAAAAAAAGCCAGCCAATTGTTGCAACTATCAATGGAATTCCAAACAATTCAACTGAAACAAAAGGAATATTTTGATAAACCCACTCTTTTGCAAAAACATTTGGAAATTCATGCAACAAGACACTTAAAAAAAGTGAAATAGCCAAAGTAATTATTTCCAATTTATTTAAATTAATTAAATTAAACAAAATTGACTTTTTTGATAAAATATATTGCAGTGCATCAAAAGCGAAAATGTTTAAAACCATTAACACAACCAACAATTCCTTGATAAAACCAGTTTGGCCTAAAAGAAGAAAAACAAAGGGAATTATTCCAGAAATCAACGCAATCAATAACTGAAGTTTAGCAATTAATTCTTTTCCTTTTGTTTCAATAATTTTTAATTCCTTAAATTTTTTTCCAACAAAACCTCGAACACCATAATACAATTCATATACTGAAAAAGCACCTAAAGGATAAATTAATAATGGAGGGTATAGAAAATGAATCCCTCTATTGTGGCTAGGATAAAACCATAATTCTCCAAGTATAATGCCAAAAAAAACATCTAAGAATAAACCCATTAATGCCCACATAAGGTAAACAATTAAAACTTTTTCCAAATTGCCTTGCAATAATTTTGAAAGAATTGAAGTTTTTCTATATTTAAAATCAATAAAGTCAAAAAAAAACCAGCTTCCAACAAGAAAAGGTAAATACCAATACGAAAATTTTAACTGAATTGCCGCAAAAATTGAGGCAAATGTTAAAACTCCACCAACAATAAAAAGATTAAAATGAATTTTAGACATCCTTTCCCTCAACTTATTTCATGATTTGCATACAACACTTTAAATCATATTCGATTTATTTAAAAGATTTAGTTTGAAAAACTAAATAGTTTTCAATTATTAGTTTATTTTTCAATGTAAAAAAATTTATTAAAAACAAAAGTACAATATTAATCGTTTGTATTGAAAATGCAAACATTGTAGGATTATTCGGTTGCTCTGAAAAGAGTGCTATTAATGGTAGCCTATGTTAAGTGTTCAGCCATTGATGTGAAGACAGGACTATAACTCTTCACATGAAATCTGCGCTTATTATGCTTTGCCATAAAGCGAAAAAGATAACCTTTAAAACAAGCTAAAGGGTTAAGATTGATTTAGTAATTGTTTGAGGCACTTTTTCACCGAGTCCTGATACAATTTTAATAAAAAGTGATTTTATGCCAAAAAAGAAAAAACCAGTAAAAAAATCTAAAAAATCTGCAAAAAGCAAAAAGCCTGTAAAAAATAAAGGCAGAAAATCCTCTAAAAAAAGCAAAGAATCAAAAATCAAAAAACTAATTAAGTTGGCAAAACAAAGAAAACAAAAAAAGAAATAAGTTTTTCAAAACTATTTGTATATAGTATTTCAATCAAATGTTAGAATTCTGTCTGATTCTTCAACTAATTTAAGCAAGTCCTTCATTGTTGAGATTGGGCAGATATTGCTTCCTTCTTTGTTGCGTGACTTTAGACATGTTCCGCAAGCTAGTATTTGTCCTTTGTTTTCAATGAATAAATCAATTTGTTCTTTTACACTATATTTTTCATCTCGAATACTTTCTATTTCAACTCCTTTGTTTATTAGAAAAATTTTTATTCATTATTTGCTTTTAATGATGTAACTCAAAATCTAAATACATTCCAGACCACTTCAGGTTCAATTGTTCCAATTATAATTCCAAACTTTATTTTTTAACCTCTTAATTTAATATAGAACATAAACCCTTAAAGAATTTTTTTGCTAATTGCGAATAACAAAAATCCAATTGAAAGTAATCCAATAATCGGCCTTAAAGGATTTAAAATATTGAACAAAAACGCATAACCAAAAAGTAACACTAATAACTGAATACATGTCGGACAAGCAAAAGCAAGGAATCCAAAAATTCCTCCACCGAAAGCGCTTTTATTTGGATTGCATGCATTGCTTTTAGGCAATGCAAAGTAAAAACCTGCTAAAACACTTGTAGTGAATAAAAAAACATAATCTAAAATATTTGAAGGAATCATTCTAGTATATGGAATTATTGGATTAGGAAAAAGAGCTGTGGGAATTCCCAATATTATAAAAAGCCCTATACTATAAATTACAAATTTTGCCAAAAATCCAGGGATCCTAAAATTTTTGATAATAGATTGAAAAATTTCCATTTATAAAAACTCCAATATAATTTATTAAAGATAAAAATTTTAGGAAAAAACATTATTCAAAAACAAACTGATTTTGTTAGTATCTCTTAAAATATAATTTCTAAATTAATTATTTTCTTTGCTGGATTATAACAGTTATTAATTTTTTATGAAATTTTCAATTAATTTTTCATCATAATTATCTAATTTTTGCAGTTTTTGAAATTTTGTTAACACTATTTTTTCAGTCATTCCATTAAAAGGCGCAACATATACATTTACTGGATACTTTTTTGCAAATTTTTCAAGATTTAAAATTAAATCCGGTTCACAGTTAAAATCTTCACAATTATAATTTATTATTATTCCTGGAGGCCCAGTTCCATCTGCATGTTCTAACATATGCTTTTGCACTCTTAATTCCATTGGTTCTTTTAAAATATGACTTGAAGGCTTTTGTTCAATATGTCCTTGTATAGTAATTGGTGGCAATACCACCTTCGGAATGGTAATAATATAATAAACAAAACCAATTACAGCAATTAAAACAACTAAAGCTATTGCAGTTTTTATAAATTTCTTTTTTTGTCCACTTGAAATTTTAATTAACGGTTCTTTTTTTTCTGGTTTTGAGTGTTTTGCTTGTTTATGCAATTCCAAACCATCTTCATATTTAAAAATTCTTTCACAAACTTCACATTTAAATTCATCCAATTGTACCACCTTTTATATTTTTTATCCTTTTTTTAATTTTAACAAAAATTCCATTCCTTAAACACAAGCATTACAGTGCATTCCCTCAACACTAAAAATAACTTTAGTCATACAACAACCTTTTACAACAATTACACTCTTTAGATGTTTTTATTTATAAACTTTTTCAAAATTTTTTTATTTAAAAAATTGTAAACTGCAATTAATATAATTATTCCTCCACTTACCCAAAAAAATGGTTGGAATTCTTGAACTTCCTTAAAAGGAATTGCAGCAATAATTATTCCTGTATTAAATATCAGCAAATTTCTCGACATACATTTAGGTTTTTTAAAGTAAATAAAAAAAGTAATTACAAGTAAAGCAGTACCAATAACCCAAAAAGGCACAGTATATGGTAACAAAAAAGCCAAAGGCATTCCAACAAGTGTAATTCCAATTAATGAAAGCAAACCAATTAAACCCATGCACACATTATGACACACTTGATAAGAGCTTAGAATGCTTGCCCCGCCAGAAAAACTACTTAAAAAACTAAACTTGTTCTCAGGTTTTATTTCTTTTTTATTCATAAACAATCAAGATGTCATCCTTGTCCTGCATTACATATTTTTCGAATTCTTGATTTTCTTTTCCATTGACAAACATTTTTACTTTAGATTTTTCATTATTACAGTAGTCAAAAATGCATTCACTGCTAAATTTTTTGCTCCATACATGAAAAAAGTATCCTAGTGTTAGAGTTCCTGGTTTTAGCCATGGCTTTTGGTTTTCTATGTGGATTGTGCCATTGCCTTCATGTGTGTGAATTGGAGACATATTCATTCCACTTACATCAAAATCAATCATTTTGCCTATGCTTATTCCAATACCTGTTGGGATTTGTTGAAGCTGGTTGTTTACTTTTATTTGTAGTTTGGGATGCCAGTGGATTGAGTTTTTTGGGACAACAAATTCTTTTGGAACTTCTTGATAGTCAAAGCTGTTTTGCTCAGAAACACATCCAACAAAAAAAACCAAAAAAGCAATGGCAAAAAGTAGAAAAAAATTTGTCCAATTCATAAAAATCATTTCCCTAAGAATAGTTTGTAATTGATTCTAATTGTTTCCCTATGTCATTTGTTTCATTGCCATATAAACTAATCAGAATCTTGTCCTTGTCTTTTGGGACATAGTCTTGAAACTCATTACTTGGTTGACCATTAACATAAAAATTTAATGAATTATCTGAATTACTGCAAAAATTTTCTCCAGTATCCAATTCAAAACAATCTTTGCTTAATTTCATTCCAAGGCTTTCAAAAAACAGCCACAAAGGCATGCCAGTTGCATGAATGTGTAAGAGTTTTCCAAACTCTTCTGGAACATCATTTTCTACATGCATAAACCTGCTTTTCACAGCATATTTTTGTTGACCAAAATCAAATTCTTTTCCATTCAAAAAAACTTTAAAATTTGCATGGATGTGTGCAGAGCCAAGCACTCCAAATTTAGCACCAGGAACCATGTTACACTCTATTTGTCCAGAATCCATGCACAACTCTACATTCATTCCGCAAGCATCACATTTTCCATCTTCATCTTTATCCATTAACTTGATAGCGAGCTTTCTATCAAATTCAGTAAAATTCTTCTTAGAAAAATTATCTGAATTTAGAACAGCAAAAGAAAATGTAACAGAAGAATTACTTTTGTTTGGAAAAACCATAGGTAATGCAAAAAACACAGACAAACTGATTAAAATTATTAAAAAAAAACCAAAAATAGCTGGAACAATCTTATCTTTTTCCAACAAATCACCAAATTAATACATTCTTTCATTAAAACTGTTATTTCGAAATAATGATTGTTCCTTTCATTCCCTGTTCTTTATGGCCTTCCACTGAACAATAAAAAGAAAACTCTCCGGTTTTATCTGCAATGAATTCAATTGTTTCACTTTCCTGAGGTTTCAATAATTTTGTTTTAATATTTAATTCATTAATTACAAAATCATGCTCTGCTTGCCCAACATTTACAAAGGTAATTTTAACAAGTTGTCCTTTTTTAACTGAAATTGTGCTTGGCTGAAATTCAAACTCTGCTCCAAGAACAAGTATTGGATTAACAATTAAATTCAAATTCAAATCAATATAAACTCCAGATAACGCACTAGGCTCTCTAAAAACAAACCAATCATTCTCTTCAATTGTTCCAACAGCTCTCCAAACATTCACAAGTTCTTGATACTCTTTTGCTTCTGGTGAAAGCAACACAGTTGGAATTCTGCTAATATTGTAATCACTAATCAATTGTTGCCCTTTCTCGCTAGAAACTTCCACTGTTTCTTCTTCATTTAAAAATAATTTAAACCTGTCAAAAATCTGTTTATGCATATTCACATCATAGCAATCATTGCAAGAAGAGTCATCCAAAAAAATAGCTTTAACTAATCCTTTTGTTTCACCACTTAAAGCATCAACAAAGGGCGCGCTAAGCGGTTCACGAAAAATATATCCTTTTCCTTGCTTGAAACCAAGCTGATTAATTAATGCATTAAAAACTTCAGGGTATTCTTGAATGTTCTCTGACAAAAAAATTGCTGGAACTTTCTGCAAGCCATGTTTTTGAACAAAGTCTTTTCCTTCACTTGAATTAAATTCCAAGAATTTTTCTTCATCAAAAACTATTCCGCGGTTTCTCAGCAAGGGTAATAGCGTTGCAAAAGAGCTACAATTACTGCAATCTTTTGCAGTCAAAGAAACCACTGATACTCTTCCTCTAACAGAATTATTTTTCAAATCAAAATAAGGCACTTTTTTTGTTTCAAAAACCGCTTGATTTAAATCATTCAATTTAAAACCATTTTTTTCAAAAAAACTTTTAACCTGATTTTGCTTGGTTGTTTCACCAAAAACAATTAGTGCTGGAAGCCTGGTTAAACCAAATTCTTTTATTAAATTTTGTGCCTCTGGCAAATTAGAGGCAAGCCTTTTTTCAGAAACTACTTCAAGGTTTTGCTTTTTTAAATCAACTAATAATGAATCAATGCCTATGCAATCACTGCATGGCACAATCAACTCTATTAACTGAATTTTTCCAGGCCTCGAATTTTCTTTTGCTATTGCAGTCTTTTCATTGGCTAGAGAAGCCAAAGCTGTAAGTTGCAAAGAGTTAAACAAAACAATTATAAGCAAGGCTATTAATGCGCCACTAATAAGTAAATTCTTCTGCATTGTGTTTTCCCGAAAAATTTTCAACATCCGCCAACCATGCCAGGCAGGTTATCCAAACTAGTTGCAGAACCAGTAGATTTTATACTGTTTGCTGTTGCACCAGCCACACTAATTGAAGCAGGTTTTGCTGTAACCAAGCCAACACCTGAATTCAATGCAGTGCTAAGGTTAAGTATTTGAACTGTTTGCAACAATCCTACTATAACCATTACTACTAGCAAGGCGCCTAGCAATACTGTTTTCAAAGCCATTACTTAATCCCTCCTTTTTATTTACCATTTTTTAGAATTAAATGTTTGACTGTGATTGGATTTCTTGGACAATTCTTTTAACAGTTGGCCCTGGATACCATAAAGCATACCATCTAGCCATTTCACCATATATTTCTTCATCAGAGAACTTGTCACCATAATTTTTTATAAACCATTTCGCCATTCCTTGTGCTGCATACGAATGAGCGCAACCACATCTTGTAATAATTGTGGGGTTTTGTGGACTTCCACAACAATAATCACAGGTAAAAGAATTTACAATTTTGTCCCATCTTTTTTGCTCTTCAGGACTCAATTGAATTGCTCTTCCTCTAGCCCAAAGCTGTTGAGCCTTTATTGCGTCATCAAAACTAATTCCTCCAGTCTCTTCACTATACCAAGGTTTTCCTTTAGGTATTACATTGTTAGCAATATCTTGGGTTAGATCACCTGTAGAAGGAGTAACCTCGATTTCACTAATTGTAGGCAATGATTTTACTTTTGTTTTGTATCCAGCTATTGCAGATGCCTCATTCACGGCTAAAGGCATTGGCTTTATAGTAATTTTTGCCCCATAATTTAACTCGCTTTTTGCGTCAACTGTTATAGCATTAGTAGCAGTCAAGAATGCAGCAGTTCCTGGTTGTGGAGCAAATCCTGAAAAAGCATTGGTTAAAAGAAACTGATTTAATACTAGAATGACTCCAAAAACAACTAGCAAAGAAAATCCCCAATTGTTTTTCAAGAAGAATTCTTCAAGAAAAGAATTGCTTAATTTTTTTTCCACAAGCAGTGACTCTGGGGCACAAGCTGTGCAGGTTTTTTTATAAATATTATTGGAAACAATGTAAACGCTTAACCCTAGCAAGCCTAGTCCAAAAAATTTTAAAAAGCCAAGAACTGGAATGAGTGGACCTAAAGGAATAGCTAATACAGTTGCACCAAAAGCTGCAAGTGATACTGACTGACATACAGGGCAAATTGCTGCAAGAAATCCTGCCAAAGAAGTTGAGCCAGTTCCAACCAGGTTTCCAGAATCAAAGGTTTTTGTTAACTCATTTCTCTGGTAAAAAAATAAGCTGACAAGGACAGCTATTAGTATGGAAGAAAATGTCAAATAAAGGTAGTCAAAAACTGTTACTTCTGCCATTCTACCAAAACCTATTTCAAGAAAAGGAATTAGAAACAATCCATTCAGGAAACTAAAAAAAATCAGGCTAATAGAAAAAGCTACAAAAAAAGTTTTGGCATATTTCTCGTTTAACAAAATGTTGATAGAATTTTCTAGCGGCGTAAAAAAATTACTAAAACCACTAATACTTTTTTTCCTTGACTGCCCACTATTTGCTTTTGCAAGTTTTTGTTTTCTGGTTTGTAGAACAAATTCATTTGCATGTTTTTTTGAGCAAAAGCCTTCACCAAATTTTTCAAAGCCTTTTTTTGATTTTAGGCCGCAAATAGAGCAATACTTTGTTCCAACCATTATTATATTTGAATGCTAACTTATTTAAAAGCTTTACCATTTTTTGTAAAACTTAATCATTGGTGTAAGTCGACATGTTTATATAAGGTTTAGGGAAATATATTTATGCCATGATTAGAGAGAGTTTCATAATAAAGAATGAATTAAAAGACGCTTTAAGTGATTTGGAGTTAGCTATTTTATATATACTTGGAAAAAAAGGTAAATCAATTTCTAAAGATATTCATCAAGCCCTTAAAAGGAACAAAAAAATAGTTTCCCCTACTACTGTATCAGTGTTTTTGGATAGATTGCATAAAAAAGGGCTCACTGAAAGAGAGATCGAAAACTGCAGAGGTGGCTATAGATATGCTTACGTATTGAAAATCAGTCCAGAAAAATTTGAAAAAAGGGTTTTAGAAAAAAGTGTCAACAAATTGATTCAAAAATTTGGTTCAACAGCTATTGCATATTTTAATGAAAGATTTGGAGAAAAAAGTGATTAAAAAATGCTTACCGATCTCACTTGTATGGCAACTGTATGCATTCCAGCATTCATTTCAAGTATTGATGGGATTTTCACAATTGGAACATCTCTTCTACTTTTAGGAGTGTCCTTTTGGAAAATCAGGAAAAAAGAAACAGCTAATAAAACCTTTTGGATTTACGCACACATTTTCGCAATAGTGTTCCCAGTTCTTTACTTTTTGTTCTCATTAAAGTGTGGTTCATTTCTTGCATGCATGGCCTCAGCTTATTTGACAGCAATACCTGTCTCAATTTTGGGGGCAATTATTTTAGGCTATATAGTCGCCCCGCTTGTTTACCAGTATTCTTTAAAAGCAACTGAAGTCGTTTCAGGGGATTTGTATGAAAAAATAAAAGAGATAACAAGAATTGAAGGCATGAAAATGCCAAAAATCTTCTTAATAGATGACATATCTCCAAAAGCGTTTTCTAGTACTTCAATTCATGCAAAGATATTTTTTTCTGTTGGTTTGTTAGAGCTTTTATCAAGAAAAGAACTAGAATCAGTGATATTGCATGAAGTATACCACATAAAAACAAAAACCCCTAAAATAAAGTCTTTGGGATTTTTTTTAACAAAAATTTCCCCAATATTTGCGTTCTCTGAAATGAAATCATTATTTAGTCAAGAAGAAAAAAACGCTGACAATTTTGCAATAGGAAAACAAAAAACTGAAAAGCATTTAAATACTGCAAAAAACAAGCTAAACAAACTCAACTCAAAACTATCTACTGTATAATTAATTCTTACTATGCATTTGTATACAGTTGGAGTACAAAATTTTATATTGCCTTGTAATGGTGTGTAAAAAGAGGCAAATAATGGGCATCAATTTCTTACTTGTTTGCTTTTCTAGTGGCTTTAGCAATAATGCTCTTGGGCTACTATCAATAGCTGTTGCTTTGTATGCAATAAATAAAAAATGGGATTGACTGCAAGGAAAAACATCATATAGAAAACTAAGTTCGCATCAAATTCGTCATTGCACCTTATTTAGTAAGGCATTTGATTCAGCTAGTTTAAGTAATGGTAAAACTGCTTTCATGATTTTCTGACCACTTGATGTTAAGGAGTACTCAACTCTTGGAGGCCTTTCAGAAAAAGCATGGCGCACAACAATATTGCGCTTTTCAAGTTCTCGCAATCTTTCTGATAAAGTTTTTTGTGTCATGCCTTCAATTCTTTTTAACAAATCATTGAATCGAATAGTATTAAAATTTCCAATTGTTACTATTATGCTTAGCGTCCATTTTTTGATTAAAAAAACAGCCACTCTTTCGAGTGGCTTTGGACAATAACCATTACCTTTCATTCTACATTCTTTATTATTATCTTGATTATTAGTTACTAATTGTAAACTAGTTTCTCTCATGAAACCACCTACATTAAATAACTATTAACGCTATTAGTATATTAAATAAACTATTAAATTTTGGAGGAATAATATGACAACAAAAAAACCGTGTTATAGTGGAGGGATTTGTCCTGTATGTGATTGCTGCATTTGCATCAGTACAAAAGAATTAAAGCACTTATCACCACAAGCACGGAAGCTTTTACTAAAAGCACTTAGTTAACTATGGAAATAAAGCCTAGCAAAGCGGATTAGCTTTAAGCATGTATTTCTTCAAACTAAAGCAAACAAGAAAACTTAAATTAAAAGAAGGAATCTTTGCTTCGTTTACATGAGTAAGCACATTAATTACTTCTGCTTGCCCTATAAGCAGTTCTTTACTGCTTACATTACTTGGGTTAACTGGAAGCTTGCTTTTCTGCCCTTTAATGGATGGGAAATTAGAATTCTAAGTTTGCTGCTAGTTATAGGAACAATTATTATATTAGCTCAAGAAATCAAGGAATGCAAAATAGAAGAAAAAGACAACAAAAAGGAAAAAGAAAATTGTTGCAAATAGTCAAAAGGAAAGAATTCTGTCTGATTCTTCAACTAATTTAAGCAAGTCCTTCATTGTAGATATTGGGCAAACATTGCTTCCTTCTTTGTCGCGGTGCTTCAAACAAGTGCCACAAGCCAAGATTTTTCCTCCAGAAGAAATAAAACCATTTACTTGTTCATTGACATTAAATTTTTCACTGGAAATTTCTTCTAATTCAACTCCTGTATTGATTAAAAAGGTTTTAACTTCATGGCCTGATTTTAATGCAAGAACACCAAAACGAAAAGCATTCCACACAACCTCTTCAACTCTAGAAGAAAGAACAATTCCGATCTTCATTAAATCACTCCTTTTCCAATATTTTTTTTCTCTTGCCAGATTGCTGCAATAAAACCTCTCTAATAAGATTGCAAGCTTTAACCATTTTAGGAAAAGCAATACAATAGTAAACCAGTGTACCTTCTCTTCTGCTTGCAACAATATTTTTCTGCTTTAAAACAGCCAAGTGCTGTGAAACATTAGCTTGACGCATTCCAGTCAATTTCACTAACTCAGAAACAGATTTCTCCTTGTTGCTAAGCAAGTAAATCAATTCTAAACGCTTTGGATCAGCTAAGGTTTTACACAAACCAGCATGCAATTCAAGCAACTCTTTATTCATATATTCATATATATGAATAAAAGAATTTAAAACATTTACTATTGCACAAATCTATTATGCATTATTTTTTTGATCCAAGGGAGTTGTAGAAGAAAGCAAATGCCCCTGCAATGAATGCTCCAACAGCAAATGCAACTATTGCCCCTAAAACTAATGCAGTAAATTCGAAAGGCTTTACTTGTAAAGCAATAGAGCTGTGAATCATTGAAGTGAAAAGATTCATTGCAATCCCTGGAAGTAAATAAATTAATGCTCCGCAAAGCAAATACAAAGCCAATCCAGTTAATCCTCCAGATAAAAGACTAGACTTTAAACCTATTTTTTCACACACATCAAACACCTCACTTTTTCTTTTTAGAATTAAGAAGTTTAAAAACTCCAAAATAAACCAATGCAATTATTCCAATTAATAAAATCAAATAAAGAACGTTAAACAAATTAAAGTAACCAAAAAAAGGCATATTAAAACCAGTAGTTGAATTCATCATTCCAAATCCTTGTCCAAGGTTGCCCATCATTCCAGAACCATTATTACTAAACCCCATCATTGAACGCAAACCCATCATTGGCATTACTCCTGATTCATTGCAATATAAGGTTCTTGCTAAACTTGCATGAAATTTTTTATCATATACTGGATCATTTTCTAAACCCATTACTTTATCCATTAACTCATGCGCTTCCCCTGGATGCATTTGCTCCATTAAATACGCTCCAATTAATTTAAGTTGATCCTCAGTTAAATCCTTGCAATCAAACTTTGATTCAATTAATTTTTTTCCTTCTACAAAGTCTTCAGCTGAATGAGCAAAAACAGTCAAACCAAAAATCAGTAAAAAAAATAAAACAAGTAACTGCCTTCCTACTTTATCAAAAAAATTATTCACAACAACACCTTTTCCCAGATTCATTGGAAGACTCTTTTTCCTCTTTACAACAATCTTCTTGTTCTTTAGATGAAGATTTCTTCTCCTTGCAACAACCTTTTTTCATAAAATTCCTCCATACAAGTTAATACTTTCAAATTAAACTATTTTTCTCTTCAATTATTTAATGCATTATCTTAATCATTACAAAATATGAAACAACTATTACTATTGCAACAACAAAATACTTAACAATTGTTTTGGCTTTTCCAAAATCTAGTGACATTTCTTTCCCTCCTTTGAACCAAGCATCATAAAAGCATGCGAACCAATGCAAACAATTAAAGCCAATAAATAAAACAATTCATTTTTAATTCCAAGCAAAAATAATACGCCAATAAAAATAATTGGAAGAACACAGCAAACAGCCATCATAATTAAATGATCTTCTCTAATTTTATTCCACAAGTTTTTTACAACATTAAACATTTAACCACCTTTTTTTGCTCTCCAAATAAAAAACAAAAAAATAACAATAAAAACAAGAATTAAAACAATGTCTGGAACTGGTTTAACCAAAGAAAGAACAAAATCATTAACAGTTGTTATAAGAATCTTTGTTTGAATTTGCTGCTCTGTTACTTGCATTCCACTATAACTGCTTCCAAGAATAGAAATAAAACCCATTAACAAAAACATTACTCCGGCAATTAAATTAGAGGAATGAATTTCAAATTTTGCATTAAAAAAATTAAAATGCAAAATCTTTCCTTGAATTAATTTATTTTCCTTCAAATTCAATGCATCGTAAAACAAAGCCATTAAAAATAAAGGAAAAACAATTCCGAAAACATAAGCTAGACTAATAAAAAATGCTTGGAAAAGCGATGGAGCCAAAGCAGTAACAGTTAAAGCGCCAAACAATACAGGAGCACAACAAGTAGTTGCAACCCCTGAAAACAATCCAAGGGAATAAATAGATAAAGCATTACTGTTCTTGAAATCCACTTTACCAATTTTTATTGGAAGAGAAAGACTTTTTCCTTGAAAAGACAAATAACCTAAAAAAATCATGAACACTCCTCCAATAACGTAAAGCAATTGATGATACTCAGTTATTTGCTGTACAAGAAAAGACAACCCCAAACCTAAGGGGAGAAAAATTGTTGCAACACCTAAAGCAAAAATAAAAGTCATTAAAACAAGCCTGGATTTTTGCTTAAATGTATGAGCAAAATATGAAGGAAACATAAAACTAATACAACAAGGAGCAAACAATGCAATTACTCCTGCAAGAAAAGCCACAATTAATGATGCTCCAAAAAAAATTTCACTCATAAAAAATCACTTTAACGCATTTCTAACATAATTCAATAAATCAGTTGGTTGAATATACATGCTTCCAGACTTCCAATCCCATCTCCACTTAATTTCCCCATCCTTGCCAATCAAAACAAAAGTATGCCCTGGCACTTTACCTGGATGCATTGAATACTTTAAAGCAGTAAATTTTTTTGAAACACTTAAATCAGAGTCAAAATAAATTGGCATAGAAATATTTCTTGACTGCGCTTCCAAACGCAAAACACTTGGAGAATTAGTGGAAATAGGAATTACTTCAACTTCAAGTTTATTAAATTCTGAAAGACTTGCTTGCATGTCTTGAATTTGCTGAAAACACGATCCACATCCAGCGCCTTCATTAAAAAAAAGCAAAACATTTTTCTTGCCTTTAAAATCACTTAAAGAAATTTTCTCGCCATTCAAGTTAGGCAAGGAAAAATTTGGAGCAATTCCTTTATCAAAAACTGTTACATCATTATTCACTTGCTTTATTGAAAAAAAAGAAAACCCTGAAAAACCAACAGCCAAAAGTACTGCTAAAACTAAGAAAATCTTTGCAAAAAAAACTAATTGCTTTTTTGAAATAAAAATTGTTCCAACTTCAGTCATTTAATCACTTCAAACACTCTGCATACCTGTCAGGGTGATGCCCCATATGTTCTTTCCATTGCTCATCAGTATATCCTTCAGGGGTTTTACATTTATCTAAAGAATTCTCTAAAGCAACTGCCTTAGAAAAATTTTCTTGAGAAGGCTTGGAAAATTCAAGTTTTTGAGAAGAATTCATTAAATTAACTAAACTTAAAACATTAAAAGATAAAACAATCAATACAATCAAAGCCAACGCATATAAAAAAATTTTATTCATTAAATCCCCCCATTAATGGCAACAACCTTTAGAAACCTTATCAACTTTTTTCTTCAAGTTTTTTTCAAAACTCTTACTACACTCTTGAGAACAAAAATCCTTTCCATTAAATGAAACTTTAGATTCTTGTAATTTCATTCCACATTCTGCACATTTTTTTTCAAAAAAACCAAACATTTTCTCGCCTCCAAAAAATCATTTAACTAATTTTAATATATCTGGAAAATTGTTCAAGAAAAACCCTTGAACTGTTAAAAAATTTCCAGAAACTAAAATCAATCCATAAAAAACTAAAAATAATCCTACAAGTACTGAAACAAGTTTGTAATGTTGTTTCAAAAACTCTAAGACAATTAATGACTCTGAAAAAAACAATCCAACTAAAATAAAAGGAATTCCTAAACCAAAAGAAAAGAAAAACAAATTAAGTAATCCAACAGTAACAGATGAACTGGCAGCAGTTGTTACAAGCAAGGGATAAAAAACATAGCCAAAGCAATGACTGCAAACAATTGCAAAAAACAATCCAATTAAGAAAATTCCGATAATATTTAGAAAGCCATTTTCATTTCTTAAAGAACTTAAAGGAATTTTTTCTTGAATTTTGTTCTTTAAACCCTGCAAAAAATTGAATTTAATTAAAACTCCTAAAAACTGCAAGCCAAACAAAATAAAGAAAAGCCCGCCAATTAACTCCATTAACTTAGAATAGTTTGAAATTGTTTGAGAAAAAAAATTCCCAATAAAACCGGCTGTTCCACCAAGCAAAATAAATACAAAAGAAAAAGCTAAAACAAAAGCAATAGAAGAAAACAACACATGCCTTCTAAGTCCTGTTCTTTTATGCAATCCAGCTAATTCTTCAACACTTAAACCAGTAATTGCAGTTAAATAAACAATAATCATTGGAATAATGCAAGGAGAAAGAAAAGCCAATACTCCTAATAAAAAAGAAACCCAAAAAGGAACATCAGCCATTAATTGCTTCCTCCTCAGGCAATGAATCAATTAATGTATTTGAATTCAAATCAAAAAACTTGAATTGTTTTCCAAAAACATTAATGTTTCTAAAAACAAAAGAATTATCTTTTTCCTTTGAGCCAAAAAACTCTAAAGATTTATTGAAATCAGAATAGTATTCAAATTCTCCTAAAATAATTGCTGCAGGCAAAACAGAAATATTGTAATCTGAAACAAGTTTTTTCCCTTCAACTGAATTAATATCAAAAAAGTTTTCATCAGAAAAATTGAACCCAAAGTTTTGCTTAAAAAGTGAGTTAAACAAGTTGGCATCAAAACATTCAATGCAAGAATTAACGTCAACTATTTTCAATGAAACCAATCCAGCTACTTTATTCAAGTCAGCGTCAAAATAAGGAGGCACAATTTCACGTAACACTAAACTGTTATCAGATTCTAAACTAGAAATAGTCTTTAAATTAGTAAATATTTGAGGATAATACTTTAAATCTTCAGAAAAAATCATTGAAGGAATTTTTTTAATTGAATACTTTGAGATAAGTGCTTGCCCTTCACTTGAATTAAAATCAATTTCTGAAAAACTTGAAATACTTACTCCAAATTTTTCAAGAAAAGCTTTCCCTGGAACAACTGAACAAAAAGTGCAAGAACTATTGACAAGATTTATTTGTTTAACTCTTCCCTTAAAAGAATTTGAATCCAAGTCAAAAAAAACTCCTTGAAAATTATTTAAAACAACTGAATCTTTAAACTCGTTTGATTTAATAAGTGAAGAAAAAAAAGCATTTTGTTTTGCTTTATTCAAATCTCCTGAAATGATTATTGCAGGAATTGATTTAATTTTAAGTTCTTTAATTTTTTGCCGGGCTTCAATTGAAGAAAACTCTATTATTTGCTCGGAAATTTCAAAGGCATTTTGTGCCTTGAATTGAGAAATAATGCTTGAAACTTTAAAACAATCAATGCAAGAAGAATCAATTATCGAAGTAAAGTAAAGCTTTGGTTTTTCAATGGCTTTATTTATTTCTCGAAATTCTAAAGACAATTCACTTGTTTGCTTTGAAATATTTTGAATAGAGGAAAATAAAAAAAATGCTAAAACAAGGTTTGTTGCAAGAAAAAAAGCAATCAAAACCATTAACAATTTTGTTGCAAGCTCAGAACTAATTTTGAAAACAATTTTTTCATCATCTAAAACATTTTCTGAAACCTGTTTAGCATTTTTTGACAAAAAAATTCACCTTTTAACAACCGCCTACTTGAGTAGCTGCAGAGCTTTCAGAA
Organism: uncultured archaeon; assembly: GCA_964373795.1. Lineage (GTDB taxonomy): Archaea > Iainarchaeota > Iainarchaeia > Iainarchaeales > DATDZZ01 > CAYJVY01. The sequence goes on along the minus strand of CAYJVY010000010.1, from coordinate 12,987 downwards.
TGATGACCAGCCATTGGATCACTTGAAGCTTGCACACCAGGCAAGGCAACAGCCGCCCCACCAACTAATCCAGTAGCACTAGATTTTAATTGATTAATTTTCACTTGTTGTTCAGCTAAAGAATTGTTCAAAAAACTTAACTGGATTGAAAACACTATTGAAACAATCAAAACCAACCCTAAAAACACTGCAATTAATATATTTTTATTTATTGCAAAACCTTCTTCACTCATTTAAAAAACCTCCTTTAACATCCACCTACTTGAGTAGCTCCTCCAACTGAAGTTGAAGTGCTTTGCTTTTCAATTCCCATATACTTGTTTGACATTAAGTTAACGTAATTAAATTCAATTGATTTTTCCTTCAAAACAACTGCTTTTTGTAAAGCATTTTTTGGGAAAAACAATGCTTTCAGTTTGCCCAGTTCTTCAACTATTTGCTCGTTAGTAAAATCATTTGGATAATTTTTCAACAAATACATTGCTAGTCCCCTCATTGCAGCAGAATGAGCACAACCACAAGCGGGCTTGCCATTACTTGAAACCAATGCATCTACTCCACAACAATACTCGCAAGCAATGCTTGTCCCAATAGATAAATAACGTTTTTTAGCTGGCTCATCTAAATCATTGAAATGCATTACTCCATTAGGATATAAATCTCCATCAAGGGATGCAAGTTTTTTAACAACTGCATCAGCTTTTTTTTGATCTTCTCCTCTAATATCACTTAAATTAACTCCAAGTTTGTCTCCATAAATTCTTGGAATGCCATCAGGCAAGACTTCTTCAAGAGAAAGATTTGCAGTGTTGGAAATTTGAATTCCTGCATTACTAGAACTAGCTGGAGAAGCTAAAGACATTAAACCAGTTATGTCAGAACTTTGTTTGACAATGCTTGATGAAACAAAAAACATTGATACAAGATTGAAGACAGTTAAAAGTAAAACTAAACCCATTAAACCAATTAAAACAAAATTAGTTAATGAAAAATTTTTTGAACCTTCTTCTAATTCTTCTTTTAAAACTTCATTTTTTGAATTTTCTTTACTCAATTAAAAAACCTCTTTTTAATTTAATGCAAGCGGAATGCTTGCATTCCGCTTTAACCCAACTACATTCAATGGTTTTTTTGGGGAAAACCAAATAGATTTGATTTGAAACCATATATAGGAGTTCATGAAACCATTTTCAGGCCAAAAAAAGGCTTTAAAGCAAAGGGTTTGAATTAAATGTTTTTTGCATGAAAAACCTATTATGAATCAAAACACTAAACTAATAATTGGATTAATAATTCTTGTATCATTCTTTTACACTGTATTACATTTAGCAGATTATTTAACTCCAAAAAATGAAGTGCCAATAATTGAGTCTTGCACTACTGACGGAGCCTGCCCTCATAAAAATCAATTAAATGCATTATATGCATTAATTCCTTTACTTGTAAGCATTTCATTACTAGTTGGAGCAGGAGTATTCTTTTTAATGAGTCAAAAAGTTGAATCAAAACAAAAATCCTTAAAAGAAAACATTAACATTTTAATGCAATTCTTAAACCAAGATGAAAAAAAACTTTTAGACAAATTAATTGAATCAAAAGGAAAAGTAATTCAAGCAGAAATAACTAGGCTGCCTGGAATGACTAAAGTTAAAAGCCATAGAGTAATTCAAAAACTATTAGACAAAGGAGTAATAGAAAAAGACTCTCTTGGAAAAACAAATATAATAAAATTCACTGAAAACATTAAAAACGCGTTAATAGAATAAAAATTGGAAACTGTTAAAATATGCAAATAGGAGTTGTTGGCCAACCAAATGTTGGAAAAAGCACTTTCTTTAAAGCATTAACTTTAATTGAAGTGGAAACAGCTAATTATCCTTTCACTACAATAGAGCCAAATAAAGGAATTGGATTCATTAGAATTGACTGCATTGACAAAGAATTTAATGTTCAATGCAATCCAAGAACAGGGCACTGCGTGAAAGGACAAAGATTTGTTCCAGTAGAATTAATTGATGTAGCAGGATTAGTGCCAGATGCATTTAAAGGAAAAGGCCTTGGAAACAAGTTTTTATCAGATTTAAGTCAAGCAGATGCATTAATTCAAGTAATAGATGTTTCTGGAAGAACAGATTTAGAAGGCAAAACATGTCAAGCAAGCTTTGAAGTAGTGGAAAAAGCAATAACTTTTTTGGAAACAGAAATAGATCAATGGTTTAATCAAATACTTGAAAAAAATTGGAGCAAATTCAGTAAACAAAAATTTGAATCAAAAGCAAAAAAGCTTGAAGCAATGACTCAAAATTTAAGCGGAATAGGAGTAAAAGAAGAACACTTAGATAAAGCTTTAATGAAACTAAACTTAATTGAAACAGATTTAAAAGATTTAAGCGAAGAACAAAGACTTCAATTAGCAATAAAATTAAGAGAACTATCCAAACCCATTATGATTGCAGCAAACAAAATAGATTTACCTGAAGCAAAAGAAAACCTGAAAAAATTAATTGAAAAATTTCCCTTAAAAAGAATTTTCAGTTGCTCAGCTGAAGCAGAAACAGCATTAAAAAAAGCAGCTAAAACAGGTTTAATTGAATACATGCCTGGAGACAATGAATTCAAAATAGTGAAAGAATTAAACGAAAACCAAAAAAAAGCATTAGAGTTAATTAAAGAAAAAGTTTTAAAAGAATTTAATTCAACTGGAGTGCAAGCAATTTTAAACAAAATAGTTTTAGAAGAACTAAAATATATTGCAATTTTTCCAGGCGGAGTAAACAAGTTATCAGACTCGCAAGGAAACATTCTTCCAGACTGCTTTTTAATGCCTCCAAAAACAACTGCACTAGATTTTGCATTCAAATTACACACAGATTTCGGAAAAAACTTCATCAAAGCAATTGACGTGAAAAAAAAACAATTAATTGGAAAAGATCACGAATTAAAACACAGAGACGTAATCGAAATCGTTGCAAACAAATAGCAATTCTTTTAATCCACAAACCTATTGAAAAGATATATTTTTATACACCTATATCCCTAATTATAGATATATCTCCACTAAGAGATACATATTAGAAAAGGTGTTTGATTGATTGATTTAGCTTCAAATAAAAAGCTCATTATTATTGAATATTTATTTGACAAAGGCCTCTTTACTCAATACAAAGTCAAAAAGGATTTAGGTTTGGGAATGAAAATAGTCAATCAAACATTTAATTATTTATTGGAAAAAAATATAATTCAGAAATATGAAAATAATTATAAGCTTGTTAATCATCTTGGTTTGATTGAAATTGTCTCTGTTTTCCGCAATATGAATCAACTTAAATTAGTTGAAGTTTCCACTTCTCTTGAAAAAGAAGAAGTCGTTAAAATTTTACCAAACAACGTGGTTTTTTGTTTGGAAACTGCTTTATCAAAGTATTCAAATTATTATAAGTCAAATAAGATTTCTTTTTATGCCGGTGAAAAAATCTCTTCGGAAATTGAAAAAAAGTTATTTTACAAGCCAGGCAATAAAACAATTGTAGCAGTATATAAAGAAAAGCCTCTGGTTTTCAAAACCGAGAAAGGCTTTCCTAGTTCTTGGAAGTTTAAAGGCAAGAAATTCAATGAATTTAAATTCACTTCAAAGATTCGCACCATACTTGATTTGTACTCTGATCAAAAAGGAAATGCTTGCAAGGCTTTAATTAAACAGTTGTGGGGAAAATAAATGTCTGATATAACTGATTTGTCTAAAGAGTATTTAAAGAAATTTTTATTTTATGCCAAAAAGGAGTTAGGTTATGAACCAATAATTTTAGGCGGGTGGGCTGTTTACTCACTAACGCAAGTTGAGCAATCAATTGATGTAGATGTTTTACTGAAATCAAAAAACGATATTCAAAAATTAAAAAAATTTTTTGATGAACATAAATTTGTTGAAGACAAGGATAATCAAGAAAATATTTCTTTTGAGTTAGTTTTAGAGAGCTTAGAAGAAGTTAGAGGAATTACAATTAATTCTTTAATATTTGATTTAATAACTTGAATGAACCAAATAAATTGCATGAAAATAACAACATTGAAATTCCTTGGAAATTGGCTTATGAATATAACATTAAATCTGAAGTTGATGGATTAAAAATGTTGATCCCTTCATTAGAACTACTACTTGTCTATAAAGTTAAGGCATTAAGGGATAGAACTTTTGACTTGCATAAGTTTGTTAAATTTATTAAGAACAAGAAAGTTTGGACTGCACGAAAAGAATTCAAAATTCAAAAAGACAAAAGAGACATATTAAACCTAATAAAAACAGGAAAAATCGATTTTGACAAATTAGAAGAAATACTTCAAAAAACAAAATTCAAAAATAATTATGAAGAAACAATTGAAGAATTAAAAGAAAATAAATAACAACTTAGAAACAACTTCAAATTTTCAGTTTCCTGCAAGGCAGGCGGGTTGCATCAAACAATAGCCTTAAATACATATTCAGTTACTGAATTATTCAGTAGGTGGATATATTTGAGGTTTGTTGATAGGGAATTGGAATTGAAAGAGTTAAGAGATATTGAAGCTCTTTCAAAAAAGAAGCTGTTTGTTATAGCCTTGTTTGGTTTGAGGCGAGTTGGCAAGACAAGGCTTTTGTTAGAATTCCTTAAAAACAAGGGACTTTACTTTTTTGTCAACAAAAATAAGACTTCCACTGACTTGCTAAGCGAATTTCAAGCCATCTTAAAAGAATCAAAAGTTCTTAGAGAATTAGAAAGCCTTACTTCTTGGGACAAGTTTTTTGAAGTTTTGATTAAAAAAGAGTCTCCCCCTATTGTTTTTGACGAGTTTCAAAACTTTGCTTTTGTTGAACCAGCTGTTTTTGGAATCTTGCAGAAAACCATTGACTTGAATGAAAACAAACCTGGATTGATAATTCTTTCTGGTTCCCTAATTGGCTTGATGAAGAATTTATTTAAGAGTTCCAAAGAACCTTTGTATGGAAGAATTAAAAGAGGTTTTAAGCTTGAACCTTTGAGCTTGAATTCCTGCTTGGAGTTAGGCAAGGAATTAAAGTTAAGCAAAGAAGACTTGGTAAAATTTTATTGTGTTTTTGGCGGTTATCCAAAGTATTTTGTTGCAATTGAAGATTTTGGCTTGCTGGGAAAAAAGGCAGAAGAAATATTTAATTATTTGTTGTTTGCAAGAAATGCACCTTTAGAAGATGAGATTAACAGCATTCTTTCACAAGAATTTGGTGGAAGAAGTGGAATATATTACTCCATTCTTGAAGCAATTGCTAACGGAAACAACACTTTGTCTTTAATTGCAAGTACTTTGAATACTATTCCCACTTCCATAACAAGGCAGGTTAAGGAGTTAAAGGATTATTTTGAGTTGATCGAATTTGAAATGCCTTTTGAAGGAAAAAGAGGCATTTACAAAATCAAACATTCTTTGATGCAATACTGGTTTTCCGAGATTTATAAGAATTACTCTGATTACGTTGCAAGAAAAACAGAGTTTATGAAAAAAATTAAGGAAAACCTAAACACAGTTTATGGCAAAGCGTTTGAAAAAGTAGCAAAAGAATTTTTGATTAAAGAACTAAATTTAAAAGAAGCCAAGAGACCATGGGGAAAAATTCAAGGAGCAAAAAAAGGAGAAAATGTTTACGAAATTGATTTAATTGGAAAGAATGTAAAAGAAAGCTTTGTTTTTGAATTCAAATGGAGCAAACTAACAATTCAAGAAGCATTGAATATTTTAAAGGAACTTGAAAAGAAAACAAGCCATTTGCACAAAAAACCAGCTAACTTAAAACTTGGATTGGTTGCTAAAAAAATTGAAGGAAAACAAAAACTAAGAAAAAATGGCTTTACTGCATTTGACTTGGAAGACTTCAAGTAAAACCGACCAAAGTCTTTCTTTTCATGTTTCAAGCTCTTTCCAGACATCTACAAAGTTGTCTACTAATTCGTCGAAAAAGCTTTTCCTATGCTGTACAATGAATTCAGCTATTTTTTCTTTATCATGCAAGTAATAGAAAACCTTTCTACCTCTCTTTCGAGTTTTAATCAAGTTTTGCTGCATTAATTTCTCTAAATGCCAAGAAGTAGTTGAAGGACTTAAACCAATGCTTTTAGAAATAGCAATATTATTTGCACGCTGGTTTTGCAGTAAAAAAAGAATAATTTTTCTAACAGAGTCTTGCCTTAATAAAGACATTAACTCTCTGTTCTCACCTAATTGTTTGCCGCGAACACTATAATAACGTAAAAATTTTCCTTCCCTCACTGTTTTAATTAAATGCCTTTTTTGCAAGTACTCTAAATGATACTGTAAAGAGCCAACAGCTACATTACTTCTTCTTTGAATTTCACGAAAATGCAAACCAGGAGAAGAATCAATTTCTTTATAGATTCTTTCCCTAGTAGTCAAGGAAAGAGCTTCATCAAATTCAGGCAAGCAAATCAACCTATTTTCCAAAAATTGCTAAAAACAATGCTCCTAATAAAAATAATTCAAACACGTTTTCAGATGCATCTGCAAAAAACTTTCCAGGACTAAGAAAGAAATCAAAAATTTTTAAAATCCATTTAACTGAAAACAATGCAAAAGCAAGTGAAACAAACAAAAATTTCTTTGAAGGATTCTTTTTATAAGCTTTCACTGCAACTACAAGCAATACAAGAGATAAAAGAAAAGTTAAAACAGATGTAATTAAATCAAATTCTTTTGCAAAATCACTTAAAACTCTTAAAGGATTAGTGAATACTTCAACTCCTTGAGCAAAAACCAAAGTCAAATTCACTAAAAGAAATGCAAAAACACTTAAAATAATTAATTTATTCAAATCCATTCCTCCTTTAAACACATTAATTAGAACCAATAAAAAGAAAAAGGATTTGGAGGACTAAGCCTCCAAAAGCATCCAAAACTTTAATCAAGTTTTAGAGGTGAAGTCAATCTAATGTACTACTGCAAGAGGCTTATAAAGAAGTTTTGGTACAAAAACAAATTAATACAAAAATAAAAAAACTGTACAGTAATTTGAAAAAAATTTAACTTGCAACTCCAGTTGTTACTGCTTCTGTTCCTCCACGAGTTAGTTCTGGAACACCGTTTTCACCAACAACAACTGCTGCTTCAAGTGGCTTGCAAAACCCCCTTACTGATCCACTAGTCAATACACATCCATAAATAGCTCCACATACTTGTGGCCCACAAGAAGTTTTCTCACATTTAGCTCTTTCTCCTACTCCTGTTTCAATGCCTACCAAACTATAAGACTCACCTGAAACTTTTATTCCACCCACTGAAACATTTGTAGAAAGCTTTTCAACAGTAGTGTTATGTCCAAAACAAGTTTCTCTATCTGCAACCTTTTTTTCAACTTTCTTATTAAAAGGATCCACATAAGCAATTAAAGCCTGTTTAAGTGCTTCAATACTTTCCTTTTTTTTAGCTAAAAAACTATCCTTTAATTTTTTAACAGTTAAATCTCCTAGTGGAACTTGCTGACTTTCAGTTCTATCAGGAAGACGTGTAACAAAAACATCTTTTGAAGGGGTATTTGGATCACTTGAAGTAGTAGTTTCTTTTGGCAATGATGTTAAAGGAGTCAAAAAAGCTACTGCAACTTCTGGAGGGTTTTCTGGATCAACTCTTAAATTACATCCAACTTGAGATTCAGGGGAACAGGAAATGCTTCTACTACATAAATATACTACTCTTCCATTAGCTAAATCAAATTCAACTGACTCAGTTGGAGGGGATTCACTTTTACTGCAGCCTGCAGCACAAGAAAAAGTTCCTTCCAAACAATTAAGATAATTTTCTACAACCTCATCTCCAGGTCTAGACCTTCCTTTTTTAATTCTATCAATTCGGTCGCTAACCTCACTTTTTTTTAGCCTAGAAGCTTGTTGATTTAATTGATTTTTAAGAGATTGGTATTGATTCCAATTAGCTTGAGCATTATTTCCCCATCTACTTGCAGCTTCTTGATTAAGTGTCGCATTACCTTGTTTCTCGGCAGCTTTTGGAGTTATTTCTTTTCTATCAACCTTTCCTTTTAACTCATTTTGCAATGAATTAAACAAGTTATCAATTGCTTGTCCATTATTCCATAAATCTTGTTCGGCTTGAGAGAATGGTCTTGGTAAACTAGTTCCAAATCTAGCTGTTCTATTATTAGTTGAAGGACATGCAAGTTCTTCATGTGGAGGAGTCCATCTAGAGCCTCCTTGCAATGCCAAAGTAGTTAAAGCAGTTACTCCAAAAGGAGGTTTATATTCTGTTGGAAGAACTGCTGCAATTCCTTGATGAGAATCTTTTACAGAAGGTAAAACAGCTGCAACAGCATGAGTTTCACTATTATTAGGAGGAGAAGCTCTAGCAACAGTTAGACCTGAAACAATTAAAATGTTTGGAGGTGAAGGAGTTTCTTTGTCTTTCTCTTCTTCTTTACAAACAAATATTTTTGCTAAATCTATTCCTTCATGATTTGTTTCGCCTTGAACAATGAGTAATTCTGCTTTTGTTTTAGGATTAGTAAAGGAAATATTGTAAGGAGTTCTAGGCTTATTTGAAGTGACTTCTACAAAAAAAGGTTTAGGGCCATTTGATTTTTCTTCAACAAGCCGAGTTATTGGAGGCATGTTATCAAAATCAAAAGTAATTAAAGGCTCTGTAACTTTATTTCCAACATCAGTAGTTGACTGAGAAACAGATTCACAACACCCTGTTTTATCATTGCAAGTATAACTTGCATCTCTATCATTTACATTTCTACACCAAGTGAGAAGTTTTCCAACACAAGATTCGCCTTTTTGGTCTGCTCCAGGGCATTTACTTGAATCAAATCCCGAAACAGGAGTTCGAGCATCAGTCTTATAACCAATTCTAATTATTGGATTATTTCCAACATTAACAGGCGGGGGAGGAAGAAGAGAAGCAACAAGAAATTTATTAGTTATTTCAATTGGTTTAATATCCTTAGCTACAAGTTTAAAATTCAATTTCATGAAATCATTTTCTATTCCAAGCGGAAGTCTTACTGGATCAACTATTCCAATAAAAAACCCGTTATCATTTATTTTTCCTGAAATAGTTACTACATCTTTTTCAGGGCCTTCTAAAGTAATTGAAACATCTTGTCCAATTAAACCCTTCATCTTTGGATCTGATGGATTTACATCAACCATAACAACAAGTGGTTTAGTTGAATCAATTTTTATTTGATTATCTGGAATTCTCACAAACTTGTCAGCTAAAGGAGTTGCAGTAAAAATTCCTGGAACTTTTCCTCCAGTTTCTTTTCTTGCCTTTGAAATTATTTCTTCTGGAACTGCTTTTGCTCCAGCATACATTGTAAATTGTTGTGAAACAGGATCAATTAAAATCATTTGAGAAACTTCTTTTTCAATTTCTTCTTCTGGAACTGCTAACGCTTTAGAAAGATAATCTTGAAGACCAAGCGCTTTTTCAAATGCTTCTAATTCAGGACTTTTTTCAATAGGTTCTGTATTAGCTTCAGAAGGCTTAACCTCTTTGCAAACAAAATTATCAATTGGGGGAAGAATTCCTGTTTTAATTGGTTCATTTACACACTTGTTAGGAGAAACACATGTTTCCTCACATTTTGCTTTAGAAACACATCCAGCTAAAAAAATTAAAACAAAAAACAATAAAGCAAAAATTAATTTTTTTGAAAACACAAAAACCACTAACCACTAATAATTAAAAAAATAATTAACTAAAAATATATACTAAAAAACATATAAATAACTTTCTTTTCAAAAAAAATAAGCGCCATTCATCAAAATTCCTTTTAACAGCAAAGCATAGTGCACTATACTAATAATTTAAATATTGGTATAGTGCAATATACTAATATGTTGATTGAAAATTTGTCAAAATTTAATAACTGGTGGATAGATGGAAGAGTGAAAGAGGGCTTGTTAAGAGAATCCAAAAGAGATTTGTTTTTCAGCCTAGAAAAATATGTGAAAAACAAACAGGCCTTAATGATAATTGGTTTAAGGCAAGTAGGAAAGACAACAATTCTTTATCAATTGATTCAAAAATTGCTCGACGAAAAAACTAATTCAAAAAACATTCTTTATTTTTCTTTTGATGAAACAAAAGCTGACTTAAACGATGTGCTTGAAACTTATAGGAAAGAAGTCTTAAAAAAAGACTTTGACTTAGAAAAGGTTTACTTGTTTTTGGACGAAATTCAAAAATGTGAAGACTGGCAAAACAAGATAAAAATTTACTATGATTTATATCCAAAAATAAAAATTTTTTTATCTGGCTCGGCAGCAGTAATACTACAAAAAAAATCCAAGGAAAGTCTTGCTGGAAGAATATTTGAATTCCATTTAAAGCCTTTAAGTTTTGCCGAGTTTCTAAAAATAAAACAAATACCGTTTAAAGACAATGAACTAGAACTGTTCAAAGAAAGACTAATAACACAATTCAACAACTACCTTATGCGCGCCTTCCCTGAAATAGTTCTTGAAGAGGATGAAGAAAAAATCAAAAAATATTTAAAAAACACTTTAATTGAAAAAATTATTTTTAAAGACCTACCAGAAGAATTTGGAATAAAAGACACAGAACTGTTACAAAAAATAATGGAATTGTTTTCATCAAACCCTGGAATGACTCTCAACATTGAAAAGTTATCCAAAGATTTTGCAAAAAACAAGTTAACAATTTCAAACTATATTTCATACCTTAAACACTCATTAATAATCAAAACTGTTTCAAATTATAGGGAAAACTTTTTATCCTCATCAAGGAAACTGAAAAAAATTTATTTATCCGAACCATCAATAAGTATAGCCTACTCAACAGACTTTCAAAAAAGCGAATTTATTGGAAAAATAATAGAAAACGTCATAGCAAAAGAAATTGATGCAGAACATTATTATAGAAAACTTTCCCAAGAAATAGACTTTATTATAAAAATTGGAAAAAAAGTCTTACCAGTGGAGGTAAAATATAGAGAAAATGAAATAAACTCAAAAAAATTTGCATACATTGCAAGAAAACTAAAACTAACTGAAGGAATAATCATTTCAAAAGAAACAGAAAAAACAGAAACCATTAACAAAATCAAAATCAAAATAATCCCGGCATGGAAATTCCTGCTACTAAAAAAACAATACATTCAATAATAACTCAATTCAATAGTTTTGCAATTACTTGTTCTTCAATTTCCTTAATTTTCTGCACTTCCAATGAAAGCTCTTTAGAAGACTCAACCAAAGACTTTAAATCAATCAATCTTTTCTGAGCAACTCTTTTCTCCTCTTCACTTAAATCAATTCCAGATAAAACTTCTGCAACATTAAATTCTTTTTGAAGAACATTATCTGCATGAACCAAATATCTTGCTGGAGCCGAACTAGCTGGAACAACATTTATTTCAATTACTCCTTTAACTCTGCAAGTGTTTTAACTCAAATAAAAAACAGTTTTTGAGCTCTGTTTTTTTTGCAAAGCTTTTTGCAAATACTGCATAATATTCTTTTCTTTCATTATTAAACCATTCAACTTTTTTTGCTTTTTCAATTAAAGCATTTAAAACTTTTTCTGCATCAACCTTTTCCTGCCATTTGCATTCAGCAAAAAGAATTGTTTTTCCTCTTTCATCAATTGAAACAATATCTATTTCTTCCACTACTCTTTTCCCATTTTTTCTTGAATGTCCCCACCACTTACCAATTTTTGTGAAAGGCAATATTTTCTGTTCTTTCAAGTACTCTAAACAAATTTGTTCAAATATCAAGCCTACAAATGCATTGAATTCTCTTTTTATGACTAATAAAACAGTAGATATTTTTCCTGATTCAAGTTCTGATTTTTTTGGAAAAACAAATTTGAACCAAAACCTGAAGAAATTGTCTTTTATAAAATAAGATGCTTTTTTTGATTTCCCTTCTGTTACCGGAACTGCTTTATATATTAGTTCTAAATCTTCTAAAACCTTAAAATATTTTGGCAAGTCTTTTGCAGGAATATTTGCAAGGTTTGCTATTTCAGTAAGCTTTGTAGTTTTACTCATGGCTTCTAAAATTGAAAAATAACTTGACGGATCTCTTAACTCTTCTTTTAAAAGAATTTCTGGTTCGTTATACAAAACTTCTCCTTTTTTTAATACTGTTAATTCAATTTCTTCAATTGTTTTTTTTTCTAAAAAATGTTTCGCATAAGCCGGAATACCACCAACAACAGCATATTTTCTTACCTTTTCTTCAAAAGAATCTTTTTGAAAAAAATTTGAAATTTCTTTGAAAGACATTTTTTTTAATAACCATTCCCCAGTTCTCCTTCCATATAAAGGACTTTCATAGCTAAGAGTTCCTTTATACATCATTGATATGCTTGAACCACAAAGTATTAGTACAATATTTGTTTCCTTCAAAATTTCATCAAAAACTAATTGGAAAACAGAAGAAATACTTTGATCTTTTTCCACTAAATAAGAAAACTCATCAATAGTTATTACAGTTTTTTCTTTTCCTAAACGTTTTTTTATATACGAAAATGCATCATCAAAATTATTTACCTGTGGCTCCACATCTTTAAAATGCTCTGCACAAAGTTTTGCAAATCGCCTAGCATTACTTAAAGTTCCTCTTTTATCAGCCAAAAAATACACAGATTTTTTATTAATACAAAAATGGTTTATAAGCTCAGTTTTTCCAACCCTTCTTCTACCATAAATTATTATCAACTGCTTTCCATTTTTTTTATAGATCTTGTTAAGAAAATCAAGCTCCACAACCCTATTAACAAATATCGGATTCATATGATTATCTTTATAATCCGAAAAAAATTTAAATCTTTTTGAATGCATTTTTTAGCCAAAAAATCTTTTGATTCCAAACAACACAAATCTAACCCAACAGTTTGGCAATTATTTTTCCTTCAACAACTTTTATTTCTTCTTCACTCATTGAAAGCTCTTTAGATGCTTCATCTAAAGACTTT
>CAYJVY010000009.1:0-62240 GCA_964373795.1 uncultured archaeon | reverse complement strand
AGGTGTTAACTTCTTCATGGAAACCCGCACAGAATTTTTGGTTCATCACATTTTTAACCGAATAGCAAGCAAATCAGCTTTGTCCGCAATCCTGTACAAAAACAAAATTTTTTGTTCAACCAAAAAATCATCGGACAAAAGAATCAATTTCCGGAACAACAAAAACTCTGCAAAAAGTGGCAATAGTTCGTATAAATTCACATAGCTTTTTTTCCAGTAATGACCGAAACTTTTTTAGCGTTAACACCCATCAAATTTGTGGTAATGCTCTAGGTTTAACACCTTCTGAGCTAATTATTTGACCAACGTACTAAAAATTATTTAAATTATGAAAGCATTTAATAGTAAAATGTTGGGGGACTTTGAATGAGTAAAATTACTTTAACTGCAATTAAAGCAGATGTTGGATCAATTGGAGGGCATACAAAGCCAAGTGAAAAACTTTTACAAACAGTGAAAGATTTTGTGAAAAAAAATGGATTAGATAAAGGAGTAATAATTGATTTATATGTTGGTTTCACTGGAGACGATATTCATATTTTAGTGTCTCATGCAAAGGGAATAGGAAATTCTGAAATTCATAAACTTGCATTTGATGCTTTCATGCAAGGAACTGAAACAGCTAAATCTCAAGGACTTTACGGAGCAGGCCAAGACATGTTGAAAACATCTTTTTCAGGCAATGTGAAAGGAATGGGTCCAGGAGTAGCTGAATTAGAATTCGAGGAAAGGCCAAATGAGGCTTTTGCTTTAATTACTGCAGACAAAACAGAGCCAGGAGCATTTAATCATCCTTTTTACAAACTTTTTTGCGAGCCATCATCTAATACTGGTTTGTTGTTAAATCCAACTCTAACAAATGGAGTGAAAATAACTGTAATGGATGTATTAGAAGATAAGAAAGCAGTTCTTGAAACCCCTAAAGATATTTTTTTAATTGCAGGAGTTTTAATGTATCCAGGAAGATATGTAGTTGATTCAGTGCATACAAAAGAAGGTGAACCAATTTTGAATGCAACAACTGATAGATTGCATAACATTGCTGGAACTTATGTAGGAAAAGATGATCCAGCTGCTTTAATGAGGTTGCAGAAAAATTTTCCTGCAACAGAAGAAGCTTGCTCTGTATTTAAAACAGCTCATTACGTGGCAGGAGATACAAGAGGAAGTCATCACATGCCTTTAATGCCAGTAAAACTAAACACTGCTGCAACAGCTAATTGGTGTATTCCAATTGTTTCATGCGCGTTATTCAGCGTGCATAAAGGAAAATTCACTGAATCAATGGATGCATTTTCCACTCCTGATTGGGATTACTTTAGAAACAAAGCAGTAAAAAAAGCTGAATTCATGCGCGAACAAGGATTCATTCACCCAGCTACTCTTATACCAGAAGAATTAGAATACAATAAAGGATATCAATCAATAATGGATGAAGTCAAAAAAAGATTCAAGTAATTTTATTACAAAGGCATTGTTATTGTAAAGGGAGTTGTTTCTCTTCTAACGAATGTAATAAAAAAACTGTAAAAAAAATAATATAGAAACAACTATTTCATTTCAAACTCCTATGAAAAAAATTTTGCCTGAATTAATTAAAGAAGGTTTGTCAAGTTTAACGGTTCATGCAGATAAAATCAATGAAGTCAAAAAAATACTTGAACAAATAAATAAGTAACAAAAATATTGTGCTAATTCTTGTAAATAGTTGAAAACTTAGTTGCAAAAAGCTTTTTAATAAGAAAGTAAGATAGTATTATTGTAAGAGGTGATTTTGTGAGTGATGTTTCTGTAACAAAGCTTTCCTCAAGAGGACAAGTTGTTATTCCTTTGGAACTAAGAGAAGAGATTGGTTTAAAGAAAGGAGATTCTTTAGCTGTGGCGGCAAGCAAAGACACTCTTGTATTGAAAAAAATCTATAAACCAACAAAAGAAGAATTATTAAAAGAGTTTGATAAGCTAAGCATGTGGGGAAGAGAGTATGCAAAAAAGATTGGTGTAAAAAATGAAAAAGATGTTGTGAGAATGATTCACAAAGCAAGAGGAAGAAAGTAATGAAAACCGTTCTTGACTCGAATGTGTACATTTCTTCCATACTAACAAAAGGCGCGGCTAATAAAGTTGTTAGAATGGCGATTCAAGAGAGATTCACAAATTTTGTTTCTACAGAAATATTGAAAGAAGTTGAAGAAAAACTTTTAACAAAATTTAAAGAACCAAAAGAAAAAGTTGAAGCTCAACTTGCACTAATAACAAGTTTTTCCAAAATAATTGAACCAAAAATAAAAGTCAATGTTGTTAAGAGAGATCCTGACGACAACAAAATAATCGAATGTGCTTTAGAAGCAAATGCTGATTTCATTGTTTCCAATGACAATGATTTATTGAATTTAATAAAATTCAGAAAAACAAGAATTGTTTCCTCAAAAGAGTTTCTAAAAATATTAAATTAGAATTAATGGATGAAGTCAAAAAAAGATTTAAGTGAACGGAATCTAGAGAAAAGGTATAAATACAATTAATCACTATTTTTGTAATGCTGCGTAGAAAACCAGGGCCAGATTATGCTAAAAGACATAAAGCAATAACTAGTGTTAGACCAATTCTTGGAAAACTAAAATTTTTAGGTATGGGAAAAGTTGGAAGAGTATTCATGGCAGTTGCAAACATAGCTGGTAGTAAACCAAAAAGAGTTGCAATAAAAAAATTTCATAAAGCTTTAAGTGAGGAAGAAGCACAAGAATATCAGAGAACAATAGAGTTTTTGCATAAAAAAGGAGTGATTAATTTTCATGCAGGAATGCATAAATTAACAGCAGATGAAGCAAGACAGTTGTCTTCTGCTGGAGAATTTTTTGAAACTGGAGAATGGATTCAAATAACTGAATTGTTTGGAGGAACATTTAAGGGATCAAAACTTCATGATAGGGATGCAATATCCGTGCAACTTGAAAAAAAAGGAATTAGTTTAAGTGGAGCACAAGCACAATTTTATTATTGCAGTTATGCAACAAAAAAGAAAGCAATAGAATTACAAGTAGTATTAGCAAACAATGACCTTCCATGCATTTCAGATGCAATTATTCCCTCAAAAGATGGAAGATCACTTGTTATTGATTTTGATAATATTCTGCCAACAAAAAGGAATCCTTTCTTTCAAAATTTGAAGGAGCGAAATGTTGCAGAAATAGTTGTTAATATTGAAGGAATTGGTTCAAATTTTAAGCAAAGATCTGATTTGTTGGCTGCAGCAATAAGAAAAGCAAATCCTGAATTAAGAGAAGCTTTACAAAGAGCAAAAAAAGCTATTTTTCCTAGATGGAAAACACTTCCATCAATGTCAAAACCAAAAGGATCAAGTGAAATTTAAGTCTAGCTTCAAGCAGGCTTCGCGTAATTCTTGACTGATTATTTCATCACATACAACTTTGTCAGAGGTTTTTGCAGCAAAATCTTTAATGCATAACTGTGAAATGGGATACTTTGTTATATTAGATAAGTAAATTTTTTTCATTAAAGGACAAATTTTGTGAGATTTTAATTCAACTGCAATATCTAAAAAACAATTATAATAAGTTTTATCAACTAAAATTTTTTCACATAAAGAAATGTTTTGATTTTTAGTTGCTAAAGTGTAATAACATTCTTCTGACAAATTTTTTAATCCAACAATTCCTGTATCTTCACAATAAGAAGGGTTGTTTTCTTGTAAAGCAAATTCATAATAGCATTCAAATTTTTTCTTATCATTAAAAGTAATTTTTTCACATCCAACTACTTGTTTTTGAACTAATGCAAGGTTTTTCAAGCAATCCCCTTTCAAGTCAGTGTTATAAATTTTATAACATAAATCAATTGACTGAGTTTTAACTGCTATTTCACTAAAACATTCTTGTCTTAAAGGCAACTCTGATTGAGGAATTTCAAGGCAAACTAAGTGGTTTGCATCGTTTAATGCAATTGATTTAATGCATTCTCCTTGCAAGGAATTAACATCAATTGCCTGGCAGGCATCTAATCTGAATTGAGTTACACCAATTAATTTAAGACACTCATTTCTTCTATTTAAGTCAATTATTTTATTGCAAAAACTAATGTCTTCAATTTTTTCAACTAATGAAAAAAAACATTTATCTCTAGTGAATTCAGAGCTTACATAACTTAAAGAAATTAAATTACATAAATCAACATTTTTTTGCTCTGTTGCAATTGAAAAAATGCATTCGTCTCTTTTAAAAATTCCATAAGAAGTTGGAGAAATTTTAAGACAAGAATCTAAAATCTTTTTCTGCAATCCAATTCTATAATAACAATCTATTGTTCGGTTTTCATCAGTAATTGCATTACAAGCAGTAATTTCATTTAAATTAATGCTAATTATTTTAATGCATTCATTTCTTCTTAATTCATTTTCAATTTCATTACATAAATCTAATTTATTTGTTTTCACTGCAATTTCATTAATGCAAGAATCTTTTGAAAAAATTGAAAGCTTTCTACAAACACCTGTTTGAAGAGATTGAAGAGCTAAATCTTTAATGCAAACCTCTCTTTTTAATGGATTCTCTAATTCATCACAGGCTTTAATTGGATTAACTTGTTTATTTGAATCTGAATCGCCTGGAGTTTCGCCTCCATTACCTCCATTAATTGGAAGTTGAAACAAGTCTTTTTCTGGAACAAAAAATAAGTTATCTTCCAAAGATTGTTCAATGCAGGAAACTTTTTCAGGATTAGATAAAGCAGTGCTTTGAATTTTTTCCCATAAATCGTTTTCAGCTTCTTGTTCTTTTTTATCTATTTTAAGCCATGCATTTAAGTCTTTTGAAAACTCGTAATAAAAATTATAATCAGATAAAATTTTTGATTCATTGAAATCTAAATTAAATTTCAAGTCTTTAAGTAATACTATTGCTTTAACTCCTTCAACTGTTAATTCACATTTAAAGCTTCCCTGGCCTTTAAAGGCTTTTTCAACTAAAGAGATTTCTTTTTTTGGTTGGCATTGGCTTACACAACAATTAGTTGAATCACTTGCTTCAAGAAAACCTTCACTACAGAATTCTTTTTCACTGCAAATAAATCCTGAAAGCTCTTCACAAGTTTTTCCTTTAGGAGTTGGTTGAATGCATCCAGTCAACAATACTGCAAGAAAAATAATTAAACAGTAAATTAATTTGTTTTTCATGTAATTAGATAGGAATTAATTATTTTTAATTGTTTTGAAGCCTTAAAACAGTTTAATATTAAGAGAGATTATTTTTTAAATTAGAAAATCCTTATATTAAAACAATTAATCAGAATTAAAGGGATTATCTTGAAGGCTCAAATATCTGTTGAAACCTTGCTTTTAATTGGATTTGCTTTAACTGCAGTTGGAGTTGTGTTTCTTATTTCAAACACTACTTCGCAGGAAACTATTGCAATAAATAAAATAAATAGTTCTGTTACCAGTCTAGCTAAAGGAGTTGACCAAGTTTATTCTCTTGGCCCTGGAAGCAAGGTTTTCATTGAAATTGATTTGCCTTCAAATGTGAGAGAAAAAGTAATTCAAGGAAAAATTATTGGATTCAAGGTTGGCTCTAAAGAAAATCCAAGTGAAATAAGCATTCCAACGAAAGCTCCTTTAGTCGGAGACCTTCCATTAAACCCGGGACCACACAAAGTATTAATTCAAATGCTTGACAATGGATTTGTTAGAATTGGAGAAGGATTAATGCTAACTCCAAACAAAGTAAACAAAGTTATTCCTCCAATTAGTGGACAAAATACTGCAATTCAAGAAATTAAATTCTTGAATGGAACAGATGTTACTTTAACTAATTTAAGTCGAACTCTTACAGGAGACTTGAATAGCGCTAACACTAATTTTAATAAAAATATTAATTCATTAAATTCAGATCAAAACGATTCAATTAATGCAACTTTTACTGTTCCGTTAAACGAGCCTTCAAAAACCTGGAATGGAGAAATTCAAGTAAATTCAACTCAAAACTTTAAAGACGTAGTAAAGGTTTCAATTTTAATTCCACAAGTTTTAACTTCAATTGATGTAAACTTGTATTCAGATTCAAGTTATTCAATTCCTTCTACAAGTTTTACTCCTAATTCAACAGTGTATTACGCAATTGCATTAAAAGACCAATCAAACAAACCAATCGATTTAACTGATTTAAACATTAAAGTCTCTGATCCAAATTTAGTCGTTCAACAAAACCTTTCAAATCAGTCTTCAAGTAATGGAAGAGTTGAAGGAAGTTATACAATTTCTTGTCTAGGCAAAAACGGGAATTGGGGCATTAAAGTAGATGGAAAAAAATTTTCTATAGTAACTGCAAGCAAGCAATTTTTAGTTGCAGGCGGAAATCAAAGTAATTATTTTAAAATGGATTGGAATAACACTGTTTTCAGTACTGCAAATAAAATTGTTGAAACATGGAAAATTGAAAATACTGGTTGTACTTCAATAAATATTACTGATATGAATGTAATGTGGTGGAACGATTCAGATAATTCAAAACTTAATAGAGTTAGAATTGCCAATAACATTAAATGGAGTGGCACTGTTTCTCCTGGAAGCTGGCTTTCATCTAATGCTGTTTTCAGTGATTTTAATTTAAGTGTAGGACAATTTATTTCAAGCAATAATAAACTTGAATTTGATCAAGACATGAATAATAATGGGGAAAGATTTCAAGCTCAATTCAAGTTCTCCGATGGAAGCGTTTATACTTCTCCGTTATGGATTGTAACTGGAAGTGAAAGCAGTCAATCAGGAAATCAAGTTCAAGTAATAATTGAACCAGAACAATGGTTTGAAGGATATGTTCAATCAGCTCAGCCAAGCATTAATTGGTTTGGAGGAGCAGAAATTTATTCAGGGTATTACGGTATTTCAAGATTTATTGGAGGAATTCAATTTGATTTAACTGCAATTCCAGTCAATGCAAGAATTCAAAGTGCTGCAATAAGATTGTTTGTTCAAAACACTTCTCTTGCTACTAGTAGTTCAAAGCAATGGAATGTTTACATGCTGAATTCATTAGAGGATAGCAAGTTTGATGGAACTAGAAATCATCCAACTTATAGTGAATTAAATAATGCTGTAAATGAATCAACTATTGGAATTTTGAGTAGGACAAGTTTAGTTAAAGACACTTGGAGTGAATTACAATTTAATTCAACTCAAATGCTTTTACTTGAAGGACATAATAATGGAAATAACAAGGTTTCATTTAAAATCACAGGACCAACAAGTGGAACTAATTTAATGCAATGGGATACAGGGTATTCAGGATGTGGAGGAGGAACTCTAGGAATTGATTGCTTCAAACCAAGACTAGTTGTTACTTATACTTCGTGAGAAAATGAATTTAAAAGCTCAAGTATCTTTGGAAATGAGTATTGCAGTTGGAATAACAATGCTTGTTTTTCTTTCAATTGGATTAATTGCAAACCAACACAGAGCTAATCTTCAAGGAATTGACAGTGAATGGAAAAAAGAAAATGTTTGCCAAGAATTATCTGATGTTATTTCAAATGTTTATGCTTCAGGACCTGGAACAAAATGGAATGGTTCAATAGATAATTATGCTGTAAGAATTGATTCAAAAGGACAAATTGAAATAACTGAATCACAAAACATTGACGTTAATAGATTTGGAGACATTGCTTATTACATTAATTGTGGCCCAGAAGAAGATGCCTTTTTATACAGGTCTTTGAAAACTCGAACTGATTTAAACATTTACTTGTATAGAACTGCTGGCGGACAACAGCTTTGCATGAATAACACTAATGGAGCAATTGGAGACATTCAACAATTAATGAATGCAATTAATAATTATGATGTAGTAATTTTTGAAGACGCTCACATGAATAAAAATTATCTTGCAACAATGGAAAACTTTACATTTAATGGCGGAAAGTTAATTGTATCAGAACACATTTTTAATAAAAACGATGTAAACACTTTATTCCCTATTTTTGGAGGAGCAACTTACATTAAAGATGCAACATATTATTATGCAAAAGTTGTTCAACCAAACCCAGATTTTAATTTAAGAATTGAAGATAAAATAAGAGTAGCAGATAATGGAGCAATTATTCCTCCAAATCAAGCAGATGTAATTGCAACTTTTTGCACTTCCTCTAATTGCAATACTCTTGTGCCAACAAGGCATGCAATTGCTCAATGGAAGTATGGCCTTGGAAAAGTTTCTTATTTCTCTGACTTTGATACTACTTTTCAAGGAGCAAGATCAGGGGAAAGCTTTACAGATGTAGCAATTGAATTCATTAAACAATACAGCATTGTTAGTTTAACAAATGTCACTTCTAATACTTGCAATTATTCAGGAATTGTAGTAGAACCATTAACGTTTACTGGAAAAATAACAGTAGAAAATATTGATGGAAGGATAGTGTTATCAAATGCTTAACAAGTCAAGCAAAGAAAAAGGCCAGGCAATAATGTATGACTTATTATTTGCTTTAGTTATATTTCTTGTATTAATTTTTTATTTACTGATTTCATTAAATAATCATATTAATGCAGTTTCAGAGGAAAAAACATTAATTAAAATGGAGTCAAATTTATTTAATTCTTCAAACATTTTAACTTTAACAACAGGCAATCCATCAAATTGGCAAAACCTGGATTTAAATCAAATTAATTCAATTGGATTAGTCAATGAAAAAAGAGTTTTAAATCAAAGCAAGTTAAACAAACTTGCTTCAATGGATTACAATAAATCAAAAGAAAAAATGCTAATTCCTCAATACGATTACTATCTTAAAATCGAGCAAGACTTTCAAACAGTTTTTGAAAAAGGAGTAACAATTACTAACCCTAAATACTCTATTTCAACTCAAAGAATTATTGAATTAAATGGAAAACCAGCAAAACTAAATTTAACATTATTCAAGAGTTGATGAAATGAAAAAAGGATATGTGTTTAGTTTAGATGCATTCATGGCAGTTTTTCTAACTATAACAATTTTTGCGGTTTTAACTCATTCCTTGTTTGGATCAACAACAGATTCATTTAACACTGTTTCATTAAAAAGAATAATGAATGATTCGCTAAGCATTTTGGATTCAAAAGGAGTTCTTCAAAAACTTGATGGAACTGAAATTGAAAAAGAAATTAATGCAGTAATGCCAATTCAATTTCAATGGAAAATGAAAATAGAAGAATTCGAGTTTTCAGGAAACGAATTCAAGAAAAAAAATGAATTAAATCTAGGTTTTACTTCAATTAATTTAACTGATAAAGACGTAGTAAAAGGAAGAAGATTATTTTTAGCATTTAAAGACAATGAAATAAGCAAGTACTATAATGCAGAATATTGGGCGTGGATTAAAAATGAATAGTAAAGGGTTATTGTTAACGTTTTCAGTTTTAATTCTAGCGTTAGTTGTATTACAGTTAAGTCAAATAGTTAAAGAAAACGTTAAACAAGCAGACGCATTCAAAAAAGACATAATAGGAATAGACAATGTTTCAATGAAATATGAAAACATTGAAGATAATTTCCAAGACATTTTAGAAAATGTCTCTGCATTAAAGATAAATAAAACTCCTACAACAATTGCTTTAACTGAAACTCTTTCAAAGAAAAAAGAAGACAACAAATTTACTAACCTTAAAATATATTTAGATAATTACAATTTATTTCTTGAAGGATATAAAGACAATTTAGATGTAAACTTATCCTACAACTTAAATGATTCACTCGATTTAATAGTGGAGCCATACGATTTTAATGTAAGCCATCCAAATGTTTTCACTCAAGGAAAAAGAATAAACAATTCAATAATTTATTCTCCAAGCAGACTAGATTTTAATTCATATTTTTTAGATTTAACTCTGCAAAATCAATCCTATGAATCAATTCAAACAAATCCGGCTTCCGTGCCAACTTGTAATAATTGCTTAAAAGCATTAAACATTGAATTAATTGTTAGAAATAGCAACAAAATTCCTGAAACAAATGTTTCCTTTACAAACATTGATGCTTCAAAAAAGTTTACAATAACAATTAATACTTCAGGGGAATCAGGAAACGATATTGAAATAGTTTTTGACAACAGCAAGTTAACTATTACAAACAACAATTCAGTTGGAGTTGACTTAATGTCAGGAATAGATTTTGGAGATGATGCTAATGCTGCTCCACATATTAGACTACCAAATACATTCATTAAAGTAAGAGACCATGAATTAAGAACAGAAAAATCATAGATTTAATTGAAAAGAAATAAATACCACAAAAACTTATTAAATACAGTGAGAATATGCCTGAAACAAATGAAAAACCTAAAAATGGTTTTATAGAACAACTTCTAAGCTTAATTGGATTAAAAAAAGAAACA
The DNA here is from genome assembly GCA_964373795.1 of uncultured archaeon. Classification (GTDB taxonomy): domain Archaea; phylum Iainarchaeota; class Iainarchaeia; order Iainarchaeales; family DATDZZ01; genus CAYJVY01. The sequence continues at coordinate 51,862 of CAYJVY010000009.1, read as the reverse complement.
ACAATTTCAAATGAAACCAATCAAATTCAAGAAAAACAAGAAAAAAAAGAAGAAGAAAAAGAAATTGAAAAAAATATTAAAAATGAAAAGAAAAGGAAATCAACTTCCAAAGAAGCTGAAAAAAATATTAAAAAAAAGATTTCAAAACTAGAAAAAAAAGCATTAAGTCATGGAATGAAAATTAAACCAAAAGGAAAACCAATTCAAATTTATAACAAAATTCAAAAGAAAAATAAATCAATTGAAGACTATGAAAAAGAGATAAAAGAAACTAAAGCATTAATTTTAGGATTAGAAGTAGAGTATTTAAGAAGCCATGGAAAACAAACTGCTTATAATAATAAAATGCTTGAATACAAGCAAAAAATTAATTTACTGAATTTTAGAAAAAAAGAATTGCTACCTAAAACAGTTAAAGCTGAAAAAGAGTTTAAAGCAAATCCAAATGTTGCAAGTATTAACAAATCTTATATGAAGTTAAAAAGAGATTACGAAAAAACAAAAAACGAATTAGAAAAACTCAAAAACCAAACCCATGAGTTAAAAGAAAAAATAAAACTAAAAGATTCCGAAACAACCGAATTAAGACAACAATTAATTCAATACAGACAAAAAAATATGTTACTGGAACTAGGGAAAAAAGAATTTAAAACAGGAATAAAACAAGTAATTCCAAGTGAAGAAGAAATAAAAAAAGAAGTAATTAACGCGCCATTAGAGATAGAGTCACAAAAAAGAAGAACTTCAAGTAAAAAAGTTTCAGTAATGGCTAAAGAAATAGCTGCAGCAGTAAAAGAAGAAATTAAAAGACAACCAATTCAAGTAGAAAAACAGGCAGTAAAAAAAGCGGAAGTAAAAACCCAAGAAGAAATTGAAAAAGAAATAAAAGAAATGCAATATGAAGAAGACAAGCCAAAGGCTTTAAAGGAAACAAAAACCAAGCCATTAAGTGGAAAAAGGTTAACTGATTTTAAACCAGAAGGAAAACTTAGCTTAGGAAAAGTAGTTGAAGACACAAAACCTGAAACTAAAAGAGAAAAAATCCATGAACCATTAGTTGTTTCACTGGATTCATCAGTCATTGGAACAATTAAAAAAGAAGAAAAATTTAAAGGAGTAGAAAAAAATTTAGAAAAAGAAACAATTTCAACAGATTTTGACAAGGTGTTATTGTTGGTTAAAAAAAATGGAAAAATCAAATTAAGCGATGCAGTAAAAGAACTTAACTTGCCAAGTGAAAGAATTACAGTTATTGCAGAAGTTTTAGAGGAAAATAATTTAATTAAAATAAATTATCCTCCCATAGGCGAACCAATTTTATTGGCGCTTGAAGTAAATATAGAGGATGAAAAAAAATAAACGAGGTTGAAAAAATGGTTAAAGTAATTGAAACCTATGAAATAGGGTTTGAAAACCTTAAATTAGATGTAAACATTGTTGAAGAAAAAAATGAATTCGTTAGAAGCTATGTTTTAAGTACCCCTGATTTTGGCCCTGGAACAAAAGCATTGCTTGACAATTTAAAGCAATCAATTATTTTAGAAATCCCAGTTCATTCAGAAAAAATTATTGACCCAAAATTTATTTCAAAAATACGAGAACAATTCAAGGAAAAAGCATTAAATGTGTTGCAAAAAAACTTGCCAAACATGTCAAATGAAAAAACTAATTCATTAATAGCTATTTTGTTAAACGAAATGCTTGGATTAGGACAAATTGAATTCCTTTTAGCTGATAAAGACTTGGAAGAAATAGTTGTAAATGCTTCAAAAGAACCTGTATGGGTTTATCATAAAAAATATTCTTGGCTTAAAACAAATGTATTCATTTCACCTGAATCAGAGATTCAAAACTATTCAAGCATTATTGCTAGAAGGGTAGGAAAACAAATAACAATTTTAAATCCATTACTTGATGCGCATTTAGTTACAGGAGACAGAGCAAATGCAACTTTATTTCCTATTTCAACTAAAGGAAACACTATTACTATTAGAAGATTTAGAAGAGATCCTTGGACTGTAACAGATTTAATTAGAAACAACACTGTTAACTCTGAAATAATGAGTTTAATTTGGCTTGCAATGCAATTTGAATTAAACATTATTTTTAGTGGGGGAACGGCTTCAGGGAAAACAACAATGATGGGAATTTGCTTGCCTTTTATTCAACCAAATCACAGAGTTTTAACAATTGAAGACACAAGAGAATTAACCTTGCCTGAATATCTTCATTGGGTGCCATTAACTACTCGAGAACCAAACCCTGAAGGAAAAGGAGAAGTTTCAATGCTTGACTTATTAGTTAACTCTCTTAGAATGAGGCCTGACAGGATAATTGTAGGAGAAATTAGAAGACAAAGAGAAGCAGAAGTAATGTTTGAAGCAATGCATACAGGTCACTCAGTTTATACAAGCGTGCATGCAAACACTGCAGATGAAACAATTAGTAGGTTAACTAGTCCTCCAGTAAATATTCCTGCAGCCATGCTTGAAGCAGTTCACTTAAATGTAGTAATGTTTAGAAACAGAAGAATTGGTGCAAGAAGAATTCTTCAATTAGCTGAATTCATTCCAGAAAGAAGAGGAGATGGACAAGAAGTAGTTAAAGCAAATGTATTATACAGGTGGAAGCCTTCAATTGACTCTATAACTCAACACACTCAAAGCATTAGATTATTTGACGAATTATCATTGCATACAGGGCTAACATTAGATGAAATGAAAAAAGAATTAAAAACAAAGCAAGCAATTCTAGAATGGCTTGTAAAAAAAGACATTCACTCAATTCAAGACGTTGGAAAAATAATGGCTCAATACTACATGGATGAAAATGAAGTAATTAAAATGGTTGAAAAAGATTTAAAGCCAAAAAAAGAAGAAGCCAAAACAAAAAAGTGAATCAAAATGAATCCAGAATTAATTCCATTCAATCCAATTCCAATTAAACTTCTTAAAAAAATTGCGCCAAAATTTTACGGATTAAGTTTTTTAATTACTTCAATTTTTCCAGATCTAGAACTAAAATTAAAGCAAGCAAAACTAAAATTTGAAGTAAAAGAATACTGTGCAATTACATTAATTTTAACAATTTTTTACTTTTCTTTTGCAGCAGCATTTATTTTATTAATTTCTTCAAAATATTTTCCTGAACAAATGATTGTTCTTTCATTTGCAGGCGGGTTTTTTTTTGCATTACTAATTTTCATTCAAGTAATTTTTTATCCAACAATTTTAGTTAAAAAAAAGGTTAGAGAAATTGAAAAAAGTTTAGTGTTTGCATTAAGAACAATGCTTGTTCAATTAAAATCAGGCGTAACATTATTTGATTCACTAAGTGTTGTAGCAGAAGGAGATTATGGACAATTAACAAATGAATTCAAAACACTTATAAACAAAATCAATAGCGGAGAACCAGAAGACACTGCTTTAAAAGAAATGGGTGAAGAAACGCCTTCATATTTTTTTAGAAGAAGCATTGATCAAATAGTCACAGGACTAAGATCTGGAGCAGAAATAACTGTTGTTTTAGCTGAAATAGTTGATTCAATGGTTAAAGAACAAACAGTTCAAATAAATGAATACGGATCTAAAATGAAGTTACTTTCATTGGTTTACATGATGTTAGGAGTAATAATTCCTTCTCTTGGAATAACTTTTTTAATTGTGTTAAGTTCTTTTCCTCAAGTAAAAATAGGTGAAATAGTTTTTTGGATTTTATTAGCATTCATTATAATTTCTCAATTCATGTACCTTGGAATGATGAAATCTGCTAGACCAAATTTAATTTCAGATTAAAAGTGAGTTAAATGAGTTACTACAAAAAAATTGGAAAAATACTGCCAAAAAATATTTTGAACGCATTTAAAAGAGAATTTGAATTCATGGATTTTAGAGGAGATGAAGAAATATTTGTAGGCTTTTTAACTATTTTTAGCTTGATTTTAGGATTTATTTTAACAATTAATTTATTTTTATTATTTGAATTAAGCCTGCCATTCTTTTTACTGTCATTCATTATTTTAAGTATAATAATCTTTGCCTTGCCTTATTATTGGATGGATCTTTCAGCTGAATCAAATGGAAAATTTGTTGAAAACATTTTACCTGACGCGCTTCAATTAATTGCGTCACATATTAAGTCAGGATTAACAACTGAAAGAGCTTTACTAATTGCATCTCGCCCGGAATTTGGTGCATTAGAACGAGAATTAAAAAAAGCAACTCAAAAAATTTTAGCAGGAGAAAGAATTGAAACAGCTTTACTTGAATTACCCAACCAAATTAAGTCAAAAATCTTGGAAAGAACTGTTTGGCTTATTTCAAAAGGAGTTAGCAGTGGAGGACAAATAGCTGACTTGCTTGTACAGCTTTCAAATGATTTAAGACAACAAAGATCAGTTCAATCAGAAATTAAATCAAACATTTCAATGTATGTTTTATTGATTTTTTTTGGCTCGGCTTTTGGAGGGCCATTTCTTTTAGGAATTAGTACTTTCATTGTTCAAGCTCTTACAGCTCAAACAGCAGGCATTGGAGAAGGAATTAATCCAGAAGCTTTAAGCAAAAGCCCAGTGCCAATAGTAACAGGTTCAGGTGGAGGAATAGATCCAGAATTTGTTTTATTCTTTGCATATTTAGTGTTATTCGTTGGAAGCATTTTTGCAAGCATGACAATTGGAGTAATAAATTCAGGAAAAGAAAAAACAGGATTAAAATACTTTATTCCAATACTAATTGTTTCACTAACAGTATTCATTGTAGTAAGAGAATTATTCTTATTCTTTTTCGCAGGCTTACTCACTTAAACCCAAATCAAGGGCATTCTTTTGTGGGACAATTTACACTTTTCTTTCTTTTGCGCAACTTACATTTTCCTTTCTCTTTCTTTTGGGCAACTTACACTTTTCTTTTTCTTTTTTAAAGAAAAAGAAAAGGGCAGAGTTATTCAATTACTCCAGTGCAAGAAGCAATTGAAACAATTTTTCTATTCTCGCCTTCAAAAAAATAAGTTAATCTAAGTTGTTTTGAATACTCTTTTTCTTCTTGTTTTTGAGGCGATCCAAGAGCATTAATTTCGGTGCTTTTGTCTTTAGTTAATGCTATTTCTGAAACAACGCTTTTGCTTTTATCAGCTAAAACAAGCAATTCTCCATCAAGTTCTATTGAACTCAGAGTCAAGTTTTTTGAACTAGTTAAAGCTAAAGAAAACTCTCCTTTGTCATTCAAAGAATGCTTTTCATAAACTAAATATTCAGGGAAATCAATGCATTTAGGTTTTGGTTTAACTAACTTAAATCCAGTAAAAAACAAAGTTACTGCAAGTAAAATAAAAATTAATACTAAAACCCATGCATAAGAAGTGAGTTTTTGCAGTTTCTTTTCGTCTTCAGACTTAAAACCCATAAAAAATCAAAATAATAAATATGTAAGAAGTATTTAAAGCAATCGAATTAAAAAGAAAAAGAATAGAATAGAACAAAAGTTCTATTCAAAAAAATTTACTCGTATTTACCTGTACACTGCACGCCTGTAACTTTTTTTGCGCCTTGAGTTGGTTCAATAGTTCCATCATCTTTTAATCCATCATAAGTAAGGGTTACATCAACTTTGTAAGAAGTTCCACTTGTCCCAGTTTTATAACCACCAGAACCAACTGTTCCAGCTTTTCCTTTAGCTAATTGCACAGCTGGAGAAAGAGTCTTGGATGTTCCTCCAACACTTAAAGCAGTAACATTTACATCATAATTTGAACCATTATTAAAAGTTAACATAAAGTTTCCATCAGCTTTATATCTATGAGCCGAGTATTGAAATTGAGAAGGCATTCCAGTACAAGATTCAATTGTTCCACCTAAATTGAATACTCCTAAAAAACCTAGAACTCCAATTACTACAACAATTACTACTAATGCCCATCCATAAGTCATTAAATACTCAAGAGCAGATTGACCTTTTTGTTTAAACATCCATTTTACCTCCTAAAACTTGTAACAATATTTTAACTACTATATAAAAAGATTAAGAATATTTAAATGTATTGCTTTAAAAAAAAATAAAAAAAGAGTAATAATTTCGTTTTTTACCGATGAATTAAAGTTCTTCGAATATTGGTCTGCCGCTTGAAATGTTTATACCGTTTTTAGTTATTTGAACTGAATGAATTTTTTCAGTTATGTCTGTGCCTCTCATTTTCAGAATTCCAATTGATCTAACATATTTGTTTCCTAAGCGAGTGTGAAATAAGAGAATTACTCCATCTGCAACGTATTCTTCTAAACCAAACAAGGATTGCTGTTGATCTAAAGCAATTTCATTTGTTATAACTGTAGTGCAATTCAGTTTTTTAATTAGTTTTCCAAGTGAAAGAATTCTTTTTCTTGCCTCTAATTCTCTTTCAAAGAATAATCTAAAAATTACTCCTGGATCTAGTACAAGTCTTTTAGCTTCAATTGAAGAAATCAAGTCTTCAATAGTGTTTTTCAGTTTATCAAAATCATATAACTCTATTGTGTAAATTTTTAGCAATCCTTTTTCAATTAATGGATTTAAATCCCATCCAAAAAGAGCAGCAGTTTTAATAATTGTGTCAGGAGATTCCTCTAAACTAATAAAAATTCCTGGTTCTTTAAATTGCATTATTCCTTCATATAAAAACTGAATACTGAAAATGGTTTTCCCAGATCCAGGATCACCTGCTAGTACTACAAGGTTTCCTCTTGGAATTCCTCCGCCAAGTAACTTATCAAATCCTAGAACACCTGTCTTAGTTCTTTCAATTACTAGTCTGTTCATTAAATCACCTTATTTGGATAGTTTTGCAAAATAAAACATTTGCTTTGCCTCTAAATATAAAACAAAAGCTGCAATAAAAGAAAAAACAGCCAAAAAATAATAAACAAAGGTTAAAGGAAGACTCCTATTAAAATGGTTTTGCAATCCTTCAAGTAAAGAAAACAAAAATAAAGTCATTAAAGCAGTTCCAATAAGGAAAAAAAAAGTCCCTCGTAAAAATAATTTAACAAAATTAGTCAAATATTTCACCAATTAAATTTATCAATAAATTAAGATATTAACTTAAATAAAAACTTGACGGTTTTAAATTTAATGGAAACATTAAAAACATAAACTGTAATTAATTATAATTCATTAAAGATGTAATGGAAAGTGATTAAATGAATGAAAAAGCACAATCAGCTTTGGAATACTTAATGACTTATGGATGGGCATTAGTTGTAATAGTAATTATAATTGGAATTCTAGGGTATTTAGGTTTATTTAATTTAGGTGGAAATATTGAGTTATGCACTGGTTTTCCTTCAAAATTTGTTTACAAATCACATATATATAGGGTTGATGGAAATTTTGGTTTAACTTTTTCAAATATTCTTTCACACAAGATTCAAGTAACAAAAGTAAAAGATGTTTCAGCAAATATTGAAAAAACTTTAAATCCTGCAACACTTTTTATTGCAGGAGATGAAAATACTGTTACAGCAATACTTAAAAGTGGGAAAGAAGGTTTAACATATAAAAATGAAATTCAGTTAACCTTTGATGAATTTGGAGATGATGCTGTAACAATTGCTCAATCAAATAGAGTTATGTCAATTACTTGCAACGGAAAATACAATTAAGGTTGAATTTTAATGAAAAAATTTTTTGTTACAACACCTATTTATTACATTAATGATGTGCCAAGCGTTGGAAGTGCTTACACTACGATTATTGCAGACGTCATAGCTCGATGGCATCGCTTGTTAGGAGAAGAAGTGTTTTATTTAACTGGATTAGATGAAAATGCAAGTAAAACAGTTGAAGCAGCAAAAAAACAAGGATTTGAAGACATTCAAGCCTACTCTAATTCAATGGCTGGAAAATGGATTAAAACTTGGAAAAACTTGAACATTTCTTTTGACAGATTTATTCGAACAACCGAAGAACAGCATAAAAAAGTTGTAACAGAGTTTTTCATGAAAGTATTTAATGCAGGAGATATTTTCAAAGGAAATTATAAAGGATTTTACTGTAAAGGCTGTGAAGCTTTTTTAATGGAATTAGATTTAGTTAAAGGAAAATGTCCTTTACATAAAAAAGCTCCTGAAGAAATCTCTGAAGAAAACTATTTTTTCAAGTTATCAAAATATCAAGACAGGCTATTAAAATTAATTGAAGAAAACCCCGAATTTGTTCAACCAGAGCAAAGAAGAAATGAAATAATTAACTTTATTAAATCAGGATTAAAAGATTTAAGTATTTCAAGGCCAAACCTTGAATGGGGAATAAATGTTCCAATTGATTCTTCTCACAAAATATGGGTTTGGTTTGACGCTTTAGTTAATTATGTTTCAGGGGATGAAAAAAAATTTTGGCCAGCAGATTTACATATAGTGGGAAAAGATATTCAAAAATTTCACTGCATTCAATGGCCTGCAATGTTAATGAGTGCAGGATATAAAATCCCTAAAACAGTTTACTCTCACGGATTTTTAACAGTCAATGGACAAAAAATGAGTAAATCTCTAGGCAATGTAGTTGACCCAAATTATTTAACCGAAATTTATGGAGTAGATGCATTAAGATATTTTTTGGTTAGAGAAATCCCTTTTGGCCAAGACGGAAATTTTTCCGAAACAGGAATAATTGAAAGACTAAACAATGAATTAGCAAACGATTTAGGAAACCTTGTAAGCAGGGTTTTAAGTTTAATTGAAAAAAATGGAGAAAACATTCCTGCAGGAAAGGCAAGCGAAGAACTGCAAAAAGAATTGCATTTAGAAAAAATAAAACAATTAATGCAGTCACTTGAAATTCATAACGCTTTAAGTGAAATCTGGCATTTCATTAATGCATGCAATAAATTTGTTAACGAAAAAGAGCCTTGGAAATTAAAAGGAAAAGAATTAGACAATGTGTTATACTCTTTAGCTGATTCAATTAAAATAATTGCAATACTAGTTTATCCTGTAATGCCTTCAACAAGTGAAAAAATCTGCGAACAACTAGGCGTTAAACTTGGAAGCATTTCTGACTGCAAATTTAATTCATTGAAAGCAGGAACTAAAATAAGCAAAGGAGAAATTTTATTCAAAAAACTTGATGCAAAACAATTAGAGGAAAAAGAATTTCCTTGGCTTGAATTCGAAAAAGATTCAAAAGTTAATGAAGAATTTTTTGTAGTGCAAGTGAATGGATTAAACGTTCAATCAAAATCCATGTCTTTAGAGAGATTTAAAAAAGATTTTTTTTCAAAAATTGATGCAACAAAAATTTCCAAATCACTGCATGTAGAAGAATATAGAAAAAATCTTGGAGAAAAAGACAGAGGAGAACTTGTTTCAGTTGATAACTTGTTACAACAATTTCAAGAAAGTAGTAAACTGCCTAACATTAACACTGTTACTGATTGCTATAATTTGAAGTCTTTAGAGTATGGATTAGTTATTGGAGCATATGATAGGAAAAAGGTTTTTGGAAAAGTTTTTTTAAGAAAGGCAATCGGACAAGAAAAATTCACTCCAGTAGGCTCGCAAGAAAGAGTAAAAATTTTTCCTGGAGAAATAATTTTGGTTGACTCCAATAAAGAGGTTATCACTCGTTGGTTAACTAAACAATCAGAGGTTTCAAAGGTTAATCAACACACTAGAAGCGTTTTAATGTGTTTTATGGGTAATTCCCAACTCAAAGGCCAGAAATTGAAAAAAATTGTTTTAGAAACACTTGAACTAATAATAAAATTTTGTGGCGGAAAATACAAGTTTTTAAACTAAGTTTCAAATCAATTTGAGTTAAGAATTTTTTCAAGTATTTTTGCTGCAATGAGAATGGTTTTGTTTTCTTCATCTTTTAAAGGGTTTGCTTCAACTAAATCAAAGTCTCGAACTTTTTTAGAAAAAAGAATTAAACCAAGTAATTCAAAAAATTGTTCTACACTTAAACCATTTTCTGCCGAATAAAAGAGGTTTAAATCAATTGAACAATAAAAGAAATCAAATTTATTTAAAAATTCTTGAAGTTTTTGTTTTACTTTTTCTTTTTCTTCAAATATTTCTTTACAAGAAATAATTGAAAGATTTTTTTCTTTAATGAATTCTTCTTCAGTTGAAGAAAATGCTTGCAAGCCCATTAATAAAAGATTGTTTGAATTCAAAGCACCTTTTTCAATTAAAACTCTAAGCCAGTTTTCATTGCTTGGAGGAAAAGAACTATTAATAAGATTTGAAGTAGAATCGAAAACAATTAATCCAATGCTTTTTTCAATAATTTTTTTCTTTAAAGCTTTGAATAAAGCAAAAGAAATAGATTGATCACCTCCAATGAAAACATTTTTGCCTTCTAATCTTGCAGAATTAAATTCAATGCTTTCAAGGGTTTCTTCAAAAGAATTAATGCTTACAGGAATTTCTATTTCTAAATGTTTTTCCAAAAGAGAAGAATTTAATTGTTTTAAAATTTTTCTAGGAGCTAGTTCTGTTCCAATATTTTTATCCAGGCAACCCTGACTTGATTCAACTAATACTAGATTCATTAAAGTCACTGAAAATAAAAATAGAATTATCTTTTTCTTACAATCATTAGTTCAGAACCATATTGATTGTATTCAATTTCAGTTCCGGATTGAAGGTCTTCAATTTCTTTGGGTTTTTTTACATCAAATGTTTCATAAGAAGTTGTATCCATTATTTGAACAACCTCCCCCATTACTGCAACTACTTGAGCAGTGCCTTTTTTAATTATTGGAACTTCAGCTTCAGCTGAAACTGGTTTTAATAAATTTTTTTTCTGGGCATTAAAAACTCCTACTGCAACAATTCTTGCTTTTGCAGCTCCGTGTTTTCCAGGCTTGGATTTATCAAAAGACTTTATTTGACAAGCAATTCCATCAATTAAAACATATCCCCCTTCTTTTAACTGTCCTATTTCAACAAATTTTTTTTCTTCTACAGCCATAAATTCACCAAAGAAATTCATCAAAAAGTAATCTTATTTAATGAATAAAACAAAGATTGATTTAAATATCTTTTCCTGCAAAAAAAGCATTCAAGAATAACATTAAATTTTTAACAGAATAGCAGCAAAAAATAGTATACTTTTATTAAAGTGGATTTAATTGTTTGAATCAGTTAAAAAAAAGCTTCAAGAAGTAATTTCTCTGCAAAAGAAAAGCAAAAGCATTGCAGTTTTTGTTGATGGTCCAAATATTTTGCGAAAAGAACTAGGAATTAATTTAGAAGACATTACTAAGGCAGTTAAAAAATTTGGAGTAATAAAAATAGGCAAAGTTTTTCTAAACCAATATGCTTCAAACAAATTAGTTGAAGCAGTAGTCAATCAAGGATTTGAATCAATTATAACTGTTGGAGACGTAGATGTTGCAATGGCTGTAGAAGTAACTGAGACAATTTTCAATCCATCAATTGAAGTAATAGCAGTTGTAACAAGGGATTCTGATTTCTTGCCTTCAATTGTTAAAGCCAAGCAATACGGAAAAGAAACAATAGTAGTATTAGCTGAAGAAGCCTCCGCAGTAGCATTGAAAAACACTGCAGATCAAGTAATAGTTTTAGGAAAATAATCTTGCAAAAGCTTTTATTCGAGTTAAAACTAATTAAATAAATGAAATCAAGAAAAATAGAGTCGCCAAAAGTTGACCCTAATTTATTTAATGAATCAAAAGATATTCAGCAATTAAAAAAAATGCTAATTGACTCTAATGCAAGAAATAGGTTAAAAGGGGTTCTTTTATTTCAAAGACTAAAACTAAAAAGTGGTGATTTAATTGAAAATCTATTGCGGGATAAAGACGGAAATGTTAGATTGAATGCATTGTTCGCTTTGTCTAGGTTAAGATATACTAAAAGCATTCCAAATATTGAAAAGTTATTAGAAGACCCAGATGAAACCATTAGAGGACAAGCAGCTCAAACCTTGGGACAGTTTGATTACACTAAAGATAATCCATTACTAAAAGAAATGTTACAAGAAAAAGGAATGATGTCTAGATGCAATGCTATATATGCATTAGGAAAATCTCAAAATGAAAAAAATATTCCATTAATTGAAGAAATGCTTAAAGACCCTGAATCCATAGTTCGCGAAGCTGCAGTATCTGCATTAAAAAATTTAAATGCAATTAAAAGTATTCCATTAATTGAAAAAAGATTGAAAGATTCTTCTGCAGAGGTTCGAAATAATGCAATTAACGCTTTAAGGGAACTTAATTCAATTCATAGTATTCCATTAATAGAAAAAAGATTGAAAGATGGAGATGAAAATGTTAGAATGGAAACAGAGCAGACGTTAAAAAAACTTGAATCGGAAAGAAAATACCTAATAACAAAAAGTATGCAATCAGAGGATTTATTTGAGTTAATTAAATTATTGCTTTTCACTCCAATTGTTGAAGGCTTGCTAAACATTTCAATTCCATTTATTCGAGTTATTGCTGTGGAACTTTTAGGATTAATGAATTCACATAAAAGTATTCTATTAATTGAAGAAAGATTGAAAGATGAAAACGCAGAGGTAAGAGCTCAAGCAGTTCACACTTTAGGAGCTTTAGATTCAAAAAGAAGTATTACATTCATTAAAGAATTGTTGAAAGATGAAAGTGAAGAGGTTCGCAAAGATGCAGTTGAAGCATTAAAAAAATTGAATTCATAAAATTTAAAGGAAAATAATTAAAACTTTTTTTGAAAGCGTTACAAATAAAAACTGCAAAAGCATTACTTTTATTGATTTTATGAATTTACCGACTGGAACTGCAAGAGAAGAAGGATTGCTTTTAAAGAATTTTAATTTAGTGTCAAAACTAAATGAATTAAGTGATGTAGTGTTCACAGGATACATTGTTGCAACAATTGAAGGATTTGACGGATTAGAAGAAGCATTAATTTTTTTAAAAAAAGGAGAAATCATTGGCGCAATATATGATTACTTAAAATACTCAAAGCAATTCTTTGGAGACAAAGCATTGCCAATGATTTTTAATGGTTTTGGTGCTTCCAATGCAATAATTGATATTTATTTTTTGTCAACTCAGCAAATGGATTTAATCACAGCATTTAATGAAAAAATCCTCTTAAATAAATCAATTTCGAAAAAAGAATTTACTTCAATTAAAGTAAATGCATTTGATTCAAAATATGCTTTGGAAGCTTTACAAGATGCTTTAGAGAAAAAAAATGAATCAAAATACAGTGTTTTAAAAAGGTTAGGCCTATCAAAAATTTCTTAAATAAAAGGTGATAAAACATATTTTCAAGGCTTGCAGAGAAATTTAGGCATCTTGCCGAAAAAATTTTAGACTTAGATGATACTCAAATTCCAAGAGAACAATTTGAATTATTATGGGATTACAGTCAAAGAACTTATTTTGATTTAGAAACCGATGACTTGAAACAATTTCTAAACGAGTTACAAAAAAAACACTTGGTTGAATCAATTACTATTTCAAACTTAAATGGATCTGCATTAGCTTCAAGTAATGGGTCTGGACAAAAAGACGCTTTAAGTGGAACAGCATTATTTAATTACATTAATTCCGAAATGCCTAAATCAGAAATAGTTTTAATTAAATCACATTCATGGAAAATGCTAATTCCATGGAATGAAAAAATTTACATTATAACAGCTGCAAGCGATTTAGCGAAATGCGAACTAGAATCAATTGCAAAAGAAATAGAAATATTTTTACAAAAAAACTCAAAACAAAAAATATTAAATTAATTTAAACAATATTGATGTAACATGGGTAAAACAATTTCATTTGTTTCAGGAAAAGGAGGAGTAGGAAAAACTTTTCTAGTAGCAAACCTCGGAATAGCTTTATCCAAAGCAGGATTTAATATATGCATGATTGACACAGATATTGCAATGGCAAATCTTTCACTCTTGCTCGGAATGCAATCCTCTCCAATTACTTTACACGATGTATTATTAGAAGAAGCAGTAATTGAAGACGCAATATATGATGGCCCTGCAAACACTAAATTCATTCCAAGCGGTTTAAGTCTTGATTCATATAGAAGAGTTGACTCAGAAAAACTAGTTGACGTTATTTCTTCAATTAAAAAACAATTTGACTTCATTTTATTAGACGGTCCTGCAGGAATAGGAAAAGACGTAATGGCTTCAATTTCAGCAGCAGAAACCTCTTTACTAATTACAATGCCTATTTCTCCAGCAATAGCTGATTTAATTAAAACAAAAAAAGTTTGCCTAAGACTAGGAAACAAACCACTAGGAGTAATAATAAATTTTGCAAGATTTGAAAAAGGAGAAATAAACGAAATAGATGTAAGCAAAATGCTTGAACTACCAATTTACGGAGTAATCCCTTTCGACGACGAAGTAAGAAAAACATTTCTACAAGAAAGAGTTCAACCAGTAATTCTAAGAAAACCTTCAACAATTGCTTCAACAGCAATTTTCCAAACAGTTAAAAAACTTACTGGAAGAGAAGTTAAAATAGAACAAGAAACAGGATTTCTAGGATTATTCAAAAAAACGCCTTCAAGCGATCAACCTCAAAGCACTCCACAAAGTTCTAATGAAACAAAAAAAATGGGTTTAATTGAAAAAATAATTTCATTTTTTAAAAAAAAATAAAGGAGAGAAAACATGACAACCGATCAATCAAGGCCATTTGATTTTTTAAGCGATTCAATTGGAAAAACAGTGCTAATTGAATTAAAAGGAGAAAGACAAATAAGAGGAACACTAAAAGCATTCGATGTACACATGAACCTAATACTCCATCAAGCAGACTTACTTGAAAACAATGAAGTCAAAAAAAAATACGGAAAAATAGTTTTAAGAGGAGACAACGTAATACTAGTCTCACTCTAACAGCGAAACAACTCGAATTCATTAAATCAGTTGCTCACCGAGCGCGACAACTTTCTTTTTCTTTCTTTTGCCAGCTTTTCTTCGCAGTTCAGCCGTGCAAGGTTCAGCCAACTTTTTGGAAAAAAGTTGCAATTCAAATACTTTGTATTTGAATGCACATTCAAATCTTTGATTTGAATTGTGGCAAAAACTTTTGCTGAAGCTTTTTCTAAAAGCTTCCTTGAAGCTGAATGCTCACATGAGCATATGCCCAACCAGCCAAACGATTCATGCTAACTGCACAAGACGGCAAAGGGCAGAATTTAATTTTACGGCGCAGGGTTTAAATATACGAAATGAGTTAATTTTTCAGTGAATTAAATGCCTGATACAACTACTGAAGTTTATCTAAATACTATTAGACGTTTAATGGATTTAGGGGTTACAGATAATGAGATAATTGATAAATTAAGTTCATATCTTTCTCGAGCTGAAGCAAAAAAATTAGTTGAACAAGTGAAAAACGAACGACATCCTTCAAAGCCAGTTGAAACAGGAACTACTTTTACTAAACCAAAAATTGATTTAGGAATTACTACAGAGCCTACTTCAAGGCCTGGCGTGCAAGCACCTTCAGTTGACAGAGGCACTATGTGGAGTTCAGAAATTTTAGGGGCAATGAATGAAAAATTAAAAGAAATGAAGCAATTAAAAGAAGACATTGATTCAATAATTGAAGAAAAAGTAACAAATTCAATGGAGTTAGAAAAAAAAAGAATAGTGGATTTATTTGACAGTGAATCAAGAAAAATTACTGCATTATTTGAATCCAGAAAAGAATTAATGGCAAGCAAGATTAACACAGTTCTTGAAACAAAAACAACTCAATTCGAAAAACAAGTTATAAGCGCATTAGAAGAAGCAAAGCAATTAAATTTAAAAGTGCAAGGAGATTTAGCAAAGCTTGACGCAAAACAAGGAACAGTAAAAGAATTGTTAACAGAGGTTACAACAAATATAACTAGTTTAGAAAAAGAAAAAACTGATTTAGAAGACAAAATGAATGGCGCAATAGAAGACATGAAACAAAAAAGCATTCAATTAGAAGAAGCTGTAAGCCGCGCATTAGAATTAGAGCATACAGTTGCTCAAAGCTTGGTTAAAAGAACTGAAGAAAAAGTTGAACTCGCATTAAGTGAAAAAATTCAAGAACTAGAACAACAAGTAAAAAAAGAACTTGACTCACTTGAATTACTTGAAACAAAAGTAGACCCAGAAAAAGTTGGACAAAGAATTGACAGAATAATTTCAGACAAAACAAAAGAAATGGATGAAATTGTTTCAAGAAACATTGAAAAAGCAAAAGAAATTGAAATAACTTTAAACCCTGAAGAAGTAAATAAAAAAATTCAGGAAAGCATTAATTTAAAAAATGCAGAAATAACTAGAAGAGTTGAAGACTATTTAACTCAATTAAAAGAATTAAACCAAGGATTAACTCCAAGAACTGTTGACGAAAAAGTTAAATCAATGGTTTCTGAAAGCGTTGGAAATCTTTCACAAGAACTAAAACACAGATTAGATGAATTAAGACAATTAAAAGAAACAATTACTCCAGAAAAAATTGAACAAAAAATAAACCAAATAGCAGACAAAAAATTATACGACATTGAACAATCAAATGAAAACAGAATAGTTGAATTAGAAACAAGAATTGATTTGAAAACAGAAGAATTAATTAAATTACAAGAATCACTTGATTTAACAAGAATTGAAAACCAAATAAATGATATCATTTCCTTAAAGTTAAAAGAATGGGATAACCAAGTGAAAAGAAAAATGGATGCAATAGATGAAATAGGAAAATCAATTGATGAAACAATAATGGGAAAGTACATTGAAGATTTAATGAAACTAAAATTTGAAGAAATGAAAATTGAAATGAATAAAGCAATTGAAGAGAACGCTTCTACAAGAAAAGCTGCAAGCCCAGAAGAATTAAAAAAATTCAAAGACATGGCTCTAGAAAAACTCGACATAGATAGATTACTTCAAGAAATGCAGTCACTTGAAAAATTCAAAGACGAATTCGACTCAATTGTAAAGAAAAAATTAGATCCAGTAGATAAAAAAGTTGAAGAAATTAAAAAAGAGGTTTTAAAACAAAAAGTAATGATTGATGACTCTGTTTCAATGCTGAAAAAAAAGTCGCTTGATTTAAAGAAAATAGAAGAAGACTTTGAAGAACACATTGAATCAATTTTAAGTGGTTTAGAAAAAAAAGTTAACACAATGAACGAATTAGAAAAAAAAATAAAAAAATTAGAAACCAAATAAAAATATTAAATATCTATTCAAACCTCTAATGAAAAAGAAAAAACAGTGGCAATAAGTAAAATAAATGCTGAAAACAAAAAAGAAAACTGAATTGGAAGAAAAAGCAACAACAATGCAATTGAAATCCTTGAAAAAAGTCTCCCCAGTTCTTGAGCAGAAAAATAAATTGGATAAAAATGATCTGATTCTTTTTTTTCCGAAACCTTAAAAAAATAAGGGCCAAGTAATGGTTCAATCATTGCACCTCCAAACCCACTTAAAATTACTAGCCAAGGCAATAATTTTAAATCGTAAAAAACAAAAATTAAGGCAGAGAATAAAGCAAAAATAAAAAAACCTGAAATAAAAAAAAGCTTTAAACCTTTTTTATCAGCAATTTTTCCAACAAAATATTCAATCAATACATATGGAACAAAAAATAGGCCTAAAGTTACTACAATCAATTCAATTGTTCCACCCAAATCCAGTATGAATAAAGGAACATATACCCAAATCAAGGTAAGCCAAAAACGATAGAAAAATGAAATAATAAACCCTTTTGCATAACCTTTATGTTGAAAAAAATCTTTTAAATTTTTAAAAATATTTACATCAATTTTTCGCACAGAAGAATTTTTTTGTTTAGGAATAAATACAAAAACAACTGCAGATAAAAAATACAAAAAAGCGGCAATTAAAAAAACTTCTTTAAAACCAAAAAAAACAATTATACTTGAAACAAGTAAAGGAGCAATAATCCACCCCAAATTATTAAAAGTAAGATATTCTCCGTAAACAGTTCCAACCTTGGATTTTGAAGAAAAATTTCTTAAAGTAATATGAAAGCTTAAAATCCATCCATTTGAAACAATAATCAAAATAATGTAAGGAATTAAGAAAAAAATAAATTGATTAATAAAATAAAAAAATACTAAAAGAATTGAATTAATTAACATGAATATTTTGAACAAACTTGCTTCACCTTTTTTTTCAAGAAGTGGAACTAAAAAGAAAAGAGAAAGCAATGCAACAATAGATCCAAAAGTAGTAATAAATCCAACTTCAGAGTTAGTTGAAACAAATCCCTTCAAATAAACAGCCCAAATTGATTCAACAAATCCTCCACCTAAACCAAAAAACAATCCAATGAAAGACAACAATAAAACATTTGAAGTAAGAGGATAATGTTTAACTAATTTCAATGGCATTTTATTTCACCTAAAATTGAAAGATTAATTTTCTACAAATAGGTTTTCAGCTTTCTGAAAATTATTATTTCCTAAATTTGTTTTAATGTAATTAGCTTTTAATCCAAGTTTTTCAAGCATTAAACAGGCTTGACATTTTTCTCCAGCGGAGATTGCCGCACACTTAATGCATTCTTTTAATTTTCCTTCAGATTTAAATGAGTTTAGTAAGGGTTTCATTCTAAAAAAAGAATTTAAAATAGAGTATTTTGTTCCAGGCAAGGAAGCCTCCATTTTATTCAGCATTTCCCTGAAATGATTTCTTTTAGCTTGGCTTGAAAAAGGACAACATTCCTCCATGTAAAAAGGATAATTTTTCATCATAGCATAAACTGGAATCTCCATTTCAGGAGAAGAATATAAAGGTTTAATTCTTGGAATTAATCCATCAATTTTTGAATCAGTTACAGGACCAAGCCTTGCAAGTCTTTCCAAATCATTTTCAAAAATATTCATGCAAATGCTTTGCACTTCATCGTCCAAGTTATGTCCTGTTGCAAGCTTTGAAGCCCCAAATTCAATTGCTGCATCATTTAAACTTCTTCTCCGAAAAACTCCACAAAAACTGCAACTCTTTTGAGGCAATTCATTTGAATGAATTTCTTTAACTACCTCAACCATGTTTGTTCCGAATTTTTCTTCATAAGAAACAGTTACAAAATCAATTCCTAATTCCTTGTAATTTTTTTTAGCTTCTTCAAGAGCTAAATCTCTATAACCTTTAATTCCTTCATCAACTGAAATTCCAAACAATTTATTTCTTTTCCCAACAATGTCTGAAAGCAAATGCAATACTGCAACAGAGTCCTTGCCTCCTGAAACACCTATTGCAACTACATCTGATTTACTAATCATATTATACTGGCGAACGGTTCGTTTAACTCTTCTTTCAAAAAAGTAAATAAAATGTTTTTCACAAAAATTGTGTGGACCATAAGTTAAAGTAATTGCTTTTTTTTCAGGACATAAATCGCATGAACTCTTGTTTTGAATTTGAATCATTAAAAAAATAATCTATGAAAAGGATTTAAAGCATTCCATGCATTTCATTTAAGTAAAAATATGGCAACAGAAATATCTTTCATTGAAATTGCTTTAAATTTGGGCGTGAATTTTTTAACGCTTTTAGCAATGCTAATTGGATTGCATTTAGTTTCAAATCAAATAAAGTTGAAAAATAAATTGCTTCCACTATTTATAGGATTTGCATTAATTATCTGGTTTTTTTTAGCAGTATTTTTAGGATTAAATGATTTCTTTATTCCTAATCCAACTGCTTGGGCAATTCCAAACATTGTATTAATTTTTTTGCCAATAATTGTTGGATTGATTTTACTGAAATATTCAGAGGATTTTAAAAAAATCGTTGAAGTAATTCCAACTCATTGGATTATTGTAATTCAGGTATATCGCTTACTAGGAATTATTTTCATAACACTTTACTTGCAAGGATTACTGCCAGGAGAATTTGCAATTCCTACAGGGGTTGGAGATATAATTGTGGGATTTACAGCTCCAATAATTGCATTCATGTATTTAAAGAAAAAAATATTTGCAAGAGAAATTGCAATTGCATGGAATTATCTTGGAATAGCAGACTTGTTATTGGCTTTAACTTTAGGAATTTTAACTAGTCCAAGCGCAATTCAAGTCTTGGCGTTAAATAACCAAAACAAATTAGTTACAGCTTTTCCACTTGTAATGGTTCCAGCTTTTGCCGTGCCATTATCAATTCTCTTACACATATTTTCATTAAAAGTATTATTAAAAAAATAAAAATGAATTAAAAAAATTATGTAGAAATTGCTTTTGAAACAAGGCTTTTAAAGTATTGCTTTCAACAAATAATTATTAATTAAATGTTAAAATGTAACCAGATTTATTGTTCGATTTTTTGGAGTGAATTTTGAATGAATACTGCAACTCAACTCATTAAAGAAACTTTTCAAAAAGAGTTTAAAGGAGTTGAAGACAAGGAATACGATTATGCCGAAATTTACAGGCAAAGATTAATTGGGTTTCGAAAAGAAAAAAACGCAATTGTAAGAGTCGAGCATCCAACTAATTTGCCTAGAGCAAGACAACTTGGCTATAAAGCAAAACAAGGAATAATTGTTGCAAGAATTAGAATCAGAAAAGGAACAGGATTATTTAGAAGACCTAGATGGGGACGAAGACCTAAAAGAATGGGAGTAAACAAGTTAACTAGAAGAATGTCAATTCAAGGAATAGCTGAACAAAGAGTTCAAAAAAAATATCCAAACATGGAAGTATTAAATTCTTACTACATTGGAGAAGATGGGAAAAATCATTACTTTGAAGTAATATTAGTTGATCCTTGGGCTCCAACAGTTAGATCAGATAAAGAATTAAACTGGGTTTTTGAAAGACAACATACTAAAAGAGCTTTAAGAGGTTTAACTTCAGCTCAAAAAAAATCCAGAGGATTAAAAGACAAATCTAAAAGAAAAAGATCCAAGAACAGGCCTTCATTAAGAGCTCATAACAGGCATGCAAAATAAAATCTTTTTCACTATTTTTGCCATTTACCCAGAACTCTTATATTTACCTTTTAACTCTGTTTGTGCAAGAATTTTTCCCTGCATTGCTTTTACAACTTCATCTCTCGTTACGCCTTCAAAAACACTCAAAGTTGAACCAAGAGCATACAACTTAAAAGAATAAGTATGAGTTCTAGGAGGCGGAGGACAAGGCCCTAAATAAGCTTTTTCGTTCGCCCCAGTAGTTCCCAGAGTTCCAAATTTTTGATTTTCTTTAATTGAAGTAGTAGAAGGATCAATGTTAAATACAGTCCAATGATTAAAAATAAATCCAACAACTTCAACTGCATCTGGATCGTCCATTATTAAAACCAAACTCTTAGTCTCTTGAGGCAAGCCAGTAATTTCTAATGGAGGACTATTGTTTCCTCCTTCACAACTATACTTGAATGGAATGAATTCGCCATCATTAAATGCTGAGCTAGTTAGTTTAAGCTCTGTTTTTGTTCCAAGCTTTGGTTGCCCAGCTGTTGAATCAGTTAATTTTGAGGCAGATTGATTTAAAACACACCCACTAGCTAAAACAAACACTATTAAGATTAAAACTAAAACTTGAATTGAATTTAATTTCATGAGCATTATTAGCGCTTACTTTAATATAAAAGTTTCCACCACAAAAAATTAGAAGAAAAATAATTAATGTCTTAATCACTACACTATTTTTAATAAGTTAATTAAAGTAAATAACATAATGACTAAAACAACTGATTTGGTTTTTTTTGAAAGAAAAAGTGATTTAAAGGAATTTTTGGAAACAGCAAAGGTTTTAGGCACCATGCAATTAATTCTTGCAAAAAATTTCTCTAAAAACGAGTTAAAAGAATTAAAGCAATTTGTGGAAAAAAACTTTCCAGAAAAAAATTTTCAATTCTGTCAAGTACTAGAAAAAGCAAACCCAAATGAATTAAAAGAATTCAGACAATTAGTTAATTTTATTGCAGTTCAAGGAAAAAGCATTTCATTAAACAAATTTGCAGTTTCTCAAAAAAACATTGATTTTTTACTTCAACCATTTGGCTCTGGAAAACTAGAATTTGATACAGCAATTGCTAGGTTAGCAAAAGAAAACAATGTGAAAATAGTTTTTTTATTCAAAGAATTTAATTCAGTACAAGGCCTGCAAAAATCATTACTGCTAAAAAACACTTTATTTGTAATTAAATTATTAAAAAGATTTAAAGTAGAGCCATTGTTTTTTTCCGGCGCAAAAGAAGTAATTGAATTAAGATCATTAAAAGATTTAAGTTCTTTTGCAGTAATGCTTGGATTCTCATTAGAACAAGGAAAAAAATTCATTTTACATTCATGAGTTGAAAAATAAATGGAAACCGAAAAAATGTATTTAAAAGATTCTTATTTAAAAGAATTCAATGCAAAAGTTTTGGAGATCAAGGAAGGAAAATTTGTTGAATTAGATAAAACTGCTTTTTATCCAGTAAGCGGAGGACAACCACACGATACAGGAAAAATTCTTGTAAATGGAAAAGAATTCAAAGTCGTTTTCGTAAAACAATTTGGTGAAACCGTTTCACACGAAGTTGAAAACGCATCCGAACTAAAAGTAGGAGAAAAAGTTAAAGGCATAATTGACTGGGAAAGGAGATATCAATTGATGAAAATGCACACTGCTTTGCATGTTTTGTCTGAAGTTATTTTCAAAGAAACAAGTGCTTTAACCACTGGAAACCAAATAGATTTAGATGAATCCAAAATGGATTTCAATATTGAAAACTTTAATCCTGAAATGGTTAAAGTGTTTGAAGAAAAAACTAATGAAGTTATTTCCAGAAACTTAGATTCATCAATTCAATTTTTGCCAAGAACAGAAGCACTAAAAAATCCCGCTTTATTCAAATTAAAAGATGTCATGCCAAAAGATATTCAAGTTTTTAGAATTGTTTCAATAGGAGATTTTGATGTTCAAGCAGACGGAGGAACACATGTAAAAAACACTTCAGAAATTGGTAAAATAAAAATCACTAAAACAAAAAACAAAGGAACAAATAATAAAAGAATTTATTTCATATTAGAAGACAAAAATTTTTGAGGAAAAAAAATGATTATTGCAATAACTTCTTCAATTGGGTGCGGAAAAACAACTGTTACAAATATATTCAAACACCTTGAAAACGAAACACTAGACATCGATAAACTTGCAAAAAAAGTAATGAAAAAAAAAGAAATTAAAAAACAGGTTTTAAAAGAATTTGGAACTCTGAATTCAAAACAATTAAGCGAAAAAGTTTTTTCATCAAAAAATGCTTTAAAAAAATTGAATGCAATTGTTCACCCAATTGTTTTAATGAAGTTAAAAAAAATTATTTCAATTCACAGAAAGCAAAACAAGACATTGATTGTAGATATTCCTTTATTGTTTGAAACTCAGTGCGCGAATTTGTTTGATTCAATAATTGTAGTGAAATGCAGTAAAAAAAATCAATTAAAAAGATTGTTAAAAAAAGGTTTGACTAAAAAAGAAGTGCTTAAAAGAATTAAGGCTCAAATTCCTTTACAAAAAAAACTAAAAAATGCAGACATCATAGTGTATAACGATGGATTAATTAAGTCAACTGCAAAACAAGTTATTTTAATTAATAATTTTTTAAAGGAGTTAAATAAATGAAAACAGCTGTTTATCCTGGAACATTTGATCCAATTACTAATGGACATTTAGATATACTGCAAAGATCATTAAATTTATTTGACAAAGTAATTGTGGGAGTAGCTAAATCAGATAATAGAAACAAAAAACCATTGTTTTCGTTAGAGGAAAGAATGCAGTTAGTTAAAGAAGCAATTAAAGAAATTGGATTAAAAAATGTTGAAGTAAAATCTTTTTCAAACTTGTTAGTAGAATTTGTTAAAGAAAATAATTCAAAAATAATTATTAGAGGTTTAAGAGCAGTATCAGATTTTGATTACGAATTACAATATGATTTAACTAATAGAACCTTGAATCCAGAGGTTGACACTATTTTTATTATGACTTCAACTAAATACTTATTTTTAAGTTCAAATATTGTAAGAGAAATTGCTTCTTTGAAGGGAAGTGTTTCTGAATTTGTTCCGGAATGCGTGGAAAAAAAATTAAAACAAAAATTTGGCGAGTAAATTGCAAGAAAAGCTAACTATTTTGAATAACAAAAATGAAAAACTCTCTTGTGTTTTGCATTTGCCTGAAATGAAAAGCAAGGAAAAATTTCCAGTAGTGTTATTTGTTCATGGATTTGTGAGCGGGAAAAACTCTAAAAAAGCAGTAGAATTAAGTTCAAAACTTCCAAAGCAAGGAATTGCTTGTTTAAGGTTTGATTTTTCAGGGCACGGAGAATCCAATGGAAGGTTTGAGGAAACAATTGCTTCACAGCAAGTAAAAGAATTACAAGCATTAATTGAGTTTGTTAAAAGCCATCCAAGATTGAATGCAAAAAGAATTGCATTAATTGGATCAAGTTTAGGAGGATTTGATTCACTGCTTTACTGCATTCAAAACCCTAAAAAAGTGAAAGTATTAATTCTTGTAGCTGCTTTAAGCAATTTCAAGGAATACGTTATTAGAAAAATTTTGGACAGATCAATTGAAGAGTGGAAGAAAACAGGATATGCATTTGTTGAGGACAAGAAAGGAAATAAATTCAAAATTAATTACTCTTTTCTGGAAGATGGAGTAAAGAATGACCTTGTTTACGGAAACGCGAAAAAAATTAAAGCAAATACATTAATTATTCATGGAACAAAGGATGAAATAGTTTCAGTAAATCATTCAAAGAAATTGTTTGAATTACTTGAATGCAATAAAGAGTTAAAGTTAATTGAAGGCGGAGATCACTTGTTTTTCGAACAACCTTTCTTCAAAGAATTAATTGATTCAGTAATACATTTTATTAAAAAGAATTTGTAGTGAAATGATTTTATGGCTAATGAAAAAATTTCATTAAATCCGATTCCGCTTTCCTTGAGAGGAAAAAAGCGTTACATTAAATTTGAATTAATTTGCAAAGAAAAATTAATCGAAAGAGATGTTTCAATTGCTTTATGGAAACAGTTTCTACAATTATTTGGAGAACTTGGAACTGCAAAACAAAAAATTTGGTTAGTGAAATTTGATTCAGAGAAAAACCAAGGCGTTTTACGCTGTGCATTAGAAGAAGTGGAACAAGTAAAAGCAGGCTTGCTTTTCTTGAAAGAAGTTAAAGGAATAACAGTAATTCCATTCATTTTAACTGTAAGCGGAACAATTAAAGGAACTGAGTAAAGCGCCATCACACCAGGTGGATGCAAGGCTGACACTGGCCTTTAGTTGCCGTCTCGCGCGGCAAGCGCAATGCCCATACGAACACTCAGCCTCGCCGGCTGCTCGGCGCTTCAAGGACTGAACCTTGAGAGAAGAGTTTATATATTTTATCTTATTATATTCAATAGTTTTGAGAGAGAAAATAAAATGTTTAAAGAGAGTTTAATGGAGTGGTGCTAATTGTATCCAATGGGTGGCGGAAAAGCAGTTGCATATGATAAGGTTGCAACAATGTTTTCCCCTGATGGAAGACTTTATCAAGTAGAATATGCTTCAAAGATTGTTGCACAAGGAACTTTGGGGTGTGGATTGGTTTACAATAAAGGAGTTTTGTTTGGAACTGATAAAAAGGTTTTATCAAATTTATTAATTCCAAAGTCAATTGAAAAATTGTTTAAAATCTCTGACCATGTAGCAGCTGTTTCAAGCGGATTAGTTGGAGATGCAAGAAGATTAGTTCAACTAGCAAGGCAAGAAGCTCAGCAAAATGAAATGTATTACGATCAATCAATTCATGTTGAAACACTTGTAAAAGAGGTTTCTTCAATAAAGCAAGCTCATACTCAATACGGAGGAACTAGACCTTTTGGAGTGTCATTAATTATTGGAGGAGTAGATGATACTGGGTTTAGATTGTTTGAAACAGAGCCTTCAGGAGCATTAGCTGAATACAAGGCAATAGCAATTGGTCAAAAGAAAAAAGAAGCAATGAAAGTCTTTGAAACAAAATTCAAGGAAGGATTAACTTTAGAGGAAGGAATTGCTTTAATGCTTGAAGCATTAGAGCAAGGATTAGAGGAAAAAGAAAAACTTGACTTAAATAGATTAGATTTTGCTTATATTGATAGAGAAACAATGTTTAACTGGATTCAACCTGAAAAACTTAAATCTTATTTAAGCAAAAAATGAATTAAATTTCAGAGAATTAAATCCTTTAAATGGTTTTAAATGGTTAAATTAGAAAAAGCAGTTGTTGCTAGATTTGAATTTAGTGGAGAAAAATTTGAAGTACTTGTAGACCCAGATTTAGCTTTTAAGTTAAAACAAGGAGAACAAGTTTCATTCAATGAATTGCTTGCAGCTGACACAGTATTCAAGGATGCACATAAAGGAAATGAAGCGTCTCCAGAATCTTTAACAAAATCTTTTGGAACAACAGATGTTCAAGAAATTACAAAAAAAATTATTTTAAAAGGAGAAGTTCAATTAACAACAGATCAAAGAAAAAAATTTGTTGAACAAAAAAGAAAAGAAATAATTGACTTTATTTCAAGAAATGCAGTTAACCCTCAAGCAAATGCTCCTCATCCACCTCAAAGAATTGACAATGCATTAAATGAAGCAAAAATTACAATTGATCCAATGAAATCAGTTGCAGAACAAGTAAACAAAATCATTCCAGAAATAAGAAAATTAATTCCAATTTCAATGGAAAAACTAAGCATTGCAGTAAGAATTCCTTCAATGCATGCAGGAAAAGCTGCTTCAATGCTGCATAGAAGTTATAAAATTTTAAAAGAAGAATGGCAATCAGATGGAAGCTTAATTGCATTAATTGAATTGCCTGCAGGATTAAAACAAGAATTATTAGGAGAATTAAGCAAAATTACTCACGGAGAAGTAGAATCAAAAATAGTTAAATCAAATTAAAAGGTGAAATAATTGAATAAAGCAAAAGAAAAAAAAGAAGAACCAAAACTAGAAGAATTAGAAGAACAATTAGAAGTAGAAAAAGAAGATATTCAAGTAATCAAATCAGTTGAAAAAGAAGAATTACCTGAAGCAACTAAAAAAATAGTTATTCCAGGAGAACTAATAACAGATCAAAGAAAAAAAGTCGGATCAAACGTTTTTTTAAGAGAAGGAAAAATTTATTCCACTTCACTAGGATTATTAACAGAGTCAAACGACTTCATATCAGTTATTCCTTTGGAAGGAAAATACTTGCCAAGAATAAACGACATCATTGTAGGAATAGTAATTAATCAAACATTTAATGGATATATTTTGGATATAAATTCATTTAAAGACTCATTCATTTCAAAAGAATATATTAGATATGAATTAAAACGCGGAACAATTATTTCTGCAAGAGTAAACTATGTAAACGAATTAAATGATGTAGAATTATCCGATCCAAGAGTATTTGATAAAGGAGAAATTGTTTTAATTAGTCCAGTAAAAATTCCAAGACTAATTGGAAAAAATGGTTCAATGCTAAATGCAATAAAAGAAGGAACTGGAAGCCATTTACTAGTTGGAAGAAATGGATATATTTGGATTAAAGGCGGAAACACTGAACTAGCAATTAAAACAATTAAAAAAATTGAACAAAACGCGCATTTAAGCAATCTAACTAATTCAATAATTGAATTTTTAAATAAGGAAAAAAAATAAGGAATGATTCAAATGAAAAAAGAAGAAGAAAATGAATATGTAAAAAATGGCAAAAGATTAGATGGAAGAAAGGTAGACGAATTAAGAGAAATTCAAATAAAAGTAGGAGTAATTCCTTCAGCAGACGGATCTTGTTACTTAGAATGGGGTCAAAACAAAGTAATTGTCGCAGTTCACGGGCCAAGAGAATACTTGCCAAAACACTTAGCAGACCCATATCAAGCAACAATTAATTACACTTATAGAATGGCTTCATTCAGTGTTCCTGAAAGAAAAAACCCAAAACCTGCAAGAAGAGAGTTAGAAATTTCAAAGGTTTCAGCTGAAGCACTTCAAAGAGCTTGCTTAACTGAAACATATCCAAACACAACAATAGATGTATTTGTGGAAATACTTGACTCAAATGCAGGAACAAGGGTCGCAGCATTAACAGCTGCTTCTTGTGCACTAGCAGATGCAGGAATTCCAATGAGAGACCTAGTTACAGCTGTATCAGTTGGAAGAGCAGGCGGACACTTAATTGTAGACTTAAACAAAGAAGAAGAAGACGCTCCAGATGCAGTTGACATTGCAATGGGTTTCCTTCCAAATTCAGAAGAAATAGTATTACTTCAAATGGATGGAATGATTTCAAATGAGGATTGGAAAAAATTAATAAAATTAGGGTTAAATAGTGCAAAAGTAATTTACGAAAAACAAAAAGAAGCATTAAAAGAAAATTATTTAAAAGGTGAATAAATGAGCGAAATATTATGGTATTTAAATTCAGATAAAGTAGTAAACTTGTTAAGAGAAGAAAAAAGACTTGATGGAAGAAAAGTAGACGAATTAAGAGAAATAAAAATTCAACAAAAAGTAAGTGAAAGCGCAGACGGATCTGCAAGAGTTCAACTAGGAAAAACAGACGTAATTTGCGGAATAAAAATGGAATTAGATGTTCCCTACCCAGATTCTCCAGACGAAGGAAGCATTAGCACTGGAATAGAGTTATTGCCTTTATCTTCTCCAGAATATTCTTCCGGCCCCCCAAACATTGAATCAGTTGAAATAAGCAGAGTAATAGACAGAGCAATAAGAGAAGGAAACTGCCTTGACTTTAAATCCCTTTGCTTTAAAGAAGGAGAAAAAGTTTGGATAGCATTCCTAGATTTATACTCTTTAAACCATGATGGAAACTTATTTGATGCAGGATGCATTGCAGCAGTAAGCGCATTACTTAATACAAAAATTCCAAAAGTAGAAGACGACAAAATTGTAAGAAAAGAATACACTAATGAAAAACTTAAAATAAACAAAATCCCAATTCTATTAAGTTTTGCAAAAATTGAAAACAAAATATTATTAGATCCAACTCTTGCAGAAGAAAAAGCTTCAAATGCAAACTTTCATGTATCAGTAACAGAAGGAGATTTACTTAATGCATTCCAAAAAAGCGGAACAGGATCCTTTAAAGAACAAGAACTAGAAACATGCACTGAAACAGCAATAAAAACCTCAAAACAAATAAGAAAAATGTTAAAATAAAAACAAAAAATTTAAACCTTTGCATTACAAAAATGTATACATTAAAGTGATTTTATGAGCAATACAACAAAAGTTTTCACAACAGGAAGATTTGGAAGCAGATACGGAGTAGGAATAAGAAAAAAACTATTAAAAGTAGAAGTAAAACAAAAAGAAAAATTTTCTTGCCCGGAATGCTGTTTTGATAAAGTTAAAAGAATATCAAAAGGAGTTTACTATTGCAAAAAATGCGAATTAAAGTTTGCCGGAGGAGCATATATTCCTATTACAATGACTGGAAACATTATTCGAAAAATGGTTACACAAAAATCATTCCTTCCAGCACTAGGAGAACTAACAAGTACCAAACCTCAAATGGCTTTAGAAACACCAGAAGAAAAAACAGAAGAAACACAAGCTAAAACTGAAAAGAAAAAAAAGAAAGAGAAAAAAGTAAAACAAAAAGAGGAAAAAGAAGTAAAAGAAGAAACAGAATTAAATGAAGAAGCAGGAGAGATGAAAGATGTATAAATGCATTAAATGTGGAGAAATAGTTAATCAAACTCCAACTGCATTAATTAGATGCGCTAATTGTGCAAATAAAGTTTTCTACAAACTAAGACAACCAGTTGTTAAAACAATTAAAGCAGAATAAGGGATAAAGTGATCGTAACTACTTCAAGAAACCCTTCAATTAAGACAAAGCAATTTGCAAGAGATTTAAGTAAAAGCCTCCCACTTACAAGTTATTCTTCAAGAGGGAAAAAAGCTTTAAAAAAAATATTTGAAGAGGCAGAGTTTAAAGGAAAAAACCTCGTACTAGTAATTGAAGAAAAAAAAAATAAATTAAAAATTCAAGGAATAAATCTTTCAAACAACAAATTCAAGTATTCATTTAATTTTATTGTAAAACCATTAAAATCAAGAAAAGAATTAAGCAAATCCAGTAAAAAAATTAATTCCGTTAAAATAAAAATCCAAAACCCAAAAATACTGAAATTAGTTTCATTTTTAATTTCCAATGAATTAAACTCATTCGAAGAAGAGTTTAGCTTAAAAGAAGAAAAAAAGGTTTTAAGTTTTTTCTTTAAAAGAAAAGAAATTGGGCCAAAATTTAAAGTGGAGGAAATAAATCTTGAATAATTATTCTCTTACATTAAAAATATTTTTCAATGAAGTCTTAAATCCAAAAATAATTAAAAAAGTTTTAAATACGGAATTAGATAAAGAATTTGAAAAAAGATCTAAAACCACAATTGAGGTAAATAAAAATGATTTAATTATGAAAATTAATGCATCAGATTCAACTGCATTAAGAGCATCCTTTAATAATTACTTTAAATTAGTTTTGCTTATTACAAAGTTATATAAAATAACACAAGGAGGGAATTAATTGGATCAACAAATTCAACAAGATTTATTTGAATTTAAAAAAAACAATGATCAGTTAGTTAATGTTTCAAGTCAAAAACAACAAATGCAATTCCAAAATCAAACAATCCAAAAAGCTTTGGATGAATTAAAAAAAACAAAGGAAAAAAAGGTGTATAAAGCTGTTGGAAACATTTTGATTTTAAGTGATACAAATGATGTAAAAAAAGAATTAGAAGAACAAAACGAGTCACTTGAATTAAGAGTGAAAACTTTGCAAAAACAAGAAGACGCATTAATAGAAAAATTAAATTCATTAAAATCAAAAATAGAAACTGCCACTAAAAATCAAGAAAAAAGTGAAGAAAAAACTTCAAATGAATAAAAAAGTGATTTAATGAGTTTTTCTTCTTTTCTTTCTTCCCTTAAAGGAAAAAGCGTATTAATTTTAACTCATGTAAACTCAGATATAGACTCTATTTCAGCTGCAGCTGCAATGCAATTCCTGTTAAATAAAAAAGGATTTAAAGCCTTAATTGGAATCCCTGATCATATTAATTCAATTGCAAAAAATTTAGCTGAAAAATTTTCAATTAAATATTCAATCAATCCATGCCTTAAAGAATTTGATGGATTAATTTTTGTTGACTTGAATTCTTTGAATCGAATTGGATCATTAGAAAAAGAAGCAATTGAATTCCAGAATTCAAAAAAACCAATTTATTTAATTGATCATCATATTAAATCAAAAGAAAGAATTACAACAAATTCTTTGACTTCAAAAAAAGGAAAAACTCTTTCAACATGTGAATTAGTGGTTAATTTATTTAAAGAACAAAAAATTAAGTTGAATAAAAAAATTGCTTCACTGCTTGCAAGCGGGGTATTAATTGATTCAGCAGGATTATACATTGCAAACTTTGAAACTCTTTCAACAATGTCTGAACTTTTGAAAAAATCAAACAATTCAATTGCAGATATTCTTTCAATAATTAAATTGAAAACAGATTTCAGTGAAAAAATTGCTCAATTAAAAGCAGCTAAAAGAATTCAAATATTTAAAGCAGGAGAATTCATTATATGCTTAACAAATGTAGGAGCATTTGAATCCATTTCAGCTTTTTCTTTAATCAAATTAGGAGCTGACTTGGCTTTTGCTGGTAGTTCAGAAGAAGAAACAATAAGAGTTTCAGGAAGGGCTTCAAATGAATTCATTAAAACAGCTTCATTTAATTTAACTAGAGATGTAATGCAAAAACTTTCAAACTACTTTCAAGGACATGGAGGAGGACATCCCGGAGCAGCAGGATTTACTGGAAAACATTCCTCAACTGAACAAGTTTTACAAAAATGCTTTGATTTAACAATTGAATTCTTAAAACAAAAAAACCCAAATTTAGAAGTAAAAGAATATACTGATTAAAAGAAACTTTTAGGCACCAGGAATTGAATTTTTTAGAGGGAAAATTGACTAAGGTTTTAGGCACCAGTTTTCAGTCCCACGGGCTGCTCAACGTTTTAGGCACTAGGAAATATTTACCAAATTAAAACCAAAAAAAAAGCGCAGCCTTAAATATTCATTAAATATGAACATATTTAGTGACTCTAAAGAAAAAGCATTGGTGAAAAAATGCCTGAAAATATTCGTTATGAAACCAAATACTATGACTTTGAAAAACTTCACAGCAGAGACGCTAGAGCAATTGCTATATTAAACAAATTATCAACTGCTGCAAAAGAATTAGACATGCCTTTAAGTGGAGACAGCTTTTTCATTATCTTCAAGAATGGCAAACCAGTTGCAGGAATTGAATTTACAAAAGTAAATAGAAAAAAATGGAGTATTTACTATATTAAGTCACGCGATCCAAAAAAAGCTCATTATGTTGACATGGTGTTAAAAATTTATGAAATGGCTGAAAAAGAAGGTAAGCCAATAATTGAAGGCGATTTCACTGCCGAAGGACAAAAAGCAATGACTAGATTAAGAGATGAAATTCGTTTCCCAGTTGAAATACTCAAAGATCAAAGTAAAAAGTTATGTGAATGTAAAATAATTGTTTCAACTCCATCTCAAACACTTCGAAAAAGAATTAAAAAAATTCAAGCAAAAAGAATTGCAGCCAGAAAAGCCAGAGTTCTTTCAAGAAAGCCTCTTGAACCAAAGCCTAGAAAACCAATTCCAAGGTAAAATTATTTTGTTCTTGTTTTTTGCCATTTCAAATAATTTGAATTTAATTCAACGTATTCTTGCCAATTTATTTCAATACGCTTTAAATGCTCTGCTGAAACTTGTTTCACTACTTTTGCTGGAATGCCAACAGCAATTGAATTTGAAGGAATTTTTTGATCTTCGACTATAACAGCTCCTGCTCCAATAATGCAATTCTCTCCAACTTCAGATCCATTCAATAAAATTGAACCCATTCCAATAATGCAATTTCCTTTAATTTTGGTTCCATGAATAATTGCTTTATGACCAATAACTACCCTATCGCCAATTTCAACACAATGATCTTCATTTACATGCACAACTGAATTGTCTTGAACATTAGAGTTTCTTCCAATTTTAATAAAATTCTGATCTCCTCTTACAACTGCTCCAAACCAAATACTAGAATTTTCACCAATATCTACATCTCCAAGAACTTCAGCTGAATCTGCAATGAAAACATTTTTTGCAATTCTAGGTTTTTTTCCTTCAAACTCGTAAATCATACACAAAACTACAAAGAAAAATTTTTATTACTTAGCAATTTTTGCAAGCTTTTTAGTGTTTTGCAATTCAAAACACGCTAAAAAAGCTTAGGGTTTGCTTTGCTGCCACATAAAATAAAAATAAGCTTTATAGCTTTCAGAAATTGCTTTGTTTTTAATAAAAAAAGCCATCGGAGTGCCAATAGAATTTCCAATCAAAACACAATCCTTGAAGGTAGAAATCCATGACGGAGTAACAATTTTTTTAGGCATATATCTAACTTCAACTGGCTTGAATTTCTTTTTAAGTTCACCAAATTCTTTATTGTTTTCATTAAATAATAGTTTTGCTTTAACATGCAATTTGCTTCTGCGTTCATGAAAGTAATTAAAATACGCGTCAAGTCTTTCATGCAATGCTTGAGAAGCTCCCACCATTAAATATTCTTCTTTATCTTTTTTCAGCATTTCTGCAAAATAATTTTCTTGAGCTGCTTTAATTCCTTTCCACCCTTCATAAGCAAAAGCACCTTCTTCTAAAGGCTTTTCTGTTCTCAAGCTTTCAAGTTTTTTTACAAGACGTTTTGCAACTAATTCCCTATTTTTAACTAATTCAAGTAATTGTTGTGGCGGCTCTGCTTTGAACTGCTTAATACTTTTTTTAACAGAGTAACTTGCTAATCCTTTTTCAAGAAGGCCTTGCAAGGAATCGTAAACAATTACTCTATACAAACCGCTTGATTTAATTAAAGGCCCTGTACTTGTTTGCCCTAACCTCAATAAAGCTAAATAAAGTTTTGCCTCGTTTTTGCTTAAACCTAATTCAATTAACTCATCATCAAACATAGAAAAATATTAAACAATGAAATATAAAAACCTTGCTTTTGTTATAAATTTTTTTATAACAAATGATTAATAGAAAGATTTACAGAAAAGTATTTATGAATGAAAAAAAATTAAGAAAAAAACTTTCAGAATTTTATAAAAAAAATTTAAGTAAATTATTAAGAAAAGAAGCTGCAAATTATAAAACAAAATTATTAAATGGCAAAACAATTAGATATATTAATTTAGATAATGCAGCTACGACAAGCCCTTTTGCCGCGGTTGAAAAAACTGTTCAAAACTTTATGGTTTCTTATGGCTCTGTTCACAGAGGAGCTGGAGAAAAAGCTTTGCTCTCTACGCAAAAATACGAGTCCACTAGAGAAATAATTTTGAATCATTTTGGAGCTGACTTAGAAAAAGATTTAATTGTTTTTTCTTCTAATACTACTTCTGCAATTAATCAAGCAAGCTATTTGTTTTCTCAGTTGCCGGGAAAAGTCCTTGTATCTGATATAGAGCATTCAGCTAATTTTTTGTCTTGGAAAAACTTTAATGAAGTAATATTGTTTAAAACTAATGCTGATACAACTTTTAATTTCAATAAAATAGAAAATGCATTGAAAAGCAATTTAGGCGAAATCAAGGTCTTAGCAGTTGTTGGAGCTTCAAATGTTAATGGACATATTCCAAATATTTATTTGCTTGCAGAACTTGCACACAAGTATGGAGCAAAAATTTTTGTTGATGCTTCTCAACTCGCGCCACATAGAAAAATTGATTTACTTAGTCATGAAGATTCAAGACATGTTGATTTCATTGCTTTTTCTGCACACAAAATGTATGCTCCTTACGGGTTAGGGGTGTTAATTGGCCCTAAAAGTTTTTTTGAATCTTTAAATCCTTTCATGGATGGAGGCGGAACAGTTAAGTATATTTCAACTCAAGGAGAAATCTTGAGACAAAGTTTTGCTGAAAAACATGAACCTGGAACTCCTAATGCAGTTGGAGCAATTGCTTTAGCTGAATCAATTAATATTTTAAATAAAATCGGAATGAACAAAGTTATAGAATATGAAAGAAATTTAACTGAATATGCTTTGAAAAAAATTTCAAAAATTAAAGGAATTGAGTTATATCTAGATGTTAAAAATAATCAAATAGATAGAGGTGGAGTAATTCCTTTTAATGTTCATGGAATGCATCACGCGTTAACTGCCGCAATTTTAGGAAGAGAATTTGGAGTAGGAGTAAGAAATGGCAGTTTTTGCACTTATGAAATTGTTAGAAAAATGATTGGCTTAAGTTATTCTCAGGAAAAAAAAGCTTTTCATGAAATTGAAAAAGGAAACATGCTTTTCTTGCCTGGACTAGTTAGAGCAAGCATTGGAGTTTATAATTCAGTTGAAGACATTGACAAACTTGTGGAAGCCTTAAAGAAAATTTCAATTAAAGGATCTGAATTTAATTATTTGGCAAACAAAGAAAAAGGAGAGTTCATACCAAAACAAAACAATTAATTTTTAGGATTCAATTCTGTTGTTTGCTAGTCCTTGAACTGTTTTAAAATCATTATAACAGTCATGGCAAATGAATTTTCCTTTAAAATTTGTTCCACCTTGAGTTACTTCAGAGCAAAAAACACAGGCTTGCTTGCCGTCTGTTTCAGCTCTATTCATTGCCCATAAATAAAGCAAATCCCATTTAAGCCAACTAGGAAAAACTAATTCTTTTAAAACACTTTTATCGTTTTGCTGAATCTTTTTTCTCTGGCTTGGCCTAACCATTCTATCCAATTTTTTTAAAAACGCTACTTGATCTACAGCTCCTTTTCGAGTTAATTCAATTACATATTTTTCAAAATCATTCATTTAAATTCCTTTGTAAATAAAAACTCAT
The DNA here is from genome assembly GCA_964373795.1 of uncultured archaeon. Lineage (GTDB taxonomy): Archaea > Iainarchaeota > Iainarchaeia > Iainarchaeales > DATDZZ01 > CAYJVY01. Next base: position 15,930 of record CAYJVY010000009.1, on the reverse strand, counting down.
TCAAATTAATAAGTCTTTCCTTCGCTGACGCGCGCGACGAGCGCGCAAGGTCTCGCGCCTTGATAATTGAAAATCCTTTGAACAGCGAAGTTTCTTTTGAATTTGTTCAAAAATCTTATTATGCTTTAGTTGATGTGTTTGCAGAAATCTCAATGAAGGCAAAACCTTTAACTCGAGAAGAATTTAGAACTCTTTGCAATGAAAAAAAATCAGTAAAGAAAATAATTAAAGCATTAGAAGAAAGGAAATAAATCTTTAAAGAGTTTTTTCGTGATCCCAAAAAAATTTAAGGAAAGTGAATTTTTTAAGCATTTCTTCAACTAATTCGTTTTTGTTTAATGTTCTAAGATTTCTTACTTGTCTACCCATTTGCTCGTGTTTGGCATCGTAATCCATTTCATCAAAGCAAGGAATTTTTGACTCGAATTCTAAAACATTAATTAATTCTTCAATTAATTTAAGTACAAGTTTTTCATTCACTTTTTCTTTTGAAACAACAAGGCAAGCTAAATCAGTGTAAATCCTTTTATTAAAATTTTCATCGTTATAACCCTTTTTTCTATCAGGAAATCTTGAAACAAATTTCTCTAAAACATCATTAACATTATTGGTTTGATTTAAAACGCTTTTAACAGCATCCAAATAAGAAGAAATTAATTCATCAGTTAAAAAATACTCTTCTCTTCTATCGTTTAAATATTTTTCAACATCTCTTAAAAAGGCTTCACTTAGTTTTCCACCAGTTTTACTGCCTTTAACTTCTTTAACTCCTTTTTTAGCTGTTTTTTTCGCTTTAAGAGCTTTCTTACCTAACTTATGCTTTAAAACACGCTTTTTAACAGTTTTAGCTTTAACAGGCTTTTTTTTAGCTTTTAAAACAGGTTTTTTTGCTTTAGGTTGTTTTTTTTTAGCCATTTTAATCAAATAAAATAAGAGTTTTACAATATTAATTTAGTATTCATTGAATTTAATTAACATAATATATATGAAAAAAAATAAAAAGAGAAAGGTTTAAAGAAGTTAAACCTATCTACTTCTTTTCCCGCTTCTAGGAGTTGTTTTTTGAGGCCTATAACTAGTAGAAGCATAATGCTCTCCTGGTCTACCTGCAGGCGGAGCATAGTAATATCTCATTCTTTCCCTGTCTTTCTCTGGAATTGGTTCTGCAGCAGGAGATGGTTTCTTTTTCCCTTCACCACCTAAAAGGCTTTTAATATCAATTCCTAAAGAAGCTGACATTTCTCCTGAACCTCTGTATTCAATGTCTGCAACAACTGTTGGCCAACCAGGACGAACAGTCCACCATCCTTGAGCTCCTACACCCATACTTCTTCCAAAATGTAGTTCTGCTTGTCCTTCTCTTGTTGCAGGGTTAAATACCAAAAATGCTCTTAAACCTGTTTCACTTCCACGTTTTCCTTTTCTTACAAGTCCAATTCCTGCTTGCCCTTCTAATTCATCTATTCCTTTAGATATTTGAGTATGAGTTAAACCTAAATCCCAAATCAAGTCATAACCTGTAGGAGTTGCTTCAATTTTTGCTCCTGCAGCTGCTGCAGCTGTTTTTTCTGCAGTACTTAATTCTCTTGGAACATGAGCAACTGCTTGTCCCTCTCTAGTTAAAGGAATTGTTCCTCTAAGTTCTGCTCTTAATCTATCATTACTAATGCTTCCAACTCTTTCCATAAATCCTTCTACAACTGCTTGAACATTTTGAACTCCTGGAATTGGAGCTGCTTCAAGTCTTCCCCCTAAATGAAACCCATTAACTCCGTATCTCTCACTTCCTTTAACAAGCCTTGCATTGCTAAAACCAAGGGAAATATTTCCTTTTCTAAGCAAACCAGTTAAATCTTTTCCAACTCCTACTCCAAACCTGCTTAAATGCAGTGACTCTCTTAAATTTATTGGAGTGCGAGTTGTAACATCTCCTGAACCAGTGCCTGCATGAGGAACTTTTTCAGTTATTCCTCCTCTTGGCCCTGAAAAAAAGTTTTCAGTTTCAAGAAAAGCACTTACTTCAGCATCTCTTAAGTTAGCTACTCTTCCAGCATCAAAAGTTAATGAATTTAAATCTCTTCCCCCTCTTTGTGCAAGACTTGTTTCAACATCTCTGTCTACTCCTATAATGAATGGCTCTTTTCTTACAGTAACTCTTTCTTCAGAACCACCTCTTTCATATAATCTTAAAAGTCTTACTCCAGGAGTAGAAGCAGTTGTTGTTGGCCCAGCAGCTCTAGCTCTTTCAACTATTCCAGGCAATCCTCCAAAAGGAGCAACTCTTGCTTCAGTTGGAGCTGTGCTTGGAGCAGTTTTCACTGGAGGAGGTAATAATTTTAAACGAGTTTCTTTTCCGCCTTGTGATTGCACAGTCATACAACCTGCAAGCGCTGGAACAACTAATAATAATGCTTTTCCTTTAATTCTTCCAACTACTTTTACTGCTGCAACTGGCTTACCGTTTTCTTTTAAAACAGTTGCCCTAAAGCTTTCCTTAAGTACTTTAAAGTCTCTTGGAAGCCTTGATAAAAAACTTGTAACTCTAAAAAAAGCGTTTCTAGCAGGTTCTCTTACTCCTGCAACTTTTCTAACAGCTTCTTTTGCTCTTGCTTTAAATCTTTCCAAACGTCTCTCAGGCATATTTTTTCTCCTCACAAAATTTACATGTTTACGTTAATAAATTAATTAAACTAAAGTAAATTAATTGTAGATTTTGATATTTATAAAGCTATTGTTATTACAGGAATTAAAAAAATCAAATAAAACATTGTTTCTAGTATTGAGGAAAAAAAGCCTGCATTTTAGTTAATTCTTTAATCCATTCAATTGTGTCAGCTAAATTAAAAATTATTTTGTTTGGCAAGTCCTTTAAATTTAATGAAGGTTTTTCAATTACAATGAATGAATCATATTTTGGATTGTTTTCAACGAAAACCAATTCATTTTCTTTATCCTTTAAAGGATCGTAAGAATAAACTAGTATTCCGTTTTCTTTAGAGCCAATCCAAGTCTTGGGCAAAAATTTCAATTTCTTCCATTCAGTTAAAGCATTAATAAATTCCTTTAAATGCGTGATTGGAAAACTAATCCAACCCAGAAAAACAGTGTTTCCTTCAATTCTAAAATGATTCATTTAACCCGATTCCTTTTAACTAGAAACCTACCAAAACTATAATCAAATAACTTAAACAAATATAAAAACCTTTCGTCAATCAGCCATTTAAAATTCGTTTAACGCCGTTGTAATTTTTATTGTAAGTGAATTGTTTCATTGCCTTGCTTTATTTTAGTTCTATCAGCATATTTAATCAAGTAATGCGCTGTAGATCTAGGAATTTCAAGTATTTGAGAAATCTCATTATAGCTTCTATAATCTTTTTTTAATTCAATTATTCTAAGCATTTTCTCTAAATCAATTGAAATTGGCCTGCCTTTAGATTTTTGAATTCTCAACTCAATTTTTTTTCTTGCAAGGAATTGCTTTACTGTTACACTTAAACGTTTAAAGCAACTATCACTTAAAGAAATTATTGAAAGATTTTCACATCTCTTGAAAACTTTTTTTAAAAGAATTTCTTTCACTGGCCTAGTTAAATGAATTTCAGTTGTATCTCTTGGAATTCTTTCAGGCTTTGAATCAACGTAAAAACTGTACTTCAATTAAATCACTTTAAAAAATCATTTTAAATATCCTTGAATTAATAAATCTTCTCCACTTTTTTCAACACTCATTTCCTGAACAGTTAATGCTTCAGAAATTTTTTGAATTCCTTTTCCTTCTACAAAGCTTTTCGAATTTTTTCCTCCAATAATTTTTGGAGCAACGAATAACACTATTTTATCCACTAATTTTTCCGCAATGAATGAACTGAAAACCTCTGAACCTCCTTCAACTAGTAAACTCACTATCCCCTTTTCGCCTAAAACTTTTAATAATTCATTTAAATCAAGTTTTCCATTCAATTCATTTACTTGCATTACTTGAATCTCTTTTCTTTTTAATTTTTTTAATTTTTTTTCTTGAACTTTTTTACTGCAAATAATTAAAACATTTGAATCGCTTAAAACATTTGCCTGCAAAGGAATTTTTAAACTTGAATCAAGAATTATTCTTAAAGGGTTTCTGCCTTCAGGAATTCTTGCAGTCAATTGCGGATTGTCTTTTAAAACTGTTTTAATGCCTACAAGAATTGCATTGCATTCGCTTCTCATTTTATGAACTTTTTTCCTTGAATCCTCGCCTGAAATCCATTTACTGTCTCCTGTTTCAGAGCAAATTTTTCCATCCAAGGAGATTGCAGCCTTTAAAATTATGAAAGGCTTTTTAGTTAAAATGAATTTAAAAAAATCTTCATTTAATTTTTTAATTTCTTCATTTTCTTGGATTTCAACTTTAATTCCTGCTTCAAGTAATTCTTGAACTCCTTTTCCATTAACTAATGGATTTGAGTCAATTGAACCAATTACAACCCTTGAAATTCCTGATTTAATTATTGCTTTAGTGCATGGAGGGGTTTTCCCAAAATGACTGCAAGGCTCTAAAGTTGAATACATTTCCGCTTTTTCAAGGCTTTGCTTGCATGAATTCAATGCTTCAATTTCTGCATGATTTTGTCCTGCAGGTTGAGTAAATCCTTGTCCAACAATTTTTCCTTTTCTAACAATAACACATCCAACTGTTGGATTTGGATAAGTTTTTCCTTTCCCTTTTTTAGCCAATTCAAATGCTTTTTTCATGAAGGAATTCAAGCAAGCGCCTCAAAAATTATTTTTCAATTAAATGCCCTAACTTGTCTTTTTTTGTTTTCAAATAAGGTTCATTGAATTTGTTTTTCTCTGAATGAATTGAATGTCTTTGAACAACTTTTATTCCGAATTTTTCTAATTCAAATATCTTTGAAGGATTATTAGTCATTAACTCAATTGATTTAACTTGCAATTCCTTCAACATTTTTGCGGCAATTAAATAATTTCTTTCATCTGCTCTAAACCCTAACTGCAAGTTTGCTTCAACTGTATCCAAGCCTTGATCTTGCAATGCATAAGCCTTTAACTTGTTTAACAAACCAATGCCTCTTCCCTCTTGCCTTAAATAAAGAATTAATCCTTCTCCTTTTTCTTGAATTTTTTGCATTGAGTAATGCAATTGGTTTTGACAATCACACCTCATTGAAGAAAATAAGTCTCCGGTTAAGCACTCTGAATGAATTCTAATCAAAACATTTTCTTTTCCAGTAATTTCTCCTTTCACTAAAACCAAATGCTCAAAATCATTAATCAAAGACTGGAAAGCAATTAATTTAAATTCCCCAAATTTGGTTGGAAGCTTTGTTTCAACTTCTTTCTTAATTATTTTTGTTTTTTCAATTAAATACCTAATTAAGTCAACTATTGAAATCAATTTCAATCCATGTTTTTCCTTGAATTTAATTAAATCAGAAACTCTAGCCATTTCCCCATTTTCTTTAATTATTTCACAAATTACTGCAACTTCTTTCAAGCCAGTTAACTTGCATAACTCTATTGAAGCTTCTGTATGCCCTTGTCTTTCAAACAATCCTCCTTTTCTTGCAATTAAAGGAAAAATATGTCCAGGTTTAGTGAAATCTTTTTCAGTTGAATTATCGCGAACAATTTCTTGAACTGTTTTAGCGCGATCAAAAGCCGAAATCCCAGTAGAAGAATCTTTTAATGCATCAATTGAAACAGTAAAATTACATTTATGTAACTCTTTATTCCCTGAAATCATTAAATTTAAATTCAATTGCCTTGCTTTTTCTTCAGTTAAAGGCACGCACACCAACCCTTTTCCTTCTTTTATCATGAAATTAATTACTTCAGGCGAACACTTTTCTCCTGCAACAATTAAGTCTCCCTCGTTTTCCCTGTTTTCATCGTCCACTACAATTAATGGCTTGCCTTTCAAAAAATCTTTTAAAGCAGTTTCAATTGAATCAAATCCTTCAGTCATTTAAATCCCTTTCTTGCATACTGCAATTACTTCAATTTCAACCTTGCAACCCTTTTTTACAGTATTACTTATTTCAACTAAAGTTGAAACAGGTTTTGCTTTTGCAAAATATCTATTTCTTATTGCAGAAATTTTTGGAAAATCTTTTAAATCTGTTACAAAAATTGTTGCTTTTACAACGTCATCCAGGCTTGCTCCCCCTTCTTGCAAGATTTTTTGCAAGTTCTGGAAAACAAATTCTGTTTGATCTTCAACGTTTTCTGAAACAAGTTTTCCTTCAGCATTCATTGCTATTTGTCCTGTAACAAAAATAAAACTTGAATCAGTTAACTCAATTTTTAATCCATGAGAATAACTTCCCAAAGCTTTAGTAAAATTTTTTGGATTAAGGAGAGTTTTCTTCATTATTCTGCCTCCAATTTTTTCAATTCTTCTAAGGAATTTAAAACAGCGTCAACTGAATCTGATGCAAATTTTTCAATTCTTTGAATTGCTTGCTTTCTAGTCATTCCAGGCCCAGAAATTCCTAAACCAATTGGTTTAGAATATTCTACACTCAAATCTGCAATTTTTCTTGCAGCATTTCCTGCCACTATTTCATCATGGCTTGTTTCGCCTTTAATTACTGCTCCTAAAACAATTACTCCGTCAATGTCTGTGCGCTCAATTAAACGTTTTACTGCTAAAGGAGTGTCAAAGCTTCCCCCTACACGTAAAACGAATTTCACTTCAGCCTTTCTTTCTTTTGCTCGCATTTGAGAAATTTTCAGCATTTCTTCAGTTATTTCTGGGTAAACTTTTGAAACAACAATTCCAATTCTCGGCTTGCGGTTGTCCGCGTTTTGAAAAGAAATTCTTCCTTCATTTTGAAAGCCTTGTCTTTCTCCTGTTCCAGCTTTTTTCTGCAAAGCTTTTCCGCCTTTCAGCAATTCAACTGCATTCAATGCATGTTTTTTCACTCTGTTTTCGGCTATTTTTAATAATTTTTTTTCAGTATAGGTTTCGTTTGAATGAATGAATACTTCCAAAATGTGTTTTCCTGTTTGCAACATTAGTTGTTGGACTCCTTGTGTTGCTTCGTGTGCGCATTGCTTGTCAATTGAAGCTTTGCCTACAAAGCCAAGCGCAAGAACAATGTCACAGCTCAGTTCTTCGAAAAGTTTTTTACATGCAACAGGCAAATCCTTTATTCCAGGAACAGTATATCTTTCTATTCTGCCTTTGAATTTTCCTTTCAATGCCTGCAAAGCAAATTCCGTTAAGTCAATTCTGCTGAACATTGTGTCAGCTATTCCGATTTTCATTTTTCTTCCTCATTTAATTGTGCTAACATTTATTTTTGATCCTTCATTTAAGTCGAATTTTTTTCTCAAAGAAAGTGGAGCAATTAATTCCAATACATTTGCACTGTAACGAGTTCTATCCGGAACAACTATTGCTCCTTTAACTGAATTAATTTTAACCTTATAACAAGTAATTCCCCCAAAGGTTCTATTCGTTGCTTTAAATTCTTTAATGTAAACAGGGTTTAATTGATTAAGAAAATTTTTTACCTTAATTTCATCCACTTTCAAGTTCAATGTTCCAGGAAATGCTTTGAATCCAAGTTTTTTTTTCAAAAAAGAATTATATTTCTGAATATAATAAGCGCCCTCTCCAACTCCATTACTAACAAATCCTTCAACTCTTTTAGGTTGTTTTTCAAAAACGTTTTTCAAATTCAAGAAATGTTCTTTTAATTGAGTTATTGCTTTTTCAGTTAAAGAAATTTCAATCCCTCTATGTTTATGAGTTCTTGAAATAAGTTTTTCTTTCTCTAACTCCATTAACTTCCTTGAAACGGTTTGCTGAGACACTCCAAGCCTTAAAGCAATTTCAATTGTTGAAACCCTGCATTTTTGATACAATCCAAAATCAGCAAAAAATAAAAGAAGATCTAAATCCCTAACCATGTAATACAAGTTTAATAGTAATTACTTAAAAATGTTATGCTACCTAAAAAAAAGTAATAAAACCTTTAAGTAGAATTCTTTTTTAAAAGGCTTTAATAACAGTACTTTGTAATTGGATATCTTTAAAAAAGGTTTACCAAGCAAGATTTATAGTTAAATTAATTCAGGAGGGAATTCATGAAGAAATTATTTGTATTAGCTGTATTGACAATATTTTTGGTTAGCTTATTTTCTTCATCTGTTTTTGCTCAAAAAGATAATACATCTGAAAGAGTGAACAAAGACGGAGTGAATAAAAGCAACCCAAATAAAGTGGGAGTTAAAGAAGGAGACAAGCCTTCAAAAGACAAAGTTGTTGAAGCAAACAATGAAAAATTAAAAAACAAGCGCGATATGCAAACAAGGAAAAGACTTGAAGGATTAAATACTGAAAAACTTGAGAAATTAAATAATTTAGAGGAAAGAAAGGTTAAAAAAGTTTCAAAAATAAATAAAGAATTTGTTGAAAAATTAACTGATTTAAAAAAAGAACATTTAGATAATATAACTGAGTTAAGAAAAGAAAACCTTGAAAAACTTGGAGCATTACAGAAAGAAAAACTGGAAAAACTAACTTCACTAAAAAAAGAAAGACTTGAAAGAATTAGTAACTTATCTAAAGCAAATCTTGAAAAAATAGCCGAATTAGATGAAAAACAATTGGAAAAACTTTCAAGTATTAGAACAACTAATCTTGAAAGGCTTGCAAAACTTAAAAACTTTAAATTAGTAACAGAGGTTTCAAGTGAGTTAAGCGAGGAAGAAGTTCAAACAGTAGGGGAGAGACTTGAAAACTTTTCAGAAGCAGAACTACAAGAAGTTGAAAAACTTGATAAAACAGGGTTAAAAAAATTAGCTGAAAAACTTCCAAAACTTAGCGCTCAAAAAAAGCGTTTTTTAGATGTAAAAGAAAAATTTGAAAAATTTAGAGAAAAATTCAAAGAAGCAAAAGAAAACTTTAAAGAAACGAAAGAAGAATTAAAGGCAGTTAGAGAAAAATTCAAGCAAGCTAGCAAAGAAGAAAAAGAAGAAGTGAAAGAAGAATTAAAAGAAAAAGCTGGCGAAGTTTTAACTGAAAAAATTAATGCATTACTAGAACAATTAAATGCATTAAAAGAAAAAGAATCTGCTCCTGAAAACGTTGCAAAACTAATAACTCAATTGGAAGAATTAAAGCAAACATTAAGTGCAGAAGACTTAAATGTAGAACAAGTTAAAGATGTTGCAAAAAAATTAAAGGATTTGCATAAAGATGCAAAAAGAAAAGCAAAAGTTACAGTTGGAAAAGCATTAGAAAACAGGTTAGAAGCAGCAATTAAACATGCAGAAAATCAGTTCAATAAATTAACTGAATTGTCAACTAAATTAAAAGCTGAAGGAAAAGATACGACTAAATTAGAACTAGCTTTAACTGCGTTTAAAGAAGATGTTTCAAAAGCAAAAGAAGCATTTGAAAAAGTAAAAGAAAAACTCAAAGAAGGAAAAACAAGAGATGCATTTAACTTCGTTAAAAGAGTCCATAAAAGATTACAACATTCCTTTCAATTAGCAAAACAAGCAGCAAAACATGCAAAAGCATTACAATCAAATGAACAGCCAACTGAAATTCAGGTTGAACCAGTAACAGATATTCCTGTAACTGAAACAAATGAAGTAGATGCAAATAAGGAAACTAGTGAAACAACAAATGAGTCTGAAAATTCAACAGAATCAACTGATTCAAATAATGAGGTGGTTCAATGAAAAAATTAATTACAATTTTGTTAATTGTAATGCTATTGCTTTTAGGATGCATTGGCGGAGAAAAAAAAGATTCAGATACAACAAAGAAAACAGATTCAACAACTACTAAAACTGTTGACGCAACTGAAAAACTAGCTTCAAGTTCTTCTAGCACTGGAACAACTGAATTAGATGAATTCGAATCAAGTGTAACCGATGTTGAAGACTTAAGTGCAAGCAGTGAAAACGGTTTAGACGATTCAGAGTTAAATGAAGAAGTTGTAACAAACGATTTATTTTCATAAATCGTTTTTCTTTCTTTTTTTTAGGGAAGCTAATGACTAAATTTTCTACAAAAATTTACGATTCTTGGAAAGAAAAACAGTTACAAAAATATGAACAATTGTTTCCTATTTTAAAACCGTTTCTTTCAAATGAACACAGAGTATTAGATTTAGGAATTGGAAAAGCATGGATTGAAGAATTTCTTTCAGAGAAAGGCTTTAAATTTAAAAAAATAATTGGAGTAGATATTTCTGAAAACGCAGTTACTCCAAAAAAGTCAAACATTAAATACATTTTAAGTAAAAAGTTCAATTCAAAAGAAAAGTTTGATTTAATTATTTGTTTTGATTCTTTGCATTTACTTAAAAATTATAATTTAATGAAACTTGCAAAACCAAGTGGAATAATTTTAATTTCTCTTCCAAGTAGATTAAAAGAAAAACTAGTTCCATTTAAATCTGAAAACATTCTAGCTGAAGGAGTAATAGGTAAAGAAGAAAAAGACTTTTTTGTTTTAATTCAAACAAAAACAGTCATCTAATTACTCTTGCATCAATTGCTTTAATTGAGTTTTCAGTTGCAATTAAAGGATTTAAGTCCAGTTCTTGAATTTTTTCATTCAACATTAGCTTTGAAACACTCAATAAATAGTCTTCAAGCAATTGAAAATTAATGGGTTTTTGTCCTCTAACTCCTTTTAATATTGCTTGCCCTTTTATTTCTTGAATCATTTCCCTTGCATCTTTTCTTTCAATTGGGCAAATCCTTATTGAAACATCTTTTAATACTTCAACAAAAATTCCTCCCAAACCAAATAATACTATTGGTCCAAATTGAGGATCTTGTTTTCCTCCAATAATTAATTCAGTTCCTTTAATCATTTCCTGTACAAGCACTCCATTAAATCCAACCAATTTTTGCAAGTCATGAAAAGCTTTAACCGCTTCTTCTTTTGAAGAAATATTTAACTTTACTCCCCCCACTTCTGTTTTGTGAACAATTTCATCAGACAAAATTTTCATTGCAATTCTTCCTTGAAAGCTCGAAAGTTTTTCAATTAATTCTTTTTCAGTTGAAACTGAAACGCTTTTCACAAATTGAATTCCATATTTTTCAACTAGTTTCTGAGAATCTTTTACATCAAGCAAAGGCATAAAATCAATAGTAATAAGTTTAACTAGAATAAAAAAGTTTGCTGAAACGAGCCGGGTGGGATTTGAACCCACGAACCTTCACCTTAGGAGAGTGCTGCTCTATCCAAGCTGAGCTACCGGCCCTTAATTAAATTTATCTCGCAAGAATATTTAAGTTTTACATTCCAAGCAAGAATTTCAAAGTCAAACCAGTAATTAAAGGAATTACAAGGTTGTCGTTTAATGGCAAGTATTCTGAAAGCATTCCAATAATTGCAGCAATAATTGCAATTTTAAATGGCAGAAAAGTTGCAAGAAAAGCAAATGAAACAAGAATTCCTATAACAGTTCCTTCAAGAGACCTGTTTCCAAAAGTTCGAATTCGACCAAATTTTTCTCCAAAAAGAGTTGAAAACCCGTCTCCTAAAACCATTACAATTAATGCACCAAAAATAACTGTCTTTGATTGAAAAATTAATACAGTTAAAAAAATTCCTAAAACAAAAATTAATGCAGATTCTCCGGGAATTTTTTTCTCTTTAGAGCGTTCAACTAAATGAATTATTTTTTCCGCCCAATCTAAAACAAATTGAATTAATGGAAGTCTTACTCTAAATTTAATTAAAACAGAAATTAATCCTCCAATCAAGAAAAGCAATCCAATCAAAATCATTGCAAGATTCATTTCAAGAAAATAAATTAATGCAATTAAAATTATTCCTAAAAGTAAATGAATTAATTCTCTTAAAAACTCAATTTTTCTAGTCATTCAAAACCCAATTTTAAGTATAAAAAAAGCTTTTCATAAAATTTAGGTTCAAATAAATAGAAAAATGTTTTGGAAAACAATATTTATTGAATGATGATTAGAGTTGTTTCTGAAGAGTGATGAAACTGGATCGAACTGACACTTTTTAATTAAAAAATAAATTATTGGATACGAATTGCTTCCCCTCATTAGGCGAGTTATTTAAATAGTTCTTTTAAGCTAAATATTTTATGAGGCCAGGTTTTGTTCGAAGAATTCCAGGAAGTTTCAATAAATCTTTTTATGAAAGACATAAAGGAAAAATAGCTGTTGGAGCGGCTTTAGCTTTGCAACCACTAGCAATAGGAATTTCTTATGGTTTAAGAGGAAAAGGGCATAGAAGACTTATAAAAATTGAATCAAAAATTAAAGCAAGACAAGAAGAAGTAGGCAAAAGAGAAACAGATATAAAAAAAGTGAAAGAATTTGTTACTAGTAAATTAGGAAGTAAATTTCAGGTTCAAGCAGAAAGATTTGCCCCACAAGACGTTGATTTTTTAAAAACTGTTCCAGATCAGATGAAATTTAATGCAATTCAGACATTCAAAAAATATGGTTTTGATCTTTACCCTGAAGTAAATGCAATTACTAAAAGAATTGCGGAAAAAATAATTGAAAACGCTTCTGAGTTTGCCGAGGTTAGAAAAAATGTACAAAGAGTAAAAGAATTAGAGTCAGAACTACAGGCATTGAAAGGCCCTAAAAACACTGATCACAAAGCAGAGGTTAGAAATGAATGGATGAGAGTTAAAACTCAGGTTGTAAAAGATGTTGCTCTATTTGATGCACTTGTAATTGGATTGCCATTAATTTTAATTGGTGGAAAAAAACTTCTTCAAAGATGGAGAAAAAGAAAAAAGTAAAACAAAACCTAAAAGACACACTATAAAAAGAATGGAAAATTATTTATTTAACTGTGAAGTAAGTCTTTCATGACAGTTGTATTAAATTTTGGAATTACTCAAAAAAACCAAGTAAAAAAAGTTTTAGAGAAATTTGAAGTAGTTGAAACAAAAACTGATTTTGAAGAATTAAGGGCGAAAATTGATTCTTGCACTGTAACTCTTTATTCTAGTGGAAAGCTTTCAATTCAAGGAGAAAAAGCGGAAACCGTTAGAGATAGAATAATGCAGGCATTGAATTTGAAAAGCAAGCTTGTTTTTGGATTAGATGAAACAGGCAGAAGTGAAATAACAGGGCCATTTGTTATTGCAGGAGTTTTAGGGGAAACAAATGAGTTAAGAGAATTAAGAGATAGTAAAAAATCTAGTGACATTAAAGGAAAATTTGAAATTGTTTCCAGAAACAGTTTAGTTCAATTTATTTATTCATTTAACTCTGAATTCATTGATTTGTTAAGACAAAAAGGTTTTACTTTAAATGAAATTGAAAAAGAGGTAATTAATTCTTCAAGTGAATTAATTAAAAAATTTGAATCAAAAGCATTAATTAAAGTAGATGGAAATCCAATAAACGACGTAGTAAAAGAGGTTAAATTCATTGTAAAAGGAGATGATTTAGATCCGGTAATTGGAAGCGCTTCAATTGTTGCAAAGCATTTTAGAAATGAATCAAAAGATGAAAAATATAGAAAAACCTGGAATGTAAAGAAAAAATAATAAAGTCTTAAATTTTCTCGTTTCCTTCAATTGAAATTGAATCTTTGTTTTGAAAAGAATTATTTAAATTGTTTTGTAAAAATTCTTTCATTTCAAGAACGATTTCTTTCATTCCCTTCAAATCAACTTTAGTGTTTTCTTTAAAGTTTTCTAACTTTTTTAATTTTTCATTTATTTCATTTAATTTTTCAATTAACTCTGTTGGATCTTGGAATTTTTTTGCTTTTACTTTTTCTTCTACATCTAAAAGTCTTCCATGAGCCATTTTTATTAATTCATTTAAGGCTTTTAAATTTGATTGAAGAGAGTAAAGCTTTGAATCAATTGACTCAGCTGAAAAATGACTTTCAAATGAACTGTCTTCTTGAACTAATTCTTGCATTGGTTTATGTCTTTGCTTTGTTAAATAAAGAAAACCATTTCCAATAACTAAGGCAAGGATTATCAAAACTAAAAAAACTGAAAGCAATGACATAATACAATTATGTTAGAAAAATTTAATAAGATTGCTTATTTGCCAAATAAATTTAAAACATTTTCTAAAACTTTTTCTTCAAGTTTTTCAGGGTTTAATTCTAAAATCTTTGCTGCCTTAAAATTAATTTCCTTAATCCAAGCCGGATCTGAGGACACACCATTAAATTGCACCGGACAGTCAGTTTCAAATACAAGTTTTTCTAATGGAATCTTTTTAACAAAACTTTCAAGTGATTTGTCAAACAAAATCGTAGGCCCAATTGAAATAAAGCAATGTAATTGTAAAGCTTTTTTTAATAATTTTGAGTTTCCAACAAACCAATGCAATAAAACTTTTTCAGGAAGATTTTCTTCTAATAACTCTAAAACTCGCTTAGCAGCTCTTCTGGAATGAATGCAAATAGCTTTTTTATTTTCAATTGAAAGAAAAATTAATTCTTTAAAGATTTTTTCTTGTAAAAGCTTTTGTTCAATTGTTTCAGCGAATTTAAAATCTAATCCGGTTTCACCAATTGCATCTGCATTTGAAAGGTTTTGTTTCAAAAAATTCATTTCTTCAATGATTTGTTTTTCAGTCATTGAAAGCAAATTCATTGGATGCAATCCAAGACAAGGTTTTACTTTGGAAAATTTTTCTGCCAAGGCAAGATTTTGTTTCATTGAATTAAAGTCAACTGAATTAGAATAAATTTTTTTAACATTTGCTTTAACCGCTTTTTTTAACATTCTTTCAGGATACTCTAATTCATTAAAATGACAATGAACATCTGCTAACATAAAAGTATTAAAAAACAATGGTTACTTAAATTAAATTATATTTTTACATTTTTATTAATAGATTTTTTAAAGTTTTCTTATTAATTGAATTAAAGTGAATTTATGTCAAAAGAATTAAATCAACAAGAAGAAAAGATAGAATCTGTTTTCAAGCTTTCAGAAGAAAAAGAAATAGGGCGTTATTCGCCTAAAAAAGAAGATTCTTGGATGCAAATACCGATTTATATAGGAGTTTTATTACTTGTATTAGGAGTTGTAATTGGATTTGCTGTTGATTTACAAATTCGGCCATCAGAAGGACAAACAGTAATAATCAAAGAAAACCCCGAGATAATCGTAAAAGAAGTTTTACCTGAATTTAAAATTCAAACAAAAGAATTCGTTTCAAACAAATTCAAAGATTTAGGAGGAGAATTCAACACTATATTTCTTACATTTGCTTCAAAAGACATGAATTTTGAAAGACAAGAAATAGATGTAGACTCAGAAGAAGGAAAAAAACTAGCTAAAGATTTTAATGTGCAATTTCTTCCAACTGTACTAGTAGATGTTAATTCAGTCAAGCCTTTTGCAGCAGTAAATAATACATTTAAAGGAGTAGTAGATGAATTAAATCAATTTTTTAAAAAGAAAAATGGACAATATTTTGTTCCAGAATTTAATTCAGATAATATTCCTCATAAAAAATTGTTCTTAGAAAACCCTGATCCAACATGCAAAGATGAAAAAGGAAAAATTAACGTAATATTATTTGATGACCCATACTATGTTAAATCAATTAAAAATTCTGTTGAATTAGAAAAACTTCAATTTAAATTTGATAAAAAAATTGAATTTGAGTATAGTTACTTTCCAACAGTTACAGGAAACTTAATTTTAGCCAATGGTGTTGAATCTGAAAAGGATTTAGAAAAACTTCCAATGAATTTCTTTGCTGCAGGCGAGCAAGGAAAGCTAGTTGAATTTAGAAAATGTGTTTACGAAAAATATTGTGATAAAGATAGTAATGGAATTAATGGAGAAGCAACTTCTGAAGAACTAAATAATTGTGAAACAGGAAATGATAAATATGGAAAGCCTGTTGATCAAAATATTTTTGATGCTTGTACAACTGAATTAAATTTATATAAACAAAAAATGAAGGAAG
>CAYJVY010000008.1:32907-72991 GCA_964373795.1 uncultured archaeon | reverse complement strand
ATTTAAAATCTTTTTATTTTTTTAATTATAGTAGTTAAGTGAATTAAATGGTTGAAAAAAAAGAATTAAAAGAATTGTTTAAAAAGGATTGGAAAAAACATTACGAGTTAAAGGTTTTAGTTAGCGAAGGCTTTCAAAGAAAGCAATGCATGAATTGTAAAAACTTTTTTTGGACAATGAATTCTGAGAGAGAGATTTGCGCGGATTCTAGTTGCATGGGTTATGAATTTATTGGTCAGGCAACAAAAAAACTTGATTATTTAGAGGCATGGAAAAAAGTTGAAGAATTTTTTGAGAAACGCAATGTAAAAGTGATTCCAAGATATCCAACTGTTTGCCGATGGCGTGACGACTTATACTTCACTAATGCATCTATTATTGATTTTCAGCCATTTGTTGTTTCAGGAGAAATGCCTCCTCCAGCAAATCCTCTTTTAGTAATGCAGCCTTCAATTCGATTTGGAGATGTATCAAATGTAGGAGTAACTGGAAGGCATTACACTTCTTTTACAATGATTGGGCAAACATCTTTTAATACTTCAAAGACTGGAGAGTTTTATTGGAAAAATGAAGCAATTGATCATGACTTGGAAATGCTGCAAAAGGTTTTAGGAATAAAAAAAGAAGAAATTACTTTTGCAGAAGATGTATGGGCAGGAGGAGGAACATTTGGGCCAAGCATGGAATACATGGCTAATGGAATAGAGCTAGGCAACTGTGTTTTCATGCAATTCAAGGATTTAGGGCAAGGAAAATTTGAGGAATTGAAAACAAAAGTAATTGACATGGGAGCAGGCTTGGAAAGATTTGCTTGGTTTACTAATGGCAGTCCAACAAGCTATGAAATAACTTTTGGCCCAGTAATTGGGAAAATGAAAAAAGATGCAGGAGTAAAATTTAATGAAAAATTATTCCAAGAATATGCAAAGCTTTCAGGAATACTAAACTATGAAGAACAAGGAAATGCAGAGAAAAGAAAAGCAATTGCTAAAAAACTTGGAGTAAGCGAAGAAGAATTATTTGGAATGCTAAAACCATTGCAAGCACTTTACGCAATAGCTGATCACTTGAAAACAATTTTATACACTTCAACTGATTCAATGCTTCCCTCAAACGCAGGCGGAGGATATAATTTGAGAATGATTTTAAGAAGAGTTTTTGGATTTAATGAAGAATTTAATTTCAATTTAGATTTTGCAAAAATACTTGAAGGACATGCAGAATATTTATCTGCAGTTGATTCAACTTTGAAAGAACAAGTGCAGACAACAATTGAAGTAATGCATGAAGAAAGAAAAAAGTTTGCAGAATTAAAAGAGAACAGCAAACGCAAAGTAGAAGTTCTTGTTACAAAAATGAAGAAAGACAAAAAAGAGTTTTTAGAAAAAAAAGAATTAATGAAGTTATATGAATCAGATGGAATTCCATTAGAATTAGTTGAAGAAGTTGCTTCAAGTCAAGGAATTAAACTTGAAAGCGTGGAAAACTTTTACGGAGAACTAGCTAGAAAAAACGAGGTTGAAAGAGAAGAAAATTTAAGTAAAAAGGTTTTCAATGTTTCCGGTTTTCCTAAAACAAAAGAATTATTTTACGAAGACAGATTCATGAAAGAATTTACTGCAAAAATTTTAGGTTCAATTGAAAACTATTTAATTTTAGATCAAACATGTTTTTATGCTGAAGCAGGAGGACAAGCAGGAGACAAAGGATTAATTGAAGGAGTAAAAGTTTTAGACACTCAAACAATTGATGGAGTAGTATTGCATGAAATACAAGATGTTTCAAAATTCAAGAAAGGACAAAAAGTTTTCGGACAAATTGATTGGCATAGAAGATGGCTTTTAATGAGGCATCATACTGGAACACATGTAGTAAACGCTGCAGCAAGAGAGGTTTTAGGAGAACATGTATTCCAAGCCGGCTCGCATAAAGAAGTAGACAAAGCTCATTTAGATTTAACTCATTTCAAAAAAATCTCTGAACAAGAATTAAAAGAAATTGAGTTAGAGGCTAATAAAATTGTTGCCGAAAATCATTTAGTGACATTAAAAGTATATAAAAGAAATGAAGCTGAAAAAGAATTTGGTTTCAGAATATATCAAGGAGGATATGTTCCAGGACTAGATATTAGAATAATTAATATTGAAGGAGTAGATGTAGAGGCTTGCTGTGGAACCCATGTTCAAAGAACTGGAGACATTGGATTAATTAAAATAATTAAACGTGAAACCGTTAAAGATGGAGTTGAAAGGCTTTCATATGCTTGCACTTTATCGGGAATTGAATTCATGCAAAAACGCGAGCAATTAATTAAAGACACTGCTGAAACCTTGAACGTTCCAGAAGTAGAACTTGCAAGTTCTGCAAACAAAATAGTAAATGAGTTAAAGAATGCAAGAAAAGAAGTTGAAAAGCTTCGCGAACAAATAAATGAATTGCAAAAAGAAAACTTAAAACCAGATAAGGATGGAAAAATATTTTTTGTAACAGGTTTTGCTTCAATTGATCAATTAACTTCTTTGTCTGAAAAACTTGCAGAAAAATTTCCAGAAGCAACAGTGTTTGCTGCAAACTCTTCTTCAGGAGAATTTGTAGTAAAATCCGGGTCAAAAGCAAAAAAGACTGCTAAAAAGTTTTTTGAAGAACTTAAATCAAAACTTGAATTAGTTGGCGGCGGACGAGAAGACTTTTTCAGAGGAAAAAGCTTGAAGCCAGAAAAACTCAGAGAATCCAATAAACAACCTTTATAGAAAAGCTCTTAAACAACCAATATATATTTAATGCATGGAATTCAAAAAAATTCTACCAACAATTATAATCCTGCTAATTCTTGCATTACTGTTTAGTGGTTGTGTTACAGAACTAAAAAATGACACAAAAACAGACAAAAAAGAAACGCCTACTGAAAATGGTGGAGAAAAAGGCGGATGTCCTCCTGGAACTCAATGCTTGGAAGATCCTTATAAAGACATTAAAGAGCCAAAAATTTTTATGAATACTAATTTCTCAGTAGCCGACCCAGTAGATGTGCAATTATTTAATGGTTTAAGGGAATCAATTTTTTCTGGTTCTTCAAGTGATTACATTCTTGAAAAAAAAGATGGAGATACATGGAAACAAGTTAATGAAGGCGAAAACTCAGAAGAAGTCTGGGAAGTAAAAAGTAGACAAGTTTATGACATATTATTTGATACTCTTGCTTTAGAGCCAGGAACTTATAGAATCAAGATAAACTATGGAAAGAAATGCAATATAGCAAAAAGTACGCCAGTAAAGATGTCAAGCTGTCAAGAACAAGAAACATTATTATCAGATGAATTGATTGTTTCCCCAGAAAAAGGATTAGAATTCTATCAGGAATGTGAGCAACCAAATGACTGCGTACTTGTAGAAAATGATTGTGGATGTGGAGGAGCAGGCAATAGAGTAGCAATTAACAAAAACAGTTCAGGCATATTTCAAAAAATTACAAGAAAAAAAATGGAGGGTTTTAACTGCCTTACAGTAATGTCCAATGATCCAAGCTGTAAACCAGAAGCAAAAGCAATCTGTTCACCACAAGGAAAATGCGAAGTTTCATTACCTGAATTAGTGCCTGCAAAAGAAATTGATAACTGTGGCACAAATGACGATTGTGTATTAGTGCAAGCTGGGGCATGCAGTTGTAGTTATGGTGGATTAAACAAGGCAATCAACAAAGAATTCAAGGAAAAATACTTGGAAGACTTAAAGAAAAAATCAGAAGAAATTGTCTGCCCTGCAGTTGTATCAAATGACTCAAGCTGCAAAGTAACAGCACAAGCTATTTGTATAGCTGGAAAATGTGATGTAGCAACATAATCCAAACTTCTAAGCAGATTACCTTTTTGTAATGAGCCATAAAAGCAAAACCTATTTATATTCTTTGAAAGAATAATTATTTCATGTCGTTATTGAGTTCTCAGAGAAGAAATGCTTTGAATAATTTACAGCAGTACGTGGTTTTGGCTGTAAAAGAATTAAGAGAACAAGCTCCACCAAATTTGAAAGGCTTGTATGAAGGATTACTTAATAGTATTAGAAATACTAAAATTTATTTTTATGACAGGCAAGAACTTGCAAGACAAGGCGGTTTTGCTACAATGGGAGAACATCAAGAGTTAATGGAAATAAGGCGAGGCGGTTTTAAGGGAAACCAAATAACGATTAAAAGAGGCCCTGAAATAATTAATATTCCTACTCATTACTTTTTTTATGGAGACAAAATTACTGCAAGCGGGTTAATTACTTTGCTTCATGAATGGGGTCATTTTAAAAAAAATATTGATCCATTTGCAATTCAAGTTGGCTTGCCTCGCAAACCAGCAGAAGAATTTTTAGCAGATATTTTAAGTGCAAAGGTTGCAACTAAAATGGGTTTCAAAAAAGAATATGTAATGCAACACTATGTGGGAAGAATTCCTTTGTTTGCTCCTTTCAGAGAAAAATTTAATTATTTAGGATTGCTTAGGGATTCTATTACTCCAAGAAAAGAATTAATGGCTCGCCGTGCAGCTGAACGTCGAGCACGCGGCATAGCTGAGAGAGAGCCAAGAGTTATTCCAAGAGAGGAATTGCTTAGAAGGCAAAGAATTGAAGCTCAAAGAAAGGAAATGAATAGATTAGCTGCATTAAGAAGGCTTAGAAGAATTGCTTAAATTAAAGGATTAATTTAAGAGACTAATCTAAATAAATTTTTTTAATAATTTTATTGAAAGCGATTTGAATGGTTTTAAATCATAAAGAAATTGAAGCCAAATGGCAAAAAAAATGGGAACAAGAAAAGGTTTTTGAATCAAAAGAAGATTCAAGTAAACCAAAATACTTTGTTTTAGAAATGTTTCCTTATCCAAGTGGAAAACTTCACATGGGGCATGTAAGAAATTACACTATTGGAGATGCTTTTGCTAGATTCAAGAGAATGAATGGATTTAATGTATTATATCCAATGGGTTTTGATGCTCTTGGATTGCCTGCTGAAAACGCGGCAATTCAAAAAAAAATTAATCCAAGGCAATGGACTTTTGATAAAATAAATGAAATGATGCAACAACAAAGACAACTAGGCTTGAGTTATGACTGGAATAGATTAGTGATTACTTGCTTGCCTAAATACTATAAATGGAATCAATGGATTTTTTTAAAATTTTTTCAAAAAGGATTAGCGTATAAAAAAGAAGCTCCAGTGAATTGGTGTGAAGACTGTGGAACTGTTTTAGCAAACGAGCAAGTAGAAGAAGGAGCTTGTTGGAGATGCCATAAACAAGTAACAGAGAGAAGACTTAATCAATGGTTTTTCAAAATAACTGATTATGCAGATGAATTACTTAAAGACATTGAAAAACTAGAGCACTGGCCTGAAAAAGTTAAAGTAATGCAAAAAAACTGGATTGGAAAAAGTGAAGGAGTAAACATTTTATTTAAAGTAAAAAACTCTGATTTAGTTTTACCTACTTTTACTACTAGATGTGACACTATTTACAGTGTAACATTTATTGTAATTGCTCCTGAAAGTCCTTTTGTAGAAAAATTAGTTAAAGGAACTAAATTTGAAGGCGAAGTTGAAAAAGTAATTAAAAAAATTAAAACTCAAACAATTATTGAAAGAACAACTGAAACAGGCAAGGACAAAATTGGTTGCTTTACTGGAATAAACGCAATTAATCCAGCTAATGGAGAAGAAATTCCTATTTGGATTGCAAATTTTGCTTTAGTAGAATATGGAACAGGAATTGTAATGGCTGATGCTCATGATAAAAGAGATTTTGAGTTTGCAAAAAAATATAAAATTCCTTTAAAGTTTGTAATCTCTAAAGACGGAAAAGAAGTTAACGCTGAAGAAGCTAAAGAGGCTTTTATTGAAGACGGAGTATTATTTAATTCAGGGCAATTCTCTGGAATGAGTAATAGAGAAGCTCTTCCGAAAATTGCTGACTGGCTTGAAAAAAATAAAAACGGAGAAAAAACAATTAATTATAAAATCCGTGACTGGCTGATTTCAAGGCAAAGATTTTGGGGAACTCCTATTCCAATAATTTATTGCGAGAAATGCGGAGTAGTTCCAGTGCCAGAAAAAGATTTGCCTGTTGAATTGCCTGAAAATGCCGAGTTCACTGGAAAAGGAAATCCATTGGAGACAGTGAAAGAATTTGTTGAAACAACTTGCCCTAAATGCAAGTCAAAAGCTCGAAGGGAAACTGATACAATGGATACTTTTGTTGATTCTTCATGGTATTTTTTTAGATATTGTTCTCCAAATGTAAACGATAAATTGTTTGATAAAAGGATTGAGTATTGGATGCCAGTAGATCAATATATTGGAGGAATAGAGCATGCAATTCTGCATTTGCTTTATGCCAGGTTTTTCACTAAAGCTTTACGTGATTTAGGGTTAACAAAGGTTGACGAGCCATTCAAAAGATTGTTAACTCAAGGAATGGTTATAAAAGATGGAGCAAAAATGAGTAAATCTTTTGGAAACATTGTTGACCCAGGAGAAATAATTGAAAAATTTGGAGCAGACACTGCAAGAGTATTCATTTTATTTGCTGCCTTGCCTGAAAAAGAATTAGAGTGGAGTGATAAAGGAGTTGAAGCTTCTAACAGGTTTTTGCAAAGAATTTACAGATTAGTTGAAGAAAACGCGGAAAAAATTAAGGAAGCAAAATTAATTGAAGCAAGTTTAAATGATAAAGACAAGCTAGTGTTAAGCAAGCTTCAAACAGGAATTGAAAAAGCTTCAATCCAAGTAAATGAATTCCAATTAAGTTTTGCAATTTCTTCTTTAATGGAGTTAACTCATCTTGTTTTCAAATACAAAGAACAATTAACTGCAGGAGTATTAAAAGAATCAATTAAAACAATAATTTTAATGCTTTCACCTTTTGCTCCTCATTTAAGTGAAGAAGCATGGCATTTAATTGGAGAAAAAGAATTAATTGTAAAAGCTTCTTGGCCAAAAGAAAACAAAAAATTCATTAACAAAGAAATTGAATTAACAGAGGATTACTTGCAAGAAATAATTGAAGACATTAAAAGCATTAAAGAGTTAGCAAAAAAAGAAGAACTAAAAAAAATTGTTTTATATGTTACTCCTAAATGGAAGGAAACAGCATTGAAAAAAATTCAAGAAAAAAAAATCAGTTTAGGAAATATTCAAGAAGCATTAAAGTTTTTAATGCAAGAACAAGAATTAAGAGCATTTGGAAACGAAGTTCCAGGATTTATTAAAGCGATGAGTAAAAGAACTATTAATGCAGATAGCACGAATAAAATAAATGAATTCAATGTATTAGTCAAGGAAAAACAGTTTTTTGAAAAAGAATTTAACTGCAGTGTAGAAATAGAAAATGCGGATAACACTTCAAACGATCCAGCAAAAAAAGCAAAAAATGCATTGCCTTTAAAGCCAGCTATTTATTTAGAATAAGAAAATGATTCAAATGAATTTATTTGACAATGACTTTAAAGAAATTTTTTCCTCGCAATTAATTTCACTTATTGGAGGATTAATTGCTGGAAGTATTCTAGCATTTTACACTAATCAAATTCTTTTACTTCCTGGAATGCTAATAATCTTACCAGGATTTTTGGAAATGAGGGGAAATATTAGTGGAACATTTGCTTCAAGGCTAACTGCAGGATTATTTCTAGGTTTTGTTAAACCAACGTTAAAGGAAACAAGAATTATTAAAGGAAACGTAATCGCTTCATTTGCTTTAGCAATCTTTGCATCATTAATTCTTGGATTAACTGCTTTTTTATTTAATTATTTTCTTTTAGGAATAATAATGAAGAAAATAATTCTAATACCTTTAATTGCGGGAATAATTGCAAACCTAATAGAAATTCCATTAACATTAATTGCAACATTTTATTTATTCAAAAAAGGCCACGATCCAAATAATTTTATGGGACCATTTGTAACTTCAACAGCAGATATTACTAGCATTATTTCAATTTTAATTGCAATGGCGGTATTATGAATAAAGCAATAAAGCATTTACATAAATTAAAAAAAATTGAAAGAAAAAAACAACATCCATTAATTCATTTTCTTCATAAAAAACATAAATTCTCCAAAAAAACACTATTTTATGTAAAAGAATATGGCCCTCATTCGCATGTTGCTTTAACAATAATCAAAGAAAGCATTCTAATTCTTTTTTTTGCATCAATAATTAGTTCTATTGGAGGACTTGCATTAGAACAAACTAAGATACTGTTTGTATCACTAATTCCTTTAATAATTTTAATTCCAATTCTAAACACTTTAATAGGAGATTATGGGATAATAATTTCTTCAAGGTTTTCAACAATGCTTTTAGAAGGAAAAATAAAACCTAATAACTTATTTAAAAGCCCAGAATTAAAAAAACTATTTTTTCAAATATTTTTAATTGCAATTTTAGTTAACTTAATTAGCTCTATAATGGCTTTAATTATTTCAATCATGGCAAATTATAATTTAACGTTAATTAGTGCAGCTAAAATAATTTTAATCAGCACGTTGTCCGTAACAATGTTGGTTCCAATTTTGTTTATAGTTTCAATTATTGCAGGAATGTATTTTTATAAAAAACAAGAAGATCCAAATAATTTACTTATTCCAATTACCACTTCAATAGCAGATTTTGGAAACATGATTTTATTAGCTTTATTGATTTCATTTTTATTTTAAGTAAACTTTTTAAATTAATTTAAGCCTTAAATGATTAGAGGTTTTAAAAATGGTTGAATTTGATGAATTTGGACCTGAAAAAATTATTCAAGTTTATTCTCCGAAAAGTGGAATGCGTGGATTTGTAGTAATAGATAACACTGCTTTAGGGCCTGGAAAAGGAGGGATTAGAATGACTCCAACTGTTTCATTAGATGAAGTATTTGAATTGGCTAGAACAATGACTTGGAAATGTGCTTTAGCTGAATTACCTTTTGGAGGAGCAAAAGCAGGAATAATTGCTGATGACAAAAAAATATCAAAAGAAGTAAAAGAATCAATTGTAAGAGATTTTGCTGAAGCAATAAAAATAATTTCTCCAGAATTATATGTGGCGGCTCCAGATATGAATATGGGAGAAGACGAAATGAGGATAATAGCTAAAACAAATGGTTCACTAAAATCTGTTACAGGAAAACCAAAAGACTTGAATGGATTGCCGCACGAATTAGGGTCAACTGGGTGGGGAGTATTTCATGCAACAAAAGTTGCATGCGAGTATAAAAAAATGAATTTAAAAAATGCATCAATTGCAATTGAAGGATTTGGAAACGTTGGCTGGTTTGCAGCAAAATATTTAAGTGAAGCAGGAGCAAAAATAGTTGCAGTATCAGATTCAAGGGGAATTATTTTCAATAAAGATGGATTAAATTTTGAAGAACTGGCACGAATAAAAAAAGAAAAAATGACTGTAACTTATTACAAGCCAGGAGAGATTCTTCCAAATCATGAAATTCTTTCACTAAATGTAGATATTTTAATTACAGCTGCTGTTCCAAATTTAATTGACGTAAAAGATGTTGACAATATTAAAGCAAAAATAATTGTCGAAGGATCAAATATTCCAATGAAACATCATACTGAAAAATTATTGCACAGCAAAGGAGTTCTAGTTATTCCTGATTTTGTTGCAAATGCAGGGGGAGTAATTTCTTCATACATTGAATTCATTGAAGGAACAGAACAAGAAATGTTTAAAATGATTCAAGAAAAAATTACTAAAAACACTAAACTAATATTAAAAGAAATGGAAAAACAAAAATGTTCTCCAAGAAAAGCTGCTTTAAGAATTGCAAAAAAAAGAGTTTTAGAAAAATGCCAGATATGCAAAGTTCCAATTGATCTTTAATCAACTACAAAATAATCAATTCCTGAAACTTCCTCAATTCCTTTAATTTCATTAATTAGTGAGTCTAATTGTTCTTTTTCATGAATTGCTAAAGTAAAATTACAATTAGCATGGGGTTGTTCTCCCAGAGAATTAAATGTAACAATATTAATTTTTTTATCTGCAATTAATTTTGAAATCTTGTATAATACTCCTGGCACATTTAAAATTTTTATTTGAAGATTAACTGAAAAAAACTTTTTTTTCAAACCTTTTTCATTTTCTTCTAAAGATTTTTCAATTAATTTAATTGATCTAGGCGATCGAACATAGTTAATCCAAGAATTATCAACTTGAAGTTGGTTTGAAAACTCTAATTCAATTTTATCTCCTGATTGAAGGTTCTCCCAAAAAGGAACTGAAACTCCATTAACCTTGGCTTTAATACAATAATCAGCTTTTTTAAAATCAGTTAAGTAAACAAAATCCAAAGAAGTTGAATTAATTGGAAGCTCAATTCCAATTCCGTCTTTATTGTAAACAATTATTCTTTCATCCAAGTAATCTTTTTTCAAAGCTTCTAAAAAGTCTTTTGAAAGAGAAAACTCTTTATGCAATTTATGAATTCCGTGAAGCCATTCAAATTTTCCATTTAATGAAAATTTTTGACTTGGATGCTTTAAAATTAATGGAACAATCCCCCTATTTCTAATATCCTCCATTTCATGAGTTCTAATGTAAACCTTTACAGTATGTCCTTTAGGACCAACAATACTTGTATGAAGAGATTGATACAATCCTTTAGGAATTGCAATAAAATCTTTTATTTTTTTTGGTTTTGGAGGATAGTTTTTATGAATTAAACCCAACATTCTATAACAATCATCTTCAGAGTCAACTAAAACAATTAAAAAAGCTAAATCCTCTAAATCTTTAACAGATTTTTTAACATATCCCGCTTTCTCTAAACTGTTATGCACTGGGCGTTCAAAAATATAAAACTCGGCATTAATTTTTTTCTCTTTAACTTTTCTTTTAAGAAGTTTAATTATTAACTCGTATTCTTTTTCTCTTTCTTTATTTCTCTTTACAAGAATTTCTTTAACTTCATTATATTCTTTCAGGTTAACGCATTGAAAAGCTAAATCCTCTAATGTATATTTTAAGGAATGCAATCCAAGTCTATGTGCAAGAGGAGCATAAACATCTAAAACTTTTTGAGAATATTTTAAGGATCTTTCTTTAGGCAAAAAAGAAATTGTTTTCATGTTATGCAATACATCAGCTAATTTAACCAATAGTACTCTAACGTCTTTTTTTGCAACTAAAAAAATTTTTTGCAAAACCAACGCCAATTCTTCTTCTTTTGTTTTCCTCGCAAGTTCAGCCACATCAGTTACTCCTTCAACTAAATCAGCAGTTCTTTTTCCAAACAATTTCTTTATTTGATTATAAGTTACACCAGTATCTTCAATTAAGTCATGCATTAAAGCAGCAGCAATAACTTCTCCTTCAAATCCATGCTCTGCTAAATTGTAAGCCATTTCAATTGGGTGAGTAATGTAAGGTTCTCCTGAAGCTCTTTTTTGTCCTCTGTGATGTCCTTCAGCAAACCAAAAAGCCTTTGAAATTAATTCCTTATCAGGCGTATTTCCTTGTTTAAGTATTTTATCAAAGATTTTTTGTAAACACTTTTTATAATCAATATTTCCAGCCATGCAAAGCACACAAGAATAGTATATAAAATTATTTTAATGATATTGCTTGAAGAAAACCTATAAAAGCATGTTAAAAAAAACCTACATTTCCTCTAAAACATCAATTCCAAGAATACTTAAACCATTTTTTAATTCAATTGAAACAGCTTTAACCAAAGCAAGTCTGGCATTCCTTAAAGATTCTGAATCAGCATTTAATACGCTAACGCTTTGATAAAACGAATTAAATAAAGAGGATAACTCAATTAAATAATGACATAACTTGTGAAGAGACAAAGAATTAAAAGAGTCTTTAATTACTTCAGGGTAGGTTGAAAGCAAATTAATTAATTCTAATTCTTTTTCATTTTTTAGTAAAGAAAAATTTGCTTTCATTAAAGATTTTTCATTTATTTCAGATTTATTTAAAATTGATTTAGCTCTAGCAAAAGAGTATTGAATATATGGCCCTGTTTCTCCTTCAAATGAAACAGATTCTTTTGGATTAAAATGAATATCTTTAACTGCATCAATTTTTAGCATGTAAAACTTTATTGCAGCTAAAGCAATTGCTTTAGCTCTTTTTTCAAATTCTTTTCTTCCAAGCAATCCGAATTCCTTTAATTCTTCAACTTTTAATGAAAGCTCTTTTTTTATTTTTTCCTTTGCAGTTTCAGATTTCAATTCGTTTACATTAAATCTTTTCTCTAATTCTTTCTTTTTTTGAAGCAATTCTTCATTACTCAAAGAATATCTTTTCTTTAATTCTTCTACAGCTAAAGAAATTAATTCATTTAACAAGTTATCTGCATCAACAACTGTTCCTTCTCTTGACTTCATTTTCCCTTTTGGCAGGTAAACCATTCCATAACTTAAATGATGCAATTTTTTACTCCACTCAAATCCAAGTAATTCTAAAACAGAAAATAATTGTTTAAAGTAAAGATTTTGTTCAGAGCCAACAACATAAATTGCTTGATCAAAACCATATTTATCAAATTTTAGTTTAGCCAAGTAAATATCTTGAGTAACATAAATTGAAGTGCCATCTGAACGAATCAAAACCTTGTCAGGCAAATTAAATTTTTTTAAAGGAGCAATAATTGCTCCGTCTTTTTCAAGAAAAACCCCTTTGCTTAAGCCTTCGTCAATTAATTCTTTTCCTTGTTTATAAATTTGTGACTCGTAAAAAAATTCATCAAATGAAACCTTGAAATCTAAATAAGTTTTTTCAAATCCTTGGT
This sequence comes from uncultured archaeon, assembly GCA_964373795.1. Lineage (GTDB taxonomy): Archaea > Iainarchaeota > Iainarchaeia > Iainarchaeales > DATDZZ01 > CAYJVY01. The sequence goes on along the minus strand of CAYJVY010000008.1, from coordinate 60,205 downwards.
AAACCCATGAATTCATTTTATTCCATAAAGCAATTGTTTCACTATCTCCTTGCTCCCATTTCTTTAACAAGTTTTGAGCTTCTAATTCAAGTGAAGAATCTTCTTGCAATTTTTTATTAAACAAAACATAGAATTGTCCAACAAAATGATCTGATTTAATTCCTTCTTCTTTTGGATTTCTATTCAAACCCCATTTCTTGTAAGCAAGCATTGACTTGCAAATATGAATTCCGCGATCATTAATAATGGAATATTTGATTACTTCAAATGAAAGAGCTTTACAAATATTTGCAATTGCATCTCCAATAGAATTATTTCTCACATGCCCTATATGTAAAGGCTTGTTAGTATTAGGAGAGGAAAATTCTATTACAATTTTTTTCCCTTTTCCAATATTATTCGATCCAAAAAGATCTTCTTTTTCAAGTATTTCAGTTAAAGTTTTTTTAGTTAAGACAGATTTGTTTACAAAAAAATTAATGAATGGCCCTGCAACCTCAATTTTTTCAATTACATTTGAATCAAACTCTAATTGCTTGGAAATAATTTGTGCAATCTCTATTGGAGATTTTTGCAATGTCTTACTTAATTTATGGCAAGGAAAACAATAATCTCCATGCAAAGAATCTCTTGGAACTTCAATCCATTCAAGAATTTCTTGAAATGACACTTCATTTCCTAAAATCTCTGCTAAAGCATTTGCAATTGATTGTTTGAAATTCATTCAATCCCTCAAAAACGGGCCAAGTGGGATTTGAACCCACGACCCACTGCTTAGAAGGCAGTTGCGCTGTCCAGACTACGCTATTGGCCCTTTAAAAAAATTAATAAAACCAAGTTATTTAAAGATATTTGAATCACTTAAAGTCATTAAAAACATTATCTTTGCAATTTAATTGCTTTTTCATTAAACTCAATAATCAATTCATTCACTCTATTCAATTCAGGCTCGCATTTCTCTAAAATTAATTTTTTTAAATTAAGTCTTTGTTTTTTAAGCCTGACAGCGAAATCTTTTAATTCTTCTAAGGAAGGCTTTTCTTTTTCAACTGAAACATTTCCTAATTCTTTTTTTAATTCTAAGAAAAATTGCTCTCTTGCCTTAGTTAAAGAAATTTTTTCTTTTTCATTTAATTTTTTTTGAAGCGCAAGCAATTCAGTAAAATCAGTTAAAATAGATGAAAGAGCTATTTCAGGAAAAACAGAGTTAATCATTTTTTCCAAAAACTCTTTTTTTTGAATTAACTGAGTTAAAAAATATTTTACTCTTGAAAGCTTTTCATGCTTTGAAAGCTCTTTAGCTAAATGAAAAAACTTTTCTTCGGCTAGTTTATGTCTTCTTTTAGGCTTTCCAGTTTTTCCTACAGAATTTTTAGACATAACAATAATAAGAAAAACAATTATTTAAATTCATCGATAATTGAAAAGAATTAAATTCTTTAACTAACCTAATTTGTCAGGTTTAAAAAATGGATTACAAAAAAGATTTCAAAAAACCTTCAGTTGCTTCCACTATTGCATTGTATGTAAGAAAAGAAAAAAAGTTTCTAGTAATTAAAAGAAAAAATGAGCCTTTTAAAGAAAAACATGCTTTTCCAGGAGGGTATTTGGAAGTAGACAAAGAAGACTTATATCAAACAGGAGTAAGAGAATTAAGAGAAGAAACTGGAGTGAAAATAAATTTAACAGATCTTCAATTAATTGACGTTAGATCAAATCCTTTAAGAGATCCAAGAGGGCATGTAATAGATGTGGGATTTTTATGCATTAAAGACAATGTTGGGAAAACCATCAAATCAACTAATGAAACAATAACTGAATGGATGAACGCAAAACAATTAGATAAAACTGATTTTGCATTTGATCATAAATTGTTTTGGTACAATATTAAAAACTTTTTAACAAAAAATAATTTATGGTGAAATTTTAATTATAGTAGCCAACAAATTCAAGATAAATCTAATGCTTGTTGCAAATAAGGTAAAAGTTTCAATAATAATTGCGGCAATTATTATAATTATTCTACTCAAACCGTGTTTTTTAATAACTATTCTATCATTAAAATCTTTTACACAATTTCCTTGAACTTCCCCTGAAATAGTTATATCATCTGAAGGTCCTTCCAGCCAATCCTCAGGAGAGTAAACAGTTATAGCAGTACTTTCATCCAGAGTGCAACCTCTTTTCTTTACTTCTTCTTTAAATTCTTTAATTAAAGGAAAACTTGCTTCAAAACGTGATGGCAAGGAAAAAGATTCAACTTTATCCGCGAAAGGAGAAAAACGAATTGAATAATATCCATCATTTGAAGTCATGGAAAAATTGTAATAACCCACTAAAGCATATTTTTGTTTTGCATCTGGAAACTGAGAAAGAAACTCTTTTACTTGAGAATTATTTTCAAACTTTTCAATTAATTTTTTTGCAGAATCAAGAGTTAAATCACTGCCAATGCTTTGATCAGTTGTTACAACATCATTAAATGCAATTATTTTTTCTTTATCAATTTTATATGAAACATATCCAGAATATGTTAAGCCAAATTTTGAAAGATTAGTTGATTCAAGCCAAACTTTTACAAGAACTTGGTTTGAAATATTTTTGTCATCAAAAGAAAAATCCATATCATATATTTCAGGTAAATAAATTTCTGGATTTGGGTCAAAGTTTTTCTTTAACTTAAAAGAATCAATTTTCACAATTTTAAAATCAGGAGAAAACTCTTTTTCAATAGTTTTTTCAACTAAAGCAGTTACTTCACTCGAAGCGTTAAAATCAATTACTTTAAAAGGAAATAATTGTTTGTCTAATTCATCCATATTAACTTCTTCTGAGAACACAAATGATTGAAGCAAAAAAATCAATGCAAGCATAACGAAGTATTTGTTCATGAAGAAATTATTAATTCATTTAATTAATTGCTTTTGGTTCAAATTTGAGGAGTGACTAGAACAAAATTCAAAGATTGAATTCGTTTAATTCAAATTCTTTAAATGATTCATTGTCTTCATTGAAAATAAATTTTCCTTTAACAAATTTATTGTTTAAAACTTTTGGCAACCAATACTTATCGTCTTGCCACATTTTTTCAAAAGGCAATTCTTGAACATTCATCCAAAAAGGTTGCATTTCTTCTGATTTAATTGGATGACCTTGCCATTTGAATACAAAAAAAATGTGAACTGTTTGATTCCATTCATGCTCTTTTTCAAGTGGAGGAAAAATAAAGGTTAGTTCTCCAACCTTTGAAATGCCTTTTAATTGCGCTTTAATTCCTGTTTCTTCTTCTAATTCTCTTAAAACTGCTTCTTCAATTGATTCGTTTTCTTGCACTTTTCCTCCAAAACCATTTAATTTATTTTTACCAAAACCTCTTTTCTTTAAACCTAAAAGAATTTTTTTAGGAGGATTTCCTTCAATTAAAAAACATAAAGTTGTTTGCTTCATTTTTTTCCCTCACGTTTTCAAAAATGCAGGGTACAGGGTTCGAACCTGTGTAGGCACTAAGCCACTAGGTCCTTAACCTAGCCTGTTTGGCCGCTCCAGCAACCCTGCAAAATGTCGTCACGCGCGGCGAGCGCGAACAACTATATTTTGCAAAAAGTCAAGTTTTCTTTCTTTTCTGAAAAGAAAGAAAGTTTTGATCCAAAAAACTTTTCTATAATTGCAACAGCAATTGCTTCTTTTTGCAACCTCTTAAACCTTTTCTTTCTTTTTGCAACTTGCTTTTTCTTCCTAAGAAAAAGCAGAACGCAGGGAACGAGATTCGAACTCGTGCATCCGTGAAGATACACGCTTTCCAGGCGTGCGCATTAGACCACTCTGCCATCCCTGCAACAACTTTTTTAGCGTGTTTTCTTTTCAGAAAAACACTAAAAAGTTGACAAAAAACAAAAAAATTTACAAAAATAAAAATTCCCGATTGAATGACGAGGCAAAAATTTATTCCGAGAATTCCTCCATAAGTGGTTGAACAACTTTTATCCAATCCTGACATTTCATTGTAATGCTTGTTTCATGTTTTCCTGCATTGAAGTCAATTTCTTTGTTTTCAAGTAAAGATTTTTCTGCAAAAACTTGGATGTTAAATAAATTTCCAAAATGAGGAACGCTTCCAGGAGTGCAATTGGTTACTTGTTTTACTTCTTCAATTGAAGCAAAACTAGCGCTTTTTGTTTTAAGAATTTTTTTAACTTTCTTGAAATCAAGTTGCTTGTTTGCAGGAATAATGAATTGATAAAATTTTCCTTCAGATCTTACAATAATTGCTTTTGCACCTCTTTTTAATCCTTCTTCTAATCCTCTTCCGCGAACTTTTGCAGCTTGCCCAGAAGTAAAAACAGGTTCATGAGAATAAACAGAAAAGGTTATTTTGTTTTTTTCAAGTAATTCTTTAATTGAATTTAATACATTTATTTCAGTCATTGGAATTCTTTTTTAATTTTTTCAGCCATTTCTTTGAAATCAATTGAAGTTAATTCTGAATGCCTGCTCCATCCTTTAAGTCCATCGTTTTCATATCTTGGAATTACATGAACATGGGTGTGAAAAATTATTTGCCCTGCAGCTCTGCCAATATTGAAGGAAATATTTATTCCGTCTGCTTTTAGAACTTTTTTAATTTTTTCAGCAATGAATTGGGTTTTAATGGTTAAATCACTTAAAACATTTTTATCTAATTCAAGGAAATCAATTGAATGATTTTTAGGCAATACAAGTGTATGTCCTTCACTAATTGGATTAATGTCAAGAAAAGCCATTACAGAGTCATCTTCAAAAACAATGTTTGAAGGAATTTCTTTTGAAATAATTTTACAAAAAATACAGTTTTCAGTCATTAAATCAACTTCTTTTTTGAATTTCTAAAACCTTAATCCAAAAATCTAATTCTTTGTCATAAAATGGGTGAGAATTATTTGGGTGAAAATCTACTTCAACTATGTCTCCTCCAATTTTTAAAATTTTTCCAGTTTTTTGTTTTCCTTTAGAGTCAGTTATTTGAATGAATATTCCTGCTAATAATTCATTTGCATCCAAGCCAGTTGCAATTAAAACATTTTTATTAAATACTTCAGTGAATTCAGGGCTTAGCTCTCCATATCCTTCTCCTGGCAAAATTGTAACATTTTTTTGCTCGTTTAACTTCATTCCTAAAACTGCTTTATTAAATCCTGGAATAACTTCATTGCTTCCAACAGTGAAAATAAAAGGCTTTCCACTAGCAAGAGTTGAATCAACTGTTTGCCCAGTGGGAAGAGTTAAAGAATAATCAACTTTAACTTTGTCTCCTAATTCAACTTCATTTAGTTTTTTTGAAACCCCTTTATTGATATCAAAACTTGGAGAAGAATCATTATTCAAGTCAACGTTTTTGTCTTGAGAATTATTTTGATTGGAAGGCGGTTGCTTGAAAAAGGTTTGCTGAGCAATTACTGCTACAAGCAATGCAAATAAAACCACTATAATTAATTTAACTGTAAACTGGTTTAACTCTTCTTTAGACATTAAATAATTGAAGTAAAAAACATTTAAATTATTTCTCCTTTAATAAGCAAGCTACCTTAAAATGCAAAAACTAATTTAAATGCAAGAAAAACGCAAACAAGGGCATGAATTGAACAAAATTTAACTTTCAAGAGTTGCTAAAGCGTCTTTCATTTCTGTGCCTGAAATTATGGTGTCTGATAGGCCGTTTATTGAAATGACTGCTCGAAGTGAAACTACGACCTCTACTGTCTTCACCTCTTTGAAGGGAATTAAATCTATCTCTTCCAGGGCCCCTCCAGTTATTTCTCTCAACACCCCTTTTATGAAATTTAGAGCTTTCAATTATTTGTCCTAGTTCGTTAACAAAGGTAATTGCATGACCTATTTCACCCATTCTACCAGTTCTACCAATTCTATGCTTATGCATGTCAGCACTGTTAGCCAAGTCATAGTTTACTACATATTCAACATTATCAATCTGTAAACCTCGTGCAGCAACATCAGTGGCAACCAAAATATTTTTTTTCCCATGCTTGAAGTTCTGTAAAGCAAAGTCTCTTGATCTTTGGCTTTTATCTCCATGAATTGCTTCAACTTTGTAATGCATTCTTGAAAGCCGTGAAGAAATAAAATCTGCTCCTCTTTTTGTTGAAACAAAAACCAATACTCTTCCATTCTTGGCTTCTTTTATTATTTCAACTAACGCATCTAATTTTTTGTCTCTTGAAACCTTAATATGTCTTTCAAAAATATTTTTACCAACAAGGTTTTCAGTAGCTATTACTTCTTCATAAATTGGAATGTATTCATGAATAAGTTTTGCAACACTTTTATCAAGAGTTGCTGAAAATAAATGCACTTTTGAAGGCCTTACATAATTCAAAATTTGACGCAAGTCCTGAATAAAACCCATGTCAAGCATTCTGTCAGCCTCATCTAATACAACAGTGTCAAACATGTTTGGATCTAAATTGTTTTGCTTGAAATGATCTAAAAGCCTTCCAGGAGTAGCACACAAAATATCTATTCCATTTGATATGGCTTTAATTTCAGAAGACATTCCATGGCCGCCATAAAATGCAAAAATATTTATGCCAATATTGTGATTGATTTTGCGAATCTCATCTCTTACTTGTACTACAAGTTCATGGGTAGGGCAAAGCACTAATGCTGCTTTTGATTTCCCAGTTAAAATATTATCAGAAATAGGTATTCCAAAAGCAAGTGTTTTCCCACTCCCAGTATGGCTTTCCACAATCACGTTATGCCCTGCAAGCATCAAAGGAATAGTACTAGTCTGCACAAAGGTAGGCTCAGTATAACCCATTCTTTTAATTGCATCTTTTATTTCTCTACTAAAATTCATACTCTCAAAAGTCATTTACAAAACTCCTTTACAGCCCCACCATATAACAATGAATTCAAACAAATGTTTAAATATCTCTTCATTATAAACCAAGATTAGAAAAACAACTATAAAAATAATAGGACTTAAACAAAAATAAGTCCCGTGCTTTAAATAATTTTAATGCGCGAAAAAATTAATTTTACATAAAAAAAAATTGAATCAGACTCAGATATAACACAATTCAAAAAATATATAGAAAAAATAACAAAAGAAAAAGAACAACCAAAATGGAAAGCATATAACCCAAAATTCCAAGAATAAGGCAATTTTTTAATTAACTAGATTTGTTTTGCGCCTCATTTTGCGCCTCATTTTGCGCCTCATTTTTTTGACACATACTTAATTGCTTTTCCAACACCAATTTTATCAATTAAACCAATTTTTAAAAGGTTTTCTAAATCACGATTTACAGTGGCTCTTCCAACATTAAAGTATTCCCTATATTTCTTATTAGTAAATATTTCACCTTTATGTTTCATTAACCTTAGTGCTTCTTTTTGTCTGCTATTTAATCCACTAATGCTCTCCATTGTTTCAACATAAGTTGATTCTTTGATTTGGGATTCAAATACTATTTTTGTTTCAACTTCGTGCAAGTCATAATATGGCTGCTTATTTCCCCATTCTTTTGAAAGATAGTTCATCATTTTAATTCCTGAACCGTATTTTTCAATCAAACCAACATCATAAACCAAACTGCAAAGGATTTCATTAACTGCTTTGTGGCGGGGTTTTTCTGGAGTAATCCCATTAGGAAAAGTTCCAGGATTAATTACTTCAAGTCTGTCATCAAAAATGAAAACCCTAACATCGCTTGACGTGAAATAATTGCGGTGAATCAATGCATTAATTATGGCTTCACGAACAGCATCAATTGGATACTCAAATTTATCCTCCCTACGAAAACTTTTGGAAGTACGCGTTCCAAGCAAACGGATATTTTTTCTAACAAAATCCTCACTCAAACCAATCATTTCAGGCAAACTACCTTGACAAGTTACACTATCCAAAGTAGGGTTAATTACATCAAGTCCCTTGAATTTAATTACGCGTAAATCAGCATTAGTAAAAAATCTTTGATGGTATTTGCCAAAAAACAAAATTCCAGCATTAGTTGGCTTGCCATTTCTCAAACACTTCAAATTAGTCAACAATTCCTCAAATGAAATATTAAGTTTACTAGAAACATTCCTATGCTTTTCCCTCTCTTTCAAATACCATTTAACTTTTTTAAAATCAATGTCTTCCAATTTACCATCATTACAAATCTCAAAATCCCAATTCTTTTGCCCATATAATAAAATCATTTTCTTTAACTCTGCAGGGGGAATAATCCTATTCTCAGAACCAATTCTCACAAAAGCAATGCCGTCCAAAAAATAAGGCTTATCAATTCCCTCAGGAACTACAACCTCAATAATTGATTTACCTTCAACATTTAACTCTCTTATCAGAGGGACAAACTCTGGTTTAATTTTTGAAACAATCTTTTGAGAAATTTTTCTCAAACTAGAATCACTAACATCCAAACCAAGAAATTGACCAGAATTAGAAACACCAAAATAAATCCTTCCGCCCTCGTGATTAAGAAAAGCACAAATGCCTTCCAAAGACTTATCCAATTGAGACAAAGAACTCTTCAACTCAATTGTTTGAGATTCCTTAAAATTCATTGAAACCAATCCAAATTCAATTCAAAAACAAATAAAAACATTCTTCTAACTTCGACAATCACCTAGTAAAATTTGTCATACCTTGCTTTTTTGACCACCAATCATCCAATATTTTGAAAATTACATCTTTTGGCATGCTATCCAAAACATCTTTTTGTAATTTATAAGAATTCATTTTGTCAAGCATTCCTTTCATGCTTAAAGGATTGGAACACCTGAAACAAATCTCAGTTTCGAGTTTGTTTAAATGATTGCAGATTTCGCAATTTTTTGGAATTAGTTTCGATTTGTCTTCTTCTTCATCCACTTTAATTCCATAAATTTTTTTAATTGGAGCATAAATCTGTTTTTGCGAAAGAGAAACATAAACAGAAGGAGAATCGCTTGAACCATACTTCCAACCAAAAACCTCACACAACTGAGCCTCATTCAAATACTTTGCCAAAAAAGTTGCACGAGAATGCCTAAAAATATGCGGATTAAAAGCTTTGTTTATTCCAGCTTTTTCGATACTATTGCGAAAAATTTTTCTGGCGGCACCATAAGTTAAAGGACTACCTTTATTTACATTTCCAGTTAAAACAAACAATGAAGAATTTTTGTTATCTCTACCAGGATGAAAGGAAAGCCATTCCTTCAAATAAGGAACTGACATTAGGAGCAACACTTTTCTTGAACCAGTTTTTCCATTCAAAACAATCGTTGCTTCTATATCCTTAAACTCAAGCGAGCCAATTCTTGCATTGCCAATTTCCCCAATACGAGCACCAGATTCATAAGTTACAGCAAGCAAAGCCGCATTCATTGGATTCTCACAAACTGAAAGGATTTTTTTAATATCTTCTTCAGAGTAAAGGTCTTCAGGCAATTTTTTTTCATTATGTTTAACAGTACACTTAATGAACCTCACAAGTTTAGGATATTCATCTTCCCCATACAGCCATTTCCAAAACTGTTTAATTGAAACCTTAAACATCATAATAGTATGAGGTGAATATTTCTTACTAGAAATTTTGACAATCAATTTAACCAAGTCTTCCTTTTCCACTAAATCAAAATCTTTTTCCAACCATCCAAACAATTGTGCAGTAGAACTCATTATCCGAATTTTTCTGGAAATACTTCTGGCTCCACTAGAATAAAGACTTTCGTAATATTCTAAAAGTTTCTTTCTGTTTTTTTCAGTTAACTTATATGCAGGCCATTTTCCATTTGTTCCTTTAGTTGAAATTCCTTTAATTCTCCTAATAAGATTCTCTAACTTTTTTTCATATTGATGGAATTCAGAATTTTCTTTTCTCATAATATACGCCCACTTTTTAGCTTAATAAAACGTGTAGGGAATTTATGAGTTTGAAACAGAATCAGACAAAAACAAAATGTTTGATTTCTGAGTCAAAACACACACAAGATTTTGTCTGCTTTTGAGCTAAGTGTTTTGATCACAAAAACTTTTTTGCAATTGCCAAAACAATTGATTCTTTTTGCAATCTCTTAAACCTTTTCTTTCTTTTTGCAACTTACTTTTTCTTTCTTTAGGAAAAGAAAGAAAAAGCAGAACGCAGCGGACGAGATTCGAACTCGCGCATCCTTGCGGATACTGGCTCTCAAGGCCAGCGCATTAGACCACTCTGCCACCGCTGCAAAGCTTTTCTTTAAAAAAGAAAACCTTGGAAAAGAAATATTTTTTGCAAAAAAAATTTTCAAATGATTGAAGAAAAATTTTGTGTCAACGACCACAAAAAAAATTGGCTGTTACTGTTTAGTGGGCGAGAACTGTAAAAATAGGAAATAGTCATCTTTAAAATTGTATTCAAAGCAAAAAAGTAGGGAAAAAAACTGGAAAAATGTTGAAGAAAAAATTGATTAAAGAATTAGAAAAAGATAACGGAGATAAGTCAGGGATCTGCAAAGCAGTATAACTCATCTCCTTAACTCCCAATACTGAATTACTTTTATACACAAATGAATTTAAAAATACTTTGTCGAATTGATACATAAAATTATTTTTAGAAAAAAAAATCAAAAAAATTTAATCCATGTACATCAAAAACTAATTTTTTAAAAATTTTTAAGCCACGTTTTTTAATATTTGACTAGAAAAACTCATTAAAACTAGTGAAAAGAATGGTTTTAATATAAGTTTACCAGTAATTTTAATAAAAAGACCTTAAAGCGGGTTTGAAGAATTAAATTAAAGTGCTTGCAAAATGTTTCGCGAACAACGCATTGGTTTGTATATGCTTGAGTCATACACGCCGGACTTGACAAGGGGAAAGTAAATGGGTGAAGAAAATCAATTTTTAGTGAAAGAAATACTGGGATTGCAAAAAGAAATCAAATATAGTTACTTGAAAAAAGGAGTTTTTCCTTCATTTAAAGAATTAAAAGAAGAAGAATTAAGTGAATACTCTGTAGAGGAATTACTGGAGTGGAAGGATTTCTTGCTTAAAGAGAAAAGCAATGCAGTACAAGAAAAAGAAGAGGAAATTGTAGTGGAAAAAATTAAATCAGGGGAAGAAAAAGATGTATTTGATGAGTTAATTGGCGAGGATCCAAAACATCCAAAAGCAGAGAAAATTAATGAAGAGGAAAAAACTGAAAGAGAAATAGAAGAAGAATTTTCTGAAAGCGAGGAAGAAGAAGAAAAAATTCCTGAAGAAGAAGTGCTAGAAGCAGCAAAACTAATTCTTGACTATAAAAAAATTGGTTTAGAGGAAGAGGAATGCATAGAGGAATTAAAAAATTCAGGGTATAATGAAAACACAATTAATCAAATAATGAAAAAAGCAATTCAATTAGAAAAACAAGCAGTAAAAGAATTTGAAAAAGAAAAAGAGTTAAGTGAAGCAGAGGAAAAAGAATTAGAACAAGAAGCAGTGGAAGGAGAACAAGAAGAAAGCATGGAAGAAGGAAATGAATTAAATGAAAGTGAAGACGCGGAACGAGTAGAGGGAATAGATTTAGGGGAGGAAATTGATAGAGAGGAAGTGAAAAAAGAAATAATGGAGAAAGCATTAAATGAGTCTTTTAAGGCTAAACCTTTAACTCTTAGTGGAGTGCCTTTAACTTTTTTAGAGGATAAGAAAAGTGGCAGCGTATTTATTGGGCGAAAAAAAGCTAATTATCAAAAATATGGATTTGAAGGAACTCTTTTTGTTGGAAAAGTTCAAGAAAAAGAGTATTTGAATAAAAGTGTTTTTTTGGATTCATTAAATCCTCATGTATGCTTTGTTTGCGGAGCAAGAGGAAGCGGAAAGTCTTACATTTTAGGAGTAATGGCTGAAGAACTTGCATTGAAGAATAAAAATGTTGGAATAATTGTGGTTGATCCGATTGGAGTTTTTTGGAGCATGAAGTATCCAAACAAGGAAGAAAAAGAAATTAAATTGTTGAGTGAATGGGATTTACTGCCTCAAGGATTAAAAAACGTGAAAGTATTTATTCCTGAAGGAATTAAAAATGAAGTTCCAAAGGAAACATTTGATTCAACTTTTGCAATTCAGCCATCTCTTTTAACTGGAGAGGATTGGTGTTTAACTTTTGGAATTGACAGGTTTAGTCCTACAGGCTTGCTAATTGATAGGACTTTGAAAAAAATCAGTGAAGGATTTAAAACAGTTGAAGGGCAAACAATTAAAGCAAAAGGAAAAAATTATTCATTAAGTGATATTACTTTTTGCATGGAAAATGATTCAGACATTAATTCAAGAGAAAAAGGATTCAAACAGGATTCAATTAGGGCATTAATTTCAAGATTTGAAAGCGCAAAACATTGGGGAATTTTTTCAGAAAAAGGAACTCCTTTAACAGAGTTAAGCAAGGAAAACCAGTTAACAATAATTGATTCAAGTTTTTTAGATGACACTGTAACAGCATTAGTTTTAGGGGTTTTGAGTAGAAGAATTCTAGCTGCAAGAAAAATTTTAACAAGAAAAGAAGCAGTTCAAAGAATGAAAACAATTGAAGTAGAAAAATTGCTTGAATTAGATATTCCTCCTACTTGGTTGTTCATTGATGAAGCGCATACATTAATTCCTTCAGGAAACATTAAAACTCCTGCAACAAATTCATTAGTTGAATACGTTAAACAAGGGAGAAGGCCTGGATGTTCTTTAGTGTTTGCAACTCAACAGCCTTCAGCAATTGATTCAAGAGTTTTAAGTCAAATAGATGTAATTGTTTCACACAAACTTGTATTCGATGACGATATTAAAGCTGTTTTCAAGAGAACTCCAACAATTATTCCAGAAAAATACAAGAAAAGCAATTTTATTAAAACCTTGCCAGTAGGAGTAGGATTAACTGGAGATAGAAGTGAGGAAACCTCTAGAGCATTCATTATGAAAGTTCGCCCAAGAATGTCTCAACATGAAGGAAGAGATGCTGAAACAAGTCAAATGAGTTACCTTGTAACAGAAGAGCAAGCAAAACAAATAATTATTGAATTAGTAGCAAAAAAAATTAAAAGAGAAAAACAAGCGGAAAAAAAAGAATTAAATAAGTTAATTGAATCATTAAATGAAAAATATAATTCGCATGTAAAACCAGAAGACATTTATTCAGAGCTAGTAAAAAAAGGATTAATAGTTGAAACAAATTCAGTAAAAGTAGAAGAAAAAGAGGAAACAGGAAAGATAATTGAAGAAGAAAAATTAATAGAGGATAAACCAATTGAGCCAACAGAAGAAGGTTTTACAGAGCAAACAGAGTTACTTGCTTTTCCGATTAGAATAAACGAAGAAAACGCGTTAAAAATTATTCACGGGATTAGAAAGAAAAAAATTTTAGGAATTCTTGGAGAAGAAGAGTTAATTCAATCAATTCAGTTAAAGTATAGAAATATTTGGAAAATAAGTTATGAAGCATTCAATAAAAGAAAAGAATTCATAACAAAAGATGCATTCATTGACTCAGTTAATGGGGAATTCCTTCACTTTAAAGATGGAAAATTTGTTGAATCAAGAGGATTAGCAAAATTAAAAGAGTTAAGTCAAGAAGAAGTAAAAGTTTTACGCAATTTAGAGAAAAAGAAAAAAACATTAAAAGAAATTAGTTTGCCAACAGGTCTTCAAGAAGAAGAAGTTAGAAAGCTATTAGATAAATTAACTTCTAAAAACATTGTAGAACAAGCAGTTAAAGAAAACACTGGAATGCTTTACGGATTAAAATCAGAAATAGATATTCCTCCACATCCAAGAACAGAATTAATCGAATCATTAAAAGAACTTCCTTTTGTTCAAGTAAATTCTTTAGCAAGAGAAAAAGAAAATTATTTAAGAGAAGAGATTCCAAACCTGCTTCACTTGCTATGGCCAAACGTCTTAGTAAGAAAAGTTTCAGAAGTTTACTGGCCATTATATCATGTAAAACTAAACAACAACGGAGTTGAAAAAATAGTTATAGTTGACGCGTTAACAGGGCAAAGAATAAAATAATTAGTTTTGTGAAAAAAATATGGAAAAAATAGAGTTAAGCAATTTTATAGGCCAGCCATGTAAATCAAAACTAGCATATGAATTTATTCCAAAAAAAAAATATTTAATTGATTTAAGTGCAATTGGAGAAAAATTGGAAGAAAAAAAAATTTTTATAGAAATTAATACTCCTTTTTTAATTGTAACTCAAATAGATGGAACAAGTATTAGTTTTTTTAAAAGCGGAAAAATAATGGTAAAAAACACTAAAAAAAGCAATGAAGCAAGAAAAATTGCTGAAAAATTTATTGAAGCAATAACAAATTAAAGGAATTAAAAATGACTGATTTAACTGAATCAATTTTAAACTCTAATGCACAAACAGTTGCAGAAAAATTAAAAAAAAATGAGTCAAGTGAAGAAATAAAAAAAATGCTTGTATTAAAAGGATTTACTTTAGAACAAATTCAACAAATTTTTACAAAAGCACAACAATTAATGAAAAAAGAAGAATTAGTAAAAAAATTTCTTCAAGAAATTAAGCCTCAAACAATGCTACAAGAAAAAAAAGAAATTATTTCAATGGATAATGCTGAAAACAAAAATGTTGATGTTCAAACTAGTTCAATAGAGCAAACTGGACAAGTTAAAAATTCATTGAATAAATTGGAAACTTTAAAACAGAGTTTAGAAAAAACGGCTTCAACTTCTAATTTAAAAAAGCCTGTTCAAGTGTTAATTCAGTCACAGAAAATGTCAAGCCAGCCTCGTGAGGCGATTGGCGAACGACGAGTTATAATAGTTAGTAAGGACTTGAAAATAAATAAGTTAAATCAGGAAATAAGGGAAGCACAAAAAATAATGCGGTTTGAGTTGCATAAAGGGAATTCTTTTGATAAATGCATTGAATTGTTGTTGAAGTCAGGTTTTAATGAAGAAGAAATTAAAGAAATATTACAGGTATTTATAGTGAAGAAATGAGTGTGAATTAATTTGAATAGTATTAGGTTTGGAAAATTTTTTGGAATTAGTTTAGAGTTGCATTATACGTTTATTTTGTTAATTGTTTTTATGACTGTTTTGATTGCATTAATTGAAACAAGGAATTTTTTTTCTTACATGTTATTATTGGTTTTTTTATTTGCATCTGTTTTTATTCATGAATTGTGCCATTCAATTGTTTCTGTTTTTCTTGGAATAAGGGTTGAGAAAATAATTTTGCTTCCAATTGGAGGAATATCTGTTGCAAAAGAAATGCCTAAAAAAGCGTTACATGAATTTTTGATTTCAATTGCAGGACCATTATTTAATTTTGCAATTGTTTTAGGGATTTCAATCATTGTAGTTGTTTTTCCTGAAATTCCTTTTCCATCTAGAGAACAAATATTGAGTGTGAAAGATTTTTCAAATGCTGTTTTAAATTATCCATTGTTTGCACTTTTATATGTGAATTTAATGCTTGGAGCATTTAATTTATTTGTTCCGGCTTTGCCATTGGATGGCGGAAGAGTATTGAGATCAATTTTGAGTAGTTTAATTGGATTTAATAGAGCTACTCATATTTCTACAAAGATTAGTTTATTTTTTGTAATAATATTGGGGTTGATTGGTTATGCTATTGGAAACATTATTTTAATCATTATTGCAGTGTTTGTTTTTCTTGGAGCAACAGGAGAAGACAAAATAGTAATAATGAAAGAAAGCCTGCAAGGAATTAAGATAACACATTTGATTAACAAAAAACCGTTTTTTTTAAATAGCAATATTACTGTTAAAAATGCATTTGAAAAATTTCAGGAAAAAAATAAGTTAAGTGCATTAATGGAGAAACAGGGGAAAATTTTTTTGCTTGAATTAGATTTGTTACATGAATTGAAGAAAGAAAAATGGAGTAAAATTAAAGCGATTAAAATTGCAAAGGCATTGCCAGTTATTCAAATAAATTTAACTGCGGATAAGGCAATGGAAAAATTAATTAAAGAAAACACAGAGGTTTTACCTGTTTTTAGTGGAAAAAAATTTATTGGAGTAATTGAAGAAAAAGAATTACTTAAAAGAATTGAATTAAATAAATTTAAATGAATTTACGCGGAGAGCAGGATTTGAACCTACGCGTCTTTTCAGACACTCGTTAACTCGAAACTTTTTCTTTTCAGCATGGGTTGACACTCAGCCTCGCCGGCTACGACGTCTCGTGCGTCGAGCACGAGGGCCGACGTCGGCCTTCAGCTTCGCCGGCTGAACGGCGAACGACATTTTCGAGACGAGCGCGTTAAACCACTCCGCCATCTCCGCTTTAATTTAAATTTTTTCTAATTCTTTTGCAGGCCCAATTAATTGCATTTTATTATTTGTTAGTCTTAAAGTGAATTTTGATATTCTTAAATCTAAAGTTATTTTGATTAAAATATGTGCTGGATTTGAGTAAAATAAATCTAAAACCTGTAAAAATAATTTTTTTTCAATAAATATTGTGTTTCGTTCAATTTTTACATTAAAGTATTGAGATATTTTATGAATAAAGTCAGGGTTATTTCCTGAGATAATTAATTCTGTTTGTTCAAGGTTTTTAAAAAACTCGTTTAATTTATTTTTTGTTGTTGAATTTAAATCCAGTAAAATTTGTGAATCAAAGTCTAGTTCTTTTAAAGAATCAATTTGTGTTAGAAAAATTTTGTCAATGTATTCTAAGTGTTTTAATTGTTTTTGAATTTTTTCATGAATTTCAATTAAATCTGAAACGAAAAAATTTGTAGCAGCATTGGCTGCTTTGAATAAATCTTTGTCTTGTTTTGCTCTTTCAATTAATGTTTGAAGTAATTGAACAATTAAATCAATTTCCAGGAAATTGTTTTTAGAAGAAATTAATAGGTTTAGTTTGTCTAATAATTTTGACCTCATTTCAGAACTAATTTGGGGAAGAGCTTTATCTGTAATAAAAATATTGTCTCCTTGTTTTCTTGCTAATTCAAAAGAAATTAAGTCTTTTAAGGTTCTGGAGAGAGCTGCTCTAGCAGAATTAATTGAAGAATAATCTCCTTGAATTTTATTCAATAAAGCGTTATAACTTAAACCATTATTTTGTTTAATAATTAACAATATTGAATTTCTTTGAGACATGTTAATTATATAAGGAGTTTTACTTTAAAAAGTTGAGTTTTAAGCTGCTTTTCCTACTGTTCTAGGTCGTCTTGCAATAGAAGTAGCTTTAGATAATTTATAAAAACTACTAGCACGTTCTAACATTAATTCTACTAAAAAGCCAGTTAATCTTGCCATATTAGGTTGAGGTGAAAGCATTAAAGTTCTAATAGTAAAATAAGCTCTTTTAGTTAACTGGAAAAAAACATTATCAGCTACTTTAACACTTAAAGGAGTTTTTTGCTTTTTAATAGGACTAATTCCAGGAATTAATCTTTCCATAACTGCTTTGTCTCTTGCAACTAATTCTCTTTCAACTGCTGCCAGTCCTGAAGGAGTTGTACTGTTAAGTTCAAATTCAATTAACCTTTTTCTTCCAGGGGGAAGCCTTTCAAAGCTTTGAACAACGCTTCTTTCGAGATCAGTTTTTGGATCACTAAATATTTCTCTTGCAATTCTAGCACATTCACGAAGATTTGTTTGGCCAACCACAAAAGGAGAACTTACTCTTAGATGTCCTTTTTTAATTGTTTTAACTGCTCTTCTTTCAGCGCCTCTTTCAACTCTTTCTTTTACAGGCATTTAATCACTTTAAAAAGGAAATATATTAAATAATTAGTGCAATTCAGAGTATTTAATTATTTTGTTAGTGGATTGAAAAGTTAAGCTGAGACTATTTCAACTTTTTTCATTCTCTTTGGAATTACTTTATAGGTTTTTTTCTTGCATTTACTGCATTCAGCTATAAAAGTAGGTTTTTTGTTTTGCTTTTTAACCTTTATAGTGAATTCTGCTTTTCCTCCATAACCTTCTTCGTATTTTCTTTTATGTTGTCTAGTGCTCCAAGCCATTGTCCTAGCTGCAGCTGCTTTAAAGTACTTTAATTTATGCACTGCATGAGAGTTACATCTAACGCAATAAATTGAAATTTCTTTAGGAATATCCATTAAATCACTAAATCAAAATACAAAGCCTAATTATTTAAACAAAATAATTAATTATATATATTTTTTTATAGTATATGTTTATAAATAATGATAATTTAATAATATAAAGACAACAAAAGAGGGCAAAAATGATTAATTCATTAATTGAAGGGTTTCGCTTAATTTTAGAAAAACCAAAAATTTTACTTCCAGCAGTACTAGTTAATTTAATTAATTTTTTAATTATTGTCATAACATATATCGCTTTTAGTGAATTTATAGTTAACACTGTTATAGAATTAAAAACTGCTAACACTCAAGGATTTGAGTTACTAACATATCTAATTAAAACTAATCCAATTGAAATGGTTTCAATATTTATTGCATCATTAATAGTAGTAATGTTAAATGTTAGTCTAATTTATTTTTATGCATTATATGTTAAAGAAAAAAAACCTATAAGGGAATTGTTTTCTCATAGCTTGAAAAAATGGAAAGAAATCCTTACGTTAATAATATTCAGCGTATTAGTGTTTTCAGTTGCAAACATGCTTTATGCATTAATTGTTTCTTTAACTGAAGGAATTACAACAATTCTAACAACAATTATTTTACTGTTAGTGTTTTTGTTTTTATATTTCAAGTTTTTTTTATTTATTCCAGTAATGGCAATAAATGGAAAAAAATTAAAAGAAGGATTAATAGAGGCCTGGAATTTTTCAAATAAACACTTACTTGCATTATTCTTGTTAATAATAGCAGTAATTCTAGTAAACCTAATAATTCAAGGAATTGAAATAATTTTAGTAGACTTACTATTAGACAGAGCACTAGAGATAGTGTCATTAATTGTTGTCACTCCTTCAATGCCCGAACAAACAGCTTTACTCACATTAGAAGTTTTGAACATAGAAAACTATCAAATAATTTCAGGACTATTATTTAGTTCAATTGCAGTTACATATACAAACCTTGTTTTTCCACTTTTTTATTTAACAAAAAAATAATTTCAAAAGAGTAAAGGGATATGCATGACTAGAATTGCTCAGATTAGGTTAAAGAATTTTAAGTCATTTAAAAATGCTACAATTCCTTTATCAAATGGATTCACTACAATTGCAGGATCAAATGGCTCAGGAAAATCAAATATCTTAGATGCAGTTTTATTTGGTTTAGGAATAACTAGTTTAAAAATGATTAGAGCATCAAAACTAATTGATTTAATTAACCACGATACAAAAGAAAATTATGCCCAAGTAGAGTTAACTCTAAAAGACGGAGCAAAAGAATTCCAAGTAAATAGAACAATTGATTCTCAAGGAAAAAGCGTTTGCAGATTAAATGGAAAAAGATGCACGCTTTCAGAAATAGAAAATTTATTACTAGAAATAGGAGTAAAAGTAGACGGCCATAACATTGTTGTACAAGGAGACATTACTAAAATAATTGAAATGAACGACGTTGAAAGAAGAGAAATAATTGATGAAGTAGCAGGATTAAAAGAATACGACGAAAAAAAAGCAGAAGCATTAAAAGAATTAGAAAAAGTAAATATCCGAATAAAAGAAGCAAGAATAGTATTAACTGAAAGACAAATCTATCTTCAAGAACTAGAAAAAGAAAAAATAGCGGCATTAAAAAATCAAGAACTAAATAAAGAACTAAGACAATGCAAAGCCACAATGTATGATTTAGAAATAAAAAAATTAAGAGAAGAACTAGATAAAAAAAATTCTGAAGAAAGAGAAATTCAAAAAACAATAAATGAAATAAGTTATGAAAGAGACAATAACTCGAGAAAAATAACTGAATTAGAAAAAAAATTTGAAGACATAAATGAAACCCTAATCAAGTCAAGTGAAAAAACATTTGAAGGAATAGGAAAAGAAATAGAGGAAAAAAAATCAAACATTAGAATAAGTGAAGAGCGAATTCAATCAAGTCAAACAATTATAATTAAAAACAAAAACAAAATAAAAGAAATAACAGAAGAAAAAGAAAATAGTACAGAAAATATTCAAGAAAAAGAAAAACAAGTAAATTTTTTAAAACAAGAAATAAGCTTAGAAGAAAATAAATTAAAAGAACTTGAAAAACAAAAAAAAGCACAAGACGAAGTACTAAAAACAAGAATTTTAAAACAAAACAAAATTCAAGAAAAAATAGATGAATTAAATAATTCGTTTGCAATTTTAAGTGAAAAAGCATTTGAAATTAAATTAGAAAAACAAGTGTTAAAAGAAAAAGAAAATATATTACAAGAAAAAATAAAAGAATTAAAAGAAAAAAAAGAAACACTAACAAAAAATATTAATGAAAAACAAAACGTAGAACAAGAAATAAAAAATCTAACTAATTTATATAAAGACATTGAAACAGAATTAAAAGAAAAAACTTCAAAGCTACACAAAACTTTACAAGAAATAGGGCTAAACGAATCCCTATTAAAAGAATTGCATGAAAAGATGCATAAATTAAAAGAAGTTAAAGCAAAATGTCCTTTATGTGAACAAGAGTTAGAAGAAAAGTTAAAACAAGCAATTGTAGATAAAAAAAAGCTCGATTTAGTAGTTTTTGACAAAACAATAAAAGAATTAAAAGAAAGAAAATCCGCATTAGAAGGAAAGATTGAAACTCTTACTCAAGTAAAAAACAAGTTAACAGAATTAAATGCTAAAACAAGTGGATTAAAAGAATTAGAAAAAGAAAAAGAGCAAGTAGAACACGAATTAAAAAAAAATAATTTAATAAATAATGAAAACAAGTTAATTCAATTAAATTCGAAAGAAAGCGAATTAGAAAAAGAAATGAACAAAATAAAGGAAGAAAAAAATGCTCTACAAAATCAATTAAAAGAATTAGAATTAAATGAAAATGAATTACAACTCAATGAAAAAACAGAACTAAAAAGACAAGCGTTTTATAAAAAACTAAATGAAATAAATAAGCTGGAAATAGAAATAAACGAAGCAAAAAAACGAATTCAAAACTATTCAAATGAAGAAATAGCAAAACTAGAAAAAGAAATAAATGAATTAAATCAATTAATATCAAGCGAAGAAAAAAATTCCTTAAAAGAAAAAGGATTCTTAAAAGAATTAGAAATTCAATTAAAAAAAATAACACTTGAAAACAAAGAATTATTGGATGAAAAAATAGAAGTAAATAAACAATTATTTAATTCCAGAAAAGAACTAGAAGACAAAAGAAAAAAAATAGACGAATTATATAAAAAAATAAATGAAATAAAAATAAACAAATCCAAAAATGAAGTAAGAGTAAACGATTTAGAAGAAGAATTTAAAGAATTTATTCAAGAAGAATTATTTTCAGACAAATCTTTAGATGAATTAAAAAAACTAATTCCCAAGATAGAGAATGAAATAAAAAGTTTAGGCGAAATAAACATGAAAGCAATTAAAGGGTTCACTGAATTTCAAGAAGAAGTAGAAGAAATTACACGTAAAGCAGCAAAATTGGAAGAAGAAAGAATTTCAGTTTTAGAACTAATTAATAAAATTGAAGTAAAAAGAACAACTGTTTTCATGGAATGCTTTAAAGAAATAAGTTCTAATTTTAATAAAATGTATTTAAATTTAAGTGGGGCAGAAGGAAAAATAAGTCTAAGTAATTCTGAAAAACCTTTAGAATCAGGATTAGTTATTGAAGCAAAGCATTCAGGAGACAAGTTAAAAAATATTGATTCAATGAGTGGAGGAGAAAAATCTCTAACAGCTTTAGCGTTTTTGTTTGCAATTCAGTTATACAATCCAGCTCCATTCTACATTTTTGATGAAGCAGATGCAGCACTGGATAAACCTAACTCACAAAAGCTTGCTTCAATGATTAAAGAAATAAGTCAACAAAGTCAATTCATTGCAGTAACTCATAACGATGCAATGGTTGAATCATCAGATCAAATAATTGGAGTAACATTAAGTGCTCAAAATTCTAGCGTAATAGGATTAAAGATTAAAGAACAATTAAAGGCTTCAGTTTAATTTTTCAAATAATATTAAGGAAAGTTTAAATAGATCTATTTCTCCTACAAAGAATTAAATTAAGGTTGGAGTTAGACTGTTTTAAAGGAGGGAGGAGCAATGGTGGGAAAAGGAAGTGCATGGGTTTTAGCATTTGTATTAGGGTTAGTTGGAATATTGGTTTCTACAGGAGTTTTTTTTGGAATAATGCTAGCAACTGGACGCATTTATGGAATAGTTGCAATTTTAACTGGAGCAATTGCAGGCGGAATAGCAGCTTATGGATACAAAATTGGCGGAGGAACTTTTAAAACAGAAATGGATGTTTCAAAGCTCGTGTGGTTTGTAACAGGAGTTGGCTTGATTGCTGTATTGGCTGGATTTGTTTTAGGGCCTTACGGGTATTTCTTATTAAATGCAGGATTTATTGATTTTGGAACTTTTTGGAGATTGTTTACAGCTTTAGGAGGAATTGAACCAATAGATGTATTGTTTATGTTAATTGGAGCCTATGGAGGAAGATGGGCTGGAAAGAATGTGGCTTACTCAATTGCATTAGGGCAAGCACAAGAACAAGTAATGGAGAAAGTGAAAAAAGAAGGAGTAAAAGAAGTTGATGAAAAATTCAAGTGATTGAAATGAATAATCAAATTAAAACAGTTGCATTGCTGGCTACACTAACAGGCGTATTCATTTTTGTAGGATTCTTTCTAGCAGGCCCAATAGGGGCAACAATTGCGTTTTTTCTTGCACTGGCAATGAATTTCTTTACTTATTGGTACTCTGATTCAATTGTTTTGAAAATGTATGCAGCAAAAGAGTTAACTGAAAAAGAGTCTCCAAACATTCATTCAATTGTTGAAAGATTGGCTGAAAAAGCTGGAATACCAAAGCCAAGGATTTTTTTGGCTCCAATAAACCAGCCAAACGCATTTGCAACTGGAAGAAACCCTGAACACGGAGTAGTGTGTTTTACTTATGGAATTCTAAATATGTTGAATAAAGAAGAATTAGAAGGAGTTACAGCTCATGAATTATCTCACATTAAAAACAGAGATATTTTAATTGCATCAATTGTTGCAACAATTGCAGGAGCAATAACTTTACTTGGAAGAATTGCATTTTATTTAGGGTTCTTGTTTCCTGGAAAAGATGACAATAATGTAGTTGGATCAATGCTTAGTTTCCTTTTTTTGGTTATTGTTACTCCATTAATTGCAGTACTAATCCAATTTGCTGTTTCCCGTTCAAAAGAATATTTAGCTGATTCAACTGCAGTTCAAATAACTGGCAATCCAAATGGATTGGCAAAAGCATTAATGAAGTTAGATCAAACTGCTTCACTATTTCCATTGCAAGGAGACCAGTCAAACAAAGTTACAGCTCATTTATTCATTGTAAACCCATTTGAAAAAGGCTTTATAGGCAATTTGTTTTCAACTCATCCTCCAATGGAGAAAAGAATTGAAAAACTTAAATCAATGCAAGCCTGAAAAACAAAAAAAAGTAATTCACTTTTTCAATTTGTTGCAAATCCATTAATTCTTTGAACAAAAAATTTTTATTAGGATAAGCATTACTTTAAGTAATGCATGCAAAAAAATTTATTTGCTTTAAATGCGGAAAAGAATTTCCACCAACAAAAATAATATTTGAATGCAGTAAATGCGGGTATTCATTAGACATTGAATACGATTATGGAAAAATAAGAAAAAGACAGGAAAGTTTTTTCTTTGAAGTAATTCCAACTCATTGGAAATACTATGACTATTATCCAATCAAGGATTTAACTAAAATCGTTTCACTACAAGAAGGAGGAACTCCGCTAATTAAATCAAATCAATTCAAAAACTGGCTTTTCAAATTTGAAGGAGTAAACCCTACAGGCGTATTCAAGGACAGAGGGTCAAGTATTGAAATAAGCAAAGCAAAAGAATTAAATCAAAAAAAAGTTTTATGTGCTTCAACTGGAAACATGGGGGCAAGCATTGCAGCTTATTGTCAAAGAGCGGGAATTGAAGCAGAAATAATTTTGCCAGATTTCACTCCAGAAATAAAAAGAAACCAGATAAAGGCTTACGGAGCAAAAATAAATATATTAAAAGGATCCTACGAAAAAGCATTAAACAAAACAAAAGAAATTAGAAGAAAAACAAATGTTTACTTGGTTGGAGATTATCCTTTTAGAGGAGAAGGACAAAAATCAGTTACATTTGAAATCCTGGATCAAATGGGTTTAATGCCTCCAGAAAATATTGTTTGCCCAATAGGGAACGGAACACTAATTTATTCAGTTTACAAGGCATGCATTGAATTCAAAAAAACAGGGTTAATTAAAAAAATTCCACAAATTCATGGAATTCAAGCAGAAGGATGCAATCCAATTGTAAAAGCATTCAAAGAAAAAGCAAAAGACATTACGGCATTAAAAAAAACTAAGACAATTGCTTCAGCAATTAATTGTAATAACCCTGTAGACGGATTAGAAGCATTACATGCAATAAAGTATTCTAAAGGACTAGCTGAAGATGTTTCAGATAAAGAAATTCTTTTAGCGAGAAAAGAATTAGGAAAAGAAGGAATTTATTCTGAAACAAGCGGAGCAGCAGCTTTTGCGGGAGCAAAAAAACTTGACTTAGGAGCAGAAAAAACTGCAATCATTATAACAGGACATGGATTAAAAGAATTCATTAAAAATTAATTTAATTCTTTAATTTTTTCTTTGAACTAATCTTTTTTTGAGTTGAAAGAGACTCTTTCAATTTATTTTTCTGCAAAGAATATTTCTGAAATTCTTTATTGTATTGCTCTTCATCAATTAAACCTAAAGTGTAATGATTTTTTAAATCTCTAAGCAAATGAATTGTTGCAAAATATTGCGCTCTAATTTTATCTAATCCAATTAATTGAGCAGCTTTAATTTTTCTTCTAGCTTCAAGATCTGAAAGCTTTGAAGCAAAGTCTTTCTTTAAATACTTATATTGTTCTTCATTAATTTTATGCAAAGCAAACTCTAAATCTAACTGTTTTTGAAGTTTTTGCTGATGCTTTATTTCCGAAACCAAGTCATCTTTTTTCTGGCCATTAAAAG
The DNA here is from genome assembly GCA_964373795.1 of uncultured archaeon. Lineage (GTDB taxonomy): Archaea > Iainarchaeota > Iainarchaeia > Iainarchaeales > DATDZZ01 > CAYJVY01. The sequence goes on along the minus strand of CAYJVY010000008.1, from coordinate 35,082 downwards.
AAATTAATCCAACAAAATTCAATCCAACAATTAATATAACTGAAAAAACCAAGACAAGTAAAACAAATAATCCTAATAAAAACCAAGTAGAATTAAAATCAATTTTAATTTCAGTATCAGAATTATTTCGAGAAACGTTTCCAGGAAAATTTCCAAAATTGTCATCAGAATTTGAGGAAACAACTCCATTTGAAGAAGAAATAATGCTTGGATCTATTTTGTCATAGTAAGCATAAACTTCTTCAGATACAATGAAAAGATTTTCAGCTAAAAAAACTAATGAAATTCCATTTCTAAGAAACTGCTTTGTTGCAACAGCTCTATTTTTTGAATAAGAGTCTTCAGCTGAACTTAAAAAGAATTTTGCATGATCTAAGTAAAGTTTTGGCCAACCAAAAGAATATTTGGATGAAGACATGTTTTTATCCAAAGAACTGATTTTAGTTCTTAACACGTCAAAAAATTCTCTTAACTCATTTTTTTCTTCTAATTTATTTAAGGTTAGTTCAGCATTAATTAAACCTAAAGCAGAAGCTCCATCAAACAATGAAGCAACAAACCATTTATTTTGTAAATTCTTTTTAGCTCCATTTAATCTTCTCTCCATGTCTTCAACTGAAATGCTTTTAGACTTCAAAATAGTTAAACCATTTTCTGATTCAACAATAAATTTATTCGTTGAATCAACAAATAATTCTTTTTGGTCAACAAATGTATTAGAAGAAGAACTAATGCCATGCAAGTCTTTTGAAACATTAAGCCATGCTTTAGCAAATTCATATTTTCTTAAACGCTCAATTGGAATAGCATATTTTTGAGTTGAAGGAAGCTCGCCTTCAATTCCTGGAACAACAATTGTTTGAGTTAATTTAAGTTCTTCAATCGTTGTTTCAGCATAACTCAGTCTTTGCTGAGCAGCAGCAAACCATTCCAAGTTTTTTCCAATTGAAAGTTTTCCTGAAAGCTGTTTTTTAAAAGCCTTTACATCGTCTTCAAGTTTTTGCAGTTTAACATCAAAAGCAGTAGAAGAATTAGATAAAAGAGAAGGATTTTCAGCAATATCTTTCACTAATTCAATTTCAATCTGTGAAACAAAAGCAGAATTAGCTGCGCTATAAAAATAATTTTTTTCAAACAATAACTCTGCTCTACCCAAAGCTGTTTCAGATTCATTTAATCTAATAAGCAATATATCAACTAATGAATCATCTTCCAAAATAGTTGTTTCAACAGATTTTTTAGCTGATTCAATTAATTTCTTTGACTCAGAAATATATTTTTGAGTAATAGATTTAAGTGGAGTAATTTCCTCAGTTAAAACTGCTGGTTGAGGAATAAAATCAGTCGTCTCATTACTAGAAGCAGAAGAAACTTCAAGAGAATTAATATCAGAAAAAGCATATTTTAATACATCATCCATTGAAGAAACTGCAATTACTTTTAAACCCCAGTTCTGTAAAGCATATTGAGGCAAGTTAACTGATTGAATTGAATCATTAATTCTTACAACTTGTTTTTCTTCTCCTTCAGGAATCAAGAAAAGTTTTTTTCCATCCTTTGAAGCTTTTTCAGCTTTCTTATAAACTCCTCCAACAGGGCCAACTAATCCATCAGTAGTAATTGTTCCAGTCAAACCAACTTCGTTTGGCACTTTTTTCTCCTGCAAAGAAGAAATAACAAGTAAAGTCATTGCCGAACCAGCAGAAGGCCCATCAACTAGTGAAGCCTTTGCATCAATAATGAATTCATAATTATATTTATTGGAATCCTTTGCATAATTTCCAGCAATTTTAACAGCATTCTTCATAGAGGTTTGAGTAGAAGTTCCAACTAAGGGATTTACTTCAAAAGAAAGTTTTCCAGTTCCAGGAGAAATCTTCAAAGTAAGCCTACCAGTTAAAGCATCTCCACTATCAGTTACAGCATAAACGTCAACAGAGTTCTCTTGAATAAATGCAGTAACTTGTAAGGAAAGCAGTAAAACAAAAAAGAAAACAAACAATTTATTGAAATTCATTTAAATCATTTTTCAAAGCAAGCCAACAATCCAACAATAAATAATTATTATAAGTACTTAATTAAATAATAAGATTTAAAAAATTAAAGAAATACAAAAAAAAGTGAAAATAGAAAAAAAAGTATACATAACTATGTGTTTGAGTAATTAAATAAAAA
>CAYJVY010000008.1:0-32807 GCA_964373795.1 uncultured archaeon | reverse complement strand
TGAGTAATTAAATAAAAAAGAAAGTATTCGGATTTTTTATCCGAATAAAGCTCCAAGTCCTTCTGCTGCTGCTTCTTCTGATTTTCCTTTGTCTTCTTCTTTCTTTTCTTCTTTCTTGTGTTCAGTTGCTGCGTGTCCAGCTGCTGCAGGAGCTGCTACAGGAGCAAAAGCTGCTGCTTTTACTGCTTCATCAATGTTTACATCTTTTAATGAAGCAACTAATGCTTTAACTTTAGCTGAATCCACTTCAACTCCAGCTGCTTTTAAAACATGTACTACTGCATCCTCTGTTACCTGCTTTCCAGCGGAATGCAACAACATTGCGCTATAGACATATTGCATTTTTCATACCTCCAATAAAAATTCATTCATTTTTCACTAATTAATGACTGTAATGCAAGTGCTTGAGCACTAGCCTTGGCTAATAATAAACCAGTTGTTTCTTTGGTTAAAATTTTTGCTTCAAAAGCCAAATTTCTTGATTCATTAAATGCTTTTGCAATAAGCAATGGAAGAGTTTCCTTTGAAATGAAAACAATACTTGTCGCTAAATTAAATGCATTACTGTAAGCTGTTTTAAAGTTGTTAAAGACTTGTTCTTCATCAATATCTAAAACATTTTTTGAAAACAATTGATTTTCTTCAAATGCAACAGTTAAATTTAATCCAATCTTGATTGGCTTAATATTTAATTTAAGCAAAGCAGATGCAACTGCTGGAGTCACTGTTTGCCCTTTTTTTGTTACAACCGCATCTTCAGTTATTACAATTGAGGCCCCTCCAGGCCTAACCTTTAAACCAGCATTCTTTAAATCAGTTAAAGCAGGGCCAGGCGGAATACCAGTATCCTGAGATGTTACAAGAATATCTTCAGGAGCAATCATTCCAGGCTTTGCAGCACTAGCTCCTTTATTCTTTTTAATAAAAGAATATAATTCAAATGGATTCATTTTAGTAAAAATCAATCCACAAGAACCCTTTACATTGTCAACTAACTTTGAATTCTTTAAAGCAGTTTCCTGCAAAGCTTTTTTAATTACTCTAGTCTTTGAAACCTTTACAACTGCTTTTCCATGCAATTTTTTTCTCAAACTTTGAAACAACGAAGCAGGAAACAAAGATAAATCAGCTACTCCAATTACAGGGTATTCTGAAACCAATGACTTAATGGTTTGAAATTCTTTTTCCTTCCATTCACGAACATGTCTAGTCATTTTGCTTCACCTGCTCCAATCTTAACCGGTGGCCCCATTGTAAACTTTAAATAAATTGATCTAACGTTTTGCTTTTTCCCCGGAAGCTTTTCTTCAACAGCATTATACACTGTTAAAACATTTTCAGCCAATTCATTATCACTTGATTCTTGAGTTCCAACCTTTACATGAATCATTGGAATATTTTTTCCCTTCTTGTTTGAAACCTTTGTCAAAGAATGCCCGGTTTTAAGCATTGACTCTAATTGAGGAATGCTTGTCTGAACAGGGCGAGGCATTTTTCCTTTCGGAGCCAAAATTTGTCCTAAATACTTTGCAACAGTAAGCATTACAGGCCCCTCAGCTAATAAAACATCAAACTCTGAAGCCAATTGCTCGGCATCTTTCTTTTTAAGGGCATGAATTTCGTTTTCATTAATAATTCTTGCAACCAAATCCTTTGCCTGTAAAGCAAAACCTGAATCCCTTACAAACAACAAAGCTTTTGCAGCTCCTTTCCTAGCTGAAACAGGGTTAGGCAAATTCAGTTCCAATGAAATAGCGCTATCAGGTTTCTTAAAATCCAATCCACGAAAAGTAATAGTCAAATCAACTGACTGCTTAAATTTCCGTTCCTTAGATTTTTCACGCATTAATTTAAGGGCATCCAATACTTGATTCTTATTCAATTTATAGTCCTCCCACAAAACTTTTTAGAAAAAAGGTTTACGAAAACTCGTTGACAAAAAATCGCTCACGAAATTTGCAACGAAAAATCGTTAAAGTGGTGATAACGGTAAAAAAAGTTTTTTACCAATATTATAATTAATTAAGTCTAAGAAAGATTTAAATAAGTTTTCCTCGTCTGCAAGAAAGTTTGCAAGAAATTAAACAAAGGAAGTGTAAAAATAAATCATTAAAAGAATAAAAAAATAGAAATAGATTTAACCTAGCAATTTAAATGAAAAAAATAGGAAAGGCATTAAAGTTACTCGTCTTGTTCTCCTTCATCTGAGTCGTCTGAATCATCATCATCTTCATCAGAGTCATCCCAGTCCCCTTCATCTGAATCGTCATCGTCTTGGAATTTATATCTTAACATTTCTAATTGCATTAAACTTACCTCCAAAAAGTAAAATTAATATCAATTAAATATTATGAGATAAATTTAAAAACCAGAAGGTTTTAACTAACAAATATAAAAGATTTAAATAATACTAATTCATGTATTTTATGGTAATTAAAATATAGAAGGTGAAAAAAATGAATTTCAAAATATTAATAGGAATATTAATCATAGCAGTTTTAGTTGCAGGGTGTGTTGGCCCTCCTGTACTCAGCCCTGGAACAGGAGAAGCGACTGTAAAAGTGCTAGATGCGAGTTCAGGAAATCCTTTAGAAGGAGTAGAAGTCAACCTTATTAGCGTTACTTCAAATCAACAAACATTTAATCAATTCACAGATGCTTCTGGAGAAACAACTTTTGAAGTAGATCCGGATACTTACTATGCAGTAGCATACGATGCTAATACAACAAACAAGGTTAATTCAAATGAATTCAATATATCTGAAGGACAAACAACAAATGTAGAAATTGCTTTAGGATAAGGAAGAAAAACTTCCTTTATTTTTTTATTTTCGCCTAGCTTAACCTAAATGTTTTAAAAAAATCAGGGTCTTCTAAGGGAAAGCCTTGATTTTAAAAAATTAAAAGCTTTTCCAGGAAACTCTTTAACCCTTGTTCTCAATGAAGGTTTTCCAGAATTCCTTACGCGCGCTAAATACTGTTTTTTTGCAGAAGGAAATAATTTAAACAAGTCTTCAATGTTTTGTCTAACAAGATTATCAGCTAATTTTTTATTCAACAAAGCTTCAAGAGTATTAAAAATTCTTATAGCTTCTAATGAAATTTTGTTTAAAAGAGTATAAAAGTCTACTCTTTTAATTCCACTTCATCTATTTCTCCATCTGCATCCAAGTCAAGGCCTTCAACTACATGAGCAAAAAAGTTTTTATTAAAAGCATTAGGCTTGATAATAGAGTGAAGGCTTTTTGCAAGAGAAAGAATAGCTGCCTTAGTTCCTTGTGCGCGATTACCTGCAATAACTAAAATGCTTTTATCCTTAAACTTTGGATGAGGAATTTTTTGCACTATGCCAACAAAATCTTCAGCAAAATCCTTGCCAGAAAGAGTTGAACTAATAATCCAATGCCCTCCATGAGAAACAAATTTTATTGGCAGCAAATGATTTATTTGAAGAGAAAGCTTGTTAGTAACAATTCCTCCAATTAAAATCAAGTTAGAATTCTCCTGCTCAATTGAAGAAATACTTGTATCCAAAAAAACTAAAGGCAAATTAACTTCAGAGCAAAGAGAAGAAAGAAAAGCAGTTAAATCAGCAGCTAAGTAATTATCTCTAGCGCGGGCCTTAAATTCTCCATGAGGATCAGGATTGCCTACAACAATTTTTGCATTCAGTTTACCATTTAAAATAAACGGAGAAAAAAATTCAGCTACATCTGAAGACATTTTTTTCTGCTGCAAAGAAACAACTCTAGCAGTCCTTGCATTTCCAGAGCCTAGAACAAAAGAAATTGCTTCAAAACTTGGTTTAAAATATTTAGCCAAAGCACCATTCAATTCCACACTCTTTTCAACCTCAATTAATCCAGCTTTACGTAAAAGTTTGACAAAATAATAAACTCTTTGCTCATGCAAGTCAAGTTCTTTAGCAATCTGAGCAGGATACAAAGACTTTACAGCCAAAAGACGCAAAATCTGCCAACAATTCTCGTTAAGCAAAGGCTTCAAACCCTTTACAGATTCACGAACATCAGACTGTAAAACAATTCTCTTTCCCTTAGAGTCAAAAACTAATTCACCAATCAAAACAATCACTGAATACAAACAAAACTTTATACTAGTAAAAAAAATCTTATAATATAAACATATTGTTAAAAGGAAATTCTTTTAAATATAAGTTTGAATAGTTATAAAGAAATTTATAACGGATTGAAGTTTTATTTATAAGTCTTTAAATATCTGCCTTGCAGTACTTTTTTATCATGTGTGGAATAATTGGAGCAATTAACTCTACTCAAGCAGTTCAACTAGTTTTTGAAGGATTAAAAAAACTTGAATATAGAGGATACGATTCTTGGGGAATTGCCTTCAAAAAACACAATTCCTTAGAAACAGTGAAAAAAGTTGGAAAAATTAGTTCAGCTTTGCTTGAAAAAAAAATTCCAAGCCTTGAAGCAATTGGGCATACTAGGTGGGCAACACATGGAAAGGTTTGCTTGGAAAACACTCATCCAATTTTTTCTTTAAATAAAAAAATTTCTGTAGTGCATAATGGAATAATTGAAAACTTTCAAGAAATAAAGAGTTTCTTGCAAGGAAAAGGAATAATTTTTGAAACTGAAACAGATTCAGAGGTCATTCCTCAATTAATTGAATTTTTTTGCCAGAAAAAAAACTTTGAAGAAGCAGTTTTTGAAGCTGTAAAAAAACTTGAAGGAAGATATGCTTTCGTTGCAATGCATGAAGATTTTAATGAAATCATTGGAGTAAAAAATGGTTCACCATTGATTATAGGAATAAATAAAAAACAATTCTTTATAGCATCAGATATTCAAGCATTTCCACTTAAAGTGAGAAAAGCAATTTATTTAGAGGACAATGAAATGACTTCAATGAATTCCAAAATCAAAATTATTGACTTAAATTCAAAAAAAGAAGTTAAAGTAAAAAAAAGAATTGAAGAAATAAACAGAAACAATAAAAGTGAAGAAAACGTGTTTGAACATTTAATGTTAAAAGAAATAATGGATCAAAAGTTTTCTGTTTTTCAAGCTTTTAAAGAAAGCAAACAAGAAGCACTTAAAGCAGCTGAAATAATTAAAAAAGCAGAAAAAGTTTTCATTATTGGAGCAGGCACTGCACACAAAGTTGCTTTACTTGCTCAATATATTTTTTCAAGATTTGGAGGAAAGGAATGCATTGCATGCGTTTCATCTGAATTCGAAAACTTTGCAAAATTCGTTAATGAAAAAACAATTGTAATTGCTGTTTCTCAATCAGGAGAAACAGCTGATACTCTTGAAGCAATAGAAATTGCAAAATCACGCGGGGCAAAAATTGTTTCAATAATTAACGCTGAAAACACTTCAATGCATCGCAAATCGAATATAGTAATTCCTGTTTGTGCAGGAATTGAAAAAGCAGTTGCTTCAACTAAATCAACTACTGGACAAATAATTATTGCTTACGTGCTTGCGTTTTTGCTTTCAAACTCTTTTGAAAAAAACAGCAAAGAATTAGAAAAAGCTTTAAACGATTTAAGTAAATTGCTTTCAAACAATTCTTTCATTGAACAAATTCAAACCCTGGCGGAAAAAATTAAATCCAAGGAAAAATTGTTTGTTTTGGGTAGAGGAATGAATTACCCTATTGCGCTTGAAGCTGCAATTAAATTGCAAGAAGTTTGCTATCTTCCAGTAATTGGTTTTCCTGGAGGAGAAATAAAGCATGGGCCTCTAGCGCTAATTGAGGAAGGAATTCCTTGCATTGTATTGCTTTCAGAAGATGAAACAAAAAATGACACTTTAAGCAATGCAAATACAGTGAAATCTCGCGGAGCAAAAGTAATTTGCATTGGATCTGAAAATCCTGGAATTGGAGAATTCATTCAAGTCCCTGCAACAGAAAAATTCTTTCCATTAATGAATTTAATTCCAATTCAATTACTTGCATATTTTGTAAGCATTAGAAAAGGCATCAATCCAGATTACCCACGCAACCTTGCAAAAAGTGTTACAGTTAAATGACATTGGTGAAAAACAAATGATTAAAGCAATTATTTTTGACATGGACGGAGTAATAGTTGATACAGAAAAAGTACATGACAAAGCAGATAATATTGTGTTAAAAAGGTTCAATGCAAAATTAGATGAAGAAGATTATATTTATGGCATGGGAAGAGGAGCAAAAGAAGTTTGGACACATTTAAAAGAAAAATATAATTTACCTCCAAGCATTGAAAAATTAATAGCTGAGAGAAGGGAAAACTATTTTGAAATGCTGAAAAAAGAATTGAAACCAATTGATGGAGCAATTGAGTTAGTTAAAGCTTTCAAAAAAAGAAATACAAAAATTGGTTTAGCGACTTCTTCTTCAGTTAAAGAAATTAAAATAATTTTAAATAAATTAAATATTGCAAAATATTTTGAAATAACAAACTCCGCAGAAAATGTTGCAAATTCCAAACCAGCTCCAGACATTTTTCTGAAAACAGCAAAGGATTTAAATGAAAAACCAAAAAACTGTGTAGTAATCGAAGACACATTTAATGGAGTCAAAGCTGCTAGAAGAGCTGGAATGAAATGCATTGCATTAAAGAGTAATTACACTACAGAAGAGGATTTGAAAGAAGCAAACTTAATTGTGAATTCTTTGAAAGAAATTAATATTGATCAAATTTTGAGTTGGTGAAAAAAATGGGCAAATTGTTTGGAACAGATGGAATTAGGGCTACTGCAAATGTTTATCCAATGGTTCCAGAGCTTGCACTTTTGATTGGAAAAGCAGCAGCAAATTATTTTAAAGAACATTCAGGAAATGGAACTCCAAAAATTGTTATAGGAAAAGACACTCGTTTAAGTGGTTATATGATTGAATCCGCGCTTACGAGTGGAATTGTTTCAATGGGAGCAAACGTTTTACTTGTAGGACCAATGCCTACTCCTGCAATAGCTCATTTAACTAAGTCATTGAATGCAGAAGCAGGAATTGTTATCTCTGCTTCACATAATCCTTCTCAAGACAATGGAATAAAAATCTTCAATGAGGATGGATTTAAATTAGATGAAAAAGTTGAAGAACAAATAGAAAAACTAGTTTTAGAAGAAAAAATGAAATCAGTTTATGCTCCTGCAACAAAAATTGGAAAAGCATATAGAATAGACGATGCAAAAGGCAGGTATATAGAGTTTGCAAAATCCTCAATTAAATCAGAGTCATTAGAAGGAATGAAAATAGTCTTAGATTGCGCTAACGGAGCAGCATACGATGTAGCTCCAAAAATTTTTTCAGAACTAGGAGCAAAAGTAATTGTAATGAACAGCAAACCAGATGGACAAAACATTAACTTGAATTGCGGAGCAACGCATCCACAAGAAATGCAGAAAAAAGTTTTAGAAGAAAAAGCAGATTTAGGAATTGCTTTAGACGGAGATGCAGATAGAGTAATTGTTTCAGATGAAAAAGGAAACTTTGTGGACGGAGACCACATAATGGCTATTTGTGTAAATAATTTAATGGAAAAAAACAGGTTAGATGAAAACTCAGTTGTAGTAACAGTAATGACTAATTTAGGATTTGATAAAGCAATGCAAAAACTCGGAGTAAAAATATTCAAAACAGCTGTTGGAGACAAATACGTAATAGATGAAATGCGTAAAAGAAAAATAGTTTTAGGAGGAGAACAATCAGGGCACATAATTTTTTCCAAGTATTCAACTACAGGAGATGGAATAATTACTGCTTTACAGTTATTGAAAATAATGAAAGAAAAAAAAGAAAAACTATCAAAGCTTGCAACAATAATGAAATCATTTCCACAAGTTCTAGTGAACGTGTGCGTGAAAGAAAAAATTGAATTCAATGAAATGCCTTCAGTGAAAAAAGCAATTCAAGAAGTCGAGGAAAAGCTTTCAGGCAATGGAAGAACACTTATTCGTTACAGTGGAACAGAAAATCTTGCAAGAATAATGATTGAAGGAGAAAACCAAAAACAAATAGAAGAATATGCAAACAAAATCGCAGAAGAAATTAAGAAAGAAATTGGTATTTGATTATTTATGGAGTTAACACAAGTCAATGTTTTAGTTCATCTGCTGTATGACTTACTAAGACATCCATTCTATGCATTATTTGAGGAGGTTCATGAAAGTTCTGACAGAGAATTCAATACCTCAAAAATTCTTAGAAGTCTTTGGGGGCGGAGAATTAAAGAAGTTGCAACAAACCCAGATATGGAACTAGGAATGAAAAGAGTCGAAATTGACAAAAGACTCGGTCTTTCCCTTTACGATACAAAAAGGAAAACAGGCTACACTAGATACAAAAAAAACCAGTTGAAAGAAGAAAAGAGTTTGGAAAACCTAAAACTAGATCAGGAAGAAGAAACACTCCGAGAAGGTTTTGAAAATGGAAGTTGAAGAATTGAATGTTTTAGTTCATCCATTGTATGACTATTTAGAATTACACCGTATACCCAAAGCTAGAAGAAAGAAAGTGGATCGCGTAACAAAAGGTTTGCATGGAGCAAAGTTTTTGAAATTCTATTGGGGAAAAAAAATTTTACAAATAAAAGGCAATCCAAATAGTGTTCTTGTAATTTTTACCCCACGCATAAAAAAAGATGATCCAAAAGATGTTGAAAAACTAATCGCGTTTGCAAAAAGGGAATTAGTAAGTAGACTAATAGTTGTGCCGCCTAGGGAATCAATATGGGAGCAGACACAACTAATGCTCACAATGATGCAAGAGTATAGAGTGAATATTGGACCAAATACACGTTTTGTTCTTTTTGGTGAACATGAACATAGATGTGTTACATCAGTGTCAGAACATTTGCGTCTCTTTGCACCAAAATATAATCTACATATAGATCGTAAAAGAATCGAAATAAAGAGTCCTCTAAGTCATGCATCTGAAAGAGCAAACTATGAAGAATATTACAAACCAAGAACAAGAAGAAAAATTGTCGGCAAAACAAAGCTTCGTTCAGGAAGAAAAAACAAACCAAGAACAAGAATTTGAAATTAATTAATGATTTTTATGCAACTCAGAGAAGTAAATGTATTAGTTCATCCATTGGATGAATTACTTGGAGTGCAAGACCCACAAGAATTTGGAAGACAGCTTCAAGGAGTAAAAATTCTTACAGGACGTTGGATGCAAAGAATGCGCGAAGTTACAAGAACTCCTAATTCTGCATTCATAATCTTACATCCATTGCTTTCAGATTCCCAACCAACTAATAATGCAGAAAGAGAATTAAAAAAATTAATTGATTTTGCAAGAAAAGAATTAGGAGACAAATTAGTTATAGTTTTTGGTTTTCCAGGACTCACAGCTGAACAACAAATGTTTAAAGCATTTCATGAATTATCAAAAAAATTTGAAGTCTCAAACGAAACAAGGTTTAAGGTATTCGGAGAACACAAAGAATACTGTGTTCCACTTGTTTGCGGCGCATTAAGAACACTGGAAAAGGAAGAAATAGAAATAGAAAAACAGCTAAGCTTTCCAGAAAGTTCTAAAAGACGTGGAAAAGGATATACTGGATACAAAAGACCTTCACACACTAATAGAAAAAAAAGAGATTCTCCAAAAATAAGGCCTGGAAAAAGAAATACTCCTAGAAGAGTGTGAAAAAAAATGGATGTAGAAGAAATAAATGTATTAATTCACCCATTGTATGAGTATTACGTTCGACTGCAAAGCACACTGCGTCCAAACTTGGAAAAAGATTTGTTCACTAACAAAGCACATAGAAAAAGATTTTTTCAAGGCGTTCAAGCACTTAAAATGCATTGGGGCAAACAAATTCAAAAAGTAAAAGGAAGAGAAAAAAGCGTTCTAGTTATCTTGCTTCCAACTTCCATAGATGGATTAAGTAAATTACCAGAATTATTAAAACTAGTTGGATTTGCTGAAAAAGAATTACAAGAAAGAATAGTTGTTATTCCAATGAATCAAATTGGAGTGGTTGGGCAAGTAAATTCAATAGTAGAAGAATTGAAAAGAAAAGGATTAAATGCTTCAAGTGAAACAAGATTTAATTTATTTGGGGAATACAAAGAAGACTGTGTATACGATGTGGAAAACCATTTACGGTTTAAACTAAAAATTGATAGAAGAAGAATAAATATTGATGAAGGTCTTACTCTGACAAAAGGAACATCATATGGAATTGCATTAAAACAAAAAAAAGAAAGAAGAATTAGAAAAAGAAATAAATCTCAATCAAGGATAAATCAAAGAAGAAGAGGCTTAAAATGAATAAATCAAAAGAATTGAAAATTGCAATAAAGGCTGTAAAAGCGGCTGGAAAAATTGCAATGAGGTATTTTGATAAAGAATTTGTTTCAGAAAAAAAAGCAGATGGCTCTACAGTAACACAAGCAGACAAAGAAGCAGAGAAAAAAATAATTGAAATAATTTCAGCTGAATTTCCAGAGCACTCTTTTTACGGAGAAGAATTTGGAAAACAGACAAAAAATTCAGATTACTTATGGACTATTGACCCACTAGATGGCACTGGAAACTTTGAAAGAGGGTTTGCATATTTTTGCATTACAATTGCTTTAATTAAAAATTCAGAAGTCATTGTGGGAGTGACTTTAGATCCTTGCAGAAAAGAACTTTTCTATGCAGAAAAAGGAAAAGGAGCATATCTCAATGAAAAACCAATCCATGTTTCAAAATACAAAATATTAGATGAATCCACTATAGGTTTGTCATCAAGGCGAAGAGACCTAGAAAAAAACATTGAAATAATTCAAATATCTAGGCGAATTAAAATAACTAGAAGTTCGGCATTAGATTTAGCTAATGTTGCTATTGGAAGAATGGATGCAAGATTCGGAGGAGACTACGAGTTATACGATATTGCTGCTGGAACCATACTTGTAAGAGAAGCCGGAGGAAAAGTAACTAACTGGCAAGGAAAAGAATGGCAAACAACTTCAAGAGACTTAATTGCAAGCAATGGATTAATTCACGAACAAATAATTAAATATTTAAAAAAAATTGGGGAATGAAAAATGCAATTTGTTTTATTATGCGCAGGAAAAAGCACTAGAACCTGGCCTTTAACTGTAAACAAGCCAAAACCTTTACTGAAAGTTGCAGGAAAAACAATTCTTGAACACAATTTGGAGCAAATCAAGCAAGCAACTGGAAAAGAACTGGAAGAAATAATTCTTGTAGTTGGATTCGAGAAAGCACAATTAATTGAACATACAAAAAAAGTTGCAGAGAAGCTGAAATTAAAAATTTCTTTTATTGAACAAAATAATCCTCAAGGCACTGGACAAGCTTTACATCTCTGCGAAAAAAAATTGAAGGACAAATTTATTGTAATGAATGGAGATGACTTTTATTCAGCAAAAGATTTGAAAAACTGCGTGAAAAAAGAGTTTTGTGTTCTTGCTGCAGAAAGGCAGGACGCAGAAAAATTCGGCGTAATCGAAGCTGAGAAAAATTTGTTGAAAGGTTTCGTGGAAAAACCTTTAAACCCGAAAAGCAAGTTAGTTGGCACTGGCTTGTATGTTTTAAACAAAAAAATTTTCAAACACAAATTACAGCTTTCGGAAAGAAAAGAATTTGAATTAGTTGATTACTTAAAATTTTTAGTTACAGAAAAAGAAAAGGTTTTCGTGGAAAAAGTTTTAGATTACTGGTTCCCAATTGCATATCCATGGGATTTACTTAAGGCAAACGAGTTTTTTGTTGGAAGTTTAAAGGAAAACAAAATTGAAGGAATTATTGAGGAAGGAGTGCATATTAAAGGAAAAATTAGTTTAGGAAAAGGCAGTACACTGAAAAGCGGAACTTATATTGAAGGCAATGTTTTCATTGGAGAGAACTGTGAAATTGGCCCAAATTGTTTTATTAGAGGAAACACATCAATAATGAATGGTTGCAAGATCGGACAAGCAGTTGAAGTAAAAAATTCTGTTATTGAAAATGGAACAAAGATTCCTCATTTAAGCTATGTAGGAGACTCAGTGATTGGAGAAAACTGTAATTTAGGCGCTGGAACAATTACTGCAAACTTAAGGCACGATCATGCGAACGTTAAATCAATTTTGAAAGGAGAGAAAATTGATTCTGGAAGAAAAAAACTTGGAGCAATTTTTGGAGACAACTGCAAAATAGGAATTAATTCCTCTTTTTATCCAGGAGTAAAACTTTCTCCGAGAACAACTACTTTGCCTGGAGAAATAGTGAAAGAGGATAAGTAAATTTCAAATACCTGGTGCCTAAAAAGTCTGACTATTTTACCTCTAAAAAAAGGCATTTCCTGGTGCCTAAAAAGTCTGAATATTTTGTGCAATGTTTTTAGAAAAATATATAAATAGTGTTTACACTAATAGTAGTGTATATAGCGTTTAAGGAGGTTTTATATGAATAAAGTTACCTTAACTTTATCTGTTCCAACAAAATTGAAAAATGAATTAAAGCAGTTTAGAGAGGTTAATTGGTCGGAAGAAACGCGACGTTTTTTAGAAGAGCGTGTAAAAAGATTAAGAGTATTAAAAAAATTTGATGAATTAACAAAAAATAGCGAATTAACAGAAGAAGACGCCATAGAACTAGGTAGAAGAATAAATAAAGAAATAGCTAAAAAACATGGATTAAATGTTTGAATGGCTGTGATCTTTTGAAAAAACAAATTATAGTAATAGATGCAAACATTATTATTGCAGCTTTATTAAAAGATTCCACAACAAGAAAAATGCTTTTAATTAATAATGAACTTAAACTATTTTCACCTGAATTCATTAAACAAGAACTGTTAAAGCATTTGAACTATTTTTCTAAAAAACTTAAAGTAAATGAAAAAGAATTGAAAAAAATTATTTTAGAGCTCTTTGATGTAACAAAAATTAAAAATTAGTTTTATTTTTTCTTTTCTTTTCCTGATTTTTCTTTTGAGGATTCTTTTGAAGGTTTTTCTTTTCCTGTTTCCTTTACTTTTTCTTCTGTTTTTTCCACAGCTGTTTCTTTTGGTTTTGGCTTTTCAACTACTTCTTCAAAGTCTTCTTCGATTTTTTCTCCTCTTGATTCAGCCATCCAAATTTTTCCTCGTTTGCCTTCAATTGTTACTCCCATTGAATTAGCTGTTCCAATTACTTCATGCATTGCTTTTTGTAAATCAGTTGAGGAAAGGTTTTCTAGTTTTCCTTCAGCAATTTTTTTAACTTGATCTAATGAAAGATTTCCAACTATTCCTGTTTTTGGAGTGCCAGATCCTTTTTCAATTTTTAATTCTTTTTTAATTAAAGCACTTGTCGGAGGGCTTCCAACTTCTATTTCAAAGGCTTTTGTTTTAACGTCAACTTTTACTTTAACTGGAACCTTCATTCCATTAAATTCTTTTGTTTTTTCATTTATTTTGCTAACTATTTGTCCAATGTTTACTCCTAAAGGAGCAAGACTTGGTCCAAGAGGAGGGCCTGCATTTGCTTTTCCTCCTTCAACTAATAAATCAATGTCAGGCATAAATTTCACTCATTTTTTACTACAATGTGTTCAGCTTTTAAGGTTACAGGAATTTTTACTGCTGCTTCCAATAATTCTACTTGCACTTCTTCTTTTGAGTCGTTCACGCGAATAATTTTTGCTTTCTCTCCTTTAAATGGGCCTTGAATTATTTCAACCTTTAATCCTTCTTTCAAGGTTTTCATTAAAGGCTTTGATTCAAGCAAAGAAGTTAATTCCTCTATTTTTACTTCTCCTGTTCCAACAACTCCTCTTCCTTTAATATGAGGAGTTCCAGTAATAGCTCTTCTAACTGTTACTTCATTATCTGCTTCAATTAAAATATATCCTTTCAATCCAGGAATAACTGCAATTGAGTAAACATTTAATTCCTCTTTTTTAATTCTGTTTCCAAGAATATCTACAACTAAGGATTCTTGTCCAACAGTTGTTCTAACAGTAAAAATCATTTCATTCACTTAAAACCATTCACTTAAACCATGAATTAATTAATAAACAGTTCAATTAGTTTAAAACTAGTTTAATACATTTCTCCAGAGATAAATTTAAAACCCTATCCCAGTTAATTGAAAAAACAAATGAATTACATAAGCAATTGCTGCAATTACAAGAATTCCAATTCCAGTAACAGTAAGCATTGCCATGAATTCTTTTCTTGAAGGCTTTTTAGAGACAAGCAATACTCTTTTCGAGCCTTCAACAAAATCTGAAACTTTTTCAGCTATATTCATTTTAAATCACTAAAAAAAATTAAAAAAAAAGGAAAAGAAAATTAACCAGTGAATTCAATTCCTAAATCAAATGCTCCTTCACTTGTTTTATGACTTTCATAGTCTCCGTAAGGCATTGTTCCGCCAGCAATTACAACCATTGCTTGAATTTGATTTCTAGGCAATTCATCGTTAATCATTGCACCCCAAATAATGTGAGCAGAAGAATTAATTTTAGATGAAACTGCTTCAACAATTAATTCTGCTTCCCTTAAAGTCATATCAGTTCCACCAATTACATTAATTAAAGCTCTATTAGCATTACTAATATCTACATCCAGTAAAGGAGAAGTTAAAGCATTTTCAACTGCTTCTAAAGCTCTTGCATCAGAAGCTTTTTCTGTTTGACTCTCCCCTAAACCAATCATTGCAGCTCCACCTTTTCCTAGAATTGTTTTCAAATCCGCGAAATCTAAATTAATTAATCCTGGCTTTGTAATTAATTCAGTTATTCCTTTAACTGCATTAGTTAACACTTCATCTGCTACTTTGAATGCAGCATTTAAAGGCAAGTCAGGAGCTATTTCAAGAATTTTATCATTTGGAATCACAATAATTGTGTCAGCAGTTTTTTGAAGTTTTGCTAAACCATTTAAAGCATTATCCATTCTTTTCTTTCCTTCAACAGTGAAAGGAATTGTTACAACTGCAATAGTTAAACACTTTAAATCCTTAGCAATTTGCGCTACCATTGGAGCAGCTCCAGTTCCAGTTCCTCCACCCATTCCACAAGTAATGAACACTAAATCAGTTCCCTTTAAAACAGTAGCTAAATCTTTTTCAGATTCATGTGCAGCTGCTTCTCCAATTGAAGGATCAGATCCAGATCCAAGGCCTCTAGTTAATTCTCTTCCAATTAAAATTTTTCTATCAGCTTCAATTTTCAATAAGTCTTGTGCATCAGTATTAACTGCATAAGTTTCTGCTCCAGCAATTCCTACTTCAGCCATTCTTTGAAGAGTATTACAGCCACCTCCTCCAACTCCAATTACTTTAATAGTTGCTTGGCTTGCTTCAAGCAAAGCAACTAAATCAGAATCATCTTTTGATTCTTTTCTTGGCTTTAATGAAGGAGTTTTAGCTTCTTTCATTGCCCTTGAAACAATTGACTTAATTTGCATACCCCTATCACCTAAAAAAGTTAATAAAAACAATAATATATTACTTTAATCTAATAATAATTGAATTGAAAACATTTTTAAACGATTTGTTGAAATTGAATTGATTTCCATGAATAAAATAATTCAAGAAACAGTTCAAAAAATTAAAGAATTAAAAATTCAAGGCGCTTCCAATATCCGCAACCAAGCAGTTCAAGCAATTCAACAATCCATTCAAAACTCAAATCAAACAACTTTTACAGGATTTAAACAAGAATTAAAACAACACTTAAAAGCATTATTTTTTTCCCGCCCAACCGAGCCTGGAATGCAATCAGCTTTAAGACAAATTTATTGGCAGACAAAAAAAGAATTTCAATCCTTAAACGAATTAAAAAAAGATTTACAAAAATTTTGCACAGAATACTTAGAGAAAAGAAAAAATGCAGCAAAACAAATTGCTTTAAACGGAGCAAAAATAATTAAAAAAAATTCAATTCTTTTAACTCATTGTCATTCGAAAAATGTTTCAAACATTTTCTGCAAAGCATTTGATTCAGGAAAAATTGAAAGAGTTTACTGCACTGAAACCAGGCCTCTATTTCAAGGAAGAATTACAGCCAAAGAACTTTCAAGCCACGGAATTCCTGTAACTCAAATTGTTGACTCAAATGTTTTCCAAATACTTCCAAAAATAAATTATTTTTTTTCAGGAGCAGATGCAATAACTGTTAAAGGAGAATTAATTAACAAAATTGGCACTCAACAAATTTCTTTTCTAGCAAAACAATTTAACATACCTCATTTTGTTGCAACCTCTTCAGAAAAATTCGATGCTCAAACATTTTACGGCAAAAAAACAGTAATCGAAGAACGTTCTTGGAAAGAGGTTTGGCTTGAAAAACCTTCAAAGCTTTCAATTTCAAACCCAGCATTTGATTTAACTCCTTCACACTACTTGAAAAGCATTGTAACAGAAAAAGGAATTCATTCTCCAAAAAAATTCACTCAATTAATGGTTAAAGAAATGAACCTAAAAAATTACTCTTTACGTGAACTGGATTTGAATTACTTATTGAAATAAAACAGTTAAGTAGATAGCTTCGAAAGCAAAAAAATTTTCATTAATCAATTCTTTTATTGCAAGTTTAATTGCTTTTTGCCCTCTCTTATTGCATTGTATATTATTAGGTGGGCCTTTGCTTAAATTAAAAATAGGCTAAAATTTTGCCATTAGCTTTCCACTACTAAAAACATTAAATTAACCTTCCTTATCAAAATTGATAATTAAAGTTGAATGAATAGTTTATTAAACCTTACTTATCATAAATAATAATTATGGTTAATCGAATATACGTATTGAATGAACTGCAGAAGTATGCAGTTTTTACCTCCAAAATAGTTTTGGATATTTTGGAAAAAAAGAAAAACTATGTTAACTTGTTATTGTACAGGCTAAGCAATGCCAAATTGATTTTCCGAATTGAGAGAGACAAATACACTGTTTATAAGGATGCTTTGCTTGTTGCTTCCAGGATTCTTTGGCCTAGCTATATTTCAGGATGGTCAGCTCTACAATATCACAATTTAACTGAACAACTGCCCTCAACAATTGATGTTTTTACAACAAGATCCAAAAAGAAAAAAGAAATAGAATTCGCAAACGCAAAAATTCGTTTTATTAAAAGCAAAACAGAAAACCTATTTGGGTTTAACAAAGTACATTACAAAGGAATGGAAATTTTTGTGGCAAGCAAAGAAAAAGCCATAGCTGACTCTTTTGCTTTCAACCTTGTTTCAGAATCAGAGTTACTGGAAATAATTTCCAAAAATAGAGATGAACTTGAGATAAAGCTTATTTCAAAATACTTAATGAAAATAATTAGAAAACCATGGCGGAAAAAAGCAAAAAAGTTCTTGGAAAAGGTGAATTAATTGATTGGTAAAGAAGAATTAAGAGCTTTAGCTGGACTGAAAAGATTAAACGAAACACAAATTGAAAAGGATTACTTGCAAAATTTGCTTCTTTACTTTATTTACTCTGTTGTCGGCAAAGAATTGGTTTTTAAAGGCGGAACTTGTTTGTATAAACTGCATAGTTTGAACCGCTTTAGTGAGGATTTGGATTTCTCTTTTTCAAAAAACATTAATTTTGAAAAGCGTTTGGAAAAACTGGTTTTTTTGTTCAGACAAACAGGCATCAAAGCCAAAATCAAATCCATTGACAAATACCAAAACCAATTAAGTATTGGACTAGAATTTTTAGGCCCTTTTTTTGATGGCAATCCAAAAAGTTTGTGTTTTATTAGACTAGATATAAGTTTGCGGGAAAAAGTTTTACTCGAACCAAAAAGAATGCTCCTATACTCAAATTACCCAGATATTCCAGCATTTCATGTTTTTGCAATAGATTTACACGAAATCATCTTGGAAAAAATCTTGGCAATTTACAGCAGGAAAAAAGCAAGGGATGTTTATGATTTATGGTTTTTGTTGAAATTCAAAAACATTCAAATAGATTTCAGCTTACTTGGAAAAAAGTTCAGAAAACATAAAACAGTTTTTGAAAAAAACATATTTTTGAAAAAAATTGAAGAAAAAAGAAAAGACTGGAAAAAAGACTTAATGCCCCTTATAATGGGTAACTACGCAGAGTTTGAACAAGTAAAAAAAGACATAAGTGATGCACTTGAAAAACAAATTCAAACAGTTAAAGCAAAAGAATTGATTTAAACCCTTAATAATTTAAATTCTTTGTTTTCCAATATTTTGTGGGTTTAATGGAAGTGAAATCCAAAGAAATTGAAAAAACAAGTGCAAAAACTGTTTCTGAATTTTCTTTAACTGACGTTATTTCAATAAACGATTTTTCAACTCAAGATATTTTGTTTGCTTTAGAAAAAGCAGATGAATTAAAAGAATTAAGTCCTTTACAGAAAAGCAAAATTCTTGCACACAAAACAGTTGCATGCCTTTTTTTCGAGCCTTCAACTCGTACAAGGCTTAGCTTTGAAACAGCTGTTCAAAACCTTGGAGGAAAAGTAATTGGATTTTCAGAAGAACAAAACTCTTCTCGCTCTAAAGGAGAATCAATTTCAGATTCAATTAAAACAATTGAAAGATACGCTGACTTAATTGTAATGAGAACATCAATTGAAGGCGCTCCAAGAAGAGCAGCTGAAATTTCTTTCAAGCCCATAATTAATGCAGGCGATGGCTCTAATCAACATCCAACTCAAACCTTGCTTGACTTGTACACTATTAAGAAAACTTTTGGAAAAATTAATGGATTAAAAATTGGTTTTTCTGGAGACTTAAAATATGGTAGAACAGTTCATTCACTTGCAATTGCGTTAACTCATTTTAATGTACAACAATATTATATTGCTCCACCAGAACTTGAAATGCCTATAGAAATAGTGGAAAAAGTGAAAGAAAAAAATTCAGTGAAAAAAACTCATGACTTGAATGAATTTTTAGGCGAACTAGATATTTTATATGCTACTAGAATTCAAAAAGAGCGTTTTCCAGATCCAATTGAATACGAAAAGGTAAAAAATATTTACATTTTGGATGATAAAATCTTGCCAAAAGTAAAAGAATCGTTTAAAATAATGCATCCATTACCTCGCGTTAATGAGATCTCTACCTCTCTTGACAAAACACCGCATGCATTATATTTTGATCAACTAGCTAATGGAGTTCCAGTAAGAGAGGCATTGCTTTCAATTTTAGTTAACAAAAACAAAAATTCAAATAAAAAATTTGAGGAGGACATTTAATGGAAAGCAAAATTATTTTAAACGAAATAGATAATGGAACCGCAATTGATCATATTCCTGCAGGAAAAGCTCTTCAAATAATTAAAATTTTAGGCATAAACTCTGATGCAAGTATTGGGGTTGCAATGAATGTACCAAGCACTTTAATGAGAAAAAAAGACTTAATTTTTATAGGCAATCATGAGTTAAGTGAAGAAGAAATTAATAAAATTGGTTTAATTGGAAAAGGTTCAACTGTAAACATTATTCGAAACAAAAAAGTAATTAAAAAAGAATCAATTAATTTGCCGAAAAAGGTTTTCGATTTAATTAAATGCATTAACCCTAATTGTATTTCAAATCACGACAAAATTCCAACCAAGTTTTTCATTAACGCTTTGCCTTTACAAGCTCATTGCTTTTATTGCGAGAAAACAATGAGCGAACAACAAATTGTTACAGGATTGAAATGAATTATCCTAATGCAAGCATTGTAATTCCTACTTTAAATAATGTTAATACTTTGAAAAAAGTAGTAAAGGAAATGCTGAAGCAAGATTATCCTGCTGGTTTTGAAATAATTATAGTAAACGATGGTTCAACTGATTTAACTAAAAAAATGTTGCAAGAAAATTTTTCTTCAAACAAAAAAATTTCAATAATTAATTTTTCTAAAAACCAAGGAGTATGCAAGGCAAGAAATGCAGGCATTAAAATTGCAAAACATGAAATAATTATTAATATGGATCATGATTGCTTGCCTGAAAAAAATTGGTTAAAAGAAATGGTGAAAGGATTTGAAGACCCACAAGTCGGAGTTGTAACTGCTTATCCTCCTTATGGAGGTACTTCAACTGGTTTTCTCAAAAAAGCTTTAAAAAAGGTTGGAGGAGGATATGATGAAGACTATTTTTATTACAGGGAAGACTCTGATTTAACTCTAAAAATAATGGAAGCAGGATATAAATTAAAAGTCGTGAACGCAAAATATTTTCACGATCACGAAGAAGTAAAGCCTCAAGGCATTTTAAAGATTTTAAAATATGCTTGGAAGAGAATTAACTATCATCAAAATGACGTGCTTTTATTCAAAAAACATCCAGTAAATCCTTTAGTGAAAGAATTTTTGCACATCAAGTTTGGCTTTATAGTGAATCCTTTAAATGATTTTCAAACAGTTACTGGAACTTGGCATTCAGGAGGAAAACTAAATGTTTCTTCTCCTAGAGGAATTACTTTTTTGGAAAACAAAACTTTTTTACACACTTTACTTATTTTTCTTATTGCAACAACATATGTTTTTGTAATAAAATTAGTAAGACTTTATGCTTCAATTAGATTTGGAAAACTATTAATTTAGGATTTAAATGAATTCATTGAATACAAATTTTTTAGGAATGGAATTGCAAAATCCAACTGTTTTAGCTTCAGGAATTTGTGGAGTAACAGGAGAAATTTTATGTGAAGCTGGAAGAAAAGGCGCAGGAGCAGTAACATCTAAAAGTGTTTCATTACATGAAAGAAAAGGCCATAGAAATCCAACAATTGTTGAAGTGCAAGGTGGATTATTGAATGCAATTGGTTTAAGCAATCCAGGATTTGATGAAGCAAAAAAAGACTTACAGTTTGCTTTAAAAAATTCTTCTTCACCTGTTTTTCTAAGCATTTTTGCAAAATCAATGGAAGAGTTTGAAGAAATTGCTTCTCTTATTGCTGAATTAAATCCTCCTTTAATTGAAGCAGATATTTCTTGTCCAAATGTAGACAAAGAAGCTGGCTTACCTTATGCTGCTTCTCCTGAAACAGCTGGAAAAGTAACTGAAATAATTAAAAATTCTGTTGGAAGAATTCCTGTTTCAATAAAGCTTTCACCAAATGTTGCAAGCATTGCACAAATTGCAAAGGCAGTTGAGGACGCAGGAGCAAATTCGATTACTGCAATTAATACTGCTCAAGGAATGAGCATTGATTTAACAACTAAAATGCCGATTCTGAAAAACAAGGTCGGAGGATTAAGTGGCCCTGCATTAAAACCAATTGCAGTTAGATGTGTATACCAAGTTTTTGAAGCAGTGGAAATTCCAATTATTGGCACTGGAGGAATAATGACTGGAGAAGACTTAATAGAATATTCTCTTGCAGGCGCAAGCTTAATGGGAATTGGAACAGCAATTTATTTCAAAGGATTAAATGTTTTCAAACAAGTCTGCGAAGAAGCAGAAAACTGGCTTAAAGAAAATGGTTATTCAAGTTTAAAAGAATTAAAAGGAAAAGCTCATGAAAAAATTGTGATTAAATGAAAACAGCATTAGTTTTAGATGACTCAGTAGATAACACAGTATTAATCAAAAAAGAATTAGAAGAAAAAGGATTTAAAGTTGAAACAGCTTTAACAGTAAAAAAAGCTAAAGAAAAAGTTTTAGCAATGCAAAAACAAGGCCATAATTTTGAGTTAATTGTTGCCGATTATGATATCAGAGGAAACAGTTTAAGGCTTCACGATGCAGTTGGAGGATTTAGGTTTGCATTATGGTGTAAAAGAATTGGCGTGAAATCAAGAATAGTTTTACATTCAACTTCATTTGATGCTTCACACAAAGTTTTGCGAGCAATTAATTGGCCTATAAGAAAAACAGCTGAAAAAGCTGGAATAACTGTTCAAGGAAAAAACGAATTATTAGACGAGCTTAAAAGAAAAACTTGGGGCAAAACAAGAGCAAGGTGAAAAAATGCAATCCATGGTTTTAAACCAAGTTTCAAAAGTTTTTTCCAAGCCAAAAATAGTTAAAGTATCAAAAGTTTTAGATCATGAATTGAATACTAAAACAATTTTTTTAGAAACTGAAATGAATGCAAAGCCTGGACAGTTTGCAATGATTTGGTTGCCTGGAATAGATGAAAAACCTTTTACTTTAGATTTCAGTGGAAAAGGAAAACAAGTTGGAATTACTTTGCAAGCAAAAGGTTTTTACACTCAAAAACTAATTCAAGTAAAACCAGGAGACTTAATTGGAATTCGCGGCCCATACGGAACAAATTTTCCAATTAAAAAGCAATGGAAAAAGGCATGCATTGTTGGAGGAGGATTAGGAATTCCTGCTTTAACTGAATTAGCTGAAGCACTTGCAAAACAAAAAATTCAAGTTACTTCAATTCTTGGCGCGCGAACAAAGCAAGGAGTTTTATCAGAGAAAAGATTTGCTGAATGTGGAAAAGTTTTTCCTTGCACTGATGATGGCTCTCATGGTTTTCAAGGCTTTACTACAGATAAATTAAAAGAATTAATTTCTTCAGGAGAAAAATTTAATGTAATTTATTCTTGTGGCCCGGAAATAATGATGAAAAAAGCCTTGCAGTTAGCTGAAGAAATTAAAGCAAAATATTTTGGAAGCCTTGAAAGATTCATGAAATGCGGAATAGGAATTTGTGCAGCTTGTTGTTGCAATGAATTCAGGGTTTGCACTGATGGCCCGGTTTTTTCAGGCAAACAACTTAAAAAAATGAATGAATTTGGTGAAACCTCTCGCACTAAAGCAGGAAAAAAAGTTTCATTAAAAGAATATGTTTCCTTTAAAGATTTAGGTGAAGATTTATTGAAGTGAATTAAATGAGATTTGAATTGTTAAGTGAATTAAATGAATTAGATCCAGTTTACTTGAGATGCGCAGACTTTGTTCTAGCAAATATAAATTACGGAATGTCAAAACAAGAACTTAGAAGAAGCATTACAGAAGCTGGGAAAGGGGGAGACTATAATTTCATTGTCGCAATAGACAGTAGTGGAAAACCTTTAGGGTTTCTTTCATTTGGTATAAGAAGGGACAGAAATGACATTTTATATAATAGAGTATATGTTGACCCAAAAAATAGAAGAAGAAAAATTGCAACTAAATTGTTTTTTGCATTAATTCATGAAATGAAAAAAATTGGAATGGAAAGAGCTATTGCTTTTGCGGCAACCAAAGTAATTCAAGCCCTTATTGCAAAAATAAATCAAAATCCAAGAAAATGGTTTTCTCAAGGTAAAACAAGTTGGCATGAAAGAATAGATAAACGTGGAACCATTGAATTAAATCCAGAAGCAATTAAAAGGCATAGAGAAATAAGAGGGAGATAAATGAATTTAGCATTAATTAATGGAATGGTTTTCTTGAATGGAAAATTCGTGAAAAAAAACATTGTAATTGCAAATGGAAAAATCAAGAATTTAACTTCTTCAAAGCCTAAAGGAAAAAGCATTGATTGCTCTGGAAAATTAATTTTGCCTGGATTAATTGATGTACATGTACACTTCAGAACTCCAGGGCAAGAATTCAAGGAAGACTGGCTTACAGGATCACAAGCTGCTTTAGCTGGAGGAGTAACAACTGTTTTAGACATGCCAAACAATTCCCCTTCAATAACTTCAATGCAAGCATTAAATGAAAAAAGAAATTTAGTGAAAAAAAATGCTTTAGTTAATTATGGTTTTTATTTAGGCGCAAGCAATGAAAATATTGAAGAAATTTTAAAGGCAAAAAATGTTTGCGGAATAAAAATTTTTATAGGATCTAGCACTGGAAATTTATTGGTTGAAAAACAAGAAGAAATTAAAAAGGTTTTAGAGGCTGCAAAGAAAAAAAACTTTCTTGCATGCATTCACGCAGAAGACGAAGAATTAATTCAACGCTTAAGCAAGGCTTTTTCAGGCCCGACATTTAATAATGTAAAATACCATTCAATGATTAGAGCAGATGAATGTGAATTAAAAGCAGTGAAAAAAGTAATTGAATTAATTAAACAAGTTAAGACAAGAATTCATTTCTGTCATGTTTCAACTGAAGAAGCATTAAAAGAAATTGAAAAAGCAAAAAAAGAAAAACTAAATATTTCTTGCGAGGTTTGCCCTCATCACTTGTTTTTAAATTCCTTTGACGCAGAAAAACTTGGCAATTTTGGTAAAATGAATCCACCTTTGCGAGGCCTTGCAGACCAAAAAGCTTTGATTTCAGGAATTGAAAAAAACTTGGTTGATGTAATTGCAACAGATCACGCCCCTCACACAATTGAAGAAAAAAACAAGCCATACTTTGAAGCTCCTTCAGGAGTCCCAGGACTTGAAACAATGTTTTCCTTGCTTTACAATTTTTTTGAAAACAAACCTGAAAGCCTGAAAAAAGTAATTGAAATGAGTTCAAAAAATCCTGCAAAAATATTTAACATTGCAAAAAAAGGAGAAATAAAAAAAGGATTTGACGCAGATTTATTTGTTTTCAATCCAGAAAAAGAATGGATTGTAAAAAATGAAGAACTATTCACTAAATGCAAGTGGAGTCCATTTAATGGAAGAAAATTAAAAGGTAAAGTAGAAAAAACAATTGTTAACGGAAACCTTGTATTCGATGAAGGCAAGTTTTTCACTGAATTCAAAGGAAAAGAAGTTTTTTAAAGCCAAGCATTCATAAATATTATTGATTAGCGGTCAAAGCGACAGTGAAACACCTGGTCTCATCTCGAACCCAGAAGTTAAGCCTGTCTGCGAAAAGGTTTGCACTGAGTTTTTGCTTGGAGCATCCTAAACGCTGCTAATCACTTTTTATAGTCTGAATTTAATTGTTAAACCAGAAACCCATATTCTAATTTAAGTTTTGCGGTTTAAAAGTTATTTGATTTGAAATGGAAAAATATAAAGAAGAGTTTGCGAATTTTTTAATTAAAACAAATGCTTTATTTTTTAAACAAGGATTAACTTTAAAGGACGGCAGGCCTACTCCTTATTTTGTAAACATTGGAATGTTTAATGACGGAGAAACAACTTATGAGTTAGGAAAATTCTATGCAGAAACAATTGTTTCAAATGGCTTGCATAAAAATTTAGATATTATTTTTGGGCCCTCATACAAGGGAAGCGCTATAGCTCAAGCAACTGCAATTGCTTTATTCAAAGAACATAAATTAAAAGTTGGATTTAATTATGACAGGAAAGAAGCTAAAACGCATGGCGAAGCTTCAAAGTCAAGTGAATGGTTTGTTGGAGCAAAGTTTTTCAATAAATGCAATGTATTAATGGTTGATGATGTAATAACCTCTGCTGCAACAAAGTTTGAAGCAATTGAAAAAATTCAATCCTTTGCAAAAGAAAACAATTTGGAAATTAATTTAACTGCATTAATTGTTGCAGTTGACAGAGAACAAAAAACCTTGGAAGGAGAAAATGCTTTAAAGTTTTTCACTAAAAAAACTGGAGTTCCTGTTTACTCTATTTTGAAAATAACTGAGGCAATAAATTTTTTAGTTGGCAAAAAATTTAATGAAAAAATATTTGTTTCAGAGGAAAACAAAAAAGAATTAAATAAGTATCTTAAAAAATACGGCGTCAATTAAAACCCTGTTATAGATAAGCAAAGCAATAATGCATACAAGTATTTCAAAAAGCAATAAAACTATTACTGCTTGTCTTTCAGTAAATCTTTTTCTTCCAAGCCATTCAGGTAACTTCATTACAATATGAGTTAAAGAAAAAATTTTTTCATAAGGAGCTTTAAGTGTTCCGTCTTTTTGCAAGTCTCCAAACGAGCGAGCCTTAAATCTTGCCCTCAATTTTAAAAAAGCTTCTAAAATCCATGGAATAAAAATAAGTATTCCAAGTTTTTCAACGTTTCCAAGAATTACTGCTGTAACAAATGCTCCTCCAGCAAAATAAGTTAAAGAATCTCCTGGCAAGATTTTAGAAGGATATTTATTGAATACAAAAAATGCAAGCAGTGTTGCAGTTAAAGAAAAAGCAATTACAGGGCCTTCAATTCTTCCAATTGATAAAGAAAAAAGTCCTAAAGTGAAGGAAGCAATAATCATTAAACCTGCTTCCAAGCCATTCAAGCCAGCTAACATGTTTGTTGCATTTGAAACGGTTACAACTGCTAAAGGAATTAAAATTAATGGATAAATTAATCCAATATCAATTCTGCCTAAAACAGGGAAATCCATTACGCTTGTTCCAGCCATTAAAACAATTAATGGAACTCCTCCAAGCAAGGTAAGCAAAGGCTTTTGCCATTGCCTTAAACCAATTCTTCTTTCCTTTGTATCAGAACGCATTAATTTTTCATATCTTTGAACATAAACATCATCAAAGAAACCAACTGAAGTAAAAATAGCAATTGAAAGCAATCCTCCAAGCAAAAGCATATTTCTTTTAATTACTTCAAAACTAAAAGGATTTTCACTTGAAAAAGTTGAAAGCAAAATAAAAACCAAAATGCTTGCAAACAATCCAAGAAAAACAGGTACTCCTCCAGAAGTTGGAAGTAATGGTTTGCCTTTTTTTTGTTGATCAATTCCTGTTACTCCTACTCTGAAAACAAATTTCATGTACAAAGGCATTAACCAAAAAGTAAACGCAAACCCAATTACAAGTGAAATAATTAAAAAAAGAATTAAATTCATTTAAATCACAAAACAGAACTCATTTAATTAATTAAAAAATATATTATTAAAAGTAATTCAATTGAATTAGTACAAAAATCGAGGAACATTAAATGAATTTCAACGAATTTTTAAAAAAAAGCTCTGAAGAAACCAATTCAATTGCTTGCATGGGTTTAGATCCAGAAATGCATAGAATTGAAGCTGCAAAAGGAGATTTTCTTGAAGTACGCGAAAAACATCTTCCTCAACCAAGTGAAGGAATTGATTTGAGTTTGCCTCCTGCCGATTTATTGAGAAGATTACAGGAAATTGATCGTGAAATGGGAGGAAAAATAATTAATTTTTATTCTTCAATTATTGATGCATGCATTTCAGAAAAGGTTTTACCTTCTGCGTTTAAACCAAATTATGCTTTTTATGCTAAACATGGATTTGAGGGATTAAAGGCTTTAGAAAAAGTAATTGAAAAATGCAGAAAAATTAATGCTCCAATTATTTTTGATGGAAAAAGAGGAGACATAGGAAAAACATCTGAAGCATATGTAATGGAAGCTTTTTCTTTTTGGAAAGCAGATGCTTTAACTGTTAATCCTTTTATGGGAGAGGATTCAGTTAAACCTTTTATTGATTTTTGCGAACGACATAAAAGGTTTGGAGTTTATGTATTAAATCGCACCTCTAATTCTGGAGCAAAAGATTTTCAGAACTTGAAAGTGAATGGAAAAGAATTGTTTTTACTTGTTTCAGAGAAAATTGTTGAATGGGGAAAAAATGCTCAAGGAAGTGTGGGAGCAGTTGTAGGAGCGACTTCTTTACATGAATTGGAAAAAATTGCTAAATTTTTTGTTGAATCCAAGCAAGAAGTGCCTTTGTTAATTCCGGGCGTTGGCTCGCAGGGAGGGTCAGCTAAAGAAGTAGTAAATGTGTTGAAAAAAGTTGGATATGATTTAAGAATTGTTAGAATTAATTCTTCAAGTGCATTAAATTATGCTTTTGAAACAGATTTTACTATTCCGCCAAAAAATTTTTCCTTGGCTAGCGTTAAGGCTTTAAAAAAATTAAATGAAGAGATTGGTTTCAAAAGAAATGTATTTAAATGATTTTAACCATTTTTTGTAGTTAAGGTGAATTAATGATTGTAAATGAAAAAGCAAAGTATGTTCAAGAAATGAGTGTTAAATGTTTTGATATTGAAACAGGAAAATTGATTGTAATCTTGAATGAACTTGACGCAAAACAATTAGGGATACTGCCATTAGATAGAGTAGAGGTTTTAAATAGCAAGTCAGGTAAAAGAATTACGGCTTTAGCTGATGTAACTAATTCAATGGTTAAAGAAAATGAAATTGGATTACTTAAAGATGTTAACAATTTATTGAATTGCTTGAATAAACAGCAAGTTAAAGTTCAAGCAGTTGAAAAACCTAAAAGCATTAATTACATTAAAAAGAAATTAAATAATCAAAAACTTTCAGAACAAGAGTTACAAGAAATCGTGAAAGACGTTAATGAAAACAGGATTAGTGAAATAGAATTAGCTTCTTTCATGACTGCTGTTTATATTTATGGATTTGATTTAGATGAAACAACTGCAATGACTAAGGCATTAATTGAAAATGGCAAAAAAATTAATTTTGGAAAAGGAAAAGTTTTAGACAAGCACAGCGTTGGAGGAATAAATGGAAGAGCAACAATGATTGTAGTTCCAATAATTTCCTCTCAAGGATTTATGATTCCTAAAACTTCTTCTAGAAGCATTACTTCTTGTTCCGGAACAGCTGATGCAATGGAAGTACTAACAAACGTTAATTTAAGCTTTGAACAAATAAAAAAAATAACAAAAAAGGTTGGAGCAGTAATTTGTTGGGGAGGAGCAGTTGATTTGGCTCCAGCTGACGACAAAATAATTAAAGTAGAATATCCTCTTTCACTTGATCCAGATGGACAAGTAGTTGCATCAGTGCTAGCAAAAAAAGCTTCAGTTGGATCAAAATACGTTGTAATTGATTTACCAGTAGGCCCTGACGTTAAAATTAAATCAAAAGAAAAAGCAAGAGAAATGGCTGAAAAATTTATTAAAGTTGGAAAAAAACTTGGAATAAAGGTTGAAGCATTAATTACTAATGGCACAGAGCCAAGCGGAAAAGCTTTTGGCCCGGTATTAGAAGCAAAACATGTAATGGAAATACTTGAAGGAAAAATATTTGATAATTTAGCTCAAAAAAGTTGCGAGCTTGCGGGAGCATTATTTGAATTAGTTGGAAAAACAGAAAAAGGAAAAGGAACAGAGTTGGCAAAAAAAATTTTAAAAAATGGCCAAGCATTGAAAAAAATGAAGGAAATAATTAAAGCCCAAGGAGGAAAGATTTTTTCAAGCAAAGAAATAAAATTATCAAAATCTAAAAAAATAATTAAATCAACTGAAGAAGGAGAAATTAGTAGAATTAAAGTAAAAGAACTTGGAGCAATTGCTAGAATTGCTGGAGCCCCCCACGATCAAAAAGCAGGAGTACTATTATTAGTAGAAGAAGGACAAAAAGTAAAAAAAGACCAACCATTATTCGAAATTTATGGAGAAAATTCAAGAAAACTATTTTTAGCTGAAACATATTCAAAAAACAATTTACCATTCGAGTTCCAGCAAATCATTTTAGAAAAATATTCATAGTTTTGAAGTGAATAAATTGAAATTAGATAAAAAAGTAATTTTTTCCTATTTAATTAGCATTATCTTTATTGTATTAATTATTTATTTAATTGATTTAAAAGAAGTTTTAAAACAAATTCTTCAATTTGGAGTTCAGGCATTCATAATTTCTTTAACTATTTCTTTTTCCACTTTTATTTTCCGCGGACTAAGATGGAAATTTTTACTAAAACCTTTCACAGAAATTAAGTTAAAAGATTCAATTAAGATTATGTGTATTGGTTTCTTTTCAAACAACTTTTTACCTGCACGTTTAGGAGAATTTGTTAGAACATATGTTTTAAGTAAAAAACAAAAAATAAGTAAAACAATTGCTTTTTCAAGCGTGTTAGTTGATAGATTAGTTGAAATGATTATTTTGATTATTTTATTTGGTTTTCTATTAATTTTATATCCAACTATTTCTTTTCAAATTCAAGCAATAATTTTATTTCCAATTACATTATTTGTTATAATTTTTTTATTGTTTTTTTCCTCTCACAAATTTGTCAATATACTTAAACCTTTAGTGCAAAAAATTTCTTTTCTAAAAAATAGAGAAAATTTCTTGGAAGATTTTTTTTCAGGAGGAAAGGCATTTAGAACTGGTTTAAAAAATCAATTAATTATTTTTATAAGCGGATTAATTAGCTGGATTCTTGTTTGGATTAATTTTTATTTTATTGCAGTAAATTTAGGGATAAATATTTCCTTCATTCAAATTGGTTTACTCCTGGTTTTAGTAATGTTTGTAACTCTAATTCCTTCTGCTCCCGGATTTATTGGAACCTTTGAAGCAGCTTTTGCATTTTATTTTACTTTAATTGGATTAAATGCAATACAAGGAATTACTTTAGCAATTTTAATTCATTTAATTGACTATATTACAGTTTTCATTTTAGGAATCTATTCATTTCACAGTTTTGAGTTAACTCCTTCAAAAATTATTCAATTAATTCAAGAAAAAAGCGATAAATTAATTAACAAGAAAAAACAATAATATGCTTAACTTTATAGAGGTGATTTAATGGATCCTTTAAGTGTAAAAGAAAGAATTGAGTCATTGCATGCAAAAATTCAGGAAATGCTTGTAAAAGGATTTGCAAATGAAGCAGATGAAAAAGTAATAGTAGAACTACTTGATAGAAATCTTACTTTAATGAAAGCATTATATCAGAAACTAGATTTATTAGAAGAAAGATTAAATTTATTAGAAGAAGAATCAAGAGCAAATTCGAAATCATCAAAAACTGTTGCAAAGAAAAAAAAGCGGAAATAAATTAAAATAATTCATTAAAAATTTCAACAAATTCATAAACCTCAATTAATTGGATTTTTTGAGCACTCAATTCATTTGATTCAATGAATTTTTGAATTTTTTCTTTTTTAAATTCCTTTAATTCTCTTAATGCTTGCTTTAATCCATTTGAAAGATTCTTGTTTTTAAATCTAAAAATCGTTTTAATAAATTTATTAAATAAATCATTATTTTTTGTTTCACCAAATCTTTTCTGTGGAATAAGTTTAATTATTGTGGAGCGTTCTTTTGGTTTTGGAAAAAAAGCATTTCTATCAACTTCTTGAATAAGAGTCGGAAAGAAATAAAATTGACTTAAAACGCTTAAAGCAGTATAATCAGGAAAACCAGGCTCTGAAACAAGTTTTTCTGCAAACTCTTTTTGAAAAACAAATACAGCCAAATCAAATTCAATTGAAAATAATTTATTCATTATATCCGAACTAATTCCATAAGGTGGACAAGAAACAATTTTATTAAATTTTGGCAAAGGAATTGAAAGAAAATCTCCTTCAATTAATTTAAAATTTTTAAATTCTTTAAATTTTTCTGAAAGTAGTTTAACTAAACTTGAATCAAGTTCTACTCCAATTACTTTTTCAACAGTCTTAATTAATTCTTTTGAAAGAATTCCACTTCCAGAACCAATCTCTAAAACAATGTCTTTAGAACTTAAATTTGCAGTTAAAACAATTTTTTGAAGAACTTTTTCATCAATTAAAAAATGTTGACCTAATTTTTTTTTAGGAGAAAAAGAGTATTTAACCATGTCAAAATTTAGTTCTTGAAATAAATTCATAATATAAGAAAAAGCAAACAAATTTATAACTTAATTGAAGTTCGCATGCTTAAGAATATCTTTGAAAAGGTCTTCTATGATGAAAAAATCCTCGATCTTGCACTGGTTGCCTAGCAAAAATGTAATATTTAATGTCAATTCCTTCAATTTCTTCAATAACTCTCTTAACTATTGCTTGAACAGGGTCAGGCATTAAATAAACTCTTTTGGCGATGTCTTCAAATGACTCAAAAGGTTTTTTTTCTCGTTCTTTTAAAATGTCTTGCATATGTTTTTTTCCTAAACCTGGAAGTAATTCAAGTTGATGAAGCTTAATTGTAATTGAAGTAGAATTGTTATAGAATCCTAAAAATCTTTGAGTGTTGTCTAAAACAATTTTGTTTATTACTTTTTCTAATTCGTTTTGAGCAGTTGAAGTTAATTCTTTGAATTGAATTCTTTTTTTAATGTAATCAATTTCTTCTCTTGTTTCTTTTCCAACATAAACAG
Organism: uncultured archaeon; assembly: GCA_964373795.1. GTDB lineage: Archaea > Iainarchaeota > Iainarchaeia > Iainarchaeales > DATDZZ01 > CAYJVY01. The sequence goes on along the minus strand of CAYJVY010000008.1, from coordinate 1,007 downwards.
TGTCCATGATTTTTAATGGCTGTTTTGGAACTACTTCTAATAAAGTGAAGTGATTAACTCCAATAACTTGTGCAATTGGCTCTGATTTATAACTAGAACTTTTTCCTTTTGCAAGGTAATCCAATACAATTGCGTTTTCTTCTGTTGGCATTTAAACCACTTCAATAATTTTTTCACTTCATTAAATAATACAAATTTATTTTGCATATTTTTTCACTAAGCTTAGAATAGTCTCTAAATCCTGTTCTTTGATTGTTACTCCTTTTGGAACTAAAGTCTTTAACACACTTAATTCATCTGGCGCTAAATCAATTACTTTTAATGCAAATTCTTCATTCACTAAATCCAATGCAGTTAATTCTTTAAACAAGCTTTCTTCTTTACTTGGAGTAACTTTAGCAAATTTTTTTGCGTATTCAAATGTAACTTTTTGTTCATAATTTAATTCTTTTTTTTCACTTTTTTCTTTAAGAATTTCTTTTACTTGAGTAAGTGAAACTTGTTTTTTTGACAAAATTTCTTTTCCAATCATTTTTCCACCTATTATTTATTGCGCTATTTTTTGTTGTGGAACAGGCATTAAATGAGCTGCTCCAACAATTAATTGCTTTGAAAGGTTTCCGTCCTTGAATTCAACTTTAAAAGCCCTTCCTTGTTTTCCTATTACTGTTCCAATTTTTCCATGAAATCTTCTAAAAGGAATTCCTTCATGAATTGAAGAATTGGTTTTAATTATTACTCGAGAGTTTTCCTCAAAGTCTTGCAATAACTTGTTCACTGTAACTTTTGATCCACGTCTTGAAAACTTATCCCTTGTTTTAGCTCGTTTACCTCTTGCTTTTTTACTAGCCATTTTAAAACCCCTAAATACCTCTATTCAAATCATTTAATGAATTAATTAATTATTCCAAAGAAAGATTTAAATAGGTTAACAACTGCAATCGCCGTTCAGCCGGCGAGGCTGAATTGAAAGCCGGCGAGGCTGAATTGAAAGCCGGCGAGGCTGA
>CAYJVY010000007.1:0-95590 GCA_964373795.1 uncultured archaeon | reverse complement strand
CCGGCGAGGCTGAATTGAAAGCCGGCGAGGCTGAATTGAAAGCCGGCGAGGCTGAGTGTTCGTATGGGCATTGCGCTTGCCGCGCGAGACAGCAACTGAAGGTCAGTGTCGGCCACGCGCTAGTGACGCGTGACCGCGGCTGAATGCTCACGTGAGCAATCGCCCGCGTCGAGCGAGACAACAGCTGAAGAGTCATATGACCCTTCAGTTTCAAGGGCTGAACCTTGACTGCAAACGTTGTGTAGAAGTGCTTTTTAAATGAGTTTTTAAAGGTTTCGTCGTCTTTTTAAATAAGTTGAAGGAGGCAATGAAATGAAGTATGAAATCGTTAATCTTGTTGCAGCTGGAAACTTAAATTCAACTCTTGATTTGTATAACTTGGCTATTACTATTCCAAATATTGAATACGAACCAGAACAATTCCCAGGAGCAATTCTTAAATTAAAGGAACCAAAGGTTTCAATGCTTTTATTCAAGAATGGAAAAATAATTTGTTCAGGTGCTTCAAGTGAAAAACAAATTTCTGCAGCAATAATTAAAGCAAGTAAAATGATTCATGACATTCAAAAAAAGGTTAAAATTGTAAGAAAACCTCAATATGTTGTTGTAAATCTTGTTGCAACTGCAAACCTTCATGCAACTTTAGATTTGTTTTCTTTGGCAATGAATCTAGATAACGTTGAATACGAGCCAGAGCAATTTCCTGGAGCAATTTTAAGAATTAACGAGCCAAAAATGACTTTGCTTTTATTCAAAAATGGAAAAGTTATTTGTGCTGGAGCAAAAAGAGAATCTCTTTTAAAACAAGGATTGCAAAAAGCTTCAAAAATAATTAAAAAAGCAAAGTAATTGAATGCTTAATTTAAATTTAATTTGCAATTAAAATTTATTGAATAATTTTTTAAGTGAAGATATGAATTTAATTGACAAAACTTGGAATTACTTGAAAGAGCATCGAAGAGAAATTTTAATTGTTTTTGCATTATTTATTTTAGCTTTTGCAATCAGAGCTCACTTGTTTAAATATGAATTGTTTTTTGAATTTGATTCATACTTTCATGCAAGAATGACTGGATATGCAATTCAAGGACAAATTCCTGATAGAGATCCGTTAGCTTATTATCAGCTTGGCGGAGGAAATATTCCAAATACTTCATTTTTTTGGAACTTTAATGCGTTCTGGTATAAACTATTATTTTTAGGAGCCCCATATAATAAAGATCTCTTAATTTGGTTGGTTAAATTTTTGCCTGCATTTTATGGAGCTCTAACAGTTGTAGCAATGTATTTTTTGGGAAGAGAAATTTATAATAGAAGAACTGGAATTGTAATGGCTTTTTTTGCAGCAATTGTTCCAGCATTTGTTTATAGAACCATGGGAGGATTTTTAGAAGAAGATGCTTTAGGATTTTTATGGCTTGTAATTGGATTTGTATTCTTAATTAAAGCAGTCAAAAACCCCGAACTTAAAAAAGCCAATATAATTTTTTCTTTACTTGCAGGAATATTTTTTGGAATAATGGCCTTAACTTGGGAAATGTATCTAGTTATTCCAATAATTATTTCAGCTTATTTTATTTTTGGAGTACTAAACTTTTATGCAAAACGAAGCATTAAAGAATTACTTGACTTTGTAAAGCTCTTCTTAATAACCTTTATAGTATTTGGAATAATTGCTTCTTTTTATAGGGGAACTGGATGGATTAATACAATTACTTCTAACATTGCAAAATCTATTCCCCCTGGATTGTTTTTTCCAGTCATGATAGTAGTGTTTTTAGGTGCAGCAATTTTATTGTTTTTAGTTTTTTTATATCATAAGAAAGATTACACAAAAATGCAAAACCAAATTAATTTTCTGGCAATGGCTCTACAATACTTAATTTTGATAGTAATTTTGTGGTATTTTATTTTTATTCCAGATATTAGGTTTTCAGAAGCAGGAGCATTATTTGCTGCAACTGTTGGAGAAGAAAGCCTTGGAAATAGATTTTTTGGAGAAAAATATAATGCAATGATTTTATTGCCTTTAATTGCTTTAGTTATCTTGCCTTTTAGAATTTTTAAAAAAAAGGATGAACAGTATAGTAATTTGTTCTTTTTCTGGATTGTTTTAACTCTAGTAATGGCTTGGTATAAATTAAAGTTTACTTTTACTTTTGGCTTGCCAGTAGCGGTAGGCGCAGGAGTTATTTTTAATGAAGGAATTAATTTTTTAAGTAAAAGAAATTTAACTAATAAAAGAGTTTTAGCTGTTTTACTTGGATTGTTTCTTTTCATTGGAATTGCTTCTGGAAGTTTTTTCATGACAAGAAATGTTCCAAATATTGAATCTCCACCTTACTGGAAACAAGCATTTCAATGGATTAACACTAACTTGCCAAATGAAGAAATAAGGTTTTTTAATTGGTGGAATAATGGTCATTGGATTTCATTTGTAACAGAAAAAAAAGTTTTATTAGATAATAGAAATCTCGATGTTAATTCTGACAGGGATTTCTCAATTTTTTTAATATCAAGAGATGAACAACAAGCATTAGATATTTTGAAAAGCAAAAAGTCTACTCATGTTATAATTGAAGAAGATGATTTATTCAGCATTGGATCATACGTATTCTACGCATTTGAAGGAAATCCTGGAAATGAAGCTTCAAAATATGTATCGCCAATTCCAAGCACTAGTTTCGATTGTAGTTCTGCACTCAATCCAACTAATAGTCTAGTTGAATACAGTTGTGGAGGTAATAGATTTGAAGAAAATCAGTTTAATTCTTTCCCAACAACTTGGATTGATAAACCAAACAATGTTCAACAATTTAATATAAATGGTCAAAACGTCGTAATACCTTTATTTGTTTACAGAAAAAGCGATAACACAAAGTTATACATTATTAATCCAACAATGAATAATACTACTCTAGTAAAGTTGTTGACTCATAAAAAAATGCCATTTGAATACAAAGAAATTTATTCAAATCCTGGATTAAGAATAATTGAATTATCTTAATTTATTAATTAAATGTTTGGAAAATGTCCTACAGCACTAATTTAAATATATTTTAGGTTTCAGTGAGTTAATGAATACTGTTAGAAGAATTGTAAAAAATACTATTGCATTATTTGCAACAACAATTCTACAAAAAGCTTTTTCACTAATTTTAGTAATGTATATAACAAGAATTATGGGGGTAGAACAATTTGGAATTTATTCATTTATCATATCGTTTGTATTGCTATTTAATATCTTAACTGATTTAGGGACAACAACTCTTTTTTTTAGAAACAGTTCACGATCAAAATCAAAAGAAGAAATTTCCAAGTTAGTAGGAGATTTAAGCATTATAAAAATAATTCTATCACTTGGAGTGATTATAATTAGTTTAAGTGTTTCATTTAGTTTATATTTAACTTCTCCAGAAAAATACACCCTTTTTACAGTATTTTTGATTTTTTTATTAGTTCCTTCAAGTATTTTAGAATCCTTTGCAAGCTTGTTTCGAACAGCTTTTTTGGCAATTCAAAAAATGGAATACGAATTTGGTATTAATACTTTATGCAAAACAATTCTTTTTGTTTTTAGTGTTAGTGCATTGTATTTAGGCTTTGGTTTGACAGGCTTGTTTATTGCAGCCATACTTTCGAATTTAATTAATTTCTTAACAAGCTTTTTATTATTTATAAAACATTTCTCTTTTCCTAAACCTGAAATCAATTTTACAAAATATATTAACTTAATAGTAAAAGCATTTCCTTTTGCATTACTGGTGTTTTTTTTAGTTGTTTATGCAAATATCGACATAGTGATGTTATCAATATTGAAAGGAAACACTGAAACAGGATATTATAGTGCGGCTGTAAGAATAGTTAATACTCTTGCATTTTTATCTGCAACATTTTTATCATCAATTTTTCCGGTAATGTCAAATTTTTATGGATCTTCAAAAGAGTCATTAAAAACCATTATAGAAAGATCATTACTCTATTTGTTTCTACTAATATTTCCAATAGCTATTGGAACTACTTTTTTTGGATTAAGAATAATTCAACTAATTTACCCCACTACCCCGACAAATAATTTTGAACCATCAACTATTGCATTACAGATATTGGTTTGGTTTCAAGTTTTTTCTTACTTAAACCACACATTATTAAATGCGCTTAGCTCAACTGAATTTGAAAAACAAATTGCAAAAGTCGTAGCAGTATATGTTACACTAAATATTATATTAAATTTAATTTTAATTCCAAGCAATGGATTTATTGGTGCAGCAATAGCAACGCTTTCAAGCGAAATATTTCTTTTCATTATAGCATTAAATCTAACAAATAAAAAAATTACTGCAATAAATTTGAAAATATTTTTAAAACCAGTAATAGGGGGGGTTGCTCTATCAATTTTTTATTATTTTTTTGGTTTTTTGAATTTATTAGATTTAGTTTTGATTAGCCCAATAATTTATTTATTAATTTTAATAATATTAAAAGTATTTAATGAACAAGACAAAAGAATTTTTTCCAAATTAATTAATAAATGAAGTGAAAAAAATGAAAATTAAAAGCATTTTATTGATTTCAGATTTTGCTTATCCAGTACATGCTGGAACTGAGAGAATTGTTTTTGGAATAGCTGATTATTTTACTAAAAACTATAAAATAAAAGTAGATATTTTAACTCCAAACTGGAAAAATGAAAAAGAAAGGGAAAAAATTAACAATATAACAATTTACAGATTTAAAACGCACAATATTTACTCTTCAAAGCCATTAAAAAGAATCATGCAATATATTGTAGCTGGATTTAGTTTAGAAAAATATGACGTATATCATGGATTTTACACTTTGCCTCCATTAATTTCAACTATTTTTTTAGCTAAACTAAAAAATGCTAAATCAATTATTACTTTTTTTGGCCGTGATCAACTAGAAAATAATTTTGCTAATCCAATAAAAAAACATGCAATTTTAAAAATATTAAACAAGGCAAATCAGGTAACCACTTACACCTGGTTTTTGGAAAAATATTTTAAAGAAAAAAACCTAATTACAACTCAAGGCTGGATTGAACCAAAATTTAAAAAAATAAAAGTCAAAAAACAAAAGAAAAAAATTGTTTTATTTGTTGGAAGAATGGAAAAACAAAAAGAAATATTTGTATTACTGAAGGCTTTTGCAAAAATAAAAAATAAAGTTAATGCAAAACTAGTATTGATTGGCCCTACCTATGACAAGAAAAATGTAGAAAAACTAATTAAAAAACTTAAATTAGAAAAACAAGTTGACTTGCTGGGATTTGTTTCAGAGAAAAAATTAAATGAAATGTATAATTTATCTTATTTAGTAGTTGTTCCAGCATTACATAGAGATGGTTTTGGTTTAAGTTTAATGGAGGCAATGGGTTGTGGCAAACCAGTAATCAGTACTGATATTATTGGTTCTCCAGAAAAAAATGGGAAAGAAGCATTAACAGTTAAACCAAATAATGTAAATGATTTAACCAAAAAATTGTTGAAAATTTTAACAGATAAAAAATTTTTTGAAAAATACAGAAAAATAGCAATAAATAATGCAAAACTATTTAATAAAAAATTAGTAATGGAAAAGTATTTAGAAATGTATAAAAAAGTGATAAATAATTAAAAAAATGATTAAAATTGTACTAAAAGAGTTATTAAAACTTTAACATTTAAGTTTTATATAATTTAAAGGGGCAAATATTTATGATTCCATTTTTTAAACTAAAATTTAATGAAAAAATGAGAGAAGCAGCGTTAAATGCTTTACAAAATGAAAGATTTATTTTAGGTGAATCAGTTTTCAAGTTTGAAGAAAAATTTACCCAATATTGTAGCTCAAAATATGCAATAGCAGTTAACTCTGGAACTTCTGCATTGAAAATAGCATTACTTTCACTTGGATTAAAAAGAGATGAAAGGGTTTTAACCACTCCTTTTTCTTTTATTGCAACAGCAAACTCAATAATTCATGCTTTTGGACAACCGGTTTTTCTGATATAAGTGAAAAAATGTTTGAACCATTATTTGAATTAATGCCTTCAAAAATAAGGATTTTTTGAAAGAATAATTCATGGATACGAAATTCATTTAAATGCAGGTTTAGGAAGAAGTGTTAAAATAATTTATAACAATAAAAGAGGAAAAGGAAAATTTTTGGTAAAAACAGTTTTATTGAAATAGATTCAATAATTGATTTAACTTCTGATATAAATGGCTAAAATGTTCAAATTGCTCCAAAGTTTTACTTTTAACTCATGATAGTTCAAAAAAACCAGTTAAAAACACACCAATATTAATTGAAAGCAATGCATATATCGATGCAGGAACAATAATTTTACCTAGAACAAAAATTGGAAAAAACTCTGTTGTTGGAGCAGGAGCAATTATAACAAAAAGTGTCCCGAAAAATACCGTCGTAGCAGGAGTGCCAGCAAAAAAAATAAAGGAATTAAAATGACATTCAAATTAAAAAAATTAAGCAAAAACCCTAAAGTAGCTATATTAATTGCAACACTAAACGAAGAAGAACACATAGGAGCATTAATTGATTCAATTAGTGAAAACTCTTACAAAAATAAAGAAGTAATAGTTGTAGATGATGGCTCAAAAGATAAAACAATTGAAATAGCAAAAAAAAAAGGAGCAATTGTTTTAATTAATAATCCAGGAAGAAGAGGCCCTGCATTCGGACGGAATAAGGCTGCAAAGTACACAAATGCAAAAATTATTGGCTCAATGGATGCCGATTGTTATTTGGAAGACAAAAAATATATTGAAAAATGTGTTAAAGAATTTGACGAAAAAACAATTGCATTGTATACAGCTTTTCATACAATTCAGGAAAAATTTATTGAAAAAATTGTTACAAACGAATTTGGAGTTTCTTTAGAACCAAGATTTGTTAGAAGAGATATTTACTTAAATTTAGGGGGGTTCCCTGAAATTGGTTTTGGAGAAGATCAATTGTATAAAGAAAAAATTGAATTGTTTGCAAAGGAAAATAATTTGAAAACTAAGACAACTAAAAAAGCATTTTTTTCAGGCCACGGAGTTCACTCAATTAAAGAATTGTACAAGCAAGCAAAATGGTATGGAAAAACTGGAGTACCTTTTTTAAATCATTTTTCAGGCATAGAATTAGTTAAACAAGTAATCGCAGTATATCTAAGACTAATTTACCTAATTTCATTCACATTTTTTTGCTTATATTTAATTTTTAATTATATTTTTTTGTTAATTTTTTCAATTCCATTCATCGTAATTGTTTTAAGTATAGTTATTCATTCAATTAAAGCGCCTTTCCATATTTTTAGAATAATAACTTATTTAATTTTTGGAATTGGTTTAATTCATGGGTTGCTACTTTATTTGTTTAATATTGACAAAAAACAGGGTGCTTAAAAAACTATTTTTGCCCAATTAATACAACATTATGTTGAGGATCAAATCCTAAAGCCATATTTAAAACTAATTTAAAAAAATTAGTGAAAGGCCAAAAACTTATTCCAACCAAAACTAAGCGAGGCTTAAATTTATACAATGCCAACAAACTTGCTTCATCCTCAAATGCAGGGGGATGTTGGTGGGTTTTATCAGTAAAATAATTTATTCCCCCCAAATTTCTTATGTAAGGATATTCTAAAATTAAAAATCCTTTTGGTTTAAGTAATTTATAAGCTCTTTCAATAAATTTTTCTCTTGTATTTAAGTCTAAATGTTCATAAACTTGAATTGCTACAATGAAATCAAATTTTTTGTTTGTTTTCCAAAAATCAATAAAATAATTATTTTTTTTAAGCCATGAAATAGTTTCCTTGTCAACATCATAACCAAAATAATTTCCTTTATCTCTTAAAACTTTTTGAAACGTAGTTGAACTTATATTAGAACCAAAATCCAAAACATCCCCTGAATAATTGTAATTTTTATCAATCCAACCAGTTGAACTAAAAGGAAAAAAAACTTTTTCAACTTGAACATCTTTTCTAACTAAATAAATTTTATTGTATTCTTCTTTATCCTTTCTTTTTAATTCACTCATAAAACCACTAAATTAATTTATTATAAATTTGCAAAGTTTCTTTTCCACATTTTTCCCAAGAAAATTCTTTTGCTTGTTTCAAATAATGTTGAACCCGCTTTCTATTCTCTTCATTTAAAGCTTTAATGACGCTTTCAATCCACTCTTCTTTATTAAATGGATCTAATAATTTAAATTTGTTTCCAGTTATTTCTGGAATTGAAGTGCAGTTAGTTGTCAAAAAAGGGACTCCTGAGGCCATTGCCTCTAAAACAGGTAAGCCAAAACCTTCATAATAACTTGGAAAAACAAACAAGTCACATGTATTATAATAATGCCCTAAATCATTTATATTCACTCCTGCAAGATATTGAACATTTTTTTCAATTCCTAGTTTTTTTATTAATTTTTTATTTTTCTTGCTTTGTTCCCCAATTCTTAGAAATAAAATATTTGAAAACTCTTTCTTAAGTTCAGGCAAAATCTCTAAAATTGTCTCAATATTTTTTCTTGGTTCCTCAGATCCAACACTTAAAATAATTTTTTTGTCTTTAGGCAAGTTAAGTTTGCCTCTAGCAAAATATTTATTTCTAGGTTTAAAAACTGATTTATTAAAACCTAAATAAATTGTTTGAATTTTACTTTTTTCAAACCCAAAATGTTTAATCAATTCTTTTTTAGTGTAATCAGAAATAGTTATTATTTTTTTCGCGTTATGCATTTCATTTAATGAATGTGTTAAAAGCACTCTCAGACTTTTAGGATAATCGTTTTTCAATATATAAGGAATTATGTCCATGCAAGAAATTATTGTAGGCTTTCTGTACTTTGTTATTCTGCTTAAAAACTGGTTAGAGCAATGATATAAATCAAATCCTTCTGGAATTTTTTTTGGAAAGAAAAACAAATTCTTTAAAGTTTTATTAAAAAATGGAAAATTAAACTGAGTTTTAATTTCTAAAACATTTTCATTCAATTCTTTAGTTGAATCATGGTTTAAGTAAACCATTTCAATGTCAAGCTTGTTTTTTAATTCATCGAAAAGAGAAAAAGCATAGTTTCCAATTCCAGTGCTTTTAGGATAATCATTAATTAAAGCAACTTTCATAAAAAATCAAATTATTACTTTTTTTCAGCCAATTTTTTTAATTTAATGTTTGACTCTAATAGTTCTTCAACTGTTCCTGCATCAAGCCATTCCCCTTCAATTACGTTTGCTTTTAGTGAGCCTTTTTTTAAGTAATGAGTGTTAACATGAGTTATCTCTGTTTCTCCTCTAGCACTAGGCTTTAATGTTTTAATTACATCAAAAACTTTTGAAGTATACATATAGACTCCAATTGAAATCATTGTAGAAGGAGGATCTAATGGTTTTTCAATTAATTCAAGCACTTTATCTCCTTTTAAAACTGCTACTCCAGACTTTTTTGCTTGCTCAACAGTTCCATTATATAATAAAATTCTTGCTCCCTCATTGCCTTTTTCAAATTCATTTACAAAGCTTTTAATTGAATGAGTTAAAATATTGTCTCCATTAATGGAAACAAATTTATCGTTTCCAACAAAGCCTTCAGCTAAGCCAATTGCGCTTGGAATTCCTCCAGCTTCATCTTGAACTCTATAAGTAAAATTTACTCCAAAATCTTTTCCACTACCTAAAAGATTAAAAATTGCTCCAGCATGATGAGTTCCAGTAATAACTAAAATATCTTTTATGCCTGCAGACTTCAAAGTTTCAATTGGATAATAAATCATTGGCTTATCGTAAACCGGAAGCAAATGCTTATTTGTTACATTTGTAAGAGGCTTTAACCTTGAACCAGTGCCCCCAGCTAAAATAACTCCTTTAATTTCAAATCCCTCCTTAACTTTTTATTAATTGTTTCCACCAAGCTTCATTTTTTTTATACCATTCAATTGTTTTTTTCAACCCTTCTTCAAAACTTGTTTCAGTTTTCCATCCAAGCACCTCTAATTTGCTTGAATTTAATGAATACCTTCTATCATGTCCTGGCCTGTCTTTAACTAATTCAATCATTTCCTCTCCTTTTCCTAAAGCCTTTAAAACTTTATGAGTTAATTCAATATTTTGAAGTTCGCAATTTCCTCCAACATTATACACTTCTCCAAATTTGCCTTTCTGCAAAACAACATCTAATGCCTTGCAATGATCTTCCACGTAAAGCCAGTCTCGAACATTTTTTCCATCACCATACAATGGAACTTTTTTTCCTTTTAACAAATTTGTAATAAACAAAGGTAAAACCTTTTCCGGAAATTGTTTTGGACCATAATTATTTGAAGCACGAGTAATTAAAACAGGCAATCCATAAGTTGCAAAATAAGAATAAGCAAACCTATCAGCTGCTGCTTTTGAAGCAGAATAAGGATTTCGAGGCTTTAATTCATCCGTTTCTAAGCTAGAACCTTTTTCCACCGAACCATAAACTTCGTCAGTTGAAATCTGCAAAAATTTTTTAACACTTGAATTTCGTGAGGCTTCCAATAAATTGTAAGTTCCAATAATATTTGTTTCAAGAAACTCTGCTTGTCCTTGAATTGATCTATCAACATGAGTTTCAGCAGCAAAATTAATTACAACATCAACATCTTTAACCAGTTTTTCAACCAATTTTTTATTACAAATGTCTCCTTTAACAAATTCAAAATTTGAGTTTGACTCAAATTCTTTTAAATTTTCTTTTCTACCAGCATAAGTTAATTTATCCAAAACAATTACCTCATCTTCAGGATATTTATTTAAATGAAATTCAACATAATTCGAACCAATAAATCCTGCTCCCCCTGTAACTAAAACAGTTTTTAATGTATTCATATTATTATTTAACTAGTGAGTTAAAGTTTTTATATCCTAGTAATACAAATTTGCAACATAAGTTGGGGGAAATAATTTGAGTTTTTGTACTAATAACCTCTTTAAAGTTTTATTTGGTAATATAAATCTAGATTTTAATTACAACAGGAGTTTCACAATTTTTCTAGACTGGGACGCCTAAATCAGCATAAAAAAAATTTGTGAGTTTTTTAGAGTTGTTTTTTTGCAATTACAACAAGCACTTCTTTCCAACTAGTTGAAGAAATAAACTCAATTGGTTTGACAATTGGCCTAATATTGTAGCCAAACGACTGAACAATAGTCATCCCTTGTTTTTCCATTGCTTTCTCTAGACAGGTCTTACTGAAAAACCTTATATGTGACTCATCAATGTTTCCTGTAAAATTCCTAGCATCACCAAGTAGTAGCCTTGCTCTAGTAATTATGCTGCACGCATTGGGCGTTTCAATAACCGCCACTCCTCCATTGTTCAATGAACCAACAATATTTTTTAAGAATCTATGATAGTTAAAAATGTGCTCAATTGTTTGAAAGCAGATTACTGAATTGTATTTTTCACTTGTTGAACTTTTTACCATATCATGTTGGAAGAAGTTTATGAAGGGGTATGATTTTTTTGCTTGTTTGATGGAGTTATTTGAAATATCACATCCAGAAATATCCTTATACCCATTTTCATAAAAAAACGCTGCTTTCCTCCCAGTAAAACAACCAACATCAAGTATGGGCTCTTTTAGGTGTTTGGCTATTTTTTTAAGAATTTTTATATTAAATAGTTCCAGTTCTGAAAATTCCTCATAATGTTCTGCATATTCTTTTTGCTCCTTAAGATCTTTGCTTTCAAATGTTTGATTGGTTTTCATTTAAACAACTCTGTTTTTTCTACATTTAAAAATGGTTTCAAGAAAGATTCGCCATTTTTTCATTATTCTTTTCTTCTCCACCATAACCTAATCACAAAGTTTGCATAGAAAGGATTAAAAAATTAATTCATCGGCGAGGAGTGATGCTCTGTTGCATAACTTGTGGTTTTGTTGAGCATGTTGGCTTAACTGGTTTGTAGTTAGAGTAGTTGGTTGCATAGTTGTGTTTTGAAGTATGATTCTTGTTGCATATTGTCATAGTTTCAGCAGCAAAATTAATTACAACATCAACATCTTTAACCAGTTTTTCAACCAATTTTTTATTACAAATGTCTCCTTTAACAAATTCAAAATTTGAGTTTGACTCAAATTCTTTTAAATTTTCTTTTCTACCAGCATAAGTTAATTTATCCAAAACAATTACCTCATCTTCAGGATATTTATTTAAATGAAATTCAACATAATTCGAACCAATAAATCCTGCACCACCCGTAATAAGAAAAGTTCTGCCCACGTACTTAATAGATTCTAGTAAAGTTTTTAAAATTGAGTAATGCCCTCATAAAAAATGATCATTACTTTAAACTTTTTTCAATAAATCTGCTAAAACAGTTTTCACTAACTTTTGGTTTTCAAAAACCCAATCAACTAATTTTTTCACACCTTCATTTACACTTGTTTTAGGAGTCCAACCAAGCTTATCGTGAACTTTAGAAATATCACTAATATAAATTAATTGATCTCCGGGTCGTTGATCTTCAAAAATATAATTCATTTTTCTCCCAACAAGTTCTTCCAAAAAACTAAGTAACTCTAATAAACTCATTGATCTGTCTGTTCCTCCTCCAATATTGAAAATCTGTCCTCTACAAAAACTAATTTTTTGATGTGCCAATTCATATGCTTCAATTAAATCATTTACATATAATACATCTCTAACTTGTTTTCCATTTCCATAAATATGAATTTGCTTGCCTAATATTGAGGAAATAACAAACCATGCAATCCATCCCTGGTCTTCAATTCCAAATTGCCTTTCACCATAAATACAGCTTTGTCTAAATACAACGGTATTTAAACCATAAATTCTTTCATAATCTCGCACATATTGATCCCCAGTTCCTTTAGAACATCCATAAGGGGAAAAAAAATCTAACTGCATTGATTCGGGAATTCCACTAGAATAATCTTTATATATATAGCGCGTTTCTTTTTCTTGAACTTCAAGTTGTTGCATTTTTCCATAAACTTTATTGGTCGAGGGATAGACTAATGTAGCATCTGAATCTGTTTTTCTTAAAGCTTCTAAAACATTAAATGTTCCTAAGGCATTCACTTTAAAATCGTCTCTCGGATTTAAAATAGAAGTAGTTACAGCAACCTGTCCAGCTAAATGAATAATTAAATCACTTTCTTTAACTTTACTTTTTAACACATTAAAATTTGTAACAATATCTGCTTCAACTATTTTAAGTTTTTCTGGAAAAAGATTTTTTAACCAATTAGCATTTTCTCTTGTGCCCCTTCTAGAAAAGTTATCTAATATAGTTATTTCCCACCCCTTTTTCAAAAAATAATTGGCAGCATTTGTTCCAATAAATCCTGCACCACCAGTAAGTAAAGCTTTTTTTTCACTCATTTTTATCACCAAAATTAAATATTAATATAAATTAATTTGAGTTATTAGAAATTATTTTGTTAAAAAGTTTAAATATCTATTCATTGCATTTTCTAGAGTAAAAGCTTTTGACCTTATTAATGCTTTTTTTTGCAAATTCAAAATATTTGAATTATTTTTAATTTTAAGTATTGCCTGAGCTAATTTATCAACATCATTAACTGGCACAACAAATCCTGCATTTGATACAACCTCTGGCAAAGGTCCATGGTCACTGACAATTACAGGTTTAGCACAAGCTAGCGCTTCTGCAACAACTAATCCAAACCCTTCACTTAAAGATGGTAAAGAAAACAAATTACATAAATTATAATAAGGAGGCAAAAAATCATGTTTTTTAAAACCAATAAAAACGACATTTTTTTCAATGCCTAACTCTTTAACTAATTTCTTTGAATCAAAATCTGGAGTTGGTCTTCCTACAAAAAATAATTTAATGGAATGATCGTTTATTTTGGCTACTGCTTTAATCAAAGTATCGCTCCCTTTTAATTTTGAGACTCTCCCAACACTTAAGATAACAAATTTGTTTTTCAAATCAAATTTTTTAACTAAATTTCTATCCATTGCCTCTGGATAAAATTTTTCAGTATCAACAAATCCTTTAATTGAATAAATCTTTTTGCTTGGATATGAAAAAGATTTAGAAATTAAATTTTTTACATAATCACTTAACGTCTGAATTCTGTCTGCTTTTTTAATAAAAAACCTAAAAAAAGGATTGTTTTTAAGTTTTTCAATAGTATTTGGTTCCCACAAACCAACAAATTTTTTCTTTCTAAATAAACTTCCTAAAACAATTGCGGCAATTGCAGGCGGCGCTGTATAAACTCCAAAAAAAACATCAAAATTAGTAGGACTTGACTTTAATCCAGCTAAAATATAAAAAAAAATCCGAAAAAAAGGATTGTGTAAGAAAAAACCTTCAAAAGGCTTAACAATAATTCCTTCTTTCTTCCACGGATCAATATCCAAAGGGTTTGACTTTTTATTCCATGCAGGTGACAATACAGTTACTTTGTGTCCTTTTTCTACTAATGTTTTTGAAACTTCAAAAACTATTCTATTAGTTCCCTCTAAATATTTAGCTGCTGAATATTCCGCCAAAATACAAAAATGCACATTATCCCCAAATATAATATAATTTATACTCAAACATCATAGTACAGTTTTTCTAATTCATTTACCGTGCTTTGAATAGAATATTTTTTTTCAACTAATTTTCTTGCCTTCTTTTCAAGTTTTTTTCTTAATGCAGTATTTTCAATTAATTTAATTATTCCTTCACTCATTGATTTGGGATTGTTTTGCTTTACTAAAATAGCTGTATCTTTTACTACATCTTTAATTGCACCAATATCTGTTACTACACAAGCTTTTCCAAAAGCCATGCATTCAAGCAAAGAAATTGAGGTTGCAACTTCATAAACAAGTGAATGAGGAGTTATTTCTGCAGCTGAAAAAATACTATTTTTTTCATTTTTTTCAAATGCACCCATTAATTGTACACAATCTCGCAAGCCAAGTTTTTCAGCTAGTTCTTCTAAATCTTTTCTTCCTGGCCCCCACCCAAAAATTAAATATTTATATTCAGGATGTTTTTCATGAACAAATTTCATGGCTTCAACAATGGTTTTCAATCCTTCAGTATTAGTTCCCCATAAAGATTTAATTGAAATAATTAAATGCTTTCCGTGTTTTTTTTGAAGTGCTTTTTTATCTGCATTTAAGGGATACTCATTTAAATTTAGTGCTGCGGGAATTACTTTAATCTTTTTTTCAGAAATTCCCCAAGGAATGCAAAACTTATTTTTAATGTTTTCAGTCCACACAATTAATTTATTGTAATTAAGTTTTGGCATTAAAAATTTTTCAACTCGAAAAATTAATTCAGTGTGAATGTTGGCGTTCTTATCGCTAACTGATTCAATTAATAAAAACATTGGGATTTGAAATTTTTTTTTAAGAATATGCCCAATCAAACCCATTAAAGAATTACTATGACATTGAATTATGTCAGGCTGAAACTCTTTCACTTTTTCCAAAATTTTAAAATATGATAAAGGCATTTGAAATTTGTGAAAAGCATGATGTCCAAAAATTGGAATCTTAAAAACTGAAACATTTTTTTCGGGAAATTGAAAAACAGCATTTGTTACAACAAAAATTTCATGGCCTCTTTTTGCAAGCTCCTTAATTAAATCTCTAGTATAAATCTCGCTTCCACCAATATTTCCTAAAACAGAAGTAATATATAAAATTTTCATGTAGATCGCGTGAAATTAAATTTGTCCATAAAATTTCGGGCAAGACTTACAAGAAGTTGGAGGATCTTTAGATTTAATTTTTTTTCTAAATTCTTCGTATTTTTCGTTTACCCAAATTTTTTTCAAGTCTTCTTTCAAAATGTTTCCCATAAGATTTTCTGAATTTGTACGAGCACCTGTTTGTTGTGGAATAAAACAACAAGGAACTACATCTCCATTATATGTAATGTAGGGATTACTCCAAGGATAGTCGCAACCTGTTTCTTTTTTTCTTTCAGGTGAAACATTTGGCCAACTAATTACTTGTATACTTGTTCCTTCAGCAGCTTTTTTTGCTTTTTCAACTTCTGCTTGAAGTTTGTCTTTGGGCACACTCCACAAAGATAAATTTCCAGTTGTATCAGATAAAACAATTGTTATAAACATTAATTTATCTACTCCAAGTTCATTTGCAAGTTTAACCATGTCAGCAATTTGGTGATAGTTTTCATTCATTACAACCATGTTAATTCCAATTAAAGGAGTTTTTAATCCTCTCTCATTTCTCATTTTAATTAAATTTTTTAAATTCCCTATTACTTTTTCAAAGTTCGCTGCAACCCTTATTTTTTCAAACACTTCTTTTGTTGTTCCATCCAAAGAAATAACTACAAAGTCAACCCCTACATCTATAATTTTTTGAATGTTTTTTTCAATCATTAAAGTAAAATTATCTGAAAACCATACATAAATTCCTTTCTTTTTAGCATATTCAACCATTTCCAAAAATTCTGGATTCATTAAAGCTTCTCCAATTCCAGTTAAATTAATTACTTGAATTGTGGGATTGTCATCCAATAATTTTTTGAACTCCTTAAAACCAAAGTGTCCTCCAACTTCCTGCATGTAAGTATGCTCACACATTGTGCACTTCAAGTTACAAGCAGTTGTAACTTCTATTTGCAAAGCAGTTGGAACAAAATGAGGTTTGTCTGGTTGATTATTTCTTTCATAATACCTTAAAGCTAAATTAGTTAATCCAGCCAAACCCCCTCTCTCAAGGGTTTTTGCTATTAAGGCTTGTTTTGATTGAAACATTTCCTATCCTCGTAAATAATTTATTCATCCATAAGTATATTAAATTACTGTAAACTTTTCGTCCTTAAAAGGAATAAACCTTCTTTTAAATTTTCTTTGCTTTAAAATTAATTTCCAATCCATTAAATTTAGCCAATAAGATTTAAGCAATGGAATAAGTGTTCCCTGCCAAACAGAATTAAATAAAATTAATCCAAGTCCCGGAACAAATCTAAGCAAATCAAGTAAAGACAAATTAAATAACATTGCTCTTAATCTGTGATAATTAATTAAAACAAGGTATTTAGAGTAACCTAAATGTTTTTTAGTATCAACTGAACTAAAATGCACTACGTTTGCTTTACTTACGCGAACAATTTTATAACCCATGTTTCTCGCCCTAAAATTCCAGTCAGCTTCTTCTCCATAAATTGGAGAAAAAAACTCAGCATCCAAGTAACCAATTTTTTGAATCATTTTCTTTTTAGTAACCCATCCAACAGGCAAAGTCATTTTTTCAATGTCTGGCTCTTCCCGAATTTTTTTCAATTCTTCAGCATTCTTTGATTGTTCTAAAGATACTTCTCTAAAGCCTGCAATAGCAATTTTTGAATTTGATTCAAGCACTTTAATTGCAGCTGAAAGCCATCCATTTAAAACAATTGCATCGTTATTGATATGGGATAAATAAAATCCTTTAGCAGTTTTATAGCCTTGATTTAAGGCATAAGCAAATCCCTTATTACGAGAATTCACAATTGTCTTCAAATCCTTGAATTCTTTTTTCAATTTTTCAAAACTTCCATCAGTTGAACCATTATCAATCAAATAAATTTCATAATTAGAATAATCAGTGTTTTGCTTAATCGATTTAATGCAGTTTTTAGTCATGTCATAGTTATTCCAATTAATTAAAATAATTGAAACTAGTTTTCCGCGTTCCGCCATGAAAATCAAAAAGTTTTTCTTAAATATGTATTTTTTTAATGTTTTTAAGTGTTTTGGTTCAACACTGCTCTTGTATTGTTCTGAATTAATGTTCCCTCTGCCAAAATGTTTTTTGAGTTTTTTTGCAGTCCCAAACCAGCGTTCTAGTTTGCCGCTTGTTTATGAATTATGAACTCTTGTTTTGATGGCCACGTAATAGTTAAAAATATAGGGAACCTAAGTTGGGATAAAACAAAGCATCAACCTAAAGAAAGGTTTAAATACTTTTTAAGATACAATAAATATAATTCAAATTATTTAATAAGAAGTATATTTTCATACAACAAATTTAAATCAAAGTCAAATATCATTTGGAGTTTTTTAATGAAAATTCTTTTATTAAACCCACGAGTTGCTTTAAGCTCATTTTCAAAATCACAGATAGCGCTTTCAAGGAATACTGCAATGATAATAAATACAGCTCCTAAATGTCCAAATGAGTTTTTCCATATTAGTGCTTTATTGAAGAAGTCTGGATTTAATGATATATTGGCTTTAGATCCAACTATTCAAAAACTTTCAAATATTGAAATAATAGAAATGGTCAAAGACTTCAATCCGGACATAATTTTAATTCCTACTGAAGTATGGATTTCTGCAAGATGTAATATTCCATTTACAAATCATGTTAAGGAGATTTTAAGCACACTCAAAGAAAATGGAGTTAAGACAAAATTTGTTGTTTCAGGTCCTCATGGAACTATTTTTCCTGAGAAAACTTTAAGAGAAACTGGCGCAGACATTGCAATACAAGGAGAACCAGAAATCGTTTTTCTTAATATAGTAAAAAATTTTAATGACTTGAAAGAAGTAAAGGGAATTTCGTTTTTTAGAGGGAATGAATTTGTCAGAAACCCCTCACAAGAACTTCCAGACATGCAACAAATTATGGCAGCCGATTATTCAATTCTTCCTGTGGAAAAATATTTTTCAACAAATTCAGGAGATCTTTTTCAAATAGTTTCTACAAGAGGATGCGTTTATAGTTGCAATTATTGTTCTTCAAAAATATTAAACAAAAAATATAGGGAAAGAAATCTTGAAGATGTTTTTAAAGAAATTGAATATCTTAGTAAAAAAGGTTTGAAAAGTTTTGCATTTTCAGATGAAATTTTTACACTAAATAAAACAAGAACTTTAAAAATTTGTGACTATCTTGAGAAAAAATTTCCAAACTTAACTTACATAATTCAAACTAGAAGTGAGTTCCTGAACGATGAAATAATGGATGCATTAAAAAGATCGAGATGCATGTGGATTGGAGTGGGTTTTGAATCTGCAGCACAAGAAATTCTTGATAGAGCTAATAAACATGGAAAATTAGAAAGTGTTGAAAAAGCAATTGCTTTAGGAAAAAAGTATGACATTATACTACATTTATTTTCCATAAGCCTTTTACCTGGTGAAACAACTCAAACACTACAAAAAACATTGAATTTTTTCAAAAAAGTAAAACCCGTGTCAATTAGTATGGCTTCTGCAACACCCATTCCTGGAACCGCTCTTTGGGAAGAAGGAATAAAAGAAGGCACTCTAAAAGGAGATTCTTATGAAGAAGCTTTGGAAAAAACAGGACTTGTTGGAACCAATTTTACTAGAAAAGAAGTTGAACAATATAATACTAAACTTCCAGTGGAAATAACTTTTTCTGCAACACCCAAATTAATAAGACATAAATTAAAAATAGTATTTAAAGACCCTAAAATAATTTTGCATTATATAAAAAAAATAAAGGAATATGTCTTAATTAAACTTAGTGGGAATGAGACACTTCAAAAAACCTAGATAGTAACCATTGATCAAAGCAATTCAGATTCACTCAAAATAATTCTTGGAAAAGGAATTGGAATAATAAATTTGCCTTTAAATCCTCGCTCTCTAGTTTTTTTAATCAATTCTCCAGCAATAGTCCAAGCAAACAGGATCAAATAATCCGGGTTATCAGCAAGCCTTGCCCTTGAATAAATTGGAACTCGATTTCCTGAAAAAGCCTTGTTTTGTTTAAATGGAGCGTCATCAATAATAAACCTAATATGCTCTTTTCCAACTTTACAATAATGCATTAAAGTACTTGCTTTGGCTGCAGCTGCAAAACCTGCAACAAATTTTTTTTCACCTTTTAATTTATTCAACAAATTAGTGAAAGCTTTTTTTACTTTTCCAACTTTTACTGCAAAAGAAGCATATGATTTAAATTCATTCAGGCCATGCTTTTTTTCTCTTTCCAAAAACTCGTTAATTACTTTTTCATTCACTTTAATTTTTTTATTTTCAGATTTTTTAACAAAAACTCTAATACTTCCTCCGTGAATTGGAATTTCTTGAATATTAAATACCTGCATTTCAAGGCCATTAAACAAAGTAATTAAAGGATGAACTAAAAAATAAGATAAATGTTCATGATAAATTGTATCAAACTCTGTTTTCTCAAACAAATTTAATGCATAAGGAAATTCAAGAATAAAAACTCCATCAGTTGTTAAAACCTCTTTAACATTTTCAGCAAAAGATTTAACATCGTGAACATGTGCAAAAACATTTGTAGCAGTTACAACCAGTGGCTTGCCATAATTTGAAATAATTTTTTCTCTTACGCCCTCATTCCAAAACTCGGGAATAGTTGGAATTCCTTTTTCTTCAGCAATTTTGGCTAAATTTTTTGCGGGTTCAACTCCTAAAACTTTGAAACCAGTTTTTTTGAATTGCTCTAATAAACAGCCATCGTTGCTTGCAATATCTAATACAAGGCATTCATTTTTTTTGGGAAAAAGTTTTGCAACCTCTTTAGACATTTCAAAAAAATGCTTTTGAAAAGTACTCGAAATAGATGTTTGATAAGGATAATTTGAAAACAATATTTCAGGATTTACAACTACACTTAATTGAGTCAAAAAGCAATTCTTGCAAAACAATAACTGCAATGGAAAAAACAAGTCTTTTTCTTTACTTGAAAGATCAACCAATGCATTTGCTAAAGGCATTTCACCTAAATCCAAATATTTTTTCAAATTAGTTGAATTACAAATTCTGCATTCCTTTACTTCAAAAAATTTGCTCATAACAACAACCAAGACTGTGCTTAAAAAACTTTAAAATACTATTTGAATTCAAAATGCTTATGACTGAAAAAGTAGTTGTAACAGGTGGAGCAGGATTTATTGGAAGCCATTTAGTGGAAAGACTAGTTAAAGAAAATTTTGAAGTAACAGTTTTCGATAATTTTAGTACAGGCTTCATGCAAAATCTCGAGAAAGTAAAAAACGAGGTTAAAATACTTAAAGGAGATATAAGAAACTTTAATGAAATAAATAACGCTGTAAAGGATTCAAAGTTTGTTTTTCACATGGCTGCATTAAGTTATGTTGGAGAATCAATTAAAATTCCAGAAGCATATAACTCGGTTAACATCGGGGGAACTTTGAATGTCTTAAAAGCTTGTCATGAAAACTCTGTTGAAAGATTTTTGTTTCCAAGTACTTGCATTATTTATGGTGAACCAGAACATGATCCAACTCCTGAAACAGATCCATTCAAACCAAACAGCCCTTATGGATTCACTAAAGTTATGGGTGAATTTTATGCAAAATTTTTTAACGATGTTAAAGGATTGCCAACTATTTGTTTAAGGATCTTCAATGCCTATGGGCCTAGAATGAAAAATAGAGTAATATCAATTTTTGCTGAGCAAATACTTCAAGGAAAAGCTCCTTCAATTAATGGAGATGGAACTCAAGAAAGAGATTTTGTATTTGTTTCAGACATAGTTAAAGGATTCATTAAAGCAGCAAAGGCTCCAAAAAATATGGATGGAAAATCGTTCAATATTGGAACTGGCGAAAGCACTACTTTAAATGAACTAGTTATGAAAATAAATGAATTACTTGAAACAAATGTTCCTTTAAACCATAAAGAAAATGTTGCAACAGAAATTCAAAAAATTATTGCAAACACTTCACTTTCAAAACAAGCTCTAGGATTCACTGCAAAAACAGATTTTAATTCCGGAATGAAAAAAACAATTCAAACATTAAAAGAAGAATTCAAAAAAAAATAATTAAACTTCTTTCAGAGAATAACAAATTTTTGTTTTGCCAAGTAAATTCCAAATATCACAAACAATGCAATCCTTTTTCACTAATTTTTTAAGAAAATCAATTGAGAGATTTTTTTTGTAAAAAGAATGATTTATTCCAATGAACAATACATCTGCGTCTTTTAATGTATTGCTTAAATCAGAATTGAATTCCTTAACTAATGGGTCATGGCATACTGTTGCAGTGTTTTCCTGAATTAATGCATTTTTAATTTTAAAACTCAAAGAATTACGAGTATCATCAATATCTGCTTTAAAACTCATTCCAAGAATTACAACTTTTTTTCCTTTCAAGCTTCCCTTCATTTCTTTAACTTTTTTCAAAAGATACAATGGAGTAGTTTCATTTATTTTCCAACTAGTGGAAATTAATTCAGTGAAAGGCATTGTGTTAACTAAAAAAAATCCATCCTTGTAAAGGCAAGGCCCAGCAGTATATCCAGGGGATTTTACTCCTCCACGCTTATAATTGTAATTAATTAAATGCAGAATTTCGTAAATATTTCTTTCATGTTCTTCAGCCAAAATCATGAATTCATTTGAAATTGAAAAATTAATGTAACGATACATGTTTGTAAAAATTTTTGCCAATTCTGCACTTCGAGAATCAGTTAAAATGCATTCCTTAGTTATTTTTGAAAAAAAGTTTTTCGCCATTTCAGAACTTTTTTTATCAATACCTCCAATTATTTGAGGAATTTCTTTTGTTTCAACAATTGCTTTTCCTTCAGCAATTCTTTCAGGACAAAAAGCCAAAAATAAATCTTTTCCAACTTGAAAAGAAGTATTTTTTTCAATAAATTCCTTAATATATTCAGTTGTACCAGGAGAAACAGTTGAACGCAAAATAATTAATTGCCCTTTTCGAAGCTTGTCTTTCAAGTCATGTAAAACAGAATTAATTTGCTTGAAATCCGGATTTAAGTGCTCATCTACAGGAGTTCCAAGAGTTAAAATAATTATGTCAACTTCAGATAAATGTTTTATTTCAGTTGTGGGAAAAAAGTTTTTCCCAACCTGTTTTTCAAGCAATTCTTGTGCTTCTTCTTCAACAAAAGGCATTTTCTTAGATTTAATTAAATTAACATAATCTTCTCTTACATCAATTCCATAAACTGTAAAACCTGTTTCCGCAATAATCAATGATAAGGGCAAGCCAACTCTTCCAATTCCTAAAATTGCTATTTTTTCCAACTTTTTCACTTTTTTTATTTATTAATTATTTTTAATTAAAATTTAATAGTACAGTTAATTCAATAAAACTTTAAAAAGGTTTATTAGTACAAAAACTCAAACAATTACTTAAAACAAGTATTACAAGTTTGTATTACTAGGATATAAAAACTTTAACTTCTAGTTAAATAATAACATGAATACATTAAAAACTGTTTTAGTTACAGGCGGAGCAGGATTTATTGGATTTCATTTATCCAAAAAATTAGCAGAAAAATACCATGTAACCATAATGGATAATTTTGCTAGAGGAAAAAAAGATAAAGAGTTTAAACAACTCTTAGAAAACAAAAACACTGATTTCATTAAAATGGATATTACTAATGCAAATGAATTTTCAAAATTAGAAAAAAAATATGATTTTGTTTACCATTTAGCTGCAATTAATGGAACTGAAAATTTTTACAAAATTCCAGACAAAGTAATTAAAGTAGGAGTAATTGGAACAATCAATTTATTGGATTGGTTTGTTAAATCAAAGCACGGAAAAATATTGTTTTCTTCAAGTTCTGAAACCTATGCAGGAACTTTAAAGATTTTAGGAAAAAAATTCCCAATTCCAACTCCAGAAAACGTTCCCCTCTGCATTGATAATCCATCAAATGTTAGATGGTCATACGGCGCAAGCAAAATAATGAATGAAGTAACATTAAATTGTTACCACCATTTGCATAAAATGAATTTTTGCATTATCAGATATCACAATATTTATGGTCCGCGAATGGGGGAAGAACATGTAATTCCTCAATTTATTGAACGAATAGTGAAAAAAGAAAATCCATTCAAAATATTTGGAGGGCAAGAAACTAGAACTTTTTGCTTCATTGATGACGCAATTGAAGCAACACAAATTGTAATGGAAAGCCCTAAAACAACTGCTCAAACAATTCACATTGGAAGAAGTGATGAAGAAATCAAAATAATGAATTTAGCAAAAAAAATTTTCACAATTGCAAACGTAAATCCAGAAATAGACATTCATCCAGCTCCAAAAGGAAGTGTTTCAAGAAGATGCCCAGATATATCAAGGCTTGTAGATTTAGGTTTTAAACCAAAAACAAATTTAGATGAAGGACTTGGAAAAACTTTTAAATGGTATGAAAAATACTTTAATAAAAAGGGGAAATAAAAATGAAATGCCAAGTTTGTGAAAACGAAAACTTAATTAAAGTACTATCTTTAGGGCATCAACCTCCAAGTGATAAATTTTTAAGCAAAGAAGAATTAATAAAACCTGAAACACATTATCCATTAGACTTGTTTTTTTGTGAAAAATGTAAACTAGTTCAAACAGGTTATGCAGTTGACCCAAAAATTCTATTCACTGATAGCTTTGTATATCTTACTGGAGAAAACAAAAACTTAAAAGACAATTTTCATGCACTAGTTAAAGAAGCAATTCCAAGATTTAATCTTTCATCAAAAGACTTTGTTATAGATATTGGTTCAAACGATGGAACCCTATTAGAAGCTTATTTACCTGATAAAATAAAAATATTAGGAGTTGATCCATCCGAAGCAGCAAAAATAGCTGTAAAAAAAGGAATTCCAACTTTACCTGAATTTTTTAATGAAGAAACTGCAAAAAAAATTTTAAAAGAAAATGGTAAAGCAAAAATTATAACTGCAACAAATGTTTTCGCTCATGTAAGAGAACTAGATTCTTTAATGAAAGGAATAAAATTACTATTAACAAATGACGGAGTATTCATTGAAGAATCCCATTATTTATTGGATTTAATTCATGAAATGGAATACGACTCAATTTATGCAGAACATTTAAGGTATTATTCATTAAAACCATTAATTTATTTGTTCAATAAATATGGCTTGGATGTTTTTGACGTTAAAAGAGTTGATACTCATGGAGGTTCGCTAAGAGTATATGCTTGCAAAAAAAATGCATACAAAATAATTGAAAATGTTTCAAAAACATTAATGGAAGAGGAAAAAGCAGGATTGTATACAAAAGAAACTTTTACAAAATTTGGGCAAAAAGTTGTAGAAAACAGACAAAAATTGTTAGACATAGTAAATGATTTAAAATCAAAAGGCAAAAAAATTGTAGGAATAGGCGCTCCAGCAAAAGGAAATACTTTACTAAATTTTTGCAAAATAGGGCCATTTATTTTAGATTATCTTTGTGAAAGAAATGAATTAAAAATAGGAAAATATAGTCCTGGAATGCATATTAAAGTAATAGACGAAAAACAGTTATTTGAAGACCAACCTGAATATGCTTTACTTTTGGCTTGGAATATTAAACATATAATTATTCCAAAACTCAAAGAAAAAGGATTTAAAGGAAAATTTATTATTCCAATTCCTTTTCCAGAAATAGTTTAAGAATTATTTATTCAATTCAATTAATTCATTCATTTGTTTTTTCATAATTTTTAATCCCTGCAAACAACCATGCATTTTAATTCCCTTGCTTTCAAGCTTTGAAATATTTAAAGAAATATTATGAGGTCTTAAAGCAGTTTGTTTTAATATTGCAGAAGTCGTTTCTTGAATAAGAGATGAATCTAAATCAAAAACTTTAGCAATTTTTTGAGCAAAATCGTATTTTGAAACTGCTTCACTTCCAGAGCAATGAAATAAACCTTTTTCATTTTGATTCACTAATGAAATTATTGCATTACCAATATCGTCAATTAAAGTTGGACACATCATTTGATCAGTAACTATGTCAATTTTTTTACCATTTTTTAATGAATCAATAATCCAGTTAACAAAAGTTTTTCTATTAACTAAATGATTAAAACCATAGAGAGCCGCTACCCTCAAAATAAGATAATCACTAAGAGTTGAAACAAGTTTTTCTCCTTCAACCTTAGTCAAACTATAATGGTTAATTGGATTCACTTGGTCTGATTCAAAGTAATTGCCTTTTTTACCATCAAAAACAGAATCTGTTGAAATAAAAATCAATTTACAACCAAGAGATTTACATGCCTCAACAACATTTTTGACTCCTTCAATATTAATTTTTGAAGCTAAATCTTTATTTTTTTCACAAAAATCAACATCAGTTATTGCTGCAACTAGAACTACTATGTCTGGCTTAAATGAATTGAATATTGTTTTTAATTGAGTTGGAATAGTTATATCAACTTTATATTTCAAATGAGAAGGACTTACTGCAAGTGAATTAAAACCTGCTTCAATTAATTTAGAATTAAGTTTTGTTCCTAAAAAACCTTCTCCAAGAATTAAAATTTTCTTCGACAAAAAATCACTAAATTAATTTAAAAGCAAGTATTAGATTAATTGATTGAAAATATTTTTATTTCTTCGTGAAACATAAATATCTTTAAAAAAGTTTGTCAAGCTAAGTTTTGCATGGGAAGAATTCTTTTATATGGTTTCCACTTTTTTTTAGCCGGAATATTTTTTTATATATTATATTTTTTAGCATTTGTTTTAACTTTATTAAAAGTTAATTTTCCTTTAACAAACAACTTAATTTTTGCTGCAAATATTTTCGCATTCATTGCATTTATTGCTGTCTTTGTGGATTTATTTATTCCCACAATCTTTTTTCCACATAAAAAAAAATTTAAGTTTGAACCAATTAAAAACCCACAAATTTCTATAGGAATGACTGCATACAATGATGAAAAAGCTATTGGAAGAGCAGTTAAAGACTTTAAACAATTAAAAGAAGTGGAAAAGATAATTGTAATAGACAATAACTGCATTGATAATACTGCTTTAGAAGCAAAAAAAGCAGGAGCAATAGTAGTAAAAGAGTCAACCCAAGGATATGGTGCTGCATGCATTAGAGCATTAAAAGAAGCAAGAAAATATGGAAACTTAATTTGCTTGGTTGAAGGAGACTGCACTTACTCTTCAGCTGACTTGAAAAAATTGGTTGCATACATTGAAAATGTTGACATAGTTGTTGGAACTCGAACAACTGAAGAATTAGTTAACTCTGATTCACAAGTAACTCCATTCATTAGATATGGAAACCTATTTTTGTCAAAATTAATTCAACTACGTTATTGGGATAAATTAAGATTAACAGATGTTGGAACAACTTTTAGAGTTATTCGCCCTGAAGCATTAGACAAAATAATTAATCAATTAACTGTAACTGGAAATTCTTTTTCTCCTCACATGATTTTAATTGCATTAAAAAACGATTTACGAGTAATTGAAATTCCAATCACTTTCAAGAAAAGAATTGGAGAAAGCAAAGGAGTTGGAAGTGACATAATTAAAGGCTTGAAAACAGGTTTTGAAATGTGGGCATTAATTTTACTGCATTAGTCTTTCAATTTTAGGCAGTCCAAAAAACCAATAAAAAATTAACCCAAGCAAAGAAATTATTGACAATGTAACCCCAATCAAATCAATCAAAGTTTTTTCATATCTTAATTCAACAATTGAAGATGAATAAATTTCCATTTGCATTCCAGGATTTGCATTTTTTATTTCTAATTTTTTTCCTTCAATATAAGCGTTCCAACGAGGAAAAAAACTCATTTTCATTTTAGTTAAAGGAGGATTAGCTTCAAATTTAATGAAATTTTCTTTTAACTCTAATAATTCTCCATTTTCAATTAAACTAACTTCTTCTGGCCACTCAACAAGTAAAACCTTTCCATCTTTGTGAATTTCTTTAAATCCACATTCAACTGACTTATTAAAAGCAGAATTATTTAAAACAATTAAATATTTTAATGCATTGAATTTAACGTATTTTTGCAGGTCTTCACAGGTTGTTTTTATAGGATCTAACAGTTCTTCAGGAGCTTTATAGCTATTTTTTATATGATATGCATTGTAACCCCATCCAAACAAATTCATCAAACCATATTTAGTGGAAGAATAAGATGAAATAATTGGATCATAAGGAAAAGATTCATACCTGACATTTTTTGGAATTCTTTGAAGAATTAAATCAATTTCACTAAAATCGATTTTTTCATTATAAATAGAATAATTGCTTAATCTTGGTTGAAGTTGAAAGTATTGTTCGGAAATCTTTGGCCACAAAAAGATTGTTGGAACAAAAAAAAGAATTACAAAAACTGCAATATTTTTTTTAGTTAAAAGACTTAAATTAAAATAATTAAGTAAAACAAAAATAATTGCAAAAATGTAAAAAACATGGTAACTGTGAATAAATGGTTTGTTAATTAGTGAAAACTCACTGAAAAAAAATTGAGCCAAAGATAAAACTAAAATACCTAAAACAAAATTTCTTAATCTAGATGTTTTGCCTTTTACAGTATTAAGCCAAAACAATAAAATAAATAAAATAATTATAAGGAAAACGCTTGAAGAAATTATTCCAAAGGTTTTCAATTTACTTCCAGTTAAATTAATTAAAACAGAGAAATTTATGTAAGATAAAAATGGGATAAACCAAAACGCTCCAATAAGAAAAGAAAAAATGTAAATACTTAAAACTTTTTTTAAGTCCTTTAAAGAAGTAATTAAAAAAATTGATGAACTTAAAAGAAAAAAAAGTGAACTTAAATGACTTAAAGAAGATAAAGTTGTAAAAAGAATTGACAAAATGAAATATTTTTTATTGAATTCCTTTGATTCCAAAAAAACATAAATAAAGTAAAATGCTAAAATAAAAAACATCCATGAAACCAATTCATAATATCTATTTAAAAAATTAAATGTAATTGGATTTAAAACAAAAATTAATCCAAGCAAAACTCCAAAAAACTTGTTTTTCCCAAGCTTTAAAGCAATAAAACCAAAAATTAATGGAATTAATAATTTCACTAAAAGTAAGCTAATTGAAATAGGCAAAGTAAAGGAACCAAATCCAAAAGATTTGATAAATAGTGGCAGTAAAGCAGGCAAAAAAGGATCGAAAGTTGAAGCTGGAACCCCATTTAATAGCTCATGAACCCAACCGCGAAAAGCAAAATGATATCTTTGTGCATAACCTGCAAAATCAAAACCTAAATCATCAAAAAATAAAGTCGAAAAATGATTTAAAAATAAAAATAAATAAAGTAAAATTATAAAAAATAGTAAAAAAGTGTTTTTTTTTAAAAGAAGAAAGGTTTCTAATTTTTTAAAGTCCATCAAAAATTAACCTCATTTGTTTTTAATAGCCCAAACATCTCCAAATGCTTGCCAATCTAATCTTTCTTCATCTTCTTTATTATATGTTTGATTTGTTACATAAAGAACTATTGCTGATTGATCTCCAATACAAATATATCCGTGCCAAAGTTTTTTTGGAATCTTAATTAAAATTGGATTTTTTTCTCCTAAAAAATATGTTCTAATGTCTTTACCATTCTCAGTTAAGCATAATTTAATGTTTCCTTTCACACAAACCATAAAATCGGTTTGTTTTTGATGCCTATGCCATGCTTTTACAACTCCAGGAAAAACAGTTGCAACAGTTAATTGGGCAAATTCAGTGTCAAAAATTTTATCATCAACTCTTAAAGCTTCAAACAAACTTCCGCGATCATCCAAAAAAACTTTCAAATCTTTAATTTGTTCTTTCATTCAAACCACTTAATAGAATGATTATTTCTTTGAAAGTATTTTAAATTTAAGTAATAACGAAATGAACCAGTTTTCGATTAAATCCCATTTTTTACTATATTCTCTGTAATTGCTTCACATACAATCTTCAGTAAGACGGTCATCAAAAATTTCTTTCTTTAATTAACTTCTTTAATCCTTCTTCTAAAGAAACATATCTATTGTTTACAAATAGGAAACACTTTTTTACAAGAAATCGTGACTACATTTTTAAATATTTAATAATCTAATTAAAAGTATGACATTATTTTTAAATATTAAATATTTAATTCTTAGATCTTTTTTTTTCTTATATAAAATCATTGGCCCTAGTTTTATTTTTAGGAATAAAAAATATAAGTACTGTTGTAATTGGCTTAATATGGTGTGGAGAAATGAAAGAGCTGTAGAAATCCCACTTGCATTAAGTGAGATTCATTCTTGCCAAAAAGGCAATATTTTAGAAGTTGGTAATGTTTTATCACAATATTTTCCATTTAAACATGACATTGTTGATAAATATGAAAAAGCTGAAGGAGTAATTAACGAAGACATAGTTAATTTCAAGCCTAAAAAAAATATGATTTAATAATTAGTGTTTCCACTTTAGAACATATTGGATTTGATGAAACTCCAAAAGAACCAAAAAAAATTTTTAGAGCAATAAAAAAGTTAAAAAAACATTTAAAAAAGCGTGGAAAAATTTTTGTAACAATTCCACTTGGATATAACCCAAATCTTGATGTCGCTATTAAGAATAAAAGAATTGGATTCACCTCACAATATTACTTAAAAAGAATTTCCCATTGGAACATTTGGAAAGAAGTTACACTGGAGGATATTCAAAATTTAAAATATTCTGCGCCATATTCTTGTGCCAATGCAATTGCTGTGGGATATATTTCCCACTAACCTCCAGTATAAAGATTTTAAACGCCATTAAAGGTTAAATCTTATTTTGATGATTCTTTTGATATAATTGAATGTATGTAGAAATATTGAAAAAATATATCTAGTTGTTTTGGACTGTCCTACCCTTCTTTCATTAATCATAAAGAATTTCTTTCAACTTAAAACCTTGTTTTTTTGCTTTGTATAAAAATTCAATACAATATTCTCCATGTCCAGCCGAATCAAAAGAAACATTTTTAAAAACCTGTTTTTTTGCTAAAACAAAACCAGTGGTATAATCTAAAACCATAAGTTCCAAAACAATGTTTGCTAAAAAATTTATTATATAACTAGATAATTTTCTAATAAAATCTCTATTATCCATTCCACCTTTAACATATCTGGAACCAACTACAATATCCTAATATTTTATTTCTTTCAGCATCTTTGGAATATATTTAGAACGCATGCCAAAATCACAATCCATCCAAAGAATTAACCCTCCCTTAGATTTTTTAATTCCGTCTAAAATTGCTCTGCCGACTCCTTTTTCATTAATTCTTCTCACAACTTTTATTTTTCTATCATTCAATTTTCTTACAATTTTCCAAGTTAAATCAGGAGAATCATCATCCACTACAATTAATCTAACGTTTATTTTTTGTTGAAAAATTAAAGAAATCAATTTACCAACATTATTTGCTTCATTATAGGTTGGAATAATAACTGCAAAAGGTTTTTCTTTCACTAACATACCTTCTAAGTAGATGATATTTGATGTGACAATCTTTTAAGACCTTCTTCTAAAGAAATTTTTGGTTGCCAATTTAATTCTTTTTTTGCTAAAGAAGTATCGGGTTTGCGTTTCGCTGGATCGTCTTTAGGTAAAGGCAGAAAATTAATTTTAGATTTAGAATCAGTTAACTTAATTATTTTTTTTGCTAGTTCAAGAATAGTTGTCTCATTTGGATTGCCTAAATTAATTGGCAAATTATATTCAGAATTCATTGCTTTAACAAGGCCTTCAACTAAGTCATCTATATAGCAAAAACTTCGAGTTTGAGAGCCATCACCATAAACAGTTAAAGGTTTATTGCTTAAAGCTTGAGAAATAAAGTTTGGAATAACTCTTCCATCTCCTTCACTCATTTTAGGGCCATATGTGTTGAAAATGCGAACAATTCTTGAACTCAAACAATGTTTTCTATGATAAGTCATTATTAATGTTTCTGCAAATCTTTTTGATTCATCATAACAAGATCTTTCACCAATTGGATTAACATTTCCCCAATAACTTTCAGTTTGTGGATGCTGTAAAGGATCACCATAAATCTCTGAAGTAGAGGAATGCAAAAACTTTGCATTGTTTTTTAAAGCCAAATCCAACATGTTTTTTACCCCAACAGAGCCAACCAGTAGAGTTTCAATGGGATACTTATAATAAAATTTTGGAGAAGCAATTGAAGCCAAATTATAAATTTCATGAACTTTTTCCTTTAATTCAAGTGGCTTGCAAATATCTTGTTCAATTAAGGAAAAATTTTTATTTGAAAACAAGTGATTTATATTTTTTTTTGAACCAGTAATAAAGTTGTCAACACAAATTACTTTGTGGCCCTGCGAAAGCAATGCTTCACATAAATGGCTTCCAATAAATCCTGCTCCGCCTGTAACTAAAATTGTTTTCATAAAAAATACCTTTCTTAGGATCTGATTAAATTTAAAACCTCTTGAACTTTTTGCTCCATCAATTGCTTTGTTTTGGCTTCCAAATTCAATCTAAGTGCAGGTTCAGTGTTTGAAGGGCGAACATTAAACCACCAATCATTGAATTCAATGCTTAAACCATCTAAGTAAAAAATCTTTTTTGCATTAGAATAATTTTTCCCTAATTTTTTTAATACAACATCTTTATCTTTAACTGTTGAATTAATTTCTCCTGACTGAAAATATTTTTGTAATGGTGCAATTAATTCTGAAAGTTTTTTGTTTTCGTGTTTCATTAAACTTAAAACAAATCCAACTACTACAAAAGGAGATTCAACAAAAAAATCACTCCTTAAATAAAAGTGGGATGAAAGCTCTCCAGCAAATAAAGCATTTTCTTCACGCATTTTTTGCTTAATAAATGCATGTCCAACTCTATAAATAATTGGTTTCCCACCATTTGCTTCAATGGTTTCTTTTACAATCCAACTTGACCTTAAATCATACATTATTTTTTCTCCAGGAAACTTTTTCAATAAATATTCAGAAATCAATGCAGTAATTAAATCTCCTTGAAGGACATTGCCTTTTTCATCTAAAAAAACAACTCTATCTGCATCCCCGTCAAATGCTATTCCTAAATTAGCTTTTTCAGATAAAACTTTTTGTTTTAAGTCCTGCAATGTTTCTTCTTTTAATGGGTTTGCTTCATGATTTGGAAACTCTCCATTTAAATCAAAATAAAGAGGAATTAATTTACATTTAAGTTTTGAAAAAAATTGTGGAGCAACAATTCCAGCCATTGCATTAGCTGTATCAACAACTACTATAAAAGAACTAAAATTCAAATCAGAGCCAATTAAATTTAATGCATGTTCAACATATTCTTGAACTAAATTTTGTTTTTTAATTATTTTTCCTTTTGTATTACCTTGCAAAACTTTGTTTTCTTCAATTAATTTTCTAATATCTTGAATTCCAGTATCCCAATTTAAAGGAATTGCTTTCTCGCGAACTAATTTAAATCCATTAAATTCTTTTGGATTGTGTGAAGCAGTAATATTAATTCCTGATTCAAATCTATGTTTTGCAACAGCAAAATACATCATAGGAGTAGTGCTTAAACCAATGTAAATTACGTTTGCTCCTTGAAAAGTAATTCCTTTTACAAGAGAATCAAATAAGGAAGGAGAGCTTAAACGCATGTCTCTTCCAACTACAACGTTTTTGCAATTCAAGAATTGAACAAATGCTTGACCTATTTTGAAAGCCATTTCTTCATTTAATTCATTCGGATAAATTCCTCGAATATCGTATGCTTTAAAAACTTTAAACTCCATTTAAAATTCCTCCCGGAATTTTAAAGTTTTAAAAAATTTTAAATTTTTTAAACCCATTTTTATTTCTCCAAAAAGTTAATCAAAAAAACTTCCGCTTTTTTCCTTGTCATCTAAAACTACAACTTTTTCTGACATTGAAGTCTTGTTTAAAAACTCTTTTTTTGCCTGCTCAAAAGACTCTAAAGAACCAATATCAAACCATTTTCCTTTGAAAACTATTCCATACACTGGCTCTCTTTGATAAAGCCAGTCAATAAATTTTCCTGACTTGTCAGGGTTATTTCCTTCTTCTAAATATTGCCTGATTAATTCACCAATATTTGGTGGAAAGAAATAAATTCCAGTCGAAGCTAAAGTAGATGAAGGGTTTTCCGGTTTTTCTTCAAACCCAATTAATTTATTGTTTTTATCAATTTCTACAACCCCCAATTTTTTTGCTTCTTCAAGCCAACCAACATCATATAATCCAATAACACATTTATTTTTTTTCTTAAAAAAATTAAATACTTCAATTAAACTAAAATCAAACAAGTTATCAGCATTAATTACAAGAAATTTGTCAAATAAATTTGTTTTTTTTAATACAAAATCAATGTCTCCAATAGAACCCAATTTATCATCATTTGATTTGGTTTGATCATTGAAAACCTGAATTGGAATGGAATAATTACTGTTTTCCTTCCATTTAATAAACTCTGGATAAAATTTTTCATTTGAAACAATAAAGATTTCATCAACATCTATTTCTAATAACTTTTCAATAATGAAGTCAATAATAGTTTTTTCTCCAATTTTAAGCAAAGCCTTAGGAGTATTCAAGGTTAATGGATACATTCTAGTAGCATAACCTGCAGCCAATAAAATTGCTTTCAACTATTCACCTTCCAATTCCAACATACTTAAACCCCAATTCTTTCATTTCTTTTGGCTCGTAAACATTTCTTCCATCCACAATTACTGGTTCAAGTAATAAGGATTTAATTTTTTCTTTATCTAGGTTTCTAAATTCATTCCATTCTGTTACAATTACTAATGCAGAACAACCTTCAAGAGCATTATAAGGAGTTGAACAACACTTTATTTGAGGAAAAACTTTTTTTATATTATTTTCTGCTTCAGGATCAAAGGCTTGAACAATTGCTCCTTCATTTAATAATTGATTAATTAAAGTAAGCGCAGGAGCTTCTCTAATGTCATCAGTTTTAGGCTTGAAAGCTAAACCACATAACGCAATTTTTTTTCCATTCAAATTTGGAATAAATTTCTTCAATTTTTCAAACAAAGACTTTTTTTGCTCTTCATTTACTTTTTCAACTGCTTTTAAAATTTTGAATTCAATTCCATTCTCCTCAGCTGTTTTAATAAAAGCTTGAACATCCTTTGGAAAACAACTCCCACCATAACCTGCTCCTGCTTGCAAAAATCTTGGCCCAATCCTTGAATCCAAGCCAATTCCTTTTGAAACAATTTTAACGTCTGCTCCAACTTTTTCACACAAACGAGCAATTTCATTCATAAAAGAAATTCTTGTTGCAAGCATAGAATTAGCAGCATATTTAATCATTTCAGCACTTTTCACATCAGTTATAATTAAAGGCCTTTTAATTCGAACAATTCCACTATAAAGTTCTTCCAATTTTTTCTTTGCTTTCTCACTTTCAACTCCAATTACAACTCTATCTGGAAACAAAAAATCGTTTACTGCTTCGCCTTCCCTTAAAAACTCTGGATTAGAGACAACATCGAACCCATTTTTATTTAAAGAATTTTTTTTAATTAATTGCCTTACTTTTTCAGTTGTTCCAACAGGCACTGTAGACTTCACTACAACAACTTTATATTCATTCAAGTTTTGACCAATTCTTTCAGCAACATTGAATATACTAGTTAAATCAGCTTTTCCTTTACTTCCTTGAGGAGTTCCAACTGCAATAAAAATTACTCCAGATTTTTGAATACTTGAATCAGCATCAATAGAAAAAAACAATCTTTTTTCTCGAACACTTCTATCAACTAATTCTTTCAATCCTGGCTCATAAATTGGAATAACTCCTTTATTTAATTTATTAATTTTGTCTTTATCAGAGTCAACACAAATAACATCGTTTCCTAATTCAGCTAAACAAGTTCCAACAACTAATCCTACATAGCCTACTCCAATAACGCAAATCTTCAAGCAATCACTTCATAAAAAGATTAAAAAGTAAAACAATCCATTAAGAAAAACTTTAAATTAATAAAACAATCATATATAGTATGATTAAGTAAAAGAAGTTCTTAAACTTAATTAATACAAATCTCGAAAAAGTGAAAAAATGAAACGCGATAGAATAACTATTACAATTAAAAACGACGTAGTAAAACAAGTTGATAGAATAATTGATGGATTAACAATTAGAAGCAGAAGTCAAGCAATAGAGTATCTTTTAACAAAATTTTTAACCGATTTTAAATTAAAAAACGTTTTAGTTTTAGCTGGTGGAAAAGAAGAGGTTGACAAAAAACCAATTGCTTTAGTTGACTTGAACGGAAAAACTGTTTTGGAAACTGTATTAAGTAGAATAAGTGAGTTTGGCGCAAATAATTTTCAATTATACTTGGATTTTAAACAAAATGAAATCCAAAACAAATTAACTTCAAAAAAGCTAGAGTACAATGTTAACTTTATTTTAAACGAAAAACCTGAAGGAACAATGGAGCCATTATTCAAAGTAAAAGAATTATTTGATGACACTTTTTTGGTTTCATATGGAAACACCATTTGTTCACTAAATTTAAATGACATGCTAACTTTTCATAAAAAAAATAATTCAATTGCAACAATTGCGTTAACCACTGTTTCAAATCCAAAAAATTACGGAGTAGTAATACTTGAAGGAAACAAAATAAAGGAATTCATTCAAAAACCAAAAAAAGAAGTTAAAAGCTATTTAGTTTCAGCAGGACATTTTTTATTTGAACCCGAAATATATAAATACATTTCAAGAGACATGAAAAGCATTGAAAAAGATTTTTTTCCAAAACTAGCAAAAAAAGGATTACTTTTAGGATACCCATTTCAAGGAATATACATTAATATTAACTCAAAAAATGATGTTAAAAAAGCAAAAGCAATGCTTTAAAGAATTAATTTTGTACTAGTTTGGATTTAAATTTAATTTCATTGAGATCTAAATATGAATGCATCAATTATAGTTCCAGCATTTAATGAAGAAAAAAGAATTGAAACATGCATTAAGTCATTGCTAAATCAAAGCTTTCTAGAACCATTTGAAATAATTGTGGTAGACGACGGTTCAACTGATAAAACAAAAGAAGTTGTAAAAAAGTTTTCAAAAGTAAAATATTTTTATCAAAAAAACAAAGGACCAGCTACTGCAAGAAATCTTGGAGCATTAAAAGCTCATGGAGAAATAATCATATTCACTGATGCCGATTGCGAAGCGGATAAAAACATGTTAAAAGAATTATTAAAACCATTCAAAGATAAAAAAATAATTGGCGTTCAAGGAACATATAAAACAAAACAAAAATCACTAATAGCTAATTTCATTCAATTAGAAATAGAAGACAGATATAATTTAATGAAAAAAAATAAATTCATTGACTTTATTGGAAGTTATTGCTGTGCATACCGAAAAAAAGAATTTATGCAAGTAAAAGGATTTGATGAATCATACCCTATTGCCTCAGGAGAGGATCCTGATTTAAGTTTTAAGCTTGCAAAAAAAGGAGCTAAACTAATATTTAACCCCTTGGCAATGGTATTTCACTTCCATCCAACCTCTTTATGGAAATATATTAAAGTAAAATTTTTTCGCGCTTTTTGGAGAGTAAAATTATACAAGAACTTTAAAGAAAAAATTGTGAAAGATTCTTATACCCCTCAATTAATGAAAATCCAAATTCTATTAGGATATTTAATTCCATTATTTTTAATTTTTTCAATAATTTATTTACCCCTAATAATGATTGTCTTCATTCTGTTTACAGCATTGTTTTTGAGTTTTATTCCTTTCACATTATTTGCATTGCAAAAAAATTTTTTAGTTGCGCTAATTAGTCCATTTATGTTATTTATTAGAACAATTGCTTTTTGTACAGGATTAATTACAGGTTATTTGAAGGCGAATTAAATGAAAAAATTCAAAGTATTACATGTGACAAATCATGTTTTTCCATGCATTGGCGGAATTGAAACATATGTATTGGAGTTGGCAAAAGAATTAAATAAAAAAGGAATCTATTCAGAAATTGTCTGCTTAAATAAATGCCATAACTCGGATGAAATATTGCTAGAGGCATCTTTTGAAGAAGGCATTAAAATTCACAGAATTCCTTTTATTGATTTAAAATATTATAAAATCGCTTTAAAGGTTTTAAGTTTTGTAAAAGAATTTGATTTAATCCATATTCACGGATTGGGTTTTTTTGCAGATTATTTAATTTTAACAAAATTGCTTGGATTGCATTCGAAAAAACTAGTTGTCTCTACAGGAGGAGGAATATTTCATACACGAAAATTAAGTATTATAAAATGGATTTATTTTAATTTGTGGTTAAAGTTTTCACTAAACAAGTCACATATTTTAGCTATTGGTAAAACTGATTTTGAAAGTTTTTCGAAGATAGTTAAGAAAGAAAATTTAGGAGTAATTGAAATTCCATTCAATCTAGAAAAATTTAAACTAAAAAAAAAGCAGGAAAAAAATTCGTTTATTTTTGTTGGAAGAATCTCAAAAAACAAACGGGTAGACAACTTAATTATAACATTTGCAGAACTGATTAAATTAAATTCAAACGTGAAATTAAAAATAATTGGAAAAGACTTTCATGGATTAACTAACGAGTTAACAGAATTAATTCAAGAAAACAAATTACAAAAAAACGTGTTTTTACTAGGTGAAAGAAATGAAAAAGATTTATTACAAGAACTTGCAAAAGCGGAATATTTTGTTTCGGCTTCAGAATTTGAAGGTTTTGGAATTTCATTAATTGAAGGAATGACTGTAAAATTAATTCCAATCGTAAATAATATAAACCAATTTCGAACCATAATTAATAATAATACTAATGGTTTTTTAGTCGATTATTCAAATCATGAAAATGCTGCTAAAAAAATTAATGAAATAATAAATTTAGACAATAAAGAGAAGCAAAAAATTGTCGTAAATGCTTCAAACTTTGTTAAAAGGTTTGATTGGAAAGAAAATATTAATAAATTTATTGAGGTTTATGAAAAAGAACTGGAGGAAGAAAAATGAAGAAATTTTTTATTACTGGCATTACAGGCTTTGCAGGAAGCCATTTAGCTGATTATATTTTGAGTAACAAATTAGGAGAAGTACATGGAACTATTAGAACATATAATGCAAAACTAGACAACATTAAACATATTTTAGATAAAGTAAAATTATTTGAATGTGATTTAACTGATCAAAATACTGTTTTGGATTCATTAAAACAATCTCAACCAGATTATGTTTTTCATTTAGCTGCTCAAGCATTTGTTCCAAAGTCTTGGCTTGCTCCACACGAAACAATTAATTCAAATATTTTTGGAACAGTTAACTTGCTTGAAGCATTAAGAAGACTAGAATTAAATCCACAAATTCATTTAGCTGGATCAAGTGAAGAATATGGATTAGTTTTAGAAAATGAGGTTCCAATAAAAGAATCAAATCCTTTAAGACCTTTAAGTCCTTACGGAGTAAGCAAGGTTGCAACAGATTTATTTGGATATCAATACTTTAAAAGCTATGGATTAAAAATAGTTAGAACAAGAGCATTCAATCACACAGGGCCTAGAAGAGGACAAGTATATGTTGCAAGCAATTGGTGTAAACAAATAGCTGAAATTGAAGCAAAAAAAAGAGAACCAAAATTATTCTGTGGAAACTTAGATGCAAGAAGAGATTTCACTGACGTAAGAGACATTGTTAAAGCATATTATTTAGCTGCAGAAAAAGGGGTTCCAGGAGAAGAATATAATATTGGAACAGGAAAAGCTTATTCAATGAAGGAACTACAACAAATGCTTTTAAAGTTAACAAAGATAAAAATCGAAATAGTTAAAGATCCTTCAAGAATGCGTCCAAGTGATGTGCCATTACTTTTATGTGATTCAACTAAATTCATAAAACAAACAGGCTGGAAACCAGAAATCCCATTTGAGCAGACATTAAAAGACTTACTGAATTACTGGAGAGAAAAAGTAAATGCAAAATAGATTTGTAGTTATAATGGCTGGCGGATTTGGTGAAAGATTTTGGCCTGCTTCAACAAAGGAAACTCCAAAACAATGCTTGAAAATTTTCACTGAAAAAACAATGATTGAAGAAACAGTTGAAAGATTAACTCAATTAATTCCTGAAAAAAACATTTTTATTTCAACTGGAAAAAACTTGTTCGAACCAATTAAAAAAGTCGTTCCAAGAGCTAAGTTTGTTTTAGAGCCAATTGCAAAAAATACTGCTGCCTGCATTGGATTAAGTGCTATAAAAATTTTAAGTGAAAATCCAGAAGCAACAATTTTAGTTGAAACATCAGACCATACTTATAAAGATAATAAAAAATATTTTGAACACTTAGAAATTGGTTTTAAAGAAGCAGAAAAAGGGAAAATTGTTTTAATTGGAATAACTCCTACTCGTCCAGAAACTGGGTATGGATATATTGAAAAAGGAAACAAAATTAAAGACAAACTTTTTGAAGTAAAAAGATTTGTAGAAAAACCCAATAAAGAAAAAGCTGAAGAATTCATTGAATCAAAAAACTTTTTATGGAATTCAGGTATATTTATTTTTAAAGCAAAAGTAATACTTGAATCATTCAAACAATTCATGCCAAACTTATATCAAGGTTTAATGAAAATAAAGCAATCAAATTTTAATGAAAAAATTATGCAAGAAGTTTTTAATGGACTTGAAAACATTTCAATTGATTATGGGATAATGGAAAAAGAATTAAATTTAAGTGTTGTTGAAGCGCCAATTGATTGGGATGACATAGGAGATTGGACTGCGTTGGAAAGAAAATTTGGAAAAGATGAGAATCAAAATACATTAATTGCTCCAACAATTGCAATTGAATCAAAAAATAACATCGTTTTTGGAAAAAAATTAATTGGATTAATTGGTGTAAAAAACTTAATTATTGTCGAAAGCAATGATAAAATATTAATTTGTCATAAAAATGAAGCTCAAAACGTGAAAAAAATTGTTAAACTTATTGAGAAGAAATAATTTTAAACTCAGGAAGAGGAACAATAAATTTTCCGCCTGAATTCAAGAAATCTTTTTCTCGTTCTTTAAATTCTTTCAAAAAATGCCAAGGCAATATAAGAAAATAATTCGGCTTGTCTTTTCTTGCTTGTTCTTCAGAAATAATTGGAATTAAAGTTCCCACAGTTTTTTTCCCCATTTAATTTGAATCAACAAAAGCAGAAACAAATTGAGTTCCAAGAGATAAAACAAACTCTAAATTTTCCGATCCACACGACCTACATTTGTTTATTGCAGAAAATTTTGACTCAGCCATTCACTTAAAATAAACTTAGAATAGTTTAAAAATATTAATAAGAACAATTAAGATATATTAGAAGCAATTTTTAGAGAATGGATTTGAATGCAAAAAGTTTTAATTACAGGAATTGGAGGGTTTGCAGGAAGTCATTTAGTTGAATTTTTAATTAAAAACGTTAAAGAAACTCAAATTCACGGAATAATTAG
The DNA here is from genome assembly GCA_964373795.1 of uncultured archaeon. Taxonomy (GTDB): domain Archaea; phylum Iainarchaeota; class Iainarchaeia; order Iainarchaeales; family DATDZZ01; genus CAYJVY01. The sequence continues at coordinate 54,338 of CAYJVY010000007.1, read as the reverse complement.
AAATAAGAAAAACACTGAAAAACTAGAAGAACATTTAAACAAAATAAAGTTGTTTGAATGTGATATTTGTGACGAAAAAAAATTAAACGAAGTAATAAAACAAGTTCAACCAGATATTATTTTTCATTTAGCAGCAGTTGCATTTGTTCCTGATTCTTTTGAAAACCCTAAAAAAACCTTTCAAGTAAACTTTGATGGCGCAATTAATTTATTTGAAAGCATAAGAAAATATTCAGATAAAACTAAAGTAATTGCAATTTCAAGTCCTGAATTATATGGATTAGTTTATGACAATGAATTACCAATAAAAGAAACACAGCCATTTAGGCCTTTAACTCCATACGGAACAAGCAAAGCAGCAATGGATTTACTCGGATATCAATACTTTAAAAGCTATGAATTAAACATTGTTCGAATTCGTCCTTTTAATCACATTGGCCTTAAAAGAGACTCTAAAACAGTTGACTCTGATTGGTGTCATCAAATAGTTGAAATTGAAAAAGGCAAAAAAGAACCAATTATTTTTGTAGGAAACCTTGAAACAGTTAGGGATTTCACCGATGTTCGAGACATGGTGAAAGCTTATTGGCTTGCAGCAGAAAAATGCAAAGCAGGAGAAGCATACAATATTTGTTCAGGAAAAGGAATTTTAATGAAAGATTTATTGAAAAAATTATTAGAATTAAGCAATAAAAAAATTGAAATAAAAGTTGATGAAAAAAGATTAAGACAAGCATTAATTCCAAAACTTTTAGGAGACAACTCTAAATTTGTTAAAGAAACTAATTGGAAACCCAAAATTCCAATAGAACAAACGTTAAAAGATTTACTGAATTACTGGAGAAAAACAGTAAACTAAAAACAGTTAAAATTAAAAGTGTTAACTACTAATTTATATTCAATGGCTAAACTAGATTTAAAACAAAAAATTAGAAAAGTTCCTGATTTTCCAAGAGAAGGAGTATTATACTATGACATAACTACTTTGCTTAAAGAAGCTCACACTCTAAGATATGTAGTAAATGAAATGATTAATTACTATATTGAACATGACTTGCATTTTGATAAAGTTGTTTCAGCTGAATCAAGAGGATTCATTTTTGGAGCAATTCTTGCAAACGAATTACATGCAGGTTTTGTTCCTCTACGAAAACCCGGAAAACTTCCAGCTAAAACAATTAAACAAGAATATGAATTAGAATATGGAACTGATTCAATTGAAATCCATGAAGATGGAATAGATAAAGGAGACTCGGTTTTAATAGTGGATGACTTACTTGCAACAGGTGGAACAGCTTTAGCTGCAACAAAACTAGTGAAAAAATTAAAAGGAAACATAAAAAATTTAACTTTTTTAGTAGAATTAGAATGGCTTGGTGGTAGAAAAAAACTCAAAGGCCACAATATTTTCTCTTTAATTAAATACGAAAAACCAGATCAATAAAATCGTGAAAAAAACATGATTGGAATAATTGGCGGAACAGGAATATACGATCCAAAACTATTAACAAATTCAAGCCAAAGAAAAGTTCACACTCCTTTTGGAAGTCCAAGCGATTTAATTACATTAGGAAAATATGAAGGAAAAGAAATTGCAATAATTCCAAGACATGGCTTGAACCATCAATTCAACCCATCAAATGTAAATTATAGAGCAAATATTTGGGCTTTAAAAGAATTAGGAGTAAAATTCATTTTAGCTCCTTCAGCAGTTGGATCATTACAGGAAAACATTAAACCAGGCGAATTTGTTTTTGCAGATCAATTCATTGATAGAACAACTAATAGAAAGCAAACATTTTTTGAGGGAAGCCAAGTATGTCATATTTCAACTGCTCACCCAATATGTGAAGATTTAAGAAAAACTCTAATTAATTCAGCAAAAAAATTGAATTTAAAATTTCATGAAAAAGGAACTTATGTATGCATTGAAGGACCAAGGTTTTCCACTAAAGCTGAATCAAATTTATTTCGTTCATGGAGTGCTCAAATAATTGGAATGACTTTGGTTCCAGAAGCGGTTTTAGCAAGAGAAGCAGAAATTTGTTATGCAAATATTTCAATGGTTACAGATTTTGATTCATTTGCAGAAAAACCTGTTACAGTTGAAGAAATAATTCAAATAATGAAAAACAATTCAGAAAAAGTAAAACAATTAATTACAGAAATTATTCCAAGAATTCATTCTTCAAAAGAAAGAAAATGTGAATGCAAAGACGCATTAAAAAATGCTTTAATATAATAAGGTTACTTTTGAAGTTCAATATTACTCTGCAAATGGTTTTTGTACTCTTTAAAAATTCTTTTCAAAGCAACCTTTGTTGAATCCAAATGAATTCCCTCACCCTCAAGCTTTCTAGTACTTAAAACACAATTACTTCTTTTTGCTTTAGTAATTTTTTCAAGTTCAGTCAAGGCCATTATTTCATATTTAAAACTTGAATCAACAATTTCCTTATATAAATCTAAAATTTCAGAATGCTCAATTGGGTTTGGATTTACAACATTATAGACTCCAACCTTTTTTTTATCAATTAATTTTTTTGCAGCAAAAAGCAAGTCATCTATAACACTAATAGAGTTTTTTACACTTATTACTTTTTTATATCCAACTAATTTTGTAATTAAATTTTTTTTATTAGGAACTGAATCAAGCGGCATTCTTAACCTCAATTGTAAAACTGGAAACTCTTTTAGAGCTTGTTCAGCCAAAATTTTTGTACGACTATAAAAACTTCCAAAAAAATTTGGAGGATCTTCCTCTGAAAATCCTGTGCCGTTATTGTCTCCTTCATAAATACATCCACTCCCAATATGCATTAAAGGAGTATTAGTTTGCTGACATGCATCTAATAGTAAAAGAGGAACTGTAACATTTCCAAACAAGGTTTCATTTTTATGAGATTCGCACCAATCAATATTAGGGTTTCCCGTTATCCCAATACAATTTATTACTATCTTTGGTTGTTTTTCATTAAGTTCTTGTACAATTGTTTTGGAATCTAACACTCTTGATAAAGATATTTCAGCATCTGCAAAATATTGTTTAAATTTATTTCCAAGCCAACCCTTTCCATAAATTAAATATTTCATTCAATCACTATAAAATTTAACCAACAACAATTAAAAAAACTATTCAAAATATTAATTAAAAGATTAAATTTTTCTCAAGCGAGCAATTCTTTCTTGAATTGGAGGATGAGTTGAAAACAAATTAGTTAAAAAATTTTTATTTTTAAAAGGATTAACAAAAAATAAATGAGCAGTTGCATTGTTTGCGGCTTCTAATTCTTCTTTATCTTTAGAGATTTTTTCCAAAGCAGAAGCCAATCCGTCAGGGTTTTTAGTGAGCAAGGCAGCAGAAGCATCAGCTAAATATTCTCTTTGCCTAGAAATAGCTAACTTAATAATGTTTGCAATAACTGGAGATAGTAAAGCCAAAGGCAATCCAATAAGTAAAAGAATTGCTGCTCCTTTACCACTTCTTCCACCTCGAGAACGAAAAGCCATTCTCAAAATTAAATCACTTACAAGAGTAACAAGTCCAACTAAAACAACAATAACTGTTTGCAATCTAATATCGTAATTTTTTATATGAGATAATTCATGGGCAATTACTCCTTCTAATTCTTGTCTATCAAGTTTTTCAAGCAAGCCAGTAGTAATGCATACAACTGAATGCTCTTGATCTCTACCAGTGGCAAAAGCATTTAATGCAGAATCCTCAATTACATATTTTTTTGGCACAGGCAAACCAATTCCAATGCAAAGACTATCTACAACCTCATGCAAATAATGATAATCTTTTTTTGAAGCCTCTTTAGCATTAGAAATTTTCAAAACAATTGAATCAGAAAAATAATATGAAAACAAAACCATTGAAATAGAAATGATAAAAGAAATTAATAATCCAAGAAAACTTGATCTAAAAATCAATCCAAAAATTATTGAAAAAAAAATTAATACAAAAACAAAAAAAACTGAACACAAAATTAAGGTCATGTTTTTATTATGATTAATTTCATCATAAATCAAACACTCACCTTAAAAATTCAAAAAAATTATTTTTTGAATAGTTCTCCTACTGTAAATTTTTCTTTTTCTTGTTCTTGGATTTCAAAGTAATCTTTTTCTTTAAAATTTAATAGCATTGCTACAATGTTTGAAGGAATTGTATGAATTGAATTATTATAAGACAAAACTGCATCGTTATAAAATTGTCTTGCATAAGCAATCTTGTTTTCAATAGAAGAAATATCTTGTTGCAACAACAAAAAAGTTTCACTTGCCCTCAGATTAGGATAATTTTCTGCCACAGCAAATAAGGATTTTAATGCTCCAGTTAACAAGTCAGTTGCAACTGCTTTTTCTTGAAGGTTTTTTGCATTCTGCCACTGAGTTCTAGCCTGAGTCAATTGATCAAGAGTACCTCTTTCATGCTTCATATAAGCTTTAACTGATTCAACCAAGTTAGGAATCAAATCAAATCTTTTCTTTAACTGAACATCAATCTGACTCCAAGCATTATCAATTCTGTTTCGAGAAACAACTAATCCATTGAAAATTATGACAAAAAACAATACAACTAAAACAATTAATCCAAAAAAACCTGCAGCAATTAAAAGCCAAACCATAAAAATCCTCCAAATTAATTATTAATAACTATTAAAGTAAATAAAAATTTAACTCCAATACAAAAAGCCTAAAACTTAATTAAAATAGCTCTGCAAAGAATTTAAATACAACCTAAACATTAAATTTTATAGTTAGTGGGTGATAGATATCCGACAAGCACAAATACTGTTTTCATTAACTTTGTTAATACTGTTTTTTCTTTCCTCAGTAGAAGCAGGCATTCCAGCAAATCTAGATGTAAATATTAACAATAACGCTGTGTATTCAAAAAATGCAGTTGTAACATTAAATATTTTTGCAACAGATGCAAATCAAATGCAATTCTCTTGCAATGGAAGCAATTTTAGTGCATTGGAAAACTATGCAACAACAACAACTTTTAATTTAACAACTCTTTCAACTGGATGCAACTCAAGTGATGGACTTAAAACAGTTTATTTCAGAGCATTTAATTTAGATGGAAATTATTCAACTCAAGATGCCACTGCTCAAATTACTTTAGACAGATTAAATCCAATAATTTCAAATAATTCTCCTGCAAATGGTTTAAACACTAGCAATAAAAGAATTCCAATAACTGCTTCAATAAGTGATTCAACTTCAGACGTAAACACTTCAACAATTTTAGTAAAAATAGCAGGAAATAATTTCACTACAAGTTCAAGTGAAATAAGTTATTCAAATGGAACATTAACTTTTACTCCTTCAAATGATTTCAATGAAGGAAGCATAAGTGTTTCAATTGATGTAAACGATAAAGCAGGAAACTCTGCAACTCAATCTGTATTTAGTTTTACAGTTGACTCTATTGCTCCAAATGATGTAACAGGAGTTAGTGCAATAGATTTATCAAATGGATCAGATGTAAATGTTTCTTGGAGTGTAGTTTCAGATGCAAATCAATACAAAATATATTATTCAACTTCAAGCATTACCAGTGTTTCAGGATTAACTGCAACAAAAATAATTTCAAGCGGAACAACTCTTTCAACTGTAAGCGGATTAGATTTTAATACTAAATATTATTTTGCAGTAACAGCAATTGATTTAGCTGGAAACGAAGACAAAAACGTTTCTTCAACAGCAAACTTAACTGTAAATGACACTAATGCGCCTGCCGCAGTTAATGCTCCAACTTTAAGTGAAGCCTGCAATGCATCAATTAAATTAACTTGGACTCCAAATACTGATGCAGGAAAAATTAATTATTACAAAATTTACAGAGACTTTGATTCAAGTGTTGATTTAAATGGTCAAACAAATATAGGAAAATTTTCACACAATAATTGTTCTTCGACAAGTTGTGTTTACACTGATTCAAACGCGTTAGGCAATGGAACAAATTATTTTTACAAGCTAAGCGCAGTGGATTTAGCTGGAAATGAAGGCCCAATAAATTCAGGAGACAAAAATGCTACTCCAATTGTTTGCACTGGCCCAGGAAATGTAAGCGTTTCAAGTTCAACTCATCCAACTGAAACAAATTGGTATGCAGTAAACGACGTAAATGTTTCTTGGAGTGCAGTAAGCGGAGCAACAGGTTATTCATATTTATTAGATCAAAGCAGTGGAACAACAGCAGATGAAACAAGTGAAGGAACTAATTTGAACACATCGTATTCAGGAAAAGCAGATGGAACCTATTATTTTCATATAAGAGCATTTAATGGAGTTCTATGGGGAAGCACTACTCATTTCACTATAAACATTGATAAAACTTCTCCAGGAATTCCAGATGGCTTTAATGGTTCAAGTGATTCAAGCGGAAAAGTAACTCTTTCATGGAATACTTCAAGTGATTTAAGTGGAATAAGTAAATACGAGCTTTACAGGTCAACAAACCCTGATTTCAATGCAGATTCATCAAACAAAATAGCTGATGCAACAAGTAATTCATATACTGAAACCTTGTCAAACGGAACATATTATTATAAAATTAAAGCAATTGATAAAGCAGGAAATGCTTCAAATACTTCAGACAAAATCAGCGTAAGTGTAACCACTCCTACATCAAATAATTCTCCAACAATTACTCAATGCAGTTTAACTCTTTCAACTGATTTACCAGAATATTTAAATCAAGGAATTAAAACAGTTACAGTGAATTCAAGCGGAGGAAGTTTAAGTAATACAACTATTCAAGTAAAATTCTTTGGAGAAAAATATTTAACAATTAAAAAAGATTTAAACGGGGCAAGCATTACAGTAGACATTAATTCAATAGATAAAAACACAGGAGAAGCAGAATTCTACATAATTGGTTTGGATTCTGCAAAGGCAAGTTGTAATTTAAAGAAAAACTTCAGTTTAGATAAGGAAAAGCCTTCAATTAAATGGTTGTCGCCTAGCATAAATGCAAGTTTGAAAAACTCTGTTGAATTAAAAGTAGAGGCATTTGATTCATTAAGCGGAGTAAAAGAAGTTGAATTTTATTATAATAACACTAAAATCGGATCAAGTTCTTTAAGTGATAAAAATGAATTTAAGTTTTCATGGAATTTAAACAATTTGGATTCAGGTGAGTATACTTTAAAAGCAATTGTAAAAGATAAAGCTGAAAATATAGAGGAAAAAACATTGAAAGTAAGAATTGAAGGAAAAACAAAAGTAGAAGAAAAAGTAATTAAAACTCAAAGCTATGACTTCAATAAAGATTTAACTCAAAAACTAGTTGAAGAAGTTTTAAAAGACAAAGGATTAATTGAAGAAGCAGTTAAATTACTTGAAAAAAACAATGTTGCAAGAAAATTAAATTTAATTGATTTAAACGAAGTAAGCGATGAAAATAAAGCGTTATTTAAAGTGCAAATTGAATTAAATTTCACTAACGATTCAAATGCAGATCAAAACATTCAATTAATTGAAGTAATTCCAAAAGAATTAACTGAAAAAGCAATTCAAATTGAATCTGATTATAATTTTGAAATAATTGAAGACGATCCAGTAATTAAATTCAATTTAGAAAACGTGAAGGCAGGGGAAACAATTAAGGTAAGTTATTCTTTAAAAGAAAAAATAACTGAAGAAAAGAAAAAAAGTTTAATTGAAGAAAAAGTAATAGAAAAATTCAAAAGCCCTCCAATTTTATTAAACAAAGAAACAAGTGTTTCAAAAGACCAATTAAAGGAAACCTTAAATCCAACAGCTTTAATAACAGTGTCCGAATTCAACCCCTTCGATATTTTACTTGGATTAGTTCTAATTGCATTAATACTTGGAGTAATTGGAGGAGGATACTATGCTTACTCAAATCCAAAACAAGTAACAGAGTTTACAGCATCAATGAGTAAAACAGTTAAAACTAATTTAGAAGCGCTTTCTCCAAAAACTGATTCACAAAAAAGAAAAAGCTTTGAGTTAAAGGAAAAAAAAGTAAAAAAACCTATAAGAATTTTTGAAGACTTAAAAAAAGTAATTCAGAAAAAAAATTGAAAACTAGTTTTTACTAATTTTTGGAAGCAAAGGAAAAGCATCATTTTTATCAATTTTAGGCCAAACAAGGTAAAGCTTTTCCGGAACAATTATTTGTTGAACTCTAATCAAATAACTAATTAATCCAATAAAAATCAAGAAAACAATTATTGCAAAAACTGAAACAAAATCAATTTTAATTCCAAGCAATTGATTTACAATTAAGACAATTAAAGGAATAAATGAAATAGAAAAAACAAATGAAAAAACAAGTCTTTCAAGTAAATCAATTTCTTTCTTGCTTGGAAAAAAACCTAAAGCTAAAAAATAACCTGGAACAAACAAAAAAACAAGTAAAGCAATTAATCCATAAAATTCAGTTAAAACCATAATCCTTTCACAATAAAAAGTTTACAAATATTGTTTATCTAATTATTTAAATAATTAACGCAAATAAACTTTATTGAATGACTGAAACAATGATTACAATAGTAGGAGGAGGGCCTGCAGGTTTAAGAACAGCTGAAAAACTTGCGTTCGAAGGATGGGAAGTAAAAGTATTAGAAGAGCATCCTCAAATAGGAGTGCCGACCCATTGCTCTGGACTAGTTAGTAGAAGCGGAGTAAAAGAACTAGGAATTGACTTGGAAGACATTGTATTAAATGTAGTTAAAGGAGCAAAAATTTTTTCTCCAGATAATTCAATGCTTGAAGTGAAAAGAAAAGACTTTGTTGCATTCGTAGTGGATAGAGCAAAATTTGATAAATTGCTTGCAAAAAAAGCACAAAATGCAGGAGCAGAAATACTGACTCAAGCACAATTACTTGACGTGAAAGGCGAAAAAATTTTCATTAAAAAAGAGAACAGAGGAGAAATGCTTAAAACAAGGTTTTTAGTTGGAGCAGACGGAGTTAACTCTAAAGTAAGGGAATTAATGGGAATAACCGTTCCAAAAGAAAACTTTATTCACTCAATTCAAATTCGCGCTAAAGGCTCTTTCAATCCAGATTTTGTGGAAATGCATATAGGAAATTTTGCTCCAAACTATTTTGCATGGATAATTCCAGAAAACAAAGAAACAGCTAAAATCGGGTTTGGAACAAATTTAGGAGCAAACGTGAAAGAAAAATTTCAAGAATTCATTGAAGCAAAAAACTTACAAATAGATCAATTTGAAATTGATTCCTCGCTAATTCCTTACGGAGATCCTTTAAGCCCATTATTTAAAGACAACATGTTTTTAGTTGGAGATGCAGCTTTTCACTGCAAAAAAACAACTGGAGGAGGAATATTATTTGGAATGATGGCTGGAGATGTTTTAAGCAAAACAATTTCCGATCATTTAAAACACAAAACCCCTCTAGAAAAATATGAAAAAAATTTATCCAGAATCCATAGAGAATTAAAGCTTCATTCAAAAATTAGAAATTTTTTCAATTCATTAAGCAATGAAGAAATAAATAAATTAATTAAAAAACTAGTTCAATTAAGAGTTCAAGACTATTTATCCGAAAAAGGAGACATGGAGTTTTTAACAAAATTCATTCCACAAATGCTTCGCAATCCACACTATATAACTTTATTTCCTCAAGTAATTAAATTCATGATGAGCTAATTCTTTTGCTCTCCCAATTCTGCTTCTAGTTCCCAAGCAGGATTAACAATTGCTAGAAACTCTAAAACCGTTTTCCCAGTATTTTCAATCCATTGATTTGTTTTAGGCGGAATAAAAATTGTGTCCCTTGCTTTCACTTTTTGAAATTCATTTCCAATATGCATTACTCCTTTTCCTCTAATAATGTAGTATACTTCTGAAAAAGCCAAAGAATGAATTTTGGATTTCTTGCCAGGCAAAACCTTTGCATGAGCAATACTATAATCAATTTTCACATTACTTCTAATTGGATGCAAGGTTTCCCGCAGAATCGTGCCATCAGCTGCAATTATTTCTTTGCAGTCATTGAATTTTTTTACAAACATTTTCTCCCTCAAAAAATTATTTTTTTAAATTCTTTTTTGCAAGCTTTTCTTGTCCTTTAACTCTATTCCAAATAGCTGCAGCTTCTTCAGGAGTTTTCGCAATTTCGTTACCAAATACATGTGGATGTCTTCTAATAATTTTTGCTGCAACTCCGTTAAGCACATCTTTTGCTTTAAACAAACCATCTCTTTCCCCTATATGAATCAATTGCAATGCAACCCACAAAAAATCCCCTAATTCTTCTTTTAATGATTCAATATCCCCTGAAGAAATTTCTTCTGAAATTTCTTTAGCTTCTTCAACTATTTTATATTTCCAAGACTGAATTGTTTGCTGTTTGTCATGAGAACAACCATTAGGGCCATGCAATTCATTCAACAAATCAATTAGCTTTTGAAAAGATTCTTTCATTAAGTCACCTTCACAAATTTTCTTGAAAAATTGTTTTAAATACCTTTTCAGGAGAACTAAAATCCTTAAACAAGTAATTTGGATTACATTTTTCCAGTTTTTCAAATTTTTCTGGCACTGTATTAACTGCAACAGTTTTAATTTCAAGCTCTTTTCCTGCATTTAATCCTTTAGTTGAATCATCAAAAACAAAAATATTTTTCTTTTCAAATTTTCCAAACTTTTTCTCAGCTTTTTTAATTGCTTCTTCCAAAGTCTTTCTTCTACTAAGTTCTCCAGAGTCACTTGCACAGGCAAACAATTTTTCATTGAAAAATTGTTTCAAAAAAGTTTGTTTTAAAATCAGTTTACTATTATTAAAAGAATCTCCAGTATACAAAGCAATAACAAAGTTGTTTTCATGCAATAGTTTAAGCAATTCTTTCACTCCAAGCAAGATTTTGGGAGGCAATTCGTGTAAAGCGTTTATTGCATGCTTTTCAAAGGTTTTCAAAATCAAGTGCTCTTTTTCTTTTAATTCTTTTTCAGAAACGCCTTTTGATTTTGCAATTGCCTTTGAAACTTCTTGAATTGTTGGGGCAGCAAAAAAGAAAGCATCATAGATTGAACCATTCACTCTAAATAATTCAAAAACTGTTTTGCTGTAAGCTTTGTCCCATGCAGGCAAAGCAAAAACAAGTGTTCCGTGAACATCAAAAATTGCAAGTTTTTTTTGCATTAAATCAACATTAAAAAATAAAGTAATACTAATTAAAAGAATTTTCATAGCCCCGAGGAGAGTCGAACTCCTGTTTGCGGGTTCAGAACCCACCGTGATTGACCGCTACACTACGGGGCTTTTATAGAAAAAATAAAAGTAGAAAAGAAATTAAAACAATGAGAAAGAATTTTATAATCAAAATTACAATCCAAAAGTTCTTTTTCTAGTGTAATAATTTGAAATAGCTTTATTTAAATCCTGTTCACTTAACTCAGGCCAGTACTTGTTAATAAATTCTAATTCAGAGTAACTGGATTGATATGTTAGAAAAGCACTTAAACGTTCAACTCCTGAAGTGCGAATAATTAAGTCAGGAAAAGGAAAGTCTTCATATAAATAATTTTTAAAATTTTCAGGCTTTAAATCATTTAAATTCAATTCATTGTTTTTGAATTTTTCAGCAATTTTTTTTGCAGCATCAACTATTTCTTGTTGCCCGTTATATCCAATTGCTAAATTAATTTGTTTTTCAGTATTTTGAGAAGTTTGTTTTTCAGCTTCTGAGACCAGTTTTTGAAGGCTTTTAGGCAGTAAATCAATTCTTCCAATAAATTTCAATTTAATTCCTTTTACTTGAAAAAAATCTGAGTTTTTTACTTTAATTAACTCGTTTTCAAATAATTTAAATAAAATGTGTAACTCTAAATTATTTCTTTGCAGGTTTTCAAGTGACAAAGTGTAAAAAGTTCCAAACTTTATTTCTTTATACTTTGAAATCCAGTCAATTACTTGCCAAGCTTTTTGAGTTCCCAAAGAATAAGCTTCTGCAAGAGAAATATTCATTAAACCAGCAAACCTTCTATTTCCATCTGGAATGAAGGCAATTGAATTCAAATTCATTTAAAACCAATTCCATTAAGCTTCTTAAAAAACTTATCAATAAGGGTTTTTTTAACTTATTGGTTCAAACACTGAAAGAAAAACTATAAATTAAAGTTTGATTTAAATTAGTTAAAGAGGATTTCATGCCTGAAAAGAAAGCCAAGAAAAAAGCAATAAAGTCAATTAAGAAAACAAAGACAAAAAAAACTGAAAAATCAAAGGCTTTGGAAATACTTGAAAAAATTAAATTAAAAGATTTACACAATGCATTAAAACGCTTAAAGAAAAAATTAAAAGAAAAAGAACAAAGCGTTAAAATTCATAAAATTAATTCTGAAAAAATTAAAACAAGTTTAGAAGAAATAAATGTTCCTTCAATGGATGAATTAAAAAAACAAAAGGCTTAAAATGTTGGAAAACAATACAACTAAAAAAATTATAATAAAAAAAGTAAAACATGCGAAAAACTTTTTCTCTAAAGCAAAAGGTTTAATGTTTCAAAAAAAAATTGATTTCGCGTTAATTTTTCACTTAAATTCTGAAACAATGATTGGAGCATCAATTCACATGCTGTTTGTTTTCACTCCAATAGACGTGGTTTTCTTAAATGAAGAAAAAAAAGTAATAGATTTAGTAGAAAATCTTCAACCGTGGAGTTTAAATTACACTCCAAAACTGAAAGCAAAATACATTATTGAGCTTCCACCAAAAACAATTAAAGGAAAAATAAGTTTAAGAGACAAACTCGAATGGAAATAGGTAGTCTCATTAAATGAAATTCAAAATTACCTTAAGAGTTTTCTTGACTGTAAATCAAACAATAATTCTCCCGTGCTTTTAAATAATACTCCATCTAAGCCAGCTTTGATGGCCCCTTCAATATTATCCTTATTGTCGTCAATCATAACTGCTTTATCTGAGGAAACACTTAATTTATTCAGTAAGGCCTTGTAAGCTTTCGGATCGGGTTTAGCAATTCCAACATCTCCAGAACTATAAAGTTTATCAAACATTTTTCCGAGTTTTAATTCTTTTGCAATATTATCGGCAACCAATTTATTGTTATTAGTAAACAAAACAACTTCATGACCTTTCCTCAAATTTTTCACTATTTGAGGAATTCCAGGACGAATTCTAAAAGGCTCAGTAAAATAATTATTATCACTCACTACATCCACAAAATCAAAGATAATTGTTTTTTTCTCTTTAAATAAACTCAAAAAAAATAAAACAATTAAATGAACTACATAGAAAATAGTTAGATGCAAAAATACATCAAACTCTAGAGGAATTAAAAAAAATATTGTTAAATAAATAATTACAGTTAAAGCAAGTTCCTTCAAACCAAAAGAAATTAATTTCATTGCACATCATCCTCTATAAAAAATTCTTCTCGCGGGTCTAAGATTTTACTCCAATACTCTTTTCCTTTTCCTTCAAGTACATAGTACTTCCACTTCCTTTCAAGTTCTCTTTCTTTAACTGCTTTAATCATTTCAATTGAAGGCTTCCAATCAAGTTCAACTAAATCAAATAATTTTTTCATCGAATAATTTCTAATCCAAACACCTTTTTCTTTAAGCTCAGAAATTGAAAGAGATTTAAGTCTATTCCACTGATTAACTGAAACTACCTCTAGGTGATCTGCTAGAATGCTAATTTCTTGCTCGGAAAGAAATTTTTCATCAACTTTAATTGCAATTTTAATTAACGAATCTTTTGCTGAAGAATTAAGATAAGCATGACTTGAAACAAATTGAGACTTGAATTCAATATTTTTATAGATTGCATAAATAGTTATATTATTGAAATTCGATTCAATCATTTCAGGCCATAAACACAACGGTTTTAAGTTGTGAAATTTTTTAATAATAAAAGTTTCTGTTTCGCTGTCTTCTTTAATCATATAAGGCCCATAATTTTCATGAGAAAAATCCATGTAAAAATCAAAATATAATCCATTAGTCAAATGATAACCTGCATTAAAAATTCTAGCAGCATTAAAAGTAAGACTAGAATTTGCATGGAAAAAAGGAATTAATTTAAGCAGTTCATGAACCTGTATATCAGAGTGAATTATTGTTGATTCAAAACCAAAATGATCTTCTAAAACTGATTCGTCTAAAATTCTTTTAAAAAAATAAGCAATTTTTAATCTCTGTGGTTTACTTAGCTTAACTGATTTTATGTCAGTTAAAAGAAAGTAAAGAATTACTCTTAATTCAGAAGGATTATCAAATTCTTTAACTAATTTTTTAATTGAAATTCTTTTTTCATAGCATTTATTAATTAAATTCAAAGTTTTCTCTAAAAAAGGTTTATCAAACAAGACATGAAAATCAAGCCAATTAAATGGTTCAATAGTTGATAAATCCATTTCTCCAAGAGTATGAAAAATTGATTCCTGAAAAGGCTTAATCCATTTAAAATCAGTATAATTTAATTTCTCCAGTTTCTCCATTAACAACAACCTCTTGACCATTTTTCAAAATCTTTGTCGCATTTTTTACTCCAACAATGCAGGGAATTCCAAACTCACGAGCAACAATTGCGGGATGACTCATTATTCCACCAATATCAGTAATTATTGCAGAAGCTTTTGCAATAAGTAGAACCATTGAAGGATCAGTTATTTCTGTAACTAAAACTTCTCCTTCTTCAAAAACATATGGAGACGAGTTTTTACTTACAATTCTGACCTTTCCTTTCACAGTTCCTTTACTTGCGGCAATACCTTTCAATAACATTTTTTCACCTTAATCCATCATAGCCATTTGCTTTGCATCCATTGATTCAGAAATATGTTTAGTGTAACCATAATTAGCACTAAACCTCATCGCTTTTTTGAAAAAATGAAAAGCAATAATTAAAAATAATGGGGAAAGAAACATTGAAAGCAAAATTGAAAGCAAGAGAAAAAATCCATTAAACAAAAATTTGAGTCTGTATTTTTCTTGAAGAATATGTCTTTGAATAAAATCTAAAACTATTTCAGTTCTAGATTCATATTTAATTTTTTCCGCAGGAACTTTTATTTCAACGTCTCCGCGTAAAAGCTTTCCAGAATAGAGTTTTCCTTGCATACAGTAATTGATGCAAAAGATGCTTAAATATTCTTGCTGTGAAAAATTCACAACATTTAAATAATAGTTTAAATACTAATTTGTTAATGAATACAGCTCCTTTGCAAGAAATAGGGTTAACTGAAAATGAAACAAAAATATATGTTAGCTTACTTAAAAGAGGTTCTGCTCCTGCAAGCAAGGTTGCTGAAGATTTGGGTTTTGACAGAACAACAACTTATTACATGCTTTTAAAGTTACAAGAAAAAGGTTTTGTTTCATCCAACATTAAAGAAAATGTTAAATATTTTTCATCTACAAATCCTGAACACATTAACGAATTATTAAAACAAAAACAAAAAAATTTTGAAAACAGCATAGCTGATTTGAAAAAAATCACTCAAACAGAAAAAAAGGATGTAAAAGTAGAAGTATTCAAAGGGTTAGAAGCAATTCATTTCATTTATAAAGATGGCCTTAAAACAGGCGGAGAATTCGTTGGATGGGGAATAGATGAACAAAATTTTTACGATTTAGATTACTTGCATTTCAAGCAATACACTAAAGAAGTTGATTCAACTAGAGCACTTAAAGAAAAACTAATAACCTTTGAAGGATGCAAAACTTTTGGAGCTAAAACATCTGAATATAGATTTATTCCAAAAGAATTTTTCCATAACATTCCAATTGCAGTTTATGGAAATAAAACAATAATAATTATTTGGGAACCCGTAATTACAACAATTTTGATTGAAAGCGAAGATTTAGCTAAATCTTTTAGAAAACATTTTTACAAGCTTTGGAGGAGCTTGAAAAAACGCAGACCGGGAAAAAAGTAATCCTTACTCTAAAAAATTCATTATTTCATTCAAAGAAGAAATTTTTTTAGAAAAATCTTTTTCATTAGCTCTATCTAATAGTAATGCATTCATTCCGGTTTTTTCTGCGCCTTGGAAATCGTTTCTTAAAGAATCTCCAACCATTAAAGCTTCGAATGGTTTTACTTTAAGTTTTTTAATACACATTTGAAAAATTTTTGGGTTAGGTTTTACAATTCCGATTTTTTCTGAAAGAATAACTACATCAAATTTATGCATTAAATTTTGAAATTTTGGTTCTTCAAGTTTTGGCATTAAAAAAGGAAGAGAGTTTGAAATCAAACCTACTTTCAAGCCTTGTTTTTTTAATTCCTCTAAAACAGGAATTGAATCAGAAAACAATTCAAGGAAACCTTTTTCTATTTCAAAAACTTTAAGCATTTTATTCAAGTTTTGTTTTGACAAAGGCAAGCCAAATTCTTGTAAAAGAATTTGTGCATACTTTTCTTCTGAATGCTCGTTAACACTGTTAGAGATTCGTTCAACTTCATAGTAATCAAGTTGTAGGTTGAATTCTTTAATCATTCTTCCCTCTGGATTGCCGCATTTGACAAGAGTATTAAATAAATCGAATATAACTGCTTTAATTGCCATAAATTCACTTAATTTTACAGTAAATCAATCCGCCCTTTCTGTGAATCCACAATTCTTACCCCAAGATCTAATTGTTTTCGTCTAATGCTTTTAAGCATTCCCACAATTGGAAGGCTTCCACCAGAACCAAGCATTAATCTATTCACTCCGGGAATTAATCTTGCTTGTTTAATTAATTCATCTCCAAGATGAGACTCAATTTCTTCTCTTCTAGGCTTATCAATAATTTTAGTTGAAAGTACATGCAATGTAGTTCCTTGCCTTTGAACAACTAAATGTGCATCTATTTTCCCATCACTTTCACTTATCAACAAATCATAATTAGATTTTTTCATTACCCATAATAAAATTCTTCCAGGAAGCCATCTAATTCTTTTAGTTTTTACATCTAAAACAGACCCTCTATCAGGCTTCTTAATTGCCTTCAAAGCATAGCTTGAAAGTTTTCCATGAGTTGAATCTTTTCTTTCAATATTAAACAAAAAACGTGATTGCATTGGCATTAATAAATAAAGAATTAAAGAAGTATAAAACAGTTTGCTAGAAATCAGAAAAAAGCATAAAAATTTTTGGCTAGGGAAGGAAGGGATATGCTTTTAACAAGTTCAAAACCCTTCCCTTTGCCTTTGTTTCTATTCGAAATCGGGGTGATAGAAAACAAGTATATATTGTTGGTTTTTTTAATAACCTTTATTTGTTCAAAAAACAAACTATTAAAGGACAATAACTTTGAATTTAAAACCGAGAAAATTAGTTAATTATTTTCCCATTTTGAGAGATATTTTGAGAAGAAGAATTTTCTTGCATGAATTCATTCCAAGACTTTATTTCAAGGCTTTCAAGAGAAGTTTTGGAAATTGTTTTAATGAATGCCTTGGCTAATTGAAGATTTGTAATTAATGGAATACTGTAATCCACTGCAGTTCTTCTAACTTGATATGAATCATCTTCTTCAATTGGCTTGTATTGATTTGGAATGTAAATCACAAAATCTATTTCCTTGTTTTTCAAATAAGTTAAAACATTGGGTTCTTTTTTTTCATGCACTTTGAAAAGCATTTTGTTTTTCACTCCAATGAAATTCAAAAAATTAGAGGTATGCTCTGAAGCAAAAATGTTAAACCCTAATTCAACTAATTTTTTTACTTGATGAACAAACTTGTATTTGTTTTCTTCTCCTCCAATTGAAATGTAAACATTTTTTTCAGGCAATTTAATGCCTGTGGAAAGCAATGCTTTCAGCAATGCTGTGTGAAAATTTTTTCCTAAACAAGCTACTTCTCCAGTTGAAGCCATTTCAACTCCTAGAACTGGGTCAGCTCCTTTTAATCTGTTAAAAGAAAACATTGGAGCTTTTACTCCTACATGGTTTAGTTTCCCAAAAAAATCAATTTCTTTAGGCAAAGATTTATTCATTATTGCTTTAGTGCTTAATTCAATAAAGTTTTTTCCAACAACTTTTGAACAAAAAGGAAAACTCCTAGAAGCCCTTAAATTGCATTCAATTACTTTAATGTTATTATCTTTAGCTAAAAACTGAATATTAAATGGCCCAGTTATTTTTAAGTCTCTTGCAATTTTTTTAGAAATTTCCTTAATTTGATTAGTTGTTTCAAGGTAAATTTTTTGTCCAGGCAAGACAATTGTGGCATCACCTGAATGCACTCCGGCATTTTCAACATGTTCAGTAATTGCATAAATAATTAGTTTACCGTTTTTTGCAACTCCGTCTAATTCAAGTTCTCTTGCATTAGTAATAAACTTTGTTATTACAACTGGAAATTCATTTGAAACTTTTGCGGCAGCAGATAAATATTTTTTCAAAGTACTATCATTAAAGGCTACATTCATTGCAGCTCCGCTTAAAACATAACTTGGCCTGACAAGAACAGGGTAACCAATTTTTTTACAAAACTTTTTTGCTTGAGAAATAGACTTTAATTCTTTCCAATCAGGTTGATCAATTTCAAGCTTGTCTAAAAGCTTTGAAAACTTGAAACGATTTTCAGCTTTATCAATGCTTTCAGGAGAAGTGCCTAAAACATTTACTCCTTGCAAGTAAAGATTTAAAGCCAAATTGTTTGGAATTTGCCCTCCAACTGAAACAATTACGCCAAAAGGTTGCTCAAATTCATATAAATCTAAAACAGTTTCAAAACTTAATTCATCAAAAAATAATTTATCGCATACATCGTAATCAGTTGAAACAGTTTCAGGATTAAAGTTAACCATTATTGTTTTAAAACCTAATTCATGCAAAGTAAAAACAGTGTTAACTGCACACCAATCAAATTCAACTGAACTACCAATTTTATATGCTCCAGAACCTAAAACCATTACAGCATTAAAAGTTCTTTGAATATCTGATTCAATTGCATTATACGTTAAATACAAATAATTTGTTTTAGCAGGGTATTCAGCTGCTAGAGTGTCAATTTGTTTTATAAAAGGATTTAAAGCAAAAGTTTTACGCTTTTTTCTAACAATTAATTCATTTGAATTCCAAAGAAAGGCAAGTTGTTTATCTGAAAAACCTAATTGTTTTGCTTTCAAGAATTCTTCTCTTGAAATTGTTTTAAGAGATTTCCTTGAAAGAATTTTTTCAAATTCAACAATGTTTTGAATCTTGAATAAAAACCATTTATCAATTTTAGTTAAAGCATGAATTTGTTTTATAGAATAATTTTGCTTTAAGGCTTCGGCAATTGCAAAAACTCTTTCATCAGTTGGTTCAAGTAATTCGTTTTTCAAATCCTGGAAAGAAAATTTTCCTACAGAATTACATGCCAGGCCTTCAACTCCTACATGAAGCATTCGCAAAGCTTTTTGCAAGGCTTCTTCAAAGTTTTTCCCAATAGCCATTACTTCTCCAACTGATTTCATTGCAGAACCAATTCTTTTTGAAACTTTTTTAAATTTTTTTAAATCCCATCTAGGAATTTTCACTACAATGTAATCCAAGGCAGGTTCAAAGCACGCTCCAGTAACTCTTGTAACAGAGTTTTTAATTTCAGGCAAAGCAAATCCTAAAACAATTTTTGTTGCAACAAAAGCCAAAGGATAACCAGTTGCCTTTGAAGCCAAAGCAGAACTCCTGGATAAACGAGCATTAACTTCAATTACTCTATAGTCTTCTGAAAAAGGATTTAAAGCAAATTGAATATTGCATTCTCCTATAATTCCAAAATGTTTTATTACTTTAATTGAAATTTCTCGCAACTTGTGATACTCTGAATTAGTTAGAGTTTGCGAGGGAGCAACAACAATGCTTTCACCTGTATGAATTCCAAGCGGATCAAAGTTCTCCATATTACAAACAGTAATGCAGTTATCCAAAGAATCTCTTACAACCTCATATTCAATTTCTTTCCAGCCTTCCAAGCATTCTTCAATTAATGCTTGATTTGGTTCGAAAAAAATTTCTCTACAAATTTTTTCCAATTCCCTTAAATTTCTTGCAATTCCAGAGCCTTTACCTCCTAAAGCAAAACCCATTCTAATCATTACAGGAAAACCAATTTTTTTAACTGCTTTTCTTGCTTCAATTAAAGAGTAAACTGCAATGCTTTTAGGAGTTTTAACCTCAATTTTATTTAATTCTTCTACAAACAGTTTTCTGTCCTCAGTTTTTTCAATTGCAGTAATTGGAGTGCCTAAAACTTTTACATTAAATTTTTTTAAAACGCCTCTTTTTGCAAGCTCTAAACCACAATTTAATGCTGTTTGCCCTCCAAAAGATAAAAGAATTGAATCAGGTTTTTCTTTTTCAATTACTTTTTCAACAAAAAAAGGAGTTACCGGCAAGAAAAAAATTTTGTCAGCTAATTTTTCATCTGTTTGAATTGTAGCAATGTTTGGATTAATTACAATTGATTCAATGCCTTCTTCTTTTAAGGCTTTAATTGCTTGACTTCCAGAATAATCAAATTCTCCTGCCTGGCCAATGCTTAAACCTCCGCTGCCTAAAATTAAAACTTTTTTTGGAAAAGTTTTTTTCATTCATTCACCAAATTTATTTTATTAAAAAATATATTCCGGAAATTATTTCAATTAATGCAACAAATTTTTTAGTCCAATTACTTCCTTTACTTAAAACAATTTTCGGGCCAAGAAAAGCTCCTACGCTTCCAAAAGCAACTGCAATTAATCCATAATCTAAATCAATGCTTTGAGTAAAAGTAAAAACCCCTAATGCAGCAATTGATGCAATAAATCCAGTAAAAATTGCATAATAAATTGCTTTAACAGGCTCAAAATGTTTAATATTAATGAAAATGCTTCGAACAAAAATTCCTGCTCCTCCTCCAAAAAAACCTCTATAAAAACTAATAAGAAAAATAATAATTCCTGAAATAAGGTCTTTAATTTTTGGGTTAACGTTTTCAAAAAACTTTTTATCTTTCTTGCCAAACAACATAAGCAAACCAGTTACAAGCATTATTGTTCCCACAATTTTTAAAGCAATTTTTTCATCAATTGAAACAATGAAAACTGCTCCAAGAAATGCTCCAATTGTTGCAAGTAAAAGAAAGAAAATAATTTCCTTCCAAAAAAATTCAACTTTTTTATGAAAACTAATTAAAGCAAAAATAGATCCAAAAGTAACAGATAATCTATTAGTTCCAATAGCAATTCCAGGACTTAAACCAATGAATAAAAGAGTAGGCAATAAAATCAGAGAAGAACCTCCAGAAATTGATCCATACAAGCCTGCAATGAATGCAACAATTGCTAAAAGCACTGCAAAATGTAATTCAACCAAAATCATTTCACCTTTTTCAAAAACTCGTCAAACAAAAAATTAGTGTCAACTGGCCCTGGACAGGCTTCTGGATGAAATTGAACACTCATAAAAGGAAGTTTTGCATGCTTAATTCCTTCATTTGTTTCATCGTTTGCATTAACAAACCATTCACTCCAATTCTTCTTCAGAGTTTTCTTGTCAACTGCAAACCCATGATTTTGAGAAGTAATAAAACACTTCTTTGAATTAAATTCCAAGGCGGGCTGGTTTTGACTTCTATGTCCATATTTTAATTTAAAGGTATTAGCTCCAGAAGCAAGTGCAAGCAATTGATTTCCTAAACACACTCCAAAAATCGGAGTCTTATACTCTAAAGCAGTTTGAATTGATTGAATTGTTTCAATGCATTGCTTTGGATTTCCAGGGCCATTAGATAACATTATTGCATTAAAGTCATTGCAATGCTTTGAATTAAATAAATCATAATTCCAGGGAATGCGTAAAACATTTACTTTTCTGGAAAGCAGTGAACGAATAATATTATTTTTTACTCCAGTATCAATTAAAGCAATTGTTTTCCTAGAATTATTTTCATAAAAAACTGGCTTAGAAATTGATACTTCTGCAACCAAATTAGTTTTATTTGGATCAAAAATTTTAATATCTTTTCCTTGAAAAACTATTTTGCCAAGCATTGTTCCTTTTTCACGCAATTTTTTAGTTAAAGCTCGAACATCAATGCCTGTTAAAGCAGGAATTTTTTCCTCCTTCAACCAATCTGAAAGACTTTTCACTGAATTCCAATGATTATGTGCAACAGAATACTCTGAAACAATTAATCCTGAAACATGAATTTGATTTGATTCAAAGTTTTCAAGAATTCCAAACTCATCCAATTTTTTTGCAGGAACCCCATAATTACCTATTAAAGGATAAGTTAAACACAAAATTTGCCCTTTATAAGAAGGATCTGTTAAGGTTTCAGGATAGCCAACCATTCCAGTGTTAAAAACAACTTCTCCTGAAACAGGGTTTTCAAAACCAAAGCTTTCTCCAACAAAAACAGAGCCGTCTTCTAAAATTAGTTTTCCAAAAACTTTTAAGCTCATTAAAAATAAGTTTTAACATAGATCAAATTAAATAGCTTTCGAATGCAGAAAGAAATTAATTGCAAAGAAAAATATTTATTTACCTTTGCATTAAAATATAGTGTATGGATTTAGGGGAATACATTAAAAAAAGTAATAAAAAAGACTTACAAAAATTAATGCCTGGAAAAAAATGCTTAAACTGCAGTAACTCAATTGAAAAAAACGAGAAAAACTATTTGTACTATCAAAGATTTTGCAGTGAAAAATGCAAAGAAAACTACATTAGCCCAGAATAATTTGAAAATTAATTTTGCGAAGGCTTTTATAATAGTTTTTCATTATCTAATTTCATGGCCGACTATTATAGGTTAAGCGTAGAAAAAGTTTTGAATGAATTAACATGTAATTTAAATGGCTTAAGCGAAGAAGAAACAAAAAAGCGATTAAAAAAATTTGGATTAAATGAATTAAAGGAAAAGAAAAAAATTAATGCATTAATTCTTTTTTTAAATCAATTCAAATCAGCTTTAATTTATGTATTAATTGCAGCAGGAATAATTAATTTATTTATTGGAGAACTTGATGGAGCAATTCTGGTTGCAATAATTGTGGTAGTGAATGCATTTATTGGGTTTTACCAAGAATCAAAAGCAGAAAAAGCTTTAGAGGCTTTAAAAAAATTGACTATTTCAAATGCAACAGTAATTCGAAATGGAGTAGAAGAATTAGTTGATTCAAAGCATTTAGTTCCAGGAGACATTATTTTAGTAGAAGAAGGAGAAATTGTTGCAGCAGATGCAAGAATAATTGAAGCAATTAATTTAAGAGTAGATGAAGCTGTTTTAACAGGAGAATCAACTCCAGTTGGAAAAATTGCAGAGGTAATTGAAAAAGAAAAAATTCCTATAGCAGAACAAAAAAACATTTTATTTGCTGGAACAACTATTGTAAAAGGAAGAGGAAAAGCAATAGTTATTGCAACAGGGCAATTCACAGAGTTTGGAAAAATAGCTGAATCACTTCAATCCATTGAAGAAACTAAAACACCTTTAGTTGAAAAAATGGATAAACTTGGAACTTTTTTAGCAAAAATAGCTGTTGTATTAATAATAATAATTTTCTTGCTTGGAATGCTAGCTGGAAGCGAATTAATTAAAATGTTTTTAATTGCCATTGGATTAGCAGTAGCAGCTATTCCAGAAGGCTTGCCAGCAGTTGTAACAATTGCTTTAGCTTTAGGAACTCAAGCAATGGCTAGAGGAAATGCAGTTATAAGAAAATTAGCCGCAGTTGAAACACTTGGCAGTACAACAGTTATTTGCTCTGATAAAACTGGGACAATTACTAAAAACGAGTTAATGGTGCAAAAAGTTTTCGACAACTTCAAAGAATTTAATGTAAGCGGAGAAGGATACAATCTTCAAGGCGAAATTTCCTTAAACCAAGAAAAAATTTTAACTCCTTCAAAAGAACTTGAATTAATTTCAAAAATAAGTGTTTTATGCAATAACGCTCACATAGGTGAAACAAAAAAAGAATTAATTGGAGATCCAACTGAAATAGCCTTGCTTGTATTAGGAAAAAAACTAGGATTTACAAAAGAAAACCTTAAAGAAGAATTTTTAGATGAATTAGAATTTGATTCAAACAGAAAAATGATGAGCGTTGAATTCAATGCAAAAGGAAAACACTTCTTGTATTCAAAAGGATCGGCTGAAGCAATTTTGGAACGTTCAACTTTTTTCATGGAAAATGGAAAGCAAAAAAAATTAGACAAAAAAAAATTGAATGAATTCTTGGAAAAAAACAATGAACTTGCATCAAAGGGTTTAAGGGTTTTAGGATTTGCATTCAAAGAAAGAAAAGAAAAAGGAAAACTTGAATTAAGGGATGAAAAAGATTTAATTTTTGTTGGATTAGTTGGAATGATTGATTCTCCGCACAAAGAATCACTTGAAGCAATTGCTTTATGCAGAAAAGCTGGAATCCAAGTTAAAATGGTTACAGGAGACCACTTGCTTACAGCTATTGCAATAGCAAAACAAATTAAATTAATTGAAGAAAATGTTGACTTAAAAAAAGTTGCGATTGAAGGAAAAGAATTAGATAAATTAAGCGAAGAAGAATTAGCGAAAAAAATTAATGAATTAAGTGTTTTCGCTAGAGTTAGCCCTGAACACAAAGTAAAAATAATTAATGCTTTAAGAAAACAAAACAATAACGTAATTGCAATGACTGGAGACGGAGTAAACGATGCCCCTGCATTAAAAAATGCAGACATTGGAGTTGTAATGGGCATTAAAGGAACAGATGTAGCAAAACAAGTTGCAGACATGGTTTTATTGGATGACAATTTTTCAACAATAGTTAAAGCTGTTCGAGAAGGAAGAAAAATTTATTCAAACATTAAAAACTCTGTTAAATACTTGTTATCAGCAAACTTTGGAGAAATACTAACAATTTCAATTGCTCAAATTATTTCAATTGCTTTTGGATTACATATTGGATTGCCTTTAGGATTCATGCAACTTTTATGGATTAATTTAGTTACAGATTTATTTCCTGCACTGGCTTTAAGCAAAGAAGAAATATCTGATAAAGTAATGGAAGAAAAGCCAAGAAATCCAAAAGAAGATTTATTGCACGGAATATTTGGACAAATTTTAATTATAGCAATTATTGTATCTATTGTAACTCTATTAGCTTTTGCAATTGGATTAAAAGAAGGAGGACTTATTTTAGGTCAAACAATGGCTTTAACTACAATGATTTTGTTTGAATTAATTTTTGTATTCAATTGCAGAGGAGAAAACACTACTCTATTCAATAAACCTTTTTATGCAAACAAATGGCTTGTACTAGCAGTAATAATTTCTTTTATCGCTCATTTAATTGTATTAAATGTGCCTTTGTTGCAAAAATTTTTTGAAGTAACAAACTTGAATTTAATTCAATGGATTATTGTTTTCATTCTAGGGTTAAGCGCAATACTAGTTCCATACATTAATAACATTGCAAATAAATTGATTTCAAAAATTCAAAGAAATCCAAGTGCTTAAAACAAAAACCTTTTTAATTAAATGAAGGTAATTAATACAATGCCTAAAAGAAATCAAGAAACAAATTATTCAATGCAATCAGAAAAAAAAGAAACAGCAATAGCAGTTTACATAATTGCAGGAATAGTGCTTGCAGTAATTGTTGCATTCATTTTATTAAATCCACTAAAACCAGTTACAAATATTTCCACAAATAATGATGTTCTTGTAAACAAATCTGACACTATTCCAGGAGTATCAAAAGTTGAAGGCAATCCAATAAATAAAGTTCCTGTTTACTCAAATCCTTTTTTCTCTGAAAAAGAATTAAATAAAAACGAAAAAGAAAACGCAGAAAAGTTAAGTAAAAGCCTTTCAGCTCAAGGAATGAAGCTAACAATTAAACCTGTTTCAAAAGAATCAACAGTTGAAGGAACAGAAATTCAAATTCAAGTACTTGAATTCAAGCCAAAAGAAAAAATCAAAATTTCATTTGAATTAAATGCAAGTGAAAAAATTAATGGAACTTTAACTGCAGAAAAATTTAAATTAGGAGAAATAGAAGAAAATGTTGTTGCAAACGGAGCAATTATTTCAAGTCCATTTCAATGGCTTGAAGGAGAAAAAAATGTTGAAAACAGTTTGATTTGGTTAAGCGATTTAACTTTTGATGAGCTCTCAACTACTAGAGAAACAAGCATTAATTTTGACTTCAATGTCGAACCTCAATGGATTAAAGAAAAGAAAAAGTTTTTGCCTCAAAAAGGAATTTACGGAATTGATTTAACAAACAATGGCGAAACAAGTTATTATAACATTAAAATCAATAATGAAATGCAAACAATTGAAGTAATTAAAGCAATTGATTTACTTGAAAATCAATTCATTGTTCTTGCAAATTCTCAAAACCCTTTAATTTTAAGAATTTCCAATCCTTCAACTCCTTCTTTAAGTAATACAGAAAACTTGAATTCTTTAAAAGAAAATGTTTTATTTCAAGTAACAGAAATTCAAACAATATAGTTTGAAAACCTTTTTAAACAAGTTCTAAGAAGAATGTGTTATGAAAAAAGACTCTAATTTAGCAATAATTACAGGATCATCTAATACGCTTTTAGCTGAAAAAATTGCAAAATATTTGAATATAGAATTAAGTTCAATGGAAATATCTCATTTTAAAGACGGAGAAGTATATGTAAGAATTGAAGAAAATGTTAGAGGCAAAGATGTATTTATAATTCAACCAACTTCAAAAGATGTAAATTATAATTTAATGGAATTAGCAATAATAATTGATGCAGTGAAAAGAAGTTCGGCTAAAAGAATTACTGCAGTAATCCCATATTATGGGTATGCAAGACAAGACAGGCAAGCCAAGCCACAAGAACCAATTACTGCAAAACTTGTTGCAAACCTAATTGCAACCTCTGGGGCAGGCAGAGTTTTAACACTTGACTTACATTCAGATCAAATTGAAGGCTTTTTTGATATTCCAGTAGATCATTTACATGCAAGTGAATTACTAGTTGAATACTTTGTTTCAAAAAAACTAAAAAATTTATGCATAATTGCTCCAGATACAGGCGCGGCAAAAAAAACTCGAAGAGTGGGAAAAATGCTTAATGCACCAATAGCAATAATTGACAAAAGAAGAGTAAAACACAACGAAGTAGAAGAAATGACAGTAGTAGGAGAAGTCAAAGGAAAAAACTGCATAATATTAGACGACATGATTGACACTGCGGGAACTGTCTCAGAAGCAGCTAAGGCTTTAAAAAAACAAGGTGCATTAGACATCTATGTTGCCGCAACACACGGAATCTTTTCCGAACCAGCAATAGAAAGGCTTTCAGACAAATCAATCAAAGAAATAATTGTAACTGACTCAATCAATCAAATTGAAAAAAAACTTTCAGAAAAATTCAAAGTATTAAGCGTGGCAAACCTTTTTGCAGAAGCAATTAACACAATACACGCAGACGAATCAAACTTTAAAACAGACTCAGCAAAAACAAAAAAGTTAACAGAATTTTAATCCTCAAAATAGCCTGAAGATTTTCGTTCTTTTAAAGGAAATTCAAAAAGCAATACAACTCTATTTTTTTCAATCAAAAAAAACATTTTTTCAAATTCATTCAAGTTAACTGAAGAATTAACACTAGAATCTAATACTCCAAAAAAACCAGAATTAATTTCATTTAAAGAATCAATTTTTTTATTCCAATCATCAGCAACTCTTTTACTTAAATAATTTAACAAAATTAAAGGCAAATTACTTAAATTCAACTCATTTTTAGAAGTCAACTCTATTGCAAAAAAAAGTTTAGTCTTCTCCTCAAAAAAAGAATCTAATCTAACAACATAAGTTAAGTCATTCAAAGAGGCATTAAAAGATTTAGTTAAATCTTCTGCTTCAAAAAATAATGCATCATGATAATCAGGAAAACTTATTTGAGGATTAATAACGCCTTTAATTTCTCTTAAAAAAATTTTTAAATGAGTTGTTTTATCATGATAAAAAACAGGCTTTGATTTAAGTAACTCTAAAGCCATTGCAAATTCTTGTGGAAACCCATTAAAACTGGAATTTTTTCGCATCAAATATTAATTAAGGTTTTTATTTAAAAACCTTAACTTCTGCAATAAGCGAATTTAGGTGAAATCTTATTAACCTTTATTCATTGAAGTAAAATGAATTAAATGAATAAAAAAAATTCTGTGCAAAACTTGATTTGCTTAACTCAAAGCTTTAAAGAAATAAAAGAGGTTGAAAAAATTCTTGGATGGAGAGTATTCCATTTCAGAGAAGAAGAAATAAACAAAACATTGATTGAAAAAAATGAATTCAAAATAATTGAGTTAAGAAACAATGAAAGGATTTATGTAATAAAAGAAATTCCTGAATTAACTGTTCAAGAGGCAGAATTAATTCAAAAAATTTTAAATGAATTCCAAGTAAAAGAAATAGATAATCCAAAAATTGCTTTAATTGAAAACACTCTGCAAAATTATTGTGAAAAAAATTCAATTTTTCTAGAGGAAGAACAAAAAGAATATTTGCTTGAAATACTTAATTCGCAAGTATTCAAATATGGGGCAATATCAAAGCTTTTAGAAAATGATGAAATAGAAGAAATAACTGTAATAGGTTTAGGAGAATTAAAACCTGTGCACATATTTGAAAAAACTTTTGGATGGCTTAAAACAAATCTATATTATTCCCATGAAACAACAGTAAAAAATTTAGTAAACAAAATGAGCAGAGAACTTGGAAGACAATTAAGCCTTCAAACCCCTAATTTAAATGCCTGCTTATTAGATGGCTCAAGAATAAATGCATTAATTTCTCCAATAACTTTTTCGGGGCCAAGCATTACAATTAGAAAATTCAAGAAAAAACCTTTCACTCCAATTGACTTAATTAAATTAAACACTGTTTCAATTGAAGCACTAGCCTTTCTTTGGATGACATTAAACACTGATTCAAGTTTAATGATTGCAGGAAATACTGGATCAGGAAAAACAACTTCAATGAATGCATTATTCTATTTTGTTCCACAAGAAGAAAGAATTATTTTAACAGAAGAAACTCCTGAAATAAATCTTCCACACAAACACTTAATTAAATTAAATACTGTTGAAAACCTTGGAATTAAAATGCAAAACTTAATAGTTGAAACACTTAGAATGCGCCCAGACAGAATAATTGTGGGAGAAATCCGAAATCAAGAAGAAGTTGAAGCATTTATTAATACCTTGCTTGCAGGACAAGGAAAAGGATCTTATGCAACCTTTCATGCTTTAAGTTCAAATGAAGCATTAAAGAGATTAAAAAAATTAAAAGTAATGGAAATGGATCTAACATCAATTGATTTAATTATAATTCAAAAACGCTGGAACAAAATTGATTTAAAAAACAATTCAAAAAAAGAAATACGAAAAATAATTGAAATAACTGAAATACTTGAATCACAAAAAGAAGTTGAATTAAACACATTATTTAAATTCAATTACGAAAAAAACTGTTTAGAAAAAACAAACGAATCAAAAAAAGTTAAAACAAAAATAATGCAATGCTTTGGATTAAAAGAAAAAGAATTAAACTCTGAATTACTCAAAAGAAGAAAATTTTTAGAAAAACTAGTAGAGGAAAAAAAGTCAAATGAGGAGATACTTGAAAAAATAAACAAATTTTAAAGGAATTAAAATGAATCTACTTGAAAACCAATTAAAAACTCTTGAAAAAAATTTATTTTACGCACAAATAGATTTACCTCTAGAAATCTATTTAAAAAAACACTTATTTTATGGAGGAATAGTTTCAGTTATTGGAAGTTTTTTGTTTCTACTAATAATTGAAAACCTAATTCAATCCATAATAGTTTTAATTATCACTTTTTTCTTAAGCATTTGTTATGCTTTCTTTAACCCCATTAGTAAAAAGAATAAAACAGCCGCTTTAATTGAAAAAGATTTACCTTTTGCTTTAATGGCTTTAGCAGTTGAATTAAACATTAATGTTCCATTCTTTAAAGCACTTGAAAATATTTCAAATGAAAAATACGGAGTAGTTTCAGTTGAGTTAAAAAAAGTTTTAAAAGAAATAAAAGAAAACGGGGCAAGCATTCAAGAAGCATTATTTCATTTAAGTGAAAGAATTGATTCAAACATTTTAACTAGAACTATTGCACAACTAATAAATATTTATGAACAAGGAAACAAAAACGAGTTAAAAGGAGAAGCATTAAAGAAAATAGCTGAAGAACAGTTAATTAAGCAAAAAAATATTTCAAAACAGTTTTCAGGAAAAATGGTTTTATTTTCATTAATGTTTATAGCTGTTTCAGCTATTCTTCCAGCTTTGTTTCAAGCCTTTACATTAATTGGATCAATGTTTTTAAAGATAGGTTTTACTCCACTTCAAATCATTTTAATAACCTGTATCGGATTTCCATTAGTAGATATTGCAATTTTATACTTCATTAAAATAAAAACTCCTATTTTTTTGAGAAGCTAAAATGCAAAGAAATTTAAATACTTTTAAATTAATTTTGTCATGGTGGTAAATCTTTCATTGAAAAGCTTGGATTCAAAAAAGATTTTCGAATTATTGCGAATTACATTCAGTAACAGTTTTTCATTGCAATTAATTATTTTACACCTAATTGTTTACGCATTAGAGTTAGTTTTATTCACAGTTCTTTTATTTGCAGGACTAGGAATAGGATTTGTTTTATTCCTTTTAGCAGCAGCCTTATCTCTTGTGGGGCCTATTGCATTAATTGTCCCATTAATTTTAGGAGTAATTGCATTCCTGGTTTTGCTTTTAATTTATTTATTTCTAAGCGCGTTTATTAGTGGAATAAAAATAAACGGAGTAAACGAATTTCTAAAAAAAGGAAAGTTTAATTTAAAAGAAGTATTTGAAAAAGCAAAGCCAAGAGCAATAAAACTATTTTTCGTTAGAGCATTAATTATGGCGGTGTTAGGGCTTATTTTTGGAGGAGTAAGTTTAGCCGGAGTAGTTTTATTACTTGTAATAGGTGCTTTAGGAGGAAGTTCTTCAGGAGCAATTTTTGGACTTCTTTTAATATTATTTTTATTAGTTTTACTTGTATTAGTAATGGTTGCTATTTGGACATCATTTTTAGTTAGTCCTTTCTTTATTATTCTTGAACCACAAATATTGTTGGAAAATACCTCGGTTAAGGAATCAATTAAAAGAATTATTGAACTTGGAAAAAAAAATTATTTATTTAATTTAGTTGTAAGCTTGTTTTTAATCATATTTATAGTAGGAATAATGCAATTTGTTCAATCTATTTTTCTTATATTAATAATAATTCCTTACATTGGAATTCTAATAATATTAATGTTAATGATTCCAGTTGGAATTTATTCAAGCATTTTAAGTTCAATTGCAAGCGTGAAAATCTATTTAGAAAACACTAAAACAAAATAACAAATTGCTTAAAACAGTTCGACAAAAAACGAATTCAAATTAATTAATTTAAATCAATGCAAGTCTAATTTTTTAATGATTGAAGAGGTTTTAAACCAATTTCTAGGAAAAGAAAAAATTCAAGAAATTGAAAACAAGTTAAAAGAAAACAATTTCAAAAAAGGTTTAAAAAATTTAATTAAAAATTCTTTATATCAAGGAATAGTTTTAGGAATAATTGTTTTAACTGTTTTAACTTTTTTAAAGGTCCAAGAAACTTTACTAATTTTCTCAATTCTGGCATTGATTTTTCCATTAATTGCAAATTATTTAATCCAAATGTTTTTATTTGAAAAAAGAAAACAAGAAATTGAAAAACTAATTCCAGATGCATTACTTCAAGCAAGCGTTTTTCCAAAACAAACATCAATTGTAACAATTATTTCATATTTAGGGAAAACAAATTTCGGAGTTTTAAGTCAAGAATTTGGCAAAGTTAACTCTGAAATTGAAAAAGGAGCAGCAGTTGAACAAGCCTTAGAACACATGAAAAAAAGAATTAATTCTCAAACAGTGAATAAAGCAATTAATCTATTAATTCAAGGATATCATTCAGGAGCTGAAATGAATTTAATTTTCAAAGAAACAGCTGAAGAAATAATGGAAACTCAAAGCTTGCTACAAGAAAGAATTGCTAATTTAACAATTGAAAAATACACCTTAATTTTTGCAGGAGGAATACTATTACCATTAATTTTAGGATTAATTGTTGGACTAATCAATAGTTTAAATATTGATTTAATTCAAGGAATTGATTTTGGTTTAACAATTGGGGAGAGAAAAAAACTATTTGAAGCAGTGCTTCTTTCAAACCAAGTATACATTTTTTTATATGCAATAATTGCTTCAATTTTTATTGCACAAACAGAAAACAATTCAAAAAAAGCAATTGTTTACGCAACAATTTTAGTACCACTAAGTTTGATTATCTATAACGTAGTGCAATTACTTTAAACCGACGAAGCAGCCGACGAGCTGAGACAACAGTCAACAAGGCTTATTGCCTGTGTTAGCCTCACATTCCTAGGCGCGACCGTGATTCAAGGCGCGCGACCTTGAACTGAAATATTTGAATTCAACAAACGTTGAACAATTTTTCCTTCTTTTAAAGAATCAAGTATTTCTGAAACATCTTCTTTTTTTACTTCTTTAAGCCAGACTCCTTCAGGATAAATTATTACTGTAGGCCCACAAGCATGCTGATGAGTGCAACCAGTCTTTGAAACAAGGAAATCATTTTGCAAACCTTTTGCTTGAAGCTGTTCTTTAAAGGCTTGAAATAATTCTAAACCACCTTTTTCGGCGCAATGCAAAGGCTTTTCATTAGTGCAAACCAAGACATGTTTTTTGAAATTCATTTTAACACAAATTTTAAACAAAAACTATTTAAATAGGTTAGGGCAATAAATTATTGTGGAAGCATGAATAAAAAAAATTTGCCCTGGAGTTTCTGATTTTAATTTAGATAATGGTTTCCATAAAAAACAATTCATTAATTTTAAGAAAAGCCGGTTTTGGCGTTGGCTTTAAAGCCATTCATTAAAACTTTTTAAAACAGTCTAAACTATTTAAAAAAATTCAATAGTTGAAGGCTAAAAATCTTTCTATATCAAAATTTAAAGGAGGAAATTAAATGGAGCAAGTAATTGGATTGGAAATTGCAAGACAAGCAAAAATTGGAAGCATTATTCCAATATACAAAGAAATTAACTGCAAAATAGATCCAGTAAACTTTTTTGCAAAATTAACTGATTATGGAACAAAAAACAATTCAGTTTTATTTGAATCAGCTGAAATAATTGAAAAATACGGAATTGAAAGCATTGGAGTAATAAATCCTTGCTTGTACATAAAATGCGATGCAGAAAAATTTGAAATCAAAGCATTAAATGAAAAAGGAAAAAAGTTTTTAAAATTCATTGAAAAAGATTTTGATTTCTGCAAAGAATTAAAAGTCAGCGAAAAAGAAATTTCAGGAAAAGTAATTGAAAAAGAAAAAAACTTGGATGAAAGAGAAAGACTTAAAGACATTAAACAATTCAAGGTTTTAGAAAAAATTGCATTCAAGTTCAAGCCAACAATTAAACCAGTTTCATGCTATGGAGGATTATTCGGCCCTGTGTCTTTTGATTTTGTAGAAGCATTCGAAGAACTACCTAAATACAAAGACAAAGGAATTGCAGACCCATATTATGAATTTCTTTATGCAGACAATTTATTTGTATTCAATCACAAAGAAAACAAGTTGTACTTGATTTCAAATATATTAAGAATGAATTCACACGGAGAAGAAGAAAATGAAATCCAGGAAAGCATTAAAAACATTGAATTAATGGAAGAAGAATTAAACGAGCACAGCATGCACCCAGAATTAAATTCTCCAATTAAAGGAAAAATTGAAACAGATACTTCAAAAAAAGAATTCATTAAAATAGTTGAAGAAATAAAAAAACACATTTTTGTTGGAGATATTTTTCAAGCAGTTCCCTCTAGAACAACAATCATGGATTTCAATTCCAACCCATTAGAGGCATACAAAAACTTGAAAAAAAATAATCCATCTCCTTATATGTATTATTTTAAAACAGAAGAAGGAATTTTATTCGGAGCCTCGCCAGAAATGTATTTACAGTTAAGCAAAAAAAACGGGAAAACAATTTTAGAAACAAGACCAATTGCTGGAACAAAGCCTAGAGGAATTGTAAACGGAAAAATAAACGGAGACTTAGATTCAAGGTATGAAACAGAATTAAAATTAGATGAAAAAGAATTAGCTGAACACACAATGCTAGTTGACTTGGCTAGAAACGATTTAGCCAAAGTATGCAAAACAGGAACAAGACATGCTTCACAGCTTTTCAGTGTAGAAAAATATAGATTTGTTCAACATTTAGTGTCAACTATTACAGGTGAACTCCGCGAAGAATTCAATGTATTTAATGCATTCATTGCATTAGCAAGCGTTGGAACAATGTCTGGAGCGCCAAAAATTAAAGCAATGGAGTTACTCAGAAAATACGAAAAAACAGCGCGAGGATATTATGGAGGAGCAATATGCTATTTAACTCCTTCAGAGGAATTTAATTCTGCAATCATTATTAGATCTGTTAGAGTGAAAAACAAAAAAGCATTTATTCGAAGCGGAGCAGGAATAGTGTTTGATTCTTTTCCAGAAAACGAGTTCTTGGAAACAGAAAACAAAGCAAAAGCATGCATTGAAGCAATAAAACAAGCAGGAGGCGTTAAATTTGAATGAAAAAAAAGTTTTATTCATTGACAATTTTGATTCATTTGTATTCAATTTAGTTGAAGAATTCGAGAAACGCGAATGCAAAGTAAAAATTGTTAGAGCAAATATTTCAGAAAAAGACTTTCAAAAAATAGTGAACGAATTTCAACCAAATTTAATAGTTGTTTCACCAGGACCATCTTCTCCAAAAGAAGCAGGCATTTCAAATTATGCAATAAAAGAATTTACTGGAAAAATTCCTGTATTAGGAATTTGCTTAGGGCATCAATGCGGAGTAGAAGTATTCGGAGGAAAAGTAGAGCCAAGTGGCTTGCCAGTACACGGAAAAAAATCAAAAATAATTCACAACGGAAAAACAATTTTCAAAGGCATTGAAAAAGAATTACAAGTTGGAAGATACCATTCACTTATAGCTTCAAAAGTTCCAGAATGTCTTGAGGTGAGCGCTAAAACTCGTGAAGGAATTGTAATGGCTGTAAGACATAAAGAAAAATTTTTTGAAGGAGTGCAATTTCATCCTGAAAGCATTATGACAACTCAAGGCGGAAAAATAATTGAAAACGTGCTTGAAATGATTTCAACAAAGTGAAAAAAATGATTCTAAAAGCAATTCAAAAATTGTCAAAAAAACAAGATTTAACTGAAACAGAATCAATGCAGGTATTCAAAGAAATAATGGAAGGAAAAGCATTAGAAGAAGAAATGGAAAAATTTTTGCTTGAATTAAAAGAAAAAGGTGAAAGCATTTCAGAAATACTTGGAGCAGTAAAAGTAATGCAGGAAAAAATGGTTTCTTGCAAGCCAAAAGTTCAAGGCTTGTTAGATATTGTTGGAACAGGGGGAGACAATTTAAACACATTTAATATTAGTACTACTGCAATGTTTGTTGCAGCAGGAGCAGGCTGTAAAATTGCAAAACATGGAAATAAAGGAGTTTCATCTAAATCTGGAAGTTCAGATGTATTAACAGAACTAGGAGTAAACATTAATTTGACTCCTGAAAAAGTTGAAAAAATAATTGAAGAAATAGGAATAGGTTTTTTGTTTGCTCCCTTAGCTCATCCTGCAATGAAACAAGTAGCAAATGTTAGAAAAAAACTTGCAACCAGAAC
The DNA here is from genome assembly GCA_964373795.1 of uncultured archaeon. Taxonomy (GTDB): domain Archaea; phylum Iainarchaeota; class Iainarchaeia; order Iainarchaeales; family DATDZZ01; genus CAYJVY01. The sequence continues at coordinate 18,547 of CAYJVY010000007.1, read as the reverse complement.
AATTTTCAATATTGTTGGCCCACTAACTAATCCAGCAAACGCAGAATACAGATTAACTGGAGCATACTCTTTAGATGTTGCAAAAAAAATGGCAAATGTTTTGAAAAACCTGAAAGTAAAAAAGGCATTAATTGTACACGGCTTTCCAGGAATGGATGAAATATCAACATGCGGAAAAACACAGGTTTTTGAGTTAAACAAAGGAAATGTAAAAGAATACTCAATTACTCCAGAAGAATTTGGTTTACGGAAAGCAAGAATTGAGGAACTACAAGGCGGAACGCCAAAAGAAAATGCTAAAACAATTCTGCGGATTTTGAAAGGAGAAAAAGGAGCAAAAAAAGACATTGTTTTGTTCAATGCTGGAGCAGCACTTTACTCTGCTGAAAAAGTTTCAAGCATTAAAGAAGGAATCAAACTTGCAGAGGAAACAATTGATTCAGGAAAAGCTTTACAAAAATTGGAAGAACTAAAGAGGCGAACAAATGAATTTTCTTAAAGAAACTGTAAAAGCAAAAAAAAAAGAATTGAAATGCAAAGTATTTGCACGGAGCTTGAAAAAAGCTTTACAAAAAAAAGGAATTAATATAATTGCAGAGATTAAACAAAAAAGTCCTTCAAAAGGAGTTTTGCGCACAAACCTAGACACGAAAAAAATCCTCAAAGCATATAATAAATACGCAAGTGCTATTTCTGTTGTTACTGATGCAAGGTTTAATGGAAGCTTTGAATTGATTAGAAAAGTGAGAATGGAAACAGAGTTGCCAATTCTAGTAAAAGATTTTGTTTTACAAGAAATGCAATTATTTGAAGCAAAACTTGCAGGCGCCGATAATATTTTGTTGATTGCTTCATTACTTGGTAATAAAAAAATTAATGAATTCATTGCAAAAGGAAAAGAAATAGGATTGGAATGTTTAGTTGAAGTGCATTCTTCTGCTGAAATGAAAAAAGTTCTTGAAACAAAAGCAGAAATAATTGGAATAAATAATAGGAATTTGAAAACACTAAAAATTGATTTGCGGAACACTGAAAAAGTTTTACACATGGTGCCTAAAAAAGAATTCCAGAAAAGAATTTTTATTGCAGAATCCGGATTTGAAAATTATTCTCAAATTGCTCAACTAAAAGGAAAAGTGAATAACTTTTTAATTGGTTCAAGTTTAATGCAAGCAAAAAATATTGAACAAAAGTTAAGGGAATTAAAGGGGTTAAAGAAATGAGGAAAGGATATTTCGGAGAATTCGGGGGAATATTCATTCCTGAAACGCTTGTAAAACCATTAAAAGAATTAGATGAAGCTTTTCAAAGACTTAAAAGCAGTGAAAAATTTAACGCAAAATTAAATGATTTATTGAAAAACTTTGCTGGCAGGCCAACTCCAATAACTTTTTGCGAAAACTTAAGTAAAAAAATTGGTTGCAAGATTTACTTGAAACGCGAAGACTTATTGCATACTGGGGCACACAAATTAAATAATACTCTTGGACAAGCATTAATTGCAAAAGAATTAGGCAAGAAAAGAATTATTGCTGAAACAGGAGCTGGCCAACATGGGTTTGCTTCAGCTGTTGCAGCAGCAAAACTTGGCTTGGAATGCGATGTTTTCATGGGAACAATTGATATGGAAAGACAACAACCAAATGTGCAAAGAATGAAGTTATGCGGAGCAAAAGTAATTCCAGTTAACTCTGGAAGTAAAACATTAAAGGATGCAATAAATGAATGCTTAAGGGATTACACTGCTTCCTTTGAATCAACTCATTACTTGTTAGGCAGTGCCTTAGGGCCGCATCCATATCCTTCAATTGTTTCACATTTTCAATCAATTATTGGCAGAGAAGCAAAAAAACAAATCCTTGAATTAGAAGGCAAGCTTCCAAACAAAATAATTGCATGCGTTGGAGGAGGCAGTAATGCAATAGGAATATTCAAAGAATTCTTGGAAGACAAAGTGGAATTAATTGGAGTCGAGGCAGGAGGAAAAGGAATTTCAAGTGGAAAGCATGCAGCAAGATTCTCTGATTCAAGGTTTGGAAGAAAAGGAATAATTCACGGAGCAAAAACATTTGTATTACAAGATGAATGGGGGCAAATAATGAATACTCATTCAATTTCAGCTGGATTAGATTACTCAGCTGTTGGCCCAGAACATTCAATGCTTCACGAAAAGCATAGAGTAAAATATTCTTTTGCAACAGATGAAGAAGCAACTAATGCATTCAAAATTTTAAGTGAACAAGAAGGAATAATTCCTGCACTAGAATCCGCGCATGCGATTGCAGAAGCATTAAAGCTTGAAGGCAAAGTAAAAAAAGAAGAAATAATTTTAATCAATCTCTCAGGCAGAGGAGACAAAGACTTAGAATACATGCATCGCGAGGGGACCTTCAAGTGAATTTCAAAGAATTATTTTCCAAGCTTGAAAAAGAAAAAAGAATTGCATTCATTCCATTCATTGAGCTTGGTTACCCTGATGAAAAAACTTGTCTTGAAATTTCTCGTGCACTAGTTGAAGCTGGAGCCGATGCATTAGAATTAGGAATTCCTTTTTCCGAGCCAATTGCAGACGGAAAAACAATCCAAGAAGCTTCACAAAAAGCCTTGGAAAATGGAATGAATACTGAAAAAGCGTTTGCATTGATTGCAAAAATTCGAAAATTTTTTTCCGAGCCAATTGGATTACTTGTTTACTCAAATCTCGCACATGCAATTGGTTTTGACAATTTCTGCATGCGTGCGAAAAAATCAGGAGTAAATGGAATACTTTTCGCAGACATGCCATTAGAGGAATCAAAAATTTTTCTTCCAGCAATGGAGAAAAATTCTTTAGATCCAATATTTTTAATCGCACAATCAACTTCAAATGAAAGAATTAAAGAAATCTCTGCAAAAGGAAAAGGCTTTTTATATTTAGTGAGCGTTCTAGGAGTTACAGGTGAAAGAAAAGAATTTGATGAAAAAACAATTCAATTCATTTTTCGGGCGAAAAAAAATTCTTCTCTCCCTATATGCGTTGGATTTGGAATTAGCTCTCCAGAGCAAGTGAAACAAATTGCAAAAGCAGGAGCAAACGGAGCAATCATTGGGAGCGCGCTGATAAAAAACTTTCAAGAAAACAAGGATTTGAAGAAACTAAAAGAATTTGCGGAAGGGTTGAGGAAGGAAACATAAATATGCCATGCAAAAACTATTTATATTACAATGTGCACAATATACTACATGTTGATTGTGAAAGATTCAATGGTTTTAATTCATTTGAGCAAGACGAACTTATTGGAAGAGTCGTGTAACTTTTTTGGTAAAGTTTTCATACCAAAAAAAGTGTTTGAGGAAGTCGTAAATGTTGGAAAAGAAAAAAAGTATAGCGATGCGTTTTTAGTAGAAAAACTGGTCAAAAGAAAACTAATAAAAGTAAAAGAGGTAAAAAATAAAACTTTAATCAAAAAAGCTAACGATTTCAACATATTTGATGGCGAAGCAGAATCCATTGCATTGTATTGGCAAAAAAATGCCGATTTTCTCGCAACTGATGATGATAATGTCAGGAAAAAAAAAGAAATATTAGAAATAAATATTGTTGGAACTCCATCAATAATTCTTCAACTATTTACTAAAAGAGCCATAAATAAAGACAAAACAATTTATTCAATAAACAAGCTTAGAAGCATTGGATGGTTTAATTCAACAGTATTGGATTCAATATTGTTAGAGGTGAGAAAATGACTGACTCAAATGCCATAGGAGTAAGATTTAGCAAAGAAATTCTGGAAAAAATAGATACACTATCTGAAGCAGAAAAATCTGATAGATCAACAGTAATTAGACAATTAGTAGAAAAGGGTTTTGAAGAAAAAATAAAGGAAAAAGCAGCACAAGATTATGTGGCTGGAAATCTTTCATTCAGCAAAGCCGCAAAAAATTCTGGTTTAACTATCTGGGATTTCCAACAGTTTCTTGTAAGTAAAGGCTTCAAATCTGAATATTCAATATATGACCTGGAAAACGAAATAAAACAATTAAACACCAAAAAGAAATAATTACAGAAATTGAAATAGCTTGCTGAAAAGTTGAGGAAGGCTACTTTATGACTTTAAAGATTTGTTTAATTGGATCAATTCCTAAAGGAGATGAAGAAAGAAAGAATTGGAGAGATTGGAAAATTAAATACAAGAAAGAGCTTTCAAAAATCGGTAATATAGAATTTGTTGACGGAGATGCTTGGAGAGATGAAACAAAGCCTGTTGAACTTTTTGGACACGATGCAAATTTGATAAAGAAATCAGACATAATTGTTGTGAATGCTGAAGAAAAACTTGAGGTTGGAAGTTCTCAAGAAATGCTTATTGCAAAGTATTTCTCAAAACCAGTAATAACTGTATTGCCAAAAAATACTTTGCATAGAAAAACAAACACTATCTTCAACGGAGCACTAATCAAGGACTGGGTTCATCCATTCATATTAAACACTTCTGATTTAATTGTAGAAAAAATTGAAGACTCAATGAAATGGATAAAAGATTACTCCAATAATCCAGACAGCAAAAAAATAAAAAACATTAAATTAATTGATGAAGCAATAAAAGAATATTTCACCGGAAAAGTGGTTTAATAATCTTTTTAAACTTGGAAAACGAATTAGTTTGGACATAAGGGTTTGACAATTTGTTTGTGGGAGTGATTTGAATGAATTCAGAAAGCGCACTTGTAGCATTTCAAGGAAAAAACATTAGAAGAATTTGGCATAAAGATGTGTGGTGGTTTTCGGTAGTGGATATTGTAGGTATCCTTACAGAGAGTGAAGATTCAAGAAATTACTGGAAAGTTTTTAAGCATCGTTTGAAGGAAGAAGGTAGTGAGGTGGTTACAAAATGTAACCAACTAAAATTACTTGCTTCTGACGGAAAGTATTACGAAACAGACTGTGCCACTACTGAAACAGTATTTAGACTCATTCAATCAATTCCTTCTCCAAAGGCTGAACCATTCAAACTTTGGCTGGCAAAAATAGGGTATGAAAGAGTGCAAGAAATTGAAAACCCTGAATTAGCACAGACCAGAATGAAAGAGATTTACAAAGCAAAAGGTTACTCTAATGAATGGATTGAAAAAAGAGTCAGAGGAATAGCTGTAAGACAAGAACTAACAGATGAATGGAAGAAAAGAAATGTAAAGGAAGGAATTGAATATGGGATTCTTACAAATGAGATAAGCAAGGCAGCATTTGGAAAAACTGTGGAAGAATACACAAAATATAAAGGCCTGCAAAAGGAAAACTTAAGAGATCATATGAACGATCTTGAGCTAATTTTCACAATGCTTGGAGAAAAAGTAACAACATAAATCACTAGAAGTAAAAATTCTCAAGGATTTCCTGAAAACAAACAAGCAGCCAAAGAAGGCAGCAACGTTGCAGGAAACGCCCTCAAAGAAGCAGAACAAAAAATAGGCAAACCAGTTGTATCAGAAGAAAACTATTTAACAGAACCAGAAAAAGAAAAAAGGAAAAGACTTAAATGAATTCACTCAAGCATTTGCCTCAAACCTAATCTTCCTTGTTCTAGCCAATAATGGTTCTCTTTGGAATTGTTCTTTTTTATTTTTTTGTGAAAGTTTGGAAGAAGTATGTGAATTGCATGCTGGGTTTTTATGAAAACTGGCAAGGCTTCAAGCTCTACCTTAGTTAATGGAATTCTTTTCTGGTACTCTGACAAAGCAATTTTGAAATTTTTCTCTGTATGGGTTTTGTTGTGCTCATCAAAAAGCAAATTACCAGCAAGAACTGCTAATTCAACTATTCGAGGATAATAATTTGAAACCGCAAAATCAATTATCCAAACTTTTCCTTTCTTGTCCTTCATTAAATTTGTTTTAAGCAAGTCTCCATGAACAAAACACCAGGGAAGCTTTTTGATATCCAATGAGTTGTATTCTGCTAAAACTGGTTTTACTAATGCAAAATCTGGAGCAGAAAGATACTTTCCTTTTTCCTTGAATTCTTTGACAAAATTCACTATTGCCCATTCATCAAGAATAAAACTCGGCTTCAAATCAATTGAATTAATCAAAGCTGCTTGTCTAGCTAAAAACTTTACTTCTTTCGGCGTCACGGAGAGGCCTAAATTGAAAAAATTATCTCCATCAACGAACTCCATTATACATAACCTCAAATTCTGTCCTTGAATTTTTATTTTATGCAAGTACCCTTGATTTGATTTAAAAAGTTTTGGAAATTTCACTCCTGCTTGCAAAGCCTTCTGCATTATTTGAATATATCGCTTGCACTCTGAAAGGCTTCTAGAAGCAGTAAAGAATTTCACAAAATACTTTCCAGTACTTGTTTGCATTACAAGATTGAAATCTTCATAACCTACTTCAATAATTTTGCTTGAAACAAATTCTCCTAAAGAAAAATCCTTGCAAACAATTCTCAAAACAATATCAATGTTTCCTTTAAAACCAATTCTGGATTGAAAGTCTTCACTCATGTTAAAGTATAATAAAGAAGAGTTTAAAATATGAAAAGCCAAATACATGAATCTAAATATAATTTATTTAAAAAAAAATATTCATTAATTTACTTTTTCTTTTGACTTATGAGTTTTTCTATTTCATCCATTACTGGGTAAAATTTGCTTCTTGGAATAATACTTGTAATATCGTTCTCTATTTCATAAGCTTTTCTTGCATGCTTGAAATGTTCTGCTACTGTTGCCCTGTTTTCAACACCCCCCATGTGTGGAATGTCTCTACCAAACCTTGTAACCTCTTTACAATATGCAATAGTTAATGAAAGCAATTTCTCCTCCAGTGCTTTGTCAAGAATTATTTGCCTGCTTCTTAAAACTTGAACAAAATGCTTTCTAATTTTACGACTTCTTGACTGAGCAAGCCATTCATTATAAACTCTAGCTCTAGCACTGCCAAGTTTACGAGTTAAAGAATTAACAAAAAACCTGCCAATACCAATCCAAGGACTCTTCTTAGGCATGTAATACTAATATCTTTCAAGGAATTTAATTATTTAGTTTTTGTTGTACAAAGACTTCAGTCTTCGGCTTTTGAGTGGAATGAGAGCATTAAGTTTTTATTTTGGTGAAACAATATATGTATAACAATTAATGCAGGGTTTTTTATGATTGGTAAGACAAAAACTGTTGAAGAAGAGGATTATAAAAAAATGAGTGATGAAGAATTGCTTAGAGAACTACAAAAAGCTCGTAAAGATCCTGAATTCATCAAATATGCAAGAAAATTGTTTAAATACCACTCTGGACAAATTGATGAAATCTAGGTTTTGCTTAATTTCTCTAGTTCTTTTATCGAGTAAAATTTAGGTGTGCTTAAACCATTTCTCTTGTTTACTTTTTTGTAAGCATCTATTGATATTTTTGACAACATTGTTTTCCTGTCCTCTGAAACAACAATATCCAAATTATTCAATGAGGCATTTGCAATTATAAGGAAGTCGGAAAAGATTTTACTGCTTGAAATGTTTCCAGTGTATTCTTTAAAATAATCCCAAGCAAGAGAATTAGTTAAATCAGTCAACTCCAATAAATGGCTTTTAACCAGCTTATCAAAAATATTAAGTAACAAGTTTCTGAGGTTTTTCTCTTTATGTTTGGCGCTTTTTGGGATTGCTCTTAATTCGTCTCTAACAATTTTGTTGCCATAAATTACAAACTTTGGATTATCTTTCAATAACAAGTAGACTTCTTCATTCTCCAAAAAATAATCATAAACACTTGTGTCTAAAATAATTCTAAAACTCACAACAATTCCATAAAATTGGAAAAACAAACAGTATTAAAGAATTTATGCACACCAATCTCAACCTTCGGCTTTTGAGAAAAAGTATTAAAATAACAGTGCAGTAATTTTATTGGTGATTACATGGGTAACAGACCGGTTATGAAAAATCTTAGAACCAAAAGGCAACCGCTTAGAGAAATTCCTAGAAAAGGTTTGAGTAAAAGAATTAGATTAGGAGGAATTTCAAGACAACTACCTAGAGAACTTGTAAAAAGAGTTTCATCCCTAAGAGAAGGAAGACTATTGGAAGTAAGAATGCCTACAGGAATTGTTGCAACTACTAGAAAAACCAAATTAGGCCTTAAATCAGAAAAAGGAACAACACTAAATGAGGTAATAGAAGTAAAATTCAGTGCTAGTAATGGAATAAATGGAGTAGAAAAAGTTTACTATGATTTAAACGGAAATATGTTTGGTTTTGTCAAAGACGGTAAATTCAAAAGAGCAAAAAGAGTCGCTTGAATTAAAACATTAAACTCGCACTTGCCACAAAAGTTCACGCGCCTTAAAAGCTATGCCCAGACGAGGTTGCACTAGCCGGATACCTCGTACTCGCAGGATGCCTCGTGCCCGCCGCACATGACGGCGTAGAAAGGAATATAAATAATAACGCACACTAAATATTTGTTAATTATGGCATCGAAAAAACTTAAACAGGTTTTCTTGAATGTTTCAAGAACTCAGAAAAAGAATAAATTCATTTTATTAGTTGATGCTGTAAGACAATGGTTTGCAAGTTTTTTCTATTTTTTTAAGTAAAAGCCAAGCTTTTTAATAGTTTGAGCTTTTTCATTTTAATAGGAGTTATAGCTATGACTGGAGAAAAAGAAATTGAATCACAAAGAAAAAAAATAAATTCATTGGATGAAAAAATTTTAGATTTATTGAATGACAGAGTAGAACTAATTAAAGAAATAGCTGAAATGAAGAGAAAAGCAGGCAAACAAGTATTTGATCCAGTAAGAGAAAAAGAAATAGTGGATGAATTAATTCAAAAAAACAAGGAAAGATTTCCAGAAAAAAGTTTAAGACTAATTGTAAGAGAAATGATTTCTGCTTGCAGGAACTTGGAAGAACCTTTAAAGATTGGTTTTTTAGGCCCGGAAACAACTTTCACTCATTTAGCTGCAATCAAACAATTTGGAGCAGAATGTGAATACAAAGCACTTGACTCAATTCAAGAAATATTCAATGAAGTTGGAAAAGAAAACATTAAATACGGAGTAGTGCCAATAGAAAATTCAAGTGAAGGAACAGTTACTTCAACTCTTGATACCTTGCTTGAATCCGAGCTTCAAATAGTTGCAGAAATTACAATGACAATAAAGCATTTCCTTGCATCAAAGTATGCAAAAGAAGAAATTGAAAAAATTTATTCACATCCACAAGCATTAGCTCAATGCAAAAAATATTTATCAAAAAATTTTCCAAAAGCAGAATTAATTGAAGTTCCTTCAACTGCAAAGGCAGCTGAATCAGCTTCACTATATCATTCTTCTGCAGCAATTGCTTCAAACCTTGCTGCAACAAAATATGCATTAGAAGTAATTGATTCAGGAATTGAAGACTCTGCATCCAATAAAACAAGGTTTTTAGTAATAGGAAAAGGTTTGAATAAGGCTTCAGGAAAAGATAAGACTTCAATTGTTTTCTCAGTTCCACACAAACCTGGAAGCTTGCATGACGCATTAGGGATTTTGAGAAAAAATGGATTAAACATGACTAAAATAGAGTCTCGCCCTTCAAAATCAGTTAACTGGCAATATGTTTTCTTCATAGACTTTGAAGGCCATCCAGAAGAACAAAACACTAAAAAAGCCTTACAAGAATTAGCAGAACACTCTCAAATGCTTAAAGTTCTAGGAGCCTATCCTGAGGTGGAATAAATCAATAAACCAACTACAGTTTACGAAGACAAATATTTTGAGTTAATTGTACCAGAAAAACCACATATTTCTAGACACGACGGAGGACATTTAGTATTAATTCCTAAAAGAAAAATTTTTGACAGAAACGAAATGACTTTAAATGAAGCAATTGATTTTATTAGAATTTCAATGATTGTAGGAAAATCATTATATGAAGTTTTGCCAAAAAGAGGAATTAATGTTGCAAGAATAAATTATCAAGACAATGGAAATTGGAAGTTAGATACTCCTGAGGGCCCAACCTTTCATTTACATTTTTATGGCAGAGCAAGAAATTCAATTGAACAAAAACATGGAGAAGCAACCAGGATGCCATTAAAAGAAGAATTCAAAAAACAATCAGGAAAAGAAAGACTTAATGAAAAAGATATTAAAATGCTTAAAGAAAAAATTTTAGAGGTTGAAAAAAGTGAAAAATTTAAAGAATTTTTAAAACATTTTTAAGAGGTTGAAAAAAATGATTATAATTGTTTCAGCAAAAATTGATGAAAAAAAATTAAATGCAATATTTGAATTCATTAAATCTCAAGGATTTAAATACGATGTTTCTAGGGGAACAGAAAAAATAGTTATAGGAATAATAGGCGATGAAAGACTTTTAAGCAAAGAAAAACTTGAAGGCTTGCCTGGAATAGAAAAAGTAATGCAGGTTTTAAAGCCATTCAAACTTGCTTCTCGAGAATTTCATCCAGAAAACACTGTAATAAAATTTGATAACGGAGCAAGCATTGGAGGAAAAGAAATTCTCTCAATAATTGGGCCTTGCGCAATTGAATCAGAAGAACAATTATTTGAAACAGCTCGCCAATTAAAAGAATGCGGAGTAAAAGTAATTAGAGCTTCTGCATTCAAGCCAAGAACTTCTCCATACGCTTTTCAAGGAATTGGAGTAAAAGGATTGAAATGGTTAAAAAAAGTTAAAGACGAATTAGAATTGATTACTGAAACAGAAGTAATGGATATAAGAGATGTGGAGATTAGTGCAAAGCACGCAGATATTTTAAGAATTGGTACAAGAAATATGCAAAACTTTGATTTATTAAAAGAGGTGGGAAAATTAAACAAACCAATAATAATTAAACGAGGATTTGCTTCAACAATAGAAGAATGGCTTTTATCAGCAGAATATGTTTTAGCTAATGGAAACAAGCAAGTAATTTTATGCGAAAGAGGAATTAGAACATTTGAAACAGCTTATAGAAACACTTTAGATTTAACAGCAGTTCCATACATTAAAAAAGTAAGTCACTTACCAATAATTGTTGATCCCTCCCATGGCACTGGATCAAAAGAATTCGTTGCAAGCATGAGTAAAGCAGCAATTGCTTGCGGAGCAGATGGATTACTAATTGATTGTCATTGGAAACCAGAAGAAGCATTAGTTGATGCAAAACAAGCATTGCTTCCAAAAGAGTTTGGTGAATTAAAAAAAGAATTGGAAAAAATCGCAAAAGCAATTGGAAGGGAAATAATATGAGTAAAGAATCAGCACTTTCAAAATCTGGAGCAAAATTTGATGAAAAATTTTCTTCAAAAAGAGTAAACAAGATGATTGTTTCTCCAATAAAAGAAATGGAGTTAATTGCAGCAAAATACTCTGACAAACTTTCTCTAGGACAAGGAACTCCTTCTTTTCCAACGCCTCAACACATTAAAGATTTTGCTGCAAAAAAAATTGCTGAAGACAAAGTAGGAAAATATGTTTTAGGAACAGGAATTCCAGAGCTACGAAACGAAATTGCAAAAAAATTGGAAAACTTTAACCACATTAAAGCAAACCCTGAAAAAGAAGTTCTAGTAACAGTTGGAGCAAATGAAGGATTGGCTTCAATAATGCTTTCCTTCTTTAATCCAGGAGATGAAATCCTTGTTCCTTCCCCAAATTATTCTCCTCATTTAGAGCAACTCGCACTAGCCGAAGCAAAAATTAATTTTGTGCCATTACTGGAAGAAGAAAATTATAGGTTGGATGTAGACAAATTTCGGAAATCAATTGGAAAAAAAACAAAAGGAATGCTTTTATGCACTCCATTAAATCCAACTGGAACAATTTTTTTAGAAAAAGATTTACGTGAATTGGCAAACATTGCTTTAGAAAACGATTTACTAGTTATTACTGATGAAACCTATGAATATTTTTTGTTTGATGGATTAAAGCATTTCAGTATTGCAAGCATTCCTGAAATGAAAGAAAATGTAATTTCTTGTTTTAGTTTCTCAAAAACTTATGCAATGACTGGTTGGCGTTTAGGTTACGTTGTAGCAGGAGAACAATATATCAACCAATTACTTAAAGTGCACGATGCATTTGCTATTTGTGCCCCAGTTGTTTCACAATACGCGGCATTAGCTGGATTGCAAGGACCTCAAGACTGCATTCAAGAATTCAAGAAAGAATTTGAGAAAAGAAGAAATATAATAATGAAAAGAATTAATGAAAACAAATTGTTTTCCGCACAAAAACCTAACGGAGCATACTATGTTTTTCCAAAAATTCTTGACGGAAAAATTAATTCATTTGATTTTTGTTTAAAGTTGTTGAATGAAACTCATGTTGTAACAGTTCCAGGAAAAGCTTTTGGGCCAACAGGAGAAGGACATGTAAGAATGGCTTTCTGCATGGCTGAAGAAACAATTAACTCTGCATTTGACAGAATAGATAAATTTGCAAACAACTTTTTAAAAGAAATGCATGGTTAATTTTGTCATGATTGAAATAATTCCTTTAACTAGGCAACTAAATGCTTTCCTTGAAGCACCGCCTTCAAAGGCACACACTTTAAGACTAATTTTCATTGCTACTTTAGCTAAAGGCAAAAGCATTATTAGAAATGCCTTGCTTGCAGAAGATCAATTAAATGCAATCCAGGCTTTACGAGAATTTGGAGTAAAAATTCAAATCAATGAAAAAAGCAAAACAATCACTATTGAAGGAGCGAATGGAAAACTGAAACTCCCAAAGAAAGAAATCTTTGTAGGGAATTCAGGAGTAACAATGCGTTTTCTTGCAGCAATTGCTGCTCTCACACCAAAAGGAAAAATTGTTATAACAGGAAATGAAAGAATGCAGCAACGCCCAATAGGAGAATTATTGAAAGCACTAAATGATTTAGGAGTAAAAGCGCGCGCGCTGAAAAACAACAATTGCCCGCCAATTGAAATTTATGGCGGAGGAATTCTTGGAGGAAAAACAGAAATTTCAGGAAAAGAGTCAAGTCAATTTTTTTCCGCAATACTGATTGCTTCTCCTTACGCAAAACAAGAAATTGAATTAAAATGCAAAGGAGAAATGAAATCCAAACCATACATTGACATTACTTTGCAGTTAATGCAAGAGTTTGGAGTAGAAACAGAAAATCCTGACTACAAAAAATTTTTAACAAAACCTGGAAAAGGATATAAAGGAAAAGAAATTGAAGTAGAAGGAGATTTTTCTAATGCGAGTTATTTTTTTGCAGCAGCAGCAATAACACATGGAGTAATCAGAGTAACAAATTTGTCAATTCACTCAAAGCAAGGAGACAAAAGATTTGTGGATTTATTGGAAGAAATGGGTTGCGGAATTTTCATTGGAAATGTAATTCAAAGCAATGCTTTGAATGCACATTTAAATCCAAAGGATTTAAATTGTGATTTTGTTGAAGTTCACGGAGCACCATTAAAAGGAATCACTGCAGACATGAAGGATTTTCCCGATATTGTTCCAAGCCTTGCAATTGTAGCAGCGTTTGCTGAAGGAAAAACTTTCATAAAAAATATTGGACATTTGAGGATTAAGGAGTCTGACAGAATTAAATCAGTTGCTTCGCAATTGCGAAAAATTGGTTGCAAAGTAAAAACTGGAAAAGATTTCATGGAAATTGAAGGAATTTCAGAAGATTTAAAGAAATTGCATGGAGCAGAAATTGAATGCTTTTCTGATCACAGAATTGCAATGGCCTTCAGCATAGTTGGCTTGGCTGTTCCTGGAATAAAAATTTTGGACGAAAAATGTGTTGCAAAAAGTTTTCCGAATTTTTTTGAAGAATTGAAAAAACTTGGCGGAGTAAAAAAAAGCGCGACAAATATTGTACTGATTGGCTACAGGGGCACGGGCAAGAGCAAAATTGGAAAACTCTTGGCAGAAAAAATTGGCAAAAGGTTTGTTGATTCAGATGATGAAATCGCAATCCGTGAACACAAACCAATCCGTGAAATTTTCAAGGAAAAAGGCGAGGAGCATTTCCGCAAAATTGAAGAACAAGTTATCGAGGATTTGTGCAAGCAGCAAGGAATTGTTCTTGCCTGCGGAGGAGGAGTTCCAACTAGGCAAAAAAATGTGCAAAATTTCCGGAGAAACGGAGTAGTGTTTTTGCTTACCGCAAGCCCTGAAAAAATTCTTTCCAGGATTGGCGGAGACAAGGAAAGACCAAGGCTGACAAAAGAGAAGACAGAACTGGGCGAAATTAAGAAGATGCTTGAACTAAGGAAAGCTTTTTATGAGAAAGCTGCTGATTATGTAATTGACTCCGAGCATGATGACGAGCAGAAAAAAGTTGAGGAAATTGTGAAAATTTTGAAGAAGGAAAAAACGAAGTCTGAAACTTATTTGTGATTTGTTGTGTACAAAATTTTTAAAACCTCCGAGTTTGAGAAAAAGTTTGATCAGCTGGATTCAAATTTGCAAAGGCAGATAGAAAAGGAAATAAGCCAGCTTGAAACAAACCCTTATCTTGGGAAACATTTGGGTTACAAACTTTTTCGAGAAAAAAAAATTAGAGGATATAGGATTTATTATTTAATTTATGAAGAAATGTTGTTGTATTTGTTATAACATTAAGCAACAAAAAAGATCAGCAAAAAGCAATTGATGTGATAAAAGCTTTAATGCCACATTACAAAGAAGAAATAAAAAAGAGGATTAGTTTATAGACTTCTTCCATGGCTTTATTCTGCCAGCTTTAATATCTTCTAAGCCTTTAACCAAAGAAGTCAGCAAATCGTCATCTATTTCTGCCTTCTTTTTAAGAAACTCATACCCTTTCTTTAGAATAGTTACAGTTTGAATAGTCATATTCATATTTATGCATTTACAGGTTTAAATAGTTTTTGGACAAAAATCTAAACAGGGGATATAATAAAAACTGCTGTAATTACTGGAGCAAGTTCGGGAATTGGTTTGGAAACTACAAAACTTTTGGTTAAAAAAGGCTGGAAGGTTTATGGACTTTCACGAAGCAAGCCAAAATTTGAAGACAAAAATTTTGTTTTCCTTGAATGCAATGTCACAAAAAGTGAACAATTAAAAAAGGCACAAGAAAGAATAAAAGAACCAATTGATTTATTAGTTCCAAATGCAGGCATTAGAGTAAAAGGAAAACTTGTTGAAACAAGTGAAGAAGACTTTGACAAAATGATGGACATTACATTAAAAGGAGTTTATTTAACTCTGAAAACATTTTTGCCAAAAATGCTTGAAAGAGAAAAAGGACATGTAATTGTTACTTCCTCCAAAGTTGGTTTAGGACCTTCTCCTGGAAACACAGTTTATACAGCAGCAAAACATGCAGTTCAAGGATTAATTAAGTCAATGAAACAAGACTGTGCTGAAAAAAATGTTAAAATGACTTTAATTTGTCCCGGAGGAGTTGACACACATTTTAGAGAGCAATCAAATCCCGAATACTTAGATCCAAAAGAAATAGCAGAAATAATTCTTTTTATAGTAGAAAGACAAGACAAAACATTAATTGATCAAGTAGAAATAACACCAATGAGTCAAGCCAAAACAGGAAAATACTAAAAGTGATTGAATGAAAAAACTAAAATTTGAAGTAAAGCGAAAACCAATAGAGGAATTCGAGGTTTGCATTGGTCGGAATATCTTTCCAGAGATTGCACAAATACTTGGACAAGAAAAACTTGGAAACAAATATGCACTAATTTGCGACTCAAATGTTGAAGCTCTTTACGGAGACAAGTTTTTAGATGTTTTACACAAGGAAGGTTTGAATGCTGAATTGATTTCTTTTCCTGCAGGAGAAAAAAACAAGAATTTGAAAACAGTTGAAGCTATTTTGAACAAGCTTTTGAAGAAAGGATTTGACAGAAAAAGTGCAGTAATTGCTTTCGGCGGAGGGATTTCAACAGATGTTGCGGGTTTTGTTGCAAGCATTTTCATGCGCGGAATTCCTTTTGTAAGCGTGCCAACTACTTTTACAGCAGTGGATTCAGCAATCGGCGGAAAAACAGGAGTTGATTTGGTTGAAGGAAAAAATCTTGCAGGAACATTCTGGCAACCGAAAAAGATTTTTTATGATATTGATATTTTGTTGAATCTGCCAACAAACGAAGTAAAAAATGGAATAGCCGAAGTAATTAAACATGGCTTAATTTTTGACAAAAATATTCTGGATTTGATTGAGTATAACATCAATGATATTTTTAGATATGAATTAATAACGGATAAAGAATTTGAGAAAAAAGGAAAGCTCTCAAAAAGCGAACTAGAATACAATAAGAAGGTTTTTTACAACGATATTGAAAGCATTATTCTGAAAAATGTGAATGTTAAGGCAAAAATCGTTTGTGAGGATGAAAGAGAATCAGAATTACGCAAGTCATTGAATTATGGGCACACTTTAGGGCATGCAATTGAATCTTTAACAAATTACACTGTGCCACATGGAATTGCAATAATTAAGGGAATGAACTTTGCAGGAAAACTTGCAGTGGAACTTGGTTACTTGAGTGAACAAGAGTTCAATCTGCAAAAATATTACCTTGAAGAATTCGGCTACGGTTATGATTTAAAGTTGCCAAAATTTTCAGTCGACCAATACATTGAAAAAATGAAGCAAGACAAAAAATCTTCTGAAGGAAAAATGCAATTCATTTTATTGGAAAAAATTGGAAAAATAAAAACCATTAATGGAAAAGTGGGAATAGAGGTTGATGAAAAAATTGTGAAAAAAGTTTTAAAGGAGTGCTTAAAGTGAAGTACAAAATATGCATTTCAATTACTGAAACAAATTCACGTAAAGCATTAAGTGCTGTAAAAAAAGCTTGCAAGCTAGCTGACTTGGTTGAACTTAGATTGGATTTCTTGCAAGACTTGAATGAAAAAAATTTAAAAAAATTAATTAAAGCATGCAAGAAACCAGTAATTGCTACTTGCAGAAAACAATCAGATGGAGGAAAAATTTTTCACACAGGACAAGAAAGATTTCAAATACTGCAAAACGCAATAAAGTTTGGCGCTGAATTAATTGATTTAGAATTAAGTTCAGCAAATGAAATGCTTTATTCCTTGAAAAAAAATGCTGGGAAAACAAAATTCATTTTATCTTATCATAACTTTCATGAAACTCCTTTAAATGCAAAACTTGAAACAGTTTTAAATGAAATGATTCAATTCACTCCTGATTTTGTTAAAGTGTTTTGCAAAGCACAAAAATTGAATGACGTTGTGAGATTATTTGAGTCAATGCAGAAAACACATAAAAAAAGTAAAACAGTTTTTGGTTTAATAGGAGAACTTGGAGAACCTTCAAGAATTTTGGCTCCTTTTTTTGGCGGAGAATGGACTTATGCTGCTTTAGAAAAAGGAAAAGAAAGCGCTGAAGGACAATTAACTGTTCAAGAATTACTCAAAATTTATAGAGTGAAAAGATTTAAATCAATGCCAAGAATTTTCACTGGAATAGGAAATCCAATCACTCAATCAAAAGGCCCAGTAATTCATAATGCTGCACTACAAAAAGCAAAAATTAATGCTTTAATGCTTAAAGTAAAAGTAGAAGAATTAAATGATTTCAAACAATTCTTTAACTATTTTCAAGTAGAAGGAAGCTCTATAACCCTGCCTTGGAAGCAAGAAATAATGCATTTCATGAATTCATTAAATCCTGCAGTGAAAAAAATTAATGCAATGAATACTGTTGTTAAAAGAAAAGGAAAATTAATTGGATTTAATACGGATTTTATAGGAGCTGTTAACTCTCTTAAAACTGTAACAAAATTAAAAGGAAAAAAAGTTGCATTATTTGGCGCGGGCGGAGCAGCAAAAGCAATTGCTTTTGGATTGAAACAAGAAAAAGCACAAGTTACAATAATTAACCGCACTAAAGAAAAAGCACAAGAAATTGCTTCAAGATTTGAACAAAAATTTGTTTCACTGGATTCATTAAAAACCTTTAATGAAAAATTTGAGGTAATAATTAATTCAACTTCAATTGGCATGGTGCCTAAAATCAATGAAAGCATTGTTCCAGAAAAATTCTTAAAAAAAGGAGCAATAGTTTTTGACTGCGTTTACAATCCACTAAAAACAAAGCTGCTTAAAACTGCTGAAAAAAAAGGTTGTAAAACTGTTTCAGGCATTGAAATGTTTATTGAACAAGCAGCAGAACAATTCAAGTTATGGCATGGAAAACAGCCTAATAAAAAATTAATGAAACAAGTTTTATTAAAAGAATTAAATAAAAATTAAAACAAGCAAAAATAAGTGAATACAAGATTTCTGAAATGGCTTGGAAGAGACCCCTAAAATAAATATAAATACATGTTTACCTATAATATTATTGGTGAAAAAATGGGACGAATAACTTATGATCCTGAAGTTATGAAAGGAAAAGCAACGATTCGTGGAATGAGAATTAGTGTGGAAATGATCTTAGAAATGCTTACAGCAGGAATGACAATAGAGAAAATTTTGAAAGAATACCCTGTTCTAGAGAAAGAGGATATTTTAGCAGCATTAGACTATGCAACAAAAACAATAAAGAATGAAAAAATTGTTGTCACAGTAAAAAGGCATTAAAAAA
>CAYJVY010000006.1:0-100324 GCA_964373795.1 uncultured archaeon | reverse complement strand
GGCTGCAACCTTTGTTTCAGTCGGCATAGAGCCTTTCCAGGCAAGCTTTTTATCACACCTATTAAGTGTTTTTCTTATTCCACCAGTACGTTTTTTCTTTGATTTTGAATGCCATTGAGTCATTTCATTCTCTCCCAGTTTTATAGTTTTAACGTTTTTTTTATAAATCCATTGAACTAAATTTAATTAATGAATTCAACTTTAACAGGCCAACAAGTTTTCATTGAATTTGGTTTAATTAATATTAATAATGTAGATGCAACTATTAAAAACATTTCTACTAGCCTTGAAAAAAAGAATTTTAATTCTGTAAAAGATTTTTGGCAGGTTTGCAATGCAAATATTGTTTCCTCTCCAAACCACGTGCTTTTTGCATTTTTTCATTCAATTCAAGCAATTAACTCCAAAAACGCTTTTTCAAAAAACATTCAATTAGAATTTTTATGTCGGCTAACTGCAACCAGAAAAATCCATCTTGCCTTAAAAAATGCTGAATTAAAAAAAGGCAATCAAATGATTTGCATAATTATTTCAAGTTCAAACAATAAACAAGTTAATGAAATGAAAAAAATTATTGAAAAAGAACTCTCCTTTAAATCACGAGACTTTGAATTAAATTTTGAATTCGTTAAAAAATTTTTCAAAGTAACTGACACAGAATTAAATGCATTAAATGACTATTCAAAAGAAGCAGCATTGCAAGAATTAGTTTTAGAAAAAATTGCTTTAAACGAATTCAGCTAACTTTTCCTCGGAGAAAATCTTATGACAAAACTTAAAAGAATTGAAGAAGAAATTAATCAACTCAAAGAAAGAAATAAAAAAGTTGAATCAGATAAATCTTGGGAGACAAGTTTTTCCCGCAGAGGACTTTTAATGATTTTCACTTACCTTGCAATTGGATTCTACTTGCAGATAATCAATATTCCAAATCCTTGGCTTAATGCAATTGTTCCAGCAATTGCTTTCATGCTTTCAACCTTAACTCTTCCTTTTTTCAAAAGCTTATGGCTAAAACACGTTTACAAAAAATAATTCGCTTGTGGAAATAAATATTAATTCTTTTGCACTTTCTTTAATGAAATGAATTTAAAATTTTTCATAGCAGGCTTGCTGTTAATTCTTTCTCTTGGATTTATTTTAAGATTTTATCCAATGCTGAATAATTCTTTAGTTGATCCAGATAATTATTTTCATGCAAGATTAAGCGAGCAAACAGTTCAAGAACATTCTTTGCCTAAATTTGATGAATTAAGTTTGCAAGGCAGGTTTTACTCTTATCCTCCTTTGTTTCACATTCTTTTTGCAGTACTTTTCATTGCAAGCAATATTCCAATAATTGTCTTAATTAATTTTCTTCCAAATATTTATGGAGTACTAGGAATATTGCTAGTTTTTGTTTTCACTCGAAGAATTTTTGGAGAAAAAATTGCTTTTCTTTCAGCCTTTATTTTGGCTATAACTTTATTCCACATTATTAGAACTTTTTCTTCTGCTCGCCCTGATGGTTTAAGTTTGCTTATTGTTCCTGCAATTATTTTCTTGCTTTATTTAAAAAAATTTCGCATAGCTTACTTGCTTTCAATTGCGCAAACATTATTGCATCCGCTTTCCGCTTCATATTTAGTGCTATTTTTGCTTGCATGGTTAATAGTTTTTAAAATTAAAAAGCTTGAATTGGATTTTAAAAAAATTTTGTTCACAATTTTATTAATTGTAGTTACTTGGATTTTATGGCTTTCAAGTTTGCCGTATCCTTTAACTGATTATTTTTCTTTTGTTTCATTTGAATCAAGTGAAGCATCTAAATTATTGTTTATTCATTTTTTTACTTTTTTTACTTTTAGCTGGATTTTCATTTTAATCGGGTTATTCAAGCTCAAAGAAAACCTGTTTTTGAAACTCTGGTTTGTGGTTTCACTTTTATTTGGGGTTTTTGCTTTGCGTTTAGGAATTTTCTTATCAATTCCTGCAGCAATTATTGCAGGTTTTGGATTAAACTTTGCATTAGAAAAAATTCGACCTTATACTGGCATTTTTTTTGTTTTATTATTAGTTCTTGCACTGGTCTCGCTAATTCCTTTACTTGATTCTTTTGAACAATTAGTTCCTGTTTCCCAAAAAAAGGCAATTGAATGGCTTAAGAATAATTCTTCCTCTGATGAAAATATTTTTTCTCAATGGGATCAAGGGCATCCTTTAGCTTATTTAACTCAACGAAAACAAGTAATTGATGGGTATTTTGAATTTGCGCCAGAATTAGAAGAGCGAAATCAAGTAATGAAGGAATTAATTGAGTCAAGTAATTGTAAGAGAATTGAAAAAAACGTTAAGAAATTTAATGCAAATTATTTTTTCATTCACAAAGGCGCATTAAATTCTTTGAAATTTCAAACAGGAATCTTGGAAGCAAAAAACTGTCCAGGAGTATCAAGCATTTTTTCAAGCAATGGAGGAAAAATAATTCAATACAGCTTTGACTAAGTCTTCAAAAACAGATTTCATGAACTTAGTTTAGTCTTGGTGTCTAGAACCTGTAATTGTAATTGCAGATTTGTTACAAGCTCTTTTGTCATGTTTATTCACTTAAAAACTAGTATATATTGTCGTGGTGATCAAAATCTAAAAATAATATGGATTTTTTTTGTTTGTCATATTTAAAGGTTAAAACAAAGCTTTTGTCTATGTGGACTCTTTTTCTGTCGCTTAAATCATGTCTTAAGTTTTTGTAGTGGCCTATTGTTATTTCATCAGAGTTTATTATTTGGTTTACTTTTTTGTATAAAATTTCTGCCCTTTGCGGATCTCTTTTTCTAAGCTTTTCTATTATGGATTTAAGCTTATCGGCAAAGTCGTATTCGAAAGGCATTAAGTCACTTTTCAAACAATTTGTCTAATTCTTTATTGGTCATTCTTCTATTTTTGTGTTTTTTGTAATATTCTTCTTCAATTGCCAGAATTTTTTTTATATAGCTTTCTTTTACTTGTGGTTCTAATTCGTTTTCGCCATACATTTCTATGAATTTGTTTATTGCCTCACTTTTGTCAACTAAATCGTATTTTATTTTTACTAGGTTTAAAACTTTATTTGTATAGTCTTTTAGTAAAACCCTTGCAACAACCATATATACACCTCATATGCATTTCATATTAACTTAGTGTGCATTTGTATATTTAAATTTTGTTATTCTCTTCTTCGGAGAATTTTTTTTGTAAAACGTTTTTTATTGCTCTGGCTTTTTTTTCTCCAAGGTTTTCAATTTCTTGTAATTCTTTTTGATCCGCGTTTGCAATTGCTTTAATTGAACCAAAATGATTTAAGAGCGAGCGAGCCATTTGAGGGCCAACCATTGGCAAGCCTTCAACTAAAAATCTTTGTTGCTCGGAAAGAGTTAAACCTTTTCTTCCAACACGTAAACGAATATCAGAGCCTTTTCCTAGTTGTTCGCGTTTTGCAGTGAGAAATAAATATTCCGCAGTTTCAGCAGAATTTTTAGTGAAAAGAATTGGAATCCTGTAATTTAATGCAATAGAAGTTAATGCTCCAATTATTGCATTGCGGTGAATGTTTCGCAAAGAAAATAATTCTTCTTGGTTGCCTTCAACTAAAATCAAGGGAGAATCATAGTTTTCATTCATTTTATTTAATTGATTAAACAATCTGCCATCAATAATTGAATTCAAGAAATCCTCTAATGTTTTTCTTTCAACAACTATTTGATCTGATAAAACATAGTCTCCTACTTCAATCTGTTTTACTTTTATTATTGCATCTTTTTCTTCCAGTAAACCAATAAGGGAAGAGTTTTGTTCGCGAGTGTCAACATAAATTAATACTTTTTGGTTTTCATGAAAGTGAATTAAAGTGCTTTGCTTTGGCAATGCATTTGCATTTGAAATAGTTGTTTGATAATTGCTTGAATTTTTTTTCATTTCCTTTAAAGTGGAATGCATTTTTTTTTCTTTTGCAATGCTTGCCCAATAAATTCCTTCATCTGAAGTATTTTTTGCAATTAAAATTATTACTTTTCCTTTTGCAATTCTTCCAGTTCTACCCATTCTTTGAATTAATCTTATCTCGCTTGGAACCGGCTCAAAGAATATAACCAAGTCAACTGAAGGAATATCTAATCCTTCTTCTGCAACACTTGAACAACACAAGACATTGAAGATTCCTTTTTTCAAGTCTTGAATTACTTCTAATTGTTCTTTTTGACTCATTCCCTTGCCTGAATCCTTTGAAGCTTGTCCAATAAATTTTTGAGCCTTTATTTCTGGAAACTGATTCAAGAATTCAATTAAACCTGAAATTGAGTCTCTATAGTGATTGAATACTAATACTTTTGACTCAGGATTTGACTTGAATTGTTGTAGCAAGATTTGCTTTAATTCAATCAATTTTGGATGCAAAATATTTTGTTGAATTAATTTTTCTGTTTTCTGAATTGCTTCATAAATTTCTTCATTTTTTATTATCGATTTCACTGCTTTAGATGAATTAATTTGACTTGCATCTAATTTCAGTCTTTTAAAATATTCATTTAATGCATTTAATCCCTGTGTTTCAAGCAAGGTTCGCGCGTGAAGAATTTTCAGCAAGGAAGCAATTTTTGAAACCGCTACGTAAAGAGATGGATTTTCTCTTCCTTTTTCAATCATGTCTTTTCTAAGCAAGGCTTGCAAGGCAAGCAATTCATTTCTCCTAATGTATGAGAAATCTAAATGCCTTGAATAACCTATTTTTCTGAAAAACTGAATTTGTTCTTTAATGAATGAATCTAATAAATTTTTTATTTCAATAAATTCTGAAGGCAAGGAAATAAATTTCCAGTCAACCTCTATTTCGTTAACGTATTCTTTTACATCAAAATCTTTTACTGTTTTAATTTCGATGTTTTTAATGAACAAGTTTTTGCAAACCTCTTGAATTCTTTCTTCTTGCGATCCAGGAGACGCAGTTAAAGCTAAAATTAAAGGATTTTTTGCTTGCTTCATATATCTTCTTGCAAGATAAACATAAGAATAATCTCCTACAGCTCTATGAGATTCATCAAATACAAGCAATGAAACCTTTTCAAAATCAATTTCACCTCTTAAAATAGAGTTTTCAATTGTTTGAGGAGTAGCAGAAATAACCATTGATTTTTCCCATAACTCTTTTCTTTCCTGAGTCATTACAGTTCCAGTAAGCAAAGCAATTTTTTCTTCCCCTAAATTCAAAATTTTTTTCAAAGACTGTTCATGTTGTTGAGCCAAAGGCTTTGTAGGAGAAAGAAACACTAACTTGCTTTCAGGATTTTTTTCAAGAATAAAAGCAGCAACTAACACAGCAATAATTGTTTTACCTAAAGCAGTTGGAGCAACAACTAATGAATTACCATTTTCAACTACTCTTGCTGCAAGAATTTCTTGATAAAGCCTTCTTTCAACAATGTTTGACTTAATTAAAGGATGAGAAACAAATTTCTCTTCAAACTGAATTGAATTCACTTCAAGCATATTCATTAAAGTAATACTCAATTATGCTTTTAAAATAGTTTTTAAAGCAGATTTCCGTTGAAAATTAATTCAAATTTAAAGCTTTTTCAATGAAAAAGATTATATTTAAATAGTTTTTTGCCTTTAATGCTTTAATTAAGGTTTAAAGTGGTTTAAATGTCTAATGAATTACCTTTAGCTGCAGTTATAAGATTAATTAAATCAATTGATCCAAGCATGAGAGTAAGTGAAAAAGCAGCAGATGTTTTAAGAAACAAATTAGAATTTCACGGCCAAGAAATTTCCAAAAAAGCTAAAATCTTTGCCTTACACGCTAAAAGAAAAACAATCACTGATGAAGACATTGAACTAGCTTCAAAACAACCTTAAAACTATTTTTTAATCGTCGATTGCATTTACAAACTCAATTATTTTGTCAGCTGTTTCTTCAACAGTTAACAGATCTACATCAATAATTAAATCAAATACTTTCAAGTCTTTTCCAAAATTAAATCCATAAAGTTTTTTATAAATTTTTGAAACCTGTTTTTCTTTTTCTTTAACTCTTTTCATTACTTCTTTTTCACTTAAATTATCTCTTTTTGCAAGCCTTTTTCCTCTAACTTTATTAGATGTTTTCAACCAAATCTTTAATCCTTTCTTGGATAACCAAGGCATTGTCCAAGAATCCATTACAACATTTCCTTTCCCAATTTCTATTAATAATTTTTCATCCAATAGCTCGTCAACTGTTTTTCCTTTTTTTGAAATCCCTTCAAGTCTTTGCTGGTTTAATTTTTTTCCTTCATTTGATTCCCAAAAACCTTTATTCTTCAAACCTTTTTCTACATTGATTTCTTCAATTTTTTTTTCAAATAACTGTCTTAAAATTCCCGAGGTATGAATTAGTCTTAAGTTTAGTTTTTTTGCCACTATTTCTGCTACTCCACTTTTCCCGCTTCCGGACAAGCCGCAAATCAATATTTCCATTTAATTTTCACAAGAAATTTGAAAACAAAGAGATTTTAAATAAATTCATTGAAAAATATTTTAATGCAGCATAAAACAGATTACTTTAAACTTTTTTTAACACCTTTAACTTTTTGGTGGAATGATTTAAATACATTCAAGTTTTTTGCAGCATATTTAATTAGTTATTTTATTTATTTCTTGATTTACTTTGTTGTAATTCTTTTAATTTATGGTTCTCTGAAAAATTTTATGTTGGCGCCAAAAGATTTTACTCAATTAATTTTAAAATTAATTGAATTAGTTTTAGGATTAATTCTTTCACTTGTATTGACTTTTTTAGCAGTAAACGTTGCATTTAATGCATTCAAATTTCTTGGATTAAAGCATGCCAAATTTGATTTAATGAAATTCATTAAGCTTGTAATCTTATTTATTGCTTATGTTGTGTTCTCGTTTTTCTCAATTTTAAATTTAAAATTATTAATTCCATTAATTGTGTTAATTGTTTTAACTCTTTTAAGCCTATTACTTGTTTTAGTTAACCCAATTCTAGTTGTAGTGCCCTTGATTGTAGGACTTATTACAGTAATTTATTTTTTTGCAATGTATACTTATAACCTTATTAGAATGGTTTTTGCTTGGATTATTTTTGTGCAAAAAGATATTTCAATTCTTGTTGCTTTGAAAGAAGGATTTGAATTAACTCATCACAGGTTTTGGAAATTGCTTGCCTTCCTTTTGGTATATGAACTTCCAATTCTAATTATTACAGCGACATTCTGGTTTGCAGGACTAGTTTTAGGAGCAATTTTTCTTATTTTACTTAATTCTTATGAATTGTTTTTCCTTTTTGCTATTCCTTCACTGGTTTTGCCATCAGTTTTTTTCACTGTAATTCAAATCTATTATCATATAGTTTTGTATAACGAATTTGTGAAAACAAAAGCTCTTTGAAATGCTTTGTTAAAAGGAAAAGTTTTTTAAACCCTAATTACTTATTTATTGCATGGCTTCAAACCCTGTTGAAAACTTTTTTGAAAGCGTTGGCGGACTATTTAAATGGGTTGTAATTGTTATTATTTTCTTATTCATAGTTGTTCCAATCTTTTTTGCTTTAGGGCCAATAGTAATTATTCCTCCAGGAAATGTTGGAGTAATTTATAACGCTTCAGGTGGAATTGATTTTGATAGGGTTTTAAATCCTGGATGGCATTTCAGGATTCCAATTATTCAAGACATTATTTTGGTTCAAACAGCTCGTGATACAATTAATTTGCATACAGGAGGAGACGATATTGCTATTAGTGCTCCAACTGTGGAAGGATTAGTTGTTTCAATGGATGTCAGTGTATTTTATAGAGTTAAAGATGCTCAAGCTCCTTCGATTATTCAAAACCTTAGTCGTGATTATAGAGCTAACACTGTTATTCCAAGAATTAGAAGTGCTGCAAGAGAAGTAACCGGAGGATCTTTAGCAACTGAGTTATATGGATCTGGAAGAGAAAAACTTGAACAACAAATCTTTGACAACTTAAAGCCTTCATTTGAAGGAGATGGATTTGTAATTGAAAAGGTTTTAATTAGAGCAATTATTTTACCTAAAACTATTACTGAAGCAATTGAAGCCAAGAGAGCTGCTGAAGAAAGAATTACTCAAAAAAAGAATGAAGTAGAAATTGCCAAGCAAGAAGCTGAAAGAGTTAGACAAGAACAGCAAGGATTAGCTGATGCAGCTGTAATTCAAGCAAAAGGAGATGCAGATGCTAGAAGAGAAAGAGCTAAAGGAGAAGCAGATGCAATTCGCTCAATTTCTGAAGGAGAAGCAGCTGGATTACAAAAGGTTAATGAAGCATTATCTAAAAATAAGGATTTACTTTCATATAGATACTTGCAAGCACTTGAAAAATCAGGCGGAGTTAACACTGTTTTAGTTCCAACTGAAGGCTCTATTCCAATCATTGCAAATATTGGCACAACTCCCACAAAATAAGCAGCAATAATTAAATACTTCTTTTTCCATTTAATTTCATGCAAAAAATTTTATTCATTGCACTAATCTTTGTATTAATTTTTTTAACTGGTTGTATTAACCAATCACTTTCACCTGACCTCTTGGATAGCATAACTAATAAAATTTCTAAACAAGATAAACCTGCTGTCGATTCAGATAAACCTGTTTCAGGAAAAGATTTTTCAAGCAAAGAAGACAATCTTTCATCAGAAACAAATCCAAAAACAGATACAAGTGAAGAAAATTTTACTCCAACTGAAGAGGATTGCCATTTTTCACATAGTTGACTCTGATTGTAAAT
The DNA here is from genome assembly GCA_964373795.1 of uncultured archaeon. Classification (GTDB taxonomy): domain Archaea; phylum Iainarchaeota; class Iainarchaeia; order Iainarchaeales; family DATDZZ01; genus CAYJVY01. The sequence goes on along the minus strand of CAYJVY010000006.1, from coordinate 91,562 downwards.
TAATTTCTAATGCAAACGATGAAATAAACTTGAAAGTTTTTGAATATAACACAAAATGCCCTGTCTTACCAACTAAAATGAATGCAGTAAATGGAGTTTTTGAGTTCCCTTTTCCATCTCCTCCTGAAATTCCAAGTGCTTGTTTATTAGAAGTAACTTCTCCAACTATTCCTTGTGGATATGTTACAGGACATCAAGTAACAAATGATAAATCACAAGAATTTGATCAATTCATAGAAACAGAGTTTGAAAGACATGGTCAAGAAATTTGTCCAGAGCCAACTTCAAAGCCTTGGAAAATTGATGGAGAATGGGCTTGGAAAGAAGATTCAAAAGGCAATCCAATTGAAAGAAAAAAAATTCGCACTGGAACTTCTGATGGGGGATTTAAAGATGAAGATTTTTGGCGTCCAAAAGGAGAAACTAACTGGCGCACAGGAACAGGGCCTTCAACTTAAATTTAAATTGGTTGAAGAGCTTGTCCCTCAGAGGAAATAGTTATAGTGAAATTTAATTCTTTTTCAGAATTATTTCTTACTTCTACAGAATATTCCTGGTTTACAGTTGGTTTATCTATCTCTATAATTAGAGGAGTGTCTTCTTCCGCTTGTTTTTTTGATTCATTTCCACTTTTATCAATTAATGCAATTTCTGGAGAACCATTTGAAACTAAATATATTTTTAGTTTATTAGTTTCATTTCCTGCATTGAATTTAGTTATAACTTGCTTTTCATTTGATTTAAGTTTATTTGTTTCCGTAATAAATATAATTCCTGTTTCAGTATAAATATTTTCTAAAATTGATGACTTAATTTTGCTAAGGTTTTCCCCAAACTTGTAGTTGCAACTTGCTTTATTTGCAATATAACTTAAAAGTTCTGAATCAACTGTTGTAGGAAAGCCTATTCCAATAGTGCAAATTCTTACATTCTTATTTTTGGCTATTTCAACTACATTGTATTCATCAATTTTTTGCATAATTCTTTTTTTACTATCAGGATCTTCGCCGTCTGTGATAAAAATTATTATTCCATTTTCTCCTAATACATTTAATGCTTCACTTATTGCGCCTTCAATATCTGTTCCACCACTTATGGAAAGGTTTTCTATTTTTTCTTTTAACTTATTGTATTCAAACGTTAAAGGCATTTCTATTTTTGCAGAGCTAGAAAAAGTAATAAATGAAACTGCATAATTATTTTCTTTAAATAAATCAATTGATGAAAGAAGTGCTTTTTTAGCTGCATCAATTCTAATATACTCGCTTTTATCAATATTTTTTTCTTTTAAATATTTTAAGAGTTCTTCTGTATATTCATCCCTATTTTTTTCTGCATTAAAATCAAATAAAATTTGTTGAACGTTTTTGTCTTCATAATTAAAGTCGTTCGGAAAACCTATTGGCCATTCCATTGAACCAGAAACATCTAATACTATTACCGCTTTTTTGTCTGGTTTTGTTAACAGTATTGGTAGGATTCTTTGAAATGATTCAGAATTATCTGTGGGACGAACATTTCTATTATCTGTTTTAATTTCTAAAGGAGTTACAGCCAACCCTGGAACAAATGCTTGTATTTCTACTTTAGAATTTTTTTTTGTAGCAATTGTGTATTCTCCTGATTTATTTGAATTACTTCTAGTTTGAGAAGAATAGTCTAATCCATTTGCTTTTACGCTTGCATTTTCAATTGGAGAAATATTGCCTTCTTTAAATAATTTTGCGGCATTAAGTGAAGCCTTTGTTAATTCAACTAATATTTCTTCAATTTTTTGTGGTTTTCCTGATTTATTTATAAAAGTTTTTTCTGCTTCTTTTTCAGGCAAACCCAATACAACTCTTGTCACAGTTGCATGGAATACCTCGTCAGGCATTTCTTGATTAATTTTTTCGATTTCTTTTTCAGTTAACTTTGATCCTGGTTGTTTTCCAGTTTTTCTTGTAATTAAATCCATTAAACTAGGCGTAGTTTCTCTAATGGCTTCTCTCAATAAAGGTTTGTCAACATCTAGTCTAACTTCTCTTGGTTCAGGTAATTTGTTAACATTGTAAGTTAGATCGGTAATAAAATCGCCTTCTATTGGAGTGTCCATTTTTGGAGGAAGTCTTATATCTAATTCTTCATCTGTCTTGAAAGGCTGATTATATCTTTCAATCATTCCATTATAAATTTTTTCCTCAATATTTGAAGAAGTCCAATTATTTGGATCACTTTGAAAGGTTTCCATTAATATGCGTGTTTGAATTTTTGAAACATCCTTAAAAATTGCATATTGAACTTTTCCTAAATTATATGCATCTCCCAAACCAAACTGTCTTGCAATATTTCCTCCAACAAAAGATAAAACGTTATCTGTAATTGCTTTTGAAAAACTTTTACCACTAAAAATTACGTCATATCCTACTTTGAAAGCAAATAATCCTATTCTGTATTGAGGAAATGCTAATCCAAGTGTAACAAATAATGCTTCTTTTATCATTGAGCTTTTAAAAATTAATCCATGCACTGTTAAAACTTCATATGATTTGTCTGCATTCCAAGTTGAAAAGTGAGAGATTTTTCCGCTGTAAAAGCATTTACTGTTAACGCATTTTTTTTCTAGTGTTCCTGTTTCAACCCAAGTTCCTTTTTCTTCATCAAAAAACCACAACCCTGTTTCTTGAGGGGCATTTGCATCTTCTGAAATAGGAATTTCTAGTATTGCTTGATTTTCTTTAAGGTTAACTTTTTGTTTTTCTTTTTCTACTTCAATGTTTACAAATCCAAATGATTCAATTAATTGTTCCTTGTTTTGAGAATCAATTCCACTAAAATCTCCTGGAAAACTCTCCAAGTCTTGAGGTTTTGTTGGATCGAAAAAATTTACTGAAACCTCTACATTGCCTTCAACTTTTTTTCCATTTTCAAAAAACAAAGAATTTGCAGGAATTTCAATTCTTTTTCCTTGCAATCCTATTGAACCGCCTTCAAGTGAATTAATTAAAACAGGTTCTGCTTTGGAGTCAAGTTTAATTGAATAAAAAGTTGTTTTATTTGGAGTTATTTCAAATATTTTAAAAAAAGTTATTTTTCCTTCTTTTTTAAAGTTTAACAATAGTCTTTTCGTTGCAGGAAATTTATAATTAAAATATCCTTCATTGTTTGTTTTTCCAAGTAATTCAGTTTTATTAAAGACTTTCACTTCATTTAATGGCACTCCAAACCCATCGAAAACCCTTAAATTAATTACTCCTTGTTCAGGTTGAAATAGATTTAAATTTATGCAACCAGCTAATAAAATCAAAATAATTAACAAAATTCCTAGGAATAAAAATTTTGGTAAAAACTTTTTCTGAATTACTAATTTTTTTTCATGCATTTAATTCTTAAAAGTTGAAAGATCTTAATAAACTTTTGCAAGCCGAAAACTTTTTATATCCCTTTTTCCTATTACTTTCATGACTAAAAAAATTGATTGGTATGATGAATTCATTAACTTGCATTACTCTCCAACTAAAAGCGATGTAATTGTTTTATATTATTTTGAACCAGCTGCAGGAATTTCCAGAAATGAAGCAATTGGAAGAATTGCTTCAGAGAGTTCAACTGGAACTTGGACTACTTTATTCAAATTGCCTCCTAGAATGAAAGGCTTAATGGCAACTGCTTTTGAAGTTCGCGGAAATTTAGTGAAAATTGCTTATCCACTTGGTTTATGGGAAAAAGGAAACATGCCTCAAATGCTTTCAGGAATTGCAGGCAATATTTTTGGAATGAAAGCATTGAAAAATTTGAAATTAATTGATGCATGTTTTCCAAAAGAATATGTGAATTCTTTTAAAGGTCCTAGACAAGGAATTCAAGGACTAAGAAAATTATTCAAAGTTCAAAAACGTCCTCTAACAGGAGCTGTTCCAAAACCAAAAATTGGTTTTTCTGCAAAAGAACATGCAGAAATTGGTTTTCAAACCTGGATGGGAGGATTTGATTTAGTGAAAGACGATGAAAATCTTTCCTCTACTTCATTTAATAATTTTTTTGAACGCGTGAAATTAATGACAAAGCTTAGAGACAAAGCTGAAAAAATTACTGGCGAACAAAAAGACGCGCTTCTAAATATTACTGCTGAAACAAAGGAAATGATTAAGCGAGCAAAATTTTTGCATGAACATGGATGGAGATATGCAATGATTGACGTAGTTGTAGTTGGAGCTGCTGCAGTGCAAACTTTGCGCAATGAACTTGGAGACATGGGAATGGCTATTCATGCTCATAGAGCAATGCATGCATCCTTTGATCGCAATCCAAAACACGGAATTTCAATGCAGTTTTTAGCAAAAATTAATCGCTTAATTGGAGTTGACCAAATTCATGCAGGAACAGCTGTAGGAAAACTAGTTGGATCAAAGCACGAAGTTATAGAAATAGCTAATACTTTGCGTGAAAAACAAGTAAAAGAAAGTGAAGGAGTTTTAAAACAAGACTGGCAAAACATTAAACCTGCTTTTCCTGTTTCATCCGGAGGGTTACATCCCGGATTAGTTCCAGATGTAATGAAAATTTTTGGCAATGACTGCGTAATTCTTGTTTCTGGAGGAATTCATGGACATCCAAAAGGCACTTTAAGTGGTGCAGTGGCTTCAATGCAAGCAATAAATGCAACTCTTGAAGGAAAAACCTTAGAAGAAGCAGCAAAACAACACAAAGAATTAGCTCAAGCACTAGAAAAATGGGGTCATTTAAAGCCGAAATGAATTGAATTATTTTCTTCTTTGAATTCTTTTCACTTTTTCCTTGAATTTTTTTCTTTCTTCTTGCACATACCATTTATTTTTTCTTGCTCTTGCTTCATGTGCAGCAATATAGCTTTTTGTGTTGCCAACGGCATAGTAATATCTTTTTCCTTTCAAGTCTAAAACAAATGCTTTTTCAGGTTTCTTTTTAATCATGTAAAAATCAAACAAAGATGTATTTTAATTTCTTTTCACATCAATTTCTAGTATGTTCAAATCTTTAGAACAATTAGGATTAGGTGAATTGGCTACTTTTGTTTCAAACAAAAAACTGGGAATTTATAACTGGCTTTACTATAAGGAAGGTTTTTCTCGCGAACTAGTTTTTTTGCTTGCAAAAAAATTTGGCTTGCAAGAAGGACAAACAGTGTTAGATTCTTTTTGTGGAGTTGGAACAACTCCTCTTGCATGCAAGGAATTAGAATTGAATTGCTTTGCATTTGATGTTTCAACTGTAGCAGTTTTTGCAGCAAAAGTTAAAACTCAAAACTATGATTTAGAAAAATTGCATGCTGCTGCAAAGAAATTGTTTGCAGAAAAATTTCAACGCATAAAAATTGGTGAATTGCCTAAATTTATTAAACGCGCGTTTTCAATTTATGCATTAGAAGACATAATTTTTTTTAAAACAAAAATTATTGAATTAATTCAAGAAAAAGAAATTCAAGACTTGTTTTTGCTTGGATTAATTAATGCTTCAACTAAATGCACTTACGCTGAAAAACATGGAGGAGCAATTAAGTTTAATAAAAAACGTCACTTGCCTCCTTTTAGAAAGCTTTTCAAACAAGTAATGCAAAAATTCTTTAAAGAATTAAAATCCTTTCATTCGAGTTCTTCAAAAATAGTTGTAGAAAAAGCTGATGCAAGGAATTTGCCTTTGCCTGAAAACTCTGTTGACGCAATTATTTCTTCCCCTCCTTACTTGAATAAAATTGAGTATGCAAATGTTTATGCAATAGAGCAAAACCTTTTCTTTAACGAGCCAGGCAAACCTGCAGTTCGATCTTTTATTGGAGAAAATGTTTCACAAGAAATTAAACAAGTTTTTGAAGAAGGTTTTGACAAAAAATTGCCTGAAATTGCTAAAGCATATTTTTTTGACATGAATTTAGCTTTAAAAGAAATGTTCAGAGTATTAAAGCCAAAAGGAAAAGCAGCCTTAATTATAGGACAAGGATGTTTTCCCGAAAAAGTAATTGAATCAGATGAATTACTTGCAGTTCTTGCAGAAAAAATTGGTTTTCAAGTTCAAGAAATAATTGTTGTAAACAAAAGGTTTTGCATGCGAAACAGAACTGAAAAAGTGGGAGTAATGAAGGAAAGCATTGTTTTTCTACTCAAAAACTGAGTGCAAAGATTTATATTTTTGAATTCCTAAACTAATTTATATCAATATTAAATTGTGACAAAAATGATTGAAAGAAGGACAACTGGTCGTCGTGGAAAGCGACCTATAGTTACAGCTCCTAAATCAAGGGCAATAGTATATAGTCATACTTTTAGTGCTTTGCCTGAACGAGAAAGAGATGTTTTGTTAAGAGAACACGATGCCCTTATTGAAAAAATTTCATCTATTCCGCATGATAGTGCTGAAGCTCAAGAGCTTCGTAAAACCTTTGTTAGGTTGCATGAAAAAATTTTTGGTCAGACTTTAAATCTTGAAGAAAGATTACCTGAAAAAGAGAGAAGAATAACTAAAAAAGGGGAATTTACAGAGGATTTCCAAGGATTAAGTCCTAATAAAAGAACAGATGTTTGGAATAGGCAAACAGAGTTGTTCAAAAAGATGCAAGCAAAAACAGATGTTCCTATTGAAAGAGAAGAACATGATGCATTGTTTTTATTTATTAATGGAGATGTTTTTGGTTCTACGCATAAAATAAGACAATTTTTAGATGCAAAAGGTTTAAGTGAACTAACCAAACAAGCAGCATTAAAAGACTTAATGGATTTAGGGTTTAAAATTTTTTTTGAAGTAGGATATGGTAAACCTGAGTTAGATGAATATAAACGACTTCATGAACTAGTTTATGGAAAAAAATCAATTCTATTATGAAAACTTTACTCGCTTCTTTTTCAACTCATTTAAAATTTTTTTTAATTTAGGCCAATAAATTTTGCTTTCACAGTCTTCCCAGAATTCATCAAAGTTTTCAGTTGAACGCTTGCATTCATATTCAAGTAATTGAAAAGCCAAATCCAGTCTATCTAATTGTTTAACAAATTTTCCCTCTTCAGTTTCTTTTTTTTCAGTTTCGAGGAACATTTTAATTATTTCTTTTTTCATTTTTGGATTAAGAAAAGAAGTTATTTGTTCAAGTGAGTCTTCTTCTAACTTGCTTTTTTCTTCACGTGAGATTTTTTTACCATTAAAATACATATCTCCATTTTGAGGGTCTGCTATATCGCCATGAATTGCTTCACACAAATCATGAACTAAAGCCATTTTAATGCATTTGCTTTGATTTAATTTAAATTGAGGAGCTAAAACATAAGTCATTAATGCTACTCTGTACATGTGATCTGCAATGCTTTCAGGATTTGAAACTTTTTTATAAATCCAGCCAGCTCTTTTGAATTCTTTTAGTTTTCCAACTAATTCAAAAAAAGAAATTAAATTCATGACATTATTTGTAGAAAATTAAGTTTAAAAACTGGAAATGCTTTAATGTGTCATGTCAAAGAGTTTAAGATTCTTGGAATCAGAGAGAACCCTTGAATTGCCTAAAACGATTTTTCCAAAGCTTTTTGCAATGGCTGAAAACGTTAAAGGAATTATTTCTTTAGGCCCTGGAGAACCAGATTTTTCAACTCCAAAACACATAATTGATTTTGCGAAAAAAAAATTGGATGAAGGTTTTACTCATTATTCTTCTTCTGGAGGAAGACCTGACTTAAGAGATGCAATTGCAAAAAAAGTGAAAAAAGAAAACAAGATTTTTGTGAATGACTCGCAAAAACAAGTAATTGTTACTGCTGGTTCTACTGAAGCCTTGTTTTTGGCAATGACTGGAGTATTAGATGTAACTGAAGAAATAATTATTCCTGATCCGGGTTTTCTTGCTTACAAGCCAATGGCTGAATTAATTTCAGCAGTTCCTGTTTCACTTAAATTGTCTGATGAAAATGGTTTTCAAGTAAACCCTGATGAAATAAAAAAACTTGTTTCTCCTAAAACAAGAGCATTAATTCTTAATTCTCCTTCAAATCCCACTGGAACTGTTTTTAAAAAAAACTTGCTTGAAGAAATTGCAGACATTGCAATTGAACATGATTTAATTATTTTTTCAGATGAAGCTTATGAAAAATTTGTTTTTAGAAAAGCAAAACATGTTTCAATTGCTTCATTTAATGGCTTGCAGGAAAATGTTGTATCTTTTCAAAGTTTTTCTAAAACCTTTGCAATGCCAGGATTTAGAGTAGGGTATGCTGTTGGCCCTGAATGGTTAATTCAAGACATGGAAAAAACACATGTATATACTTCTCTTGCAACTTCAACCATTTCTCAGCTTGCAGCTTTAGAGGCTTTACGTAACCCTGAATCAAAAAAATCAGTTGAATTAATGCGAAAAGAATACGAAAAAAGAAATAAATTTATTTGCAAACGATTTCAAGAAATTCCTGAATTTGATTTAAAAGTTCAACCTGAAGGAGCATTTTATGCTTTTCCAAAATTTGATTCCAGGCACGGATCTTCAATTCAGTTTTGCGAATGGCTAATTAAAAAAGCAAAAGTTGTAACAATTCCAGGAACAGAGTTTGGCAATGCAGGTGAAGGCTTTCTTAGATTCAGTTTTGCAACAAATTTGAAGCTAATAGAAAAAGGAATGAAGGAAATTGAAATTGCTTTGAAAAAACAAAAATAAGGCTCTTTTGTTGCAAAAGCTTTTTATAATACTTTAACAACAATTTTAATGTGATTGATGTTGAAACCGCGTAGGCCTGCAAGCATTATTTCTTTGGAGCGAAGAAGAACTCCTTTAAAACAACGAGTTTTACCAACAGCAGCTGTTAACTCTGAACTGTTAATTAAAAGATTTGGTGAAAGCCGTTCACTGCCTGAAAAAGTTTCACTAGTAAGTCAAGCAGGCAATTCAAGAAATCCTGTTTTTGTTCCATTCCTTCAAGGACTTATTAGAGCAAACGAGCCTGACGCAGTTAAAAGAGCTTCAATAGAGGCTTTGAAAAAATTTTCCAAAAAAGTAGCTTAATTAATAGGTATTTAAATTTTTTGACGCTAGTTTTTTACAAGTTAATTAAAGGTGAATGAATGAAATTTTTTTTAGACACAGCTAATTTAAATGAAATCAAACAAGCAGTTGAATGGGGTTTATGTGACGGCATTACAACTAATCCATCCCTAATTGCAAAAGAAGGAGTTGACTTCAAGCAAAGAGTTAAAGAAATAACTAAACTAGTTGATGGCCCAATTTCAGCAGAGGTTTTGGCAACAGAGTATAACGAGATTTTAAAAGAAGCAAGAATTCTTGCAGCACTGCATAAAAACATTGTAGTAAAAGTTCCATTTATTCCAGAAGGGGTTAAAGCAATTAAAACTCTTTCCTCTGAAGGAATTAAAATTAATTGCACTTTAATTTTTTCTTCAAATCAAGCATTAATTGCTGCAAAAGCTGGAGCAGAATTTGTTTCACCATTCATTGGCCGCTTAGACGATATTTCTGAAGATGGAATGAATTTAATTAAAGAGATTAAAGAAATATTTGAAAAATATTCCTACATTCAAACAAAAATTTTAGTTGCAAGCATTAGACATCCAAGGCATGTAGTTGAATCTGCAAGGCTTGGAGCAGAGTATTGTACAATGCCTTTCAATGTATTAGAAAAAATGTTTCAACACCCTTTAACTGACAATGGCTTGAAAAAGTTTTTAGATGATGCAAAAAAAGCTGGATTAAAAGTATAATTTGTGGCGACGGAAATGCAGAAAACACTTTCAAAAGACAAAATTCAAGAATTAAGAGAAATTGCTCGAGACTTAAGAATTTCTGCTTTGAAAATGATTACTAAAGCTAATTCAGGGCATCCAGGTGGAAGCCTTTCAAGCGCGGAAATAATTACTGCTTTGTATTTTTACAAAATGCATTTCAATTTAAATGATTTACATGATCCTTCTCGGGACAGATTTGTAATGAGTAAAGGACATGCTTGCCCAATTGTTTATGCAGCATTAAATAAATTAAAAATAATTCCTGACTTAGAATTAGAAAAACTCCGCGCACTTGGAGGAATGCTTCAAGGCCATCCAGATAGATTGAAAACCCCTGGAGTTGAAATGTCTTCTGGAAGCCTAGGACAAGGATTTTCAGTTGCATGTGGAATGGCTTTAGCTGCAAAACTTGATGAAAAAAAACACAAAGTTTTTGCATGGCTAGGCGATGGAGAAACCCAAGAAGGAATTATATGGGAAACAGCTGCTTTTGCTGGATTCAAAAAATTACATAACTTGGTTGCAGTAATCGATAAAAACGGAATTCAAAACGATGGATTTGTAAACGAAATTTTAAGCGTAGATCCCTTAGACAAAAAATTTGAAGCCTTTAATTGGAATGTAAGAGTAGTTAACGGCCATAAAGTTGAAGAAATAATTCAAGCATTAAATGAAGCAGATTCTTCAGACAAACCTTTTGCAATAATTTGTAATACAGTGAAAGGCAAGGGGGTTTCATTTATTAACAATAATCCTTCTTTTCACGGCAAGGCTCCAACTCAAGAACAATTAGAGCAAGCTATTCGCGAACTAAACGAAAAACTAGTTGACGGAACTTGGTGAGATTAATGCGCATAAATCAAAGAAACAGAAAATCGGCTGAAAAGCGTTTACCTAGAAAACCTTCTAGCATAAGAAAAAAAGTTGCTCAACGTCCGCGCGCATTTTATTCAAAAGAATTCAGAGAATTTTTAGTTAGAAATAAAGGCCTTCTTCCCAAGCTATGGCAAATAATAAAAGAACACGAAGGCGGGTTAAAAGTAGGGGAAAAGGTTACTCGAGAAATAAGGCTTAACAATGAATTTCATTCACTTGTAACTGTAAAACTTTCTCATCCATTTACTTCAAGATATGAAGGTAGAAGAAATAGAGGAGTATTCAAATTAGAGATTGAAGGAAAAAGTTTTTTTGTTAAAATACTTCCAAGTCAAGGAGACATTGATCAAATTAAAGTTGCACAGGATTTGAGAAAAGAACTCTTAGCGCGAAAACAAGAACTTCAAGCAAAATTTCCTGGAATTACTTTTGAGGTAGTAAAATATCATTATGGACATTCCGGAAAAGAGGGTTTGCCTGGAATAATTATTACTGAATTACATCAACTTGGAGAAGTTCAAACAGTTCAAGACTTATTGCAAAGCAAAAAGTTTGAGGATAAAAGTAAAGGAACTCAGCTTGAAAGATTTATTGCACAATTGCGAAACATGTTAAGAACTCAAACTTCATTGGCTCCCTGGAACGCCTTTTTTAGTAAGTGGGATAACAAATTAATATTTTTTGACGTAATTCATGGATAGAGTTGATCAGATGACTGAACAAAAAATTGAAATGATTGCAACAAGAGATGCTTATGGAGAAGCTTTAAAAGAATTAGCTGCAAAGGACAAAAACATTATTGCTTTAGATGCTGATTTAGCTTTATCCACTAAAAGCATTACTGTAAAAGAAGTTGATCCAAACAGGTTTCACTATGTAGGAATTTGCGAGCAAAACATGGTTGGAATGTCTGTTGGTTTAACTCTTGAAGGAAAAAAAGTTTTTGCTTCAACTTTTGCAATTTTTTTAACTCGAGCAATTGAAATAATTAGACAAAGCGTTTGCTATGCACAAGTTCCAGTAAAGCTTGTGGGCTCGCATGCAGGATTACTTACAGGACAAGATGGAGCAACAGCGCAATGCTTGGAAGACATTTCTTATTTTCGAACACTGCCTTTCATGAATGTAATAGTGCCATGCGATGGAATTGAAACTCGCGAGGCAACAAAATTTTTAGCAGAATTTAAAGAAGCAAGTTATTTGCGTACAAACAGAGAAAAAACTCCTACAGTAAACAATGCAGATTATGAATTTGAACTTGGAAAAGGAGTTCAATTACATGAAGGAAGTGATGCAACCATTATTGCAACTGGAGGACTAGTTTATATTGCATTAAATGCCGCAAAACTTTTAGAACAAGAAAAAATTTCTTGCAGAGTAATAAATATTCATTCAATTAAACCCATTGATGAAAAAATTATTTTAAAAGCAGCAAAAGAAACAAATGCATTAATTACTGCAGAAGATCATCAAATAATTGGCGGGCTTGGCTCAGCTGTAAGTGAAGTATTAGCTGAAAATTCTTGTTCAATTCCTTTTAAGAGAATTGGAATGCAAAATCGTTTTGGAGAATCAGGCAAGCCATTAGAGTTATATACAAAATACGGTTTCACTGCAGAAAATCTCTCAACTCAAATTAAAAATTTGTTGAAATAAAACGATAACTATTTATAGAACATTTAGAAGTATTATATTATGACAAGAAAATTTAATGTAATTGTTGAGCAAGGAGAAGATGGATATTTAATTTCAGAGGTAATAGGTTTGCCTGGTTGTCATACTCAGGCAAAAAGTTATGATGAACTAATTAAGAGAACAAAAGAAGCAATTTCTATTTATCTTGCAGTTAAAAATCTAGATAATTTTGAGACTAAATTTTTGAGTTTGCAACAAATAGAGGTTTGAAATGTCAAAGCTTCCGCTAATGAATGCTCTTGAATTGGCGAAAATTCTAAAGCGACTTGGATTTGAATTGAAAAGACAACAAGGAAGTCATATGTTTTTTGAACATCCAGATGGTAGAACAACTGTAATCCCAAATCATGGTGGAGAAGACATTGATAGAAGCCTTTTGAATAAAATAGTAAAACACGATTTGCAAATGAAACGAGAAAATTTTCTGAAACTCTTATAAACAAATTTTGTTTCACTGCAGAAAATCTCTCAACTCAAATTAAAAATTTGTTGAAATAAATTCTTCGATTTTTTTTCCAATTTGGTTTTCTTCTTTTTTAACATTGAATTTGAATTTTTTTGCTTTTTCAATTATTGTGCCAAGAGATTTAATATTATATACTCCTAAAACCTTTTTTTGTTTTTCAAGCAAGCGAGCTAAATCTATTTGATGATCATTTGTATGTTCAGAGAATTTTTTTAACCTTGGAACTACAATTAATTTTTTATTTCTGGCCAAAGCATTTATTATGCTTCCAGCTCCACCGTGAGATATTACTATATCAGCCCAATCAAACCATTTAGAATATTCTTTTTCTGAAAGCAATTCCACAAAATCAAAGTTTTTTGGTTTTGGAGTAGTTGACCCAATTTGAGCAAAAATTTTGTCTTCAAGCATGCATTTTTCAATTAAAAAATCTAATTCATTTGTTAATCTATGAAAACTCATCGGGTGAGTGCCAACTGTTACAAAGATATTCATTTTCTCACCTTAAAATACTGCTCCAACATAAACTGCTTTTGGAAAAAACTTTTTATTTTCAGGCCATTGAATAAAAAATAAATCCGCTATTGGATAAAAAATTTTTCCACTCAAGGATGGCTGGTCAATTCTTGCGAACGATTCAATGAAAATTAGTTTTTTTCCGAATAATTTTGCAAGCAAGCAAATAGAAAAAGCAGTATCTGCACCAGTTGAAATAACTAAATCAGGTTTTTCTTTTAAAAAAATTTTAATTGACTGAAAAAAATTCTTTAAAAGATTTAATGGATTTCTCCTAGGGCATTCAACAAAAAAAACTTGTTCTTTTTTGCTTAAATCAATTGCATTAGTTCTATAATCTGAAACATAAAAATGAATATATTTTGAATAATGCTGTCGTAGTTGTAGTATTTCAGTTAAATGCCCTCCTGCAGAAGCTGTAATGCAAATTTTTAATTTCATCAATCAAATACAGGTTTATAGTATTTAAATATGTTGACTAGTTCAAAACTAAAAAATAAGTATTTAAGAATAACGAGTTCTTTATTTAATTAGTTTTTATGTGTTTGAAAATTTTTATTGGATCAGATCATGCTGGGTTTAAATTAAAGAAAGCAATTAAAGAAAAATTAAAAGAACTGGGCTTTAAATTCACTGACATTGGCACTAATTCTGAAGAAAGTTGTGATTACCCTGATTTTGCTTTAAGCGTTGCACAAAATGTTGTAAAAAATCCTAATTCTCAAGGAATTTTAGTTTGTGGAACTGGAATGGGAATGGCTTTAACAGCAAATAAGGTTCCAGGCATAAGGGCAGCAGTTGTATTCAGTGAAGCATCTGCAAAACAATGTCGAGAACATGGAGATACAAATGTCTTATGTTTAGGTGAAAAACTTTTAAATCAAGAAGATGCATTAAAGTTTGTAGAAATTTTTTTAAAAACAAAGTTTGAAGGAAGCAAACCAGAAAATGAAAGGCATTTGCGTAGATTGAATAAAATTAAAGAGATAGAAAAGCAATTTCTTAAACCAAATTGAGAAAATAGCTGATTAAAATGTTTGATTTTTTTCTTAAACCGTATGCGAGTTTTGTAATTAAATTAAAAAATAACTTGATTTCAGTTGACCAAAATTTATTTAATTCAATTAATTCTCGTTTGGATTTATATAAAGGATTTACTCCTGAAAATGACATTGAAAGAGCAGTTTCATTTCTGGGAGTAATTATTTTAATTCCAATTGCCTGCCTTTTGCCATTGATTTTTATTTTTCCAATTATTCCTTTTTTTAACAAATATGTTCAACCTGAAAATAATTTGATAATTTTTGTATTAGGAATGATTTGGTTTTTAACTTTTTATATTTCTTTAATGGTTATTTTTTTAACAATTGCTTTAGTGTTTTTTTCAATTTTTTTAATATATTTTGGAAGTTTGTTTTCAAAAAAACCAATTCCGTTCTCATATTATTTAAATTTTTCATGGTATTATGCTAATTTTGTTTTGCTTGAATTTTTGAACATTATATTTCATTTTAAAACTTTATTGCCTATAATACTTTTAATTGTTGCTGAAATTCTTGGAATTATTATTGCAAATTTAATTATATTTTTTTTAATTCCTGGAGGACCATTTAAATGAATAAAAAAGTTTTAATTGCTCCAAGCATTTTATCAGCTGATTTTGGAAAAATTAATGAAGAAATTGCTTTAGTTGAATCAAAAGTTGATTTAATTCATGTAGATGTAATGGATGGAAGGTTTGTTCCAAATATTACTATTGGGCCACCTGTAGTAAAAAAATTGAAATCTTCAAAACCATTGGATTGTCATTTAATGATTGTTGAACCCGAAAAATTTGTTGAAGAATTTGTTAAAGCAGGAGCAGCTTCTATTACAGTTCATGTTGAAGCGTGTCCTCATTTGCATAGAGTTATTCAGCAAATAAAGTCTTGCGGAGTAAAAGCTGCAGTTGCATTAAACCCTGCAACCTCTTTGAATTCAATTGAAGATGTTTTAGATGAATTAGACATGGTTTTATTGATGACAGTTAACCCTGGTTTTGGCGGGCAAACATTTATTGAATCAGTTTTACCAAAAATTTCTAAACTACGAAAATTAAAACCAAATTTAGATATTGAAGTTGATGGCGGAATTAATCTTGATACAGTGCAAAAGGTAGTGAAAGCAGGAGCAAATGTTTTGGTTGCCGGAAATGCAATTTTTGGTCAAACAGATAGAAAAAAAGCAATTCAAGAATTAAAAGAAAAACTTTTATAGTTAGATTTTGAAATTATTTTCTTTATTTCTTAATCCATTTTTTACATAGTCTAAATATTGTTTTCTTAATTTTATTTTAAACTTTTTCCCTTTCTCTAAATAATTTGAAACATTTTTAATTAATTCAGTTGATGCAAGTGTTTCAGGAGCAATAACTAAGTCTGCTCCTTTTTCATATAATTTTATTACGCCTTCGTTATGATGTGCTCTTGCAAAAATTATGATGTCTGGATTTATTTGTTTAGCTAATTCAGTTAAATAAATTGATGCTTCTTCGTTTGGAATTGTAATAACCAATAAATCAGCTCTAGTCAAGCCAGCTTTTTCTAATGCCTCTAAATGTTCAACTGAGCCATAAATTGCATAAGCGTCTTTACTTATTAGTTCTTCTATTACTTTTGGATCGTTGTCAACTACTACAAGGTTTTGAGTTTCATTAAAAGTCGAAACAAATCCTTTACCTGTTTCCCCACAACCAAATAATACAATGTGTTTGTTTAATTTTAATGGAACATTACTTAATTTGTCAAGATTTTGTTTGTGTTTGTCAAAAAATTTTGCCAAGAAATCTATTTTCCTTAAGCGGTTTCTAAAAAAGAAACTTATTTTGTCGTCGTATTTTATAATGTAAGGAGTTAAAGCCATTGATAATCCAATTACAAGTATTGAACTCGAAAAAACTTCTTGACTTAAAGGGCCTTGCCCTCCATTAAATCCTTGATTTAATAAAATAAAAGAAAATTCACTTACTTGAGCTAAGCCTAATCCAACTAATAAAGAAATTCTTCCTCCATAGCCACTAAAAAAAGTAATAATGCTGAAAATAATTGGTTTTAAAATGAAAACAGCAAACAACATTAAAGCAAATAATGGAATGGAAAAATTTATAAAAGAAAAATTTATTTGCATTCCAAGTGTTACAAAAAATATTGTGGCAAAAAAATTTCTTAAACCCTTAATGTTGCTAACAATTTCTAAATTAAATAATAAATTTGAAATTGCTAGTCCTCCAATAAATGCTCCTACTGCAATTGAAAAATTCATTAAATGAGATAAAATGATGAATAAAAAGCAAACACTTAAACTACTTAAATAAAACAATTCAACTGATTTACTTGAATAAGAAATTAATTTTGGTAAAATAAATTTGTTAAATAAAAATCCTATTGCAAAAAGAATGAATGCTTTTAAGAAAACCTCTAATAAAAGAAAAAAAGATAGTTGAGTAGAGATTTTTGCAATTAAAGGAAGTAAAAGAATAACTATTACATCTTGCACTAGAAGAAATCCAACCATTAACCTTCCATGAATTGTATTAATTTCTTGTTTGTCTGATAAAACTTTTACAACCATCATAGTAGAACTAAACGCTAGAATGAATCCGATGTAAATTGCTTGAATTGCATTTGGAAGAATTAAAAAAGTTAAAAAGAATACTAGAACAGTGCTTAAAAGTACTTGAAGAATTCCTCCTGCAAATAAAATGTTTCTTAATTGAAACATTTTAGAAAAATTTGTTTCAGCAGCAATTGAAAATAATAGAAATGCTACTCCTAATTCGGATAAAATTATTATATTATTTATTTGTTCAGGGCCAACTCCTAGTACTGGAATTGGACCAAACCTTATTCCCAATGAACCTAATGCATATGGCCCTATAAGCAATCCTGCTGCAATATATGCAATTAGTGGAGGTTGCTTTAATGCTTTAGCAACATATCCTAGCACAGTTGCAGCTATTATAATTAGTCCCAAGTCAAGCAATAAAGTTAAGTCAAGCATTGCCATAATAACTAAAAAAATGGTTTTTAATGTATTTAATTATTTGCTTGATATTTAACTTATTTTTTTCCATTTAACTCCTTCAGGAGTGTCAAGCAATTGAATTCCTTTTGCAGTTAATTGTGCACGAATTTCATCTGCTTCTGAAAACTTTTTTTGTTTTCTAAATTCTTCTCTTTTCTGAATTAATTCTTCAACTTCTTTATCTAATTCATTTTTTTGTTCAAAATTAAAAACCTTAAAGATTGTGTCTAATTCTTTCATAAAATCCATCACTTGTTCAGCATCTTTTTTACTTAAGTTATTTTCAGCTTCAAATTTATTTATTGTTGAAACAAAATCAAATATTGTTGCCCACGCATTAGGAGTATTAAAGTCTTCATTCATTTCTTTAATGAACTTTTTTCTGGTTTCAGTAATTAATTCAATTATTTTGGAATTATTTTTTTCGTTTTGAATTTCGTGCATTCTTCTAATGAAGTCATTTAATTTTTCAAGAGTTTTTTTGGCTATTTGCATTGCTGAATCAGTGAAATCAATTGGGCTTCTATAATGAATTCCTGCAACAAAAAATCTGAAAACTTTTGGATCGTATTTTTCTAAAAGCTTTGGAATCTCGATATAGTTTCCCAAACTTTTAGACATTTTTTCTCCTTCAACATTTAGAAACCCTGAATGCAACCAATATTTTACAAAAGGTTTTTTCCCGCTAGCAGCTTCGCTTTGAGCTATTTCGTTTTGATGATGTGGAAAAATTAAGTCAACTGCGCCTCCGTGAATATCTATTTGTTCTCCTAAGTGCTTTTTACTCATGGCAGAACATTCAATATGCCATCCAGGTCTGCCTCTTCCCCAAGGACTTTCCCAAAAAGGTTCTCCGAGTTTTTGTTTTTTCCATAAAGCAAAGTCTTGAACATTTTCTTTATCATATTTATCTGTTTTAACTCTTGTTCCAGTTAAAGTTTTTTCAATTTTAATTCCTGCTAGTTTTCCATAATCTTTAAACTTTTGTACATTAAAATAAACTCCGTCTTCTGTTTCATAGGCAAAACCTTTTTCTTGCAAGGTTTTAACCAGTTCAATTATTTCAGGAATGGTTTCAGTTACCCTTGGATTAATATCTGCTTTTTTAATTCCTAATTCATCCATGTCTTTAAAAAAAAGCTTAATGTTTTTTTCAGCTAATTCAAAAATAGTTATTCCTTGTTCGTTTGCTTTTGAAATCATGTCATCATGCACATCAGTAAGGTTTACAACAAATTTAACTTTAAATCCAGAGTATTCCAAATATCTTCTAATAATATCAAAAGCAGTATACGTTTTTGCATGACCTATATGGCCTGGACCATAAACTGTGGGTCCACAAACATACATCTTTACTTCATTTTCTTCTAATGGCTTGAATTCTTCTTTTTTCTTTGAAAGAGAATTAAATATTTCAAAACTCATTTAAATCAACTTAAATGTAAATTAAAATAAGAAAGGAATAAAAGTTATAATAAAAGAATAGCTAAAATTAATTCTTGCATTAAAGGCTTATTCGTCTTCTTCATTGTAATAATCTTCTAGATCTTCATCATATTTTTCTTTATCTAGTTTGGCTACAAATTTTCCACCTTTAACCTTTAAAATCAAGGTTTCCTCGCATTCAGGGCAATCTAATACATCGTCTTCATCATATTCATTTTTGTCTACATCAAATCGTTCTTCACATCCAGGGCATTTCACTTTCATGTTTAATCGCCTTTTCAGTAATATTAAATAATATTTTACCAGTAAAACAAGTATTTATATTTTTTGTTTCAATTTTTGCATTTATTTAAAGCTTAACTAGAATAAGAATCCCTTTAAAGCCATTACAAGGTATCCAAGCAATAACAGTATTACAAAGAAAATAATATTCTTCACAAACCCTGCTTGAAGGGTTTCAGAAACCACTAAATACCATAGATAAAGAATATACAAAAACATTAATGAAATTAATACAAGTGATGCTCCTAAAATAATTGATAATGGGAAAGTACTTTCAGTTGAAAGCTTGCTGTCTAACACAGTAAATAATTCTTGAGAAGTAATAGTTCCAGCAGTTGCATCTTGAATTGGTTTTGCTAATTCTTTATTCAACAACAAAATTGGAACTCCATAAAAAATTGTTCCAAGTAAAATATAGAAAAAAGTTAAAGCAAAAGCTTGAATTAAACCTAAAAATAATTTGTTTCGATCAATTAAAGATTTTTGTTGCTTGGAAAACTTTGAAAAAAAATAAACTATAACTGTTAAAACTAAAACCAATATAATTGAGTTAACGACTTGCAAAACGCTTTGAACCAAGTTAAGCGTTAAACCTCTTAAAACAAAAATTATTAATCCAACCAATACATGTGCGATTAATAATACTCCAATTAATGCCGTATTTGGATTTGAAAGAGAATCCTTCACTGCCTGTCTAGGGTTAACAAATAAGTTGAATAAATTCATTTTAATCGAAAAAATAATAGGTAAACTACTATTTAAACCTTTTTTAATTATTGAATGCCTTTCTTACTGGTTCTAATATTTCTAGCAAATATTTTGAAACTGTATTTTTTAAATCCATTGGATGCAACTTTTTTTCAGCAAAAGCTTTTTCTAACTCAGTAAAGTTTTCAAAGGAAACATTTCCTCCAAATTTTTCTGGGCGAGAAACTTCAAAAGATTTAATTCTTGGAAAAATAATTAACTTAGTTATTTCTAGAACAGGATTGTTTTCAGTTATGCCTTCAGGGCAATAAGCTTTATTGATTTTCTTTAAAACGTCTTGTTCGGAATCTCGAACACTTATAAGTGAATTTGGTTCGGAGGAACTCATTTTTTTTCCAGGGCCAAGCAAGGAATTAATTAAAGGAGTATGAACTAAACAAGGCTTTGGATAATTAATTTTTTCCATTATTTCTCTTCCAAGCATGTGAATTTTTCTTTGCTCTATTCCTGCCTCTGTTACATCTACTTTTAAGTATTTAATGTCAGTTATTTGCATTAAGGGGTAAATCATTTGAGAAACAGTTGCATTTTCAACGTCTCTTGCAACTTCTTGCATTGAACGAATTGAACGATTAACAGTTGTATTCAATGCCAGAGTTAAAACATCATCCAAGTATTCATTTTTTCGTTGAAAACTTGATCCTAAAACATATTCAGCATTTTTCAACCCCAATGCTTTGAATGCTTTTTCCCAAACTTTTGCAATTTCATGAATTTGCTCCCAAGAACCTTTTTTGTTTAACCATGCATGCCAGTCAGCAAGTAAAACTTTTACTTTAAACCCTGCTTTCTCCAAGTCAACTAATTTAGTTAAAGTAACAAAATGCCCTAAATGCATTTCCCCGCTTGGTTCATACCCGCAATAAGTTACTGGATTTGACTTTGTTTGAAGAATTTCAGTTAATTCTTTTTCCTCAATTAATTCAACAGTGTTTCTTTTAATTAAAGCAAGTTTTTCCTCTAAATCCATTAAATCACTTTAACTGAAATAATAACAATCAATTTAAATTATTTCCAGTACAATTGTTTTACTAAAAATTCAAGGCAAAAAAATGAATGAAAAAACAGTACTAGCTTTTGGGACATTTGATTTACTTCATCCAGGGCATTTGCAATACTTAAAACGAGCCAAAGAACTTGGAAGTAAATTAATAGTAGTAATTGCAAGAGATGAAAATGTTAAAAAAATTAAAGGATTTTATCCCTCTAATTCCGAATTACATAGACTTCAATTAATTAAAGAGTTAAAAGTTGTGGACAACGCTGTTTTAGGCAGAAAAAAAGAGATTTTTAAAACAGTTCTTGAAATTAATCCAGACATTATTGCTCTAGGGTATGATCAAAGAGTTGATGAAAAAAAATTAATTCAATTCTTAAAAGAAAACAATTGCCGAACTCAAATCATTAGATTAAGTCCTTTTAAACCTGAAATTCATAAAACAAGTAAAATTAAAGAAAAAATAAAAAATCAAAAGAATTAAATAATTCAAAAACAATTTATTAGTATGCCTATACTTGCTGCAAGAAGAGAACCAACAACTCGTCGATTTAGAGCGTTTGCTCAAATATTTGTAGAGGCTGAAAAAAGACGCCAAGCTGCAATGCCTCCAAAAATTGAAAAGGTTGGAATTAATTTTTTAGGAAGATTTGGACATGAAAGTCATGCAGTTGAAAAAGGGTCTCGTGCGCATTCAATTTTTTTAAACTTAAAAAAAGTTGAAAGCGAATTATTAGTTTTACAATCTCGCGGACAACAAATTCCTAGAGGTTTAATAGATCAACGAAAAGCGCTTTTAACTTCTTTGTACTCTGAACTTAAAACTCAAAAAAAACCTTAAAGTGTTAAAATGAAAATTTTATGGATTTCAAAAGAATTAAATTCTTTTCATAAAAAACTAATTAAAACTGCTGAGGAAAGAGAACATATTTTCGACTTTATTCTTGAAAAAGATTTAAACAAACTCGAAGAGTATTCGCCTAATTCAGTAATAATTGAATCTCCAACTAGTTTTGAAAAAATAAATGCAGTTTTGAATAATCTTTCATTTACAACTTTTCTTGCAAACAAAAATGTTTTGAAAATCAATCCAACAAAATATGAATTATATATTTTATCAAAAAAATCAAATGTATTGATTCCAAAGACAATAGTATTAGATATGCCTAAATTCAGTAAATTAAAGTTAAACGAATTAATTGAATCATTTCAAAACAATGAAATTAATATTTTTGGAGCAAACGATTCAACTGAAATTAATGCAGTCAAACTAAATGAATTTGATTCAATAATCAAAAAACTCAGTTCAACTAATAGATATTTAATTCAAGAACGACTGGATTATGAAAAAGAAATTGAATGCCTTGCTATAGGATCCAAAGTTGTGTGCGCAACTTCAATTACAACTAATAAAATTAAAGGCCAAAAACTTTCAAGCAATTTAATTGAGCTTTCAACAAACTTTTTACTGAACTATTCTTTTGATTTTGCAAGCATTTCATTTAAAGTTGATTCAAATGAAAACCATTTTGTTTCAAATATTTCTTTTCAACCAAATTTTGAGAAATTTCAAAAAGCTAATTCAGGAATTGATTTGGCAACTGAACTAATTTTTTTCTTGGAAAAAAAGCATGCTAATTTTTTGACTTAAAAAAATCCAATCGAATTGCGAAATCCAAAGCAGTAAAGAATTTTTACTTAAAAATGTAACAAATAATGCAGCTCCAATAATGAATGCAAATGAAGGTGCAATTAAATTAACTGGCAATAAAATTTGTCCTTGATTGTGTTTTAAAAAAAAGAGGAATTTTTTCTTGTGAAACAAAAATTTCCAGGAGATTGAAAAAAAGGAATGCTAAAATTATTAGAGTTCTAAACAAATCAAGTGAAACAAAACGCAAAATACTATTTTCTTTATTCATAAACTTCAAAATGCACGGGACAGGATTTGAACCTGTGAAGACACTAAGTCACCGGATCTTGAGTCCGGTCCGTTTAACCGCTTCGGTACCCGTGCTTTAATCTTTTTTAATCAAAAAATATGCATGTTAACAAAAGAAATTAATATAAATGATTTAAGTTAACTATTTATTTAAATTTAAGGTTACAAAATGCTTCAAAGAAGGCCGCGACAAAGAGCACGTAAAAGAATTATTCCAGTAAGATATGTTGGAAGCCAAAGAGAAACTGCTAGACAAGTTTTTATAATTGGAGAAACACTTGTAGGGGAATTTGTTGAAGATGTTACTGCAAAAAAAATTCAATTGAAAGGAACCTCTCAAGGAAAATCAGTCTTTGGCGCTAGTAGAAATAAAAGAACGCCAATTACAACAATTACGTTAAGAGATTTACATAATAAAAGAAGAGTGTTAGGAAAAGTATGGTTATCAAAACATCCAAGTATTGAAAAAATTGTTAAAGAACTTCTTAAAACGCCTCCATTCACATATTGGTGGAGAGCAGTTAATGTAACAAAAGGTTTTCGAGAACAAGGAATTGGCAAGCAATTATATGAATCAATGTTAAGTCTTGCAAAAGAAAGAGGAATAAGATTATTGATTGGTAAACCACAAAAACTAACTCCTGCCTTTATAAGAATTTTTCAAAGATTTGGTTTTAAAAAATTCAAGGGTTATTGGTATAAAATTGTTGACTAGTTTTGTATAAAAATTATAATTAAATCAAATATCATTGATCCTAGAAAATGAAGCATTAATGGAAATAAAATTGAGCGAGTTCTATAAACTATTAATGCAAAAATTATTCCAACAAAAAACGAATAAGGGACTTCAAGAAAAGGTTTTCCCACATGTGTTAAAGCATATGGAATTGCTTGTAAAACAACAGCCAACTGCCAGCCAAAAATTTTCTCTAAATTGAAATATAAAAATCCACGAAAAAAGAATTCAGTTGCAAACATTGAGAGTAAAATAAAAAACTCCATTACAAGAAATATTTGCCAACTAGTTTTTGCTTCTTTAATTAATGGATAAAAAGAATTAAATTCAGGCATTCTTGCAGCAAAAAACATTATCGGCAAAGCTAAAAGAAAAAATATTGCAAAAAACTTTAATGAAGATTTCCAGTTATTTAAAGTCAAGCCATTTTCTGAAAATTTGAGTTTGAATAAATAAATCAAAACAAGTGGTAGAACTGCAAATTCGAAAAAATAAAATAAAGTTGAAGAAAAAAAATCCAACGCAAAAAATTGAACTTTGATTAATTCAAAAAATGAAAATAAAATAATCCAAATACATATGATAATTAAATGACTTTTTTGTTTTAGTATTTGAAGATTCATAAAACCTTTTTATGTTGTTTGTCTTTCAAGGTTTTCGTAAACAAAGCTGTATTTTTCAGTTACTTCGAGGTTTTGATTTATTCTTATATCTGATAACTCCCAAGAAACAGGGAAAGATTTTTCCAATATATATTTTTCACTTCTTGTTCCAGGACCAATGGTAGCTATACGGAAATGTACTGTTTTTTTATCTGCATTTGTTAATTCTTTTTTGAAAACTTTTGAAGCTAGTGCCCATAAAGAGTTATCTGTTGTAATTACATTATCTATTGTGTATTGTGCAGTGTTCTCTGTTTGAGCTTGTTTAATCATAAAAGGTTGAATCTTTTTTTCAATTACTAATGGCTTGAATTTAACTTCATTAACTTGAAGAACTCCTGGCTGGCCTGTTACTTCGCTTACATTTGCATTATAACCAGGACCACTAAATGCAACTATTGAGCCAACATAAGTGGGAAAATTTGCATGAATAATTTCTAGAGAAGCCTCTGCATTAGTGCCATTAAATGTAAAAGGCATTCCTAAAATGCTTGAAAAAACTATTTGAGATGCTAAAATCAGTAACAATACTATCCAAAAAATATTTCTTTTGATTTTTTCCCCTCCAATTTAAACAATTAATTGAATACAAGTAGCACTTCGTTATTAATAAATCTTTTCTTGAAAAAACGGCTTTGTTTAAGAACTATCGGTTTTAGAGGTCTGTTTAAGAAGTCAATTTTGGGGCTTTTTAAGGGGTTTTAGCGACATAGGGGATTAACTGATCTGTATCGACTGCATGTCCAGATAGGGCAGTTGAACTTTATAGTATTTTTAGTCGGTCTCTAAGATCTTTGTATATTTCAGAAACTTTTTTGGTGAATTCTGGACTTGTCCTATTCCTTGGTTTAGGGAGAGCTATTCTGTAGGTTTTTACTATTGCAGAAGGCCTTTGCTTCATCACGTGTATTGTGTCACTGAGATAGACCGCTTCCTCAATGTCGTGTGTGACCATCAATGCAGTTGTTTTCCTTTTTTCAAGGGTCTCAATGAGCTTGTCTTGTAGCTTGTGTCTTGTTATTATGTCAAGTGCGCTGAATGGCTCATCCAGCAGAATAATTTCTGGAAGATTAATAAGTGCTCTTGCAAGTGAAACTCTCTGTGCCATCCCACCGGAGAGTTCTTTTGGCAGGTTTTGGGAAAAATTCTCAAGCGTTAGTATTGTAAGCAATTCGCTGAGATTTTCGCCGTTGCTTTTTTCCAAAGGGAACATGACATTTTCTTCAACTGACGCCCAGGGCAATAGCCTCGGCTCTTGGAAGACCATGCTGCATTCCTTGACTGGTTCTGAGACATCTGTTCCATTTAGCCTGATCATGCCATCGTATTCGTTGTCAAGTCCTACAATCGCCTTAAGGAGCGTTGATTTTCCGCATCCGCTTGGACCAAGAATTGTTGTGAACTTGTTTTTCTCCAGATCGAGAGACATTTCTGAAAGCACAAGATTATTTTGAAATGCTTTTTTCTTTATGTCAACTTCAAGTAGTTTGTTCATTGTCATTCTCCTATGAAAGTTTCTCTCCATGCAAGCATCCGCTTTTCAAACATTACAAGCAGCCTGTCGCTAATCGCGCCTAAAAGACCAATTGTTATAACTGCAACAAGCATATCGTCAGGCCTTGAAAAGCTCCGTGAATCCTGAATCAACCAGCCCAACCCTTTTGAAGAGGCGATAAGTTCCGACGCTATGAGCAGAACCCACGACATGCCCATTGCTATTCTCAACCCCGTGAATATGTTCGGCATTGCAGAAGGAAAAAGGACATATCAGTGCACGCACCCCAACAAAATATTGGAAGAAATAAGAAAAAAAGAAAATTCCCTAAAACAACTTGAGAAAAAAATTCCTGAAATAAAGAGTCTTTATGGCGCCTCAAAACCTTCGATTAAAGCTGAAGTTTACCGGGGAAATGAATCTATGAAATCTCTCCTGAATGAATTACTTGACTACAAGGAATCCTATTGGATCGGGGGCAATAGCACGCTTGGCGGAAAGAATTTCCCGCAATCAAAGGCGGTTCCGCAAAGTATGCACACATGGTTCTGGCACTGGATGGATAGGCGTGCACAACAAAAGCACACAATGTATGATCTTGTCGATAATGGCACATATCTCAAAGGCTACGAGCCAGACAAGACCGAAAAACACAAAAAAATGCATTACAAGTATTGCCAACTGCCTAAAGACTTGAATTCGCCAATGGTAATAATCATATTCGGAAAAAAGGTTGCGCAAGTGCTCTGGAGCGAAATGTTTGCATTTATTCTGGATTCAAAAAACATTCGGGACAGCTACATGAAATACTTCAATCATTTCTGGAAAGAGCCAAGATAAAATAATACTTAAGCTACTGAATTTCAACAAAATTAGCGCTGGATCCATTATTTTTTTGATAATTTTTAATTAGCTAATCAAAAAACAATTAATGGGGAACAAAAATTTTGTATGTTATCCTATTTTTATTGTTGAACCAATATCCGATAATTTTAGTTCCCAATTTGCAGTAGTTGAATTAGTTTCGTCTGAAAATGCGTCCGCTTTTGTTAATTCATTCAAACTTCCTTTCAAATAAGTTTTTGTATCAGTGTTTCCATTAAATTTGATATTTAATTGATAATTTTCTTCTTCAGTGGATTCATCTATGTCTACCCCGTCACATCTTTCAGGATCGTCTGGAGGAGAAGGAATTTTCTTTTTAGTAACAATTAGTTTTACTGTTTTATTTATGCCCCCCTCATATGCGCCATCAGGTTTAACTATTATAAAACTATCCAATTCTTTTTCAAGAGCTTCAGTTCCATTTCCTTTTCTTTCAATTGAAATACATTCACTTTCTTCAGGAGACTTGGAATAACTCCACCGCAGTTTTGCATTTGCGAAAAAATATTGTTTTAATTCTCCTGCAAATCCTCCGAATGCAAATTCCTTGATAGTTCCTTCAACATTTGCAGTTACAGTTGTTTTTTCACCTGTTTTTATGTAAATTGTTTCTTTTTTAAAATCTAAAGTACCACAAATAGCTGAAGCATTTGGAACTCTTTCCAAAGCAATTGCATCAATTTCTTTAATTCCTAGTTGTTGTGCAAGAGCTGCTGCATCAAGCAATTGTTGTTTGCAAAGCTTTGAGTCTTGCAATTTTTGTTTAAGTATTTGTTCAATTCTAGCTAGAACTTGTTCATAAGTTTTTTCTTCGCTTACTCCAAGTTGTTGAGATAACTGCATTGCCTCTAATAGTTCTCTAATAGATGCACCTGGATTATTTAAAGTAGAATTAATTTCGAATTCAATTTTATCAATTAATTTTTTCATTAAGGCTTCTTCCTCTGCTTTCCAACCAAGTCCTTGAGCCATTTCCAATGCAGTTAAAAGATTTAATCTTGGAGGATTTTCCATGCTTAAAACAGATTCAATAAACTGTCTTCCAGCGCCTTCAGTTTGTTTTTTCAATTCATCAGGAATTTTTTCTCCACCATCACTTTTGCTACCGTCTGAAGATCCATTTGGAGAAGTTCCAGTTCCAGAATCACTAGTTCCAGTGCCTTGATTGCTTCCACTACTTCCTGAAGAAGAACTAGTTCCAGTTGCGCCATCACCTATTCCAAAACCAGTTGGAAGAATTCCTTCCCCCAAATTTTTTCCAACACAACCAATTAAAAAAATTAAAAAAATAAATGCAACAAAAACAATTACAAATTTTTTTGACATGACATTATAAAAACTTTAATAAATTTAAATCTATTGTTTTAGAGGTTGAATGTGTTTTTTATTTTATTAATTGCTCATGAATTTTTTGCGTAATGATTTAAGTTTTCTTGCAGTGCCAAGAAATAAAGCTGTTCCACTAATTTTTGATCGCTTAAGACTATTTTTAATTTCCTCTGCATAAGGGGCAGTCCATCCAATAATTTGCTTTAAATCAGTTATGATTATATCTAAACTTTGCTTAACTTGTTCTGCTTTTTTATTTCCTAAATCACTTTCATGATTAACTAAATCATCAGCTAATTCTCTTACAGTATAATTTGCTCCTGTTGCAATTTTTTGACAGGTGGCTCCAATTTTTTCTAAATCTTGTAGTTGAACTAAATGCGTTCTTCTATCTTTTTTTGGTCCTTCCTCTATTTTTACTTTTAACAATAGTTTTGGATAAATTGTACTCCCTACAAGGTTTCGTGCCAAAGTATTAATACTCCATAACTCTATAACAAGCGAACCATAACGAGTTACTTGTCTTTGTCTAGAATCATTTCCAGGATTAATTTTATCCCAATTTTCTACTCTGCTACGCAATTTATTTAATTCTCTAGAAAGTTTCCCAATTACTTCATTTGTATATCGAAGTTCAATCAATTCTCTTCGTCTTTCAATTCTGTGTTGATCTCCTTTTGCAAGCCTTCTCCTAAGTCTTACAATTCTTGATATTTTTTTAAACATAAAACATTCCTTGTAACCTACTTTTTCTTTTTTGCTCTAAGCAAAAAACTTTTGATCACAAAAACTTTTTCTAAAAGTTTTTGAACGCAGAGGGCGAGATTTGAACTCGCGCTCCCTTTCGAGAAACAGCTTAGCAGGCTGCCGCGTTAGGCCACTCCGCCACCTCTGCAACAACTTTTCTTAAAAAGAAAAGTTGACAAAAGAATGTTAACAAAAAATGTTAACAACTGAATGTTGACAAAAGAATGCTAACAAAAGAATGTTGGCAAAAAATGTTAACAAAAGATTTGTCAAAATTTTGTCAAATGAATGTTAATAAAATAACCATAACTTATTTAAATATCAAGAATGTTGATATTAATATAAATATATCAAATTAAAAGAATAAAAAGATGTGATGTGTAATGCCAAGACCTGAAAGAAGACTTGTTAGAGAATTTAAAAAAGCTGGTGCAGCTTTACGAGGCGTAAGAGAAAGAGGCGCAAAACTTTTTAGACCATTATCTCCTGCTACTCCTGCTGAAATTGCAAATTTTAAAAAAAGAGGGGCAGTAATTGTTAGAAAAGGAAACAAACCAGTTGCAGCTGTTTTTCCTGGGAAAAGAGGTGGCAGAGCTGCATTATTAGTTCTTCCTTTGCTTGCAGGTTGTGTTTTAATGAAGTCAGGAGAAAAAACTGGAGTTGACTTGCCTAGGTCAACTAGAAATTCTTTGAATACAGTTCATTTACCTGATGGACAAGTTGGTTTAAGTTATGGTTATGGAGTAAGAACTGGAGGAAAACCTTCAAAGACTTCTACAGCTTCTTCAAGAAGCGTTTCAAGTCAAGAAATTCATGGAACTCCAATTGTTATTACAACTGATACTGAAACTGTTTCAAGAATTCAAAAAAATGCTGGAAGAGAAGTAAATCAATTAGATTTTGATTTAGGAATAATTGATGGAGTGTTTATAGAATTTCTTAGAAGAGATAAAACAACTGGAAGTGATGTAATTCATAGATTTCCACTTGACTTGCCAGATATTAAATTAGGTGGAAGATATTTAAGAGAACATGAATCAAGTGAAACAACTACTAATAAAGCTGTTTCAGGACAAGTTCAAACTGAAATTGGCGGAGTTGCACAACCTCCAATTCCTTTTGGTCCAATTGATGTTAAAACAAGGTTAAGAGATGTTAGAAGAAGGGAAACATTTGATTTAATGTTTGGACATGAATTTGATTTATTTGGAAGAAGAATTGATTTAGCTTTAGGTCCTGGTTGGACTAAAACAGAAGTAGTTCATGGCCCTCTAGAAGGAACAAAAGAAAGTGGTAGAAGAGTTGTAACAGGAATTGATTTAAGAAGAGCTTTAGGTGGAAAAGTTGATTTATCTTTACAACATGCATTTCAAGACGATCCAATTTTAAGATCTCATTCTCTAAGAGGATTACTTGTTGGAAGAATTCCAATTGGAAGAGATGGATCAATTAGAGTTGAAGGAAAAACTTTAACTCCAGATCAAAAAATTGAATTAGAAAAAGCTGGAGCACAACTTACTCCTTCAGGAAATAGATGGAATATTTCTTATAGATTGCAATTAGATTATCAATCAATTCAAGAAGCAGCTGATACTTTAAGAACTGTTGGAGGAATTGGTTTAGAAAATCTTGAAAGAGGTAGAGGAATTGAAGCATTTTTAACTTTTGATAAACTTGGAAGAAGAGAATTAACTTTTGGAAAAGAATTTGGTGGAGGGTTAAGAGGTTGGTGGACTACAGGCAATGGAGTAAATTTTACAGCTGAATTTGAAATGGCTGATAGAAATGCTTGGCAAGGAAGCGTTAACGTTGATGTAGGAAGTTTATTCAATGCAGTTGCAGGCCAGGCACGAAAACTTTCACCTCAAAGGACTGGAATGACTCGAGAACAACAAGGATTTCTAGCAAAAACAAGAAAATAAATTCATTTTTTTGCAACCAAATTTTTTATTAAAAAGCGAGTGAAGTAATTTTTTTACTTGAAAAAGTGAAGATTTATAAAATTTTTCTTTAAGTACAATTATAGAAACATTTAAATACAATGCATGCCACAAATGTTTACTAGTTCTAATCAATTTTTTTAGTAAAAAAAAAGAATTTTTGGTGAAGTCGTGGGATCATTTAGTTCAACCTTTAGATATCTCTACGTATTAATTGGATTACTTATAGTTTCTTCTATAGCTTTCGCTGCTTTAAGTGTTTCATTAAATAATGGTTCAACTACAACTAATAATCCTGCAATAAATGTAACTGTTTCTGTTTCAGGAGGAATTTCACATGTTTACACAGTATTTGATGGTCAAAGCCAGCAACAAAGCTTTACAAAGCCTGCTGGAACTTATACTCATTCATGGAATTTAATTGGTGGAGATGGATTAAAAGTTGTTGGAGTAACAGGAATTGGAATTGCTTCAAACGGAAGCACTTTTGATTTGGGAACTCAAACAAGTGCAATTCTTTTAGACACTGCTCCTCCAGCGGTTGGAAGTTTAAGTGCTTCAATTAATAATGCAGCAACTTATTCCAACAATGCTCAAGTTACTTTAACAGTTGATGGAAACAATATTAATTCTCTTCAATTCAGTTGTGACAATGTGAACTTCACTTCACAGCAAGCATTCACTTCAAGCAAGTCATTTAATTTATCAAATGAATCAGGAGCAGGATGTAATTCAACTGAAGGAATTAGAACTGTTTATGTAAAAGGATTTGATTTAAGTAACAATCCTTTAACTGTTTCAGATCAAATTATTTTTGATGTAACTCCTCCAACAATTTCAATAACTGAACCAGTTAATGGAGTAAGTTATGGCCCTGATAATTCTGCAAATTTTGCTTTAAAATTTAATTTAACTGATAATGTAAGCGGATTAAATCAAACAACTTATGGGGAAACAAAGCTAAATGTAACTCCACTTACAACTCAAGGAAATTCAAAAAATTATTCTTCTTTAACTTTAACTGATTTAATTGTTGAGCCTCGCAGCATTACAGGAAAAAATGGTAGCTTTAGATACAGCGTAAATGCAACAGATAATGCTGGAAATGTTTCGGATGCAAATGTAACTGTAACAATTGATTCAACTGCTCCAACTGGAACTCTTGCAATTAATAATGGAAATGCTTTTACTGCAAACGGATTAGTGAGTTTAGCTGTAACTGCTTCAGACAATATTGTTGGAACATCTTTAATGAGATTTTCATGCAATGATTCAACTTTTTCAACTTTCACTGCATTAGCTCCTTTAGTTAATGGATTTAATTTACTCGATTCTGCTCTAGGTTGTACTTTAAGTGAAGGAACAAAAAACGTTTACTTGCAATTAAAGGATGGAGTTGGAAATGTTTCAGCTTCAATTTTGGATTCAATTGTTTACGATATAACTGCTCCAACTTCAAGTATTTCTTCTCATTCAAATGGACAAAGAACAAGCAATACAAGTCCAACTTTTACTGGAACAGCTTCAGATTTATTTAGTGGAATAACAAAAGTGGAAGTTTCAATTGATGGAGGAAGTTTTACTCAAGCAACTGGTACAACTAGTTGGAGTTTTACTCCTTCAAGTGCTTTAAGTAATGGAAATCACTTAATTCAAACTCGTGCAACTGATGGAACTGGAAATCTTGAAACTCCTTCTGCAGGAATAACAATTCAAGTAGACACTACTCCTCCGACAAATAATTCTATTGTAATAGCGGATGGAAATCAATTTTCAAATTCTTCAAATCCAAAATTAACTCTTGCATCTCAAGATGCTTTAGGAACTGTTACTCAAATGCAGTTTTCTTGTGATGGAACAAATTTTTCTCCTGCAGTAAACTTTGCAACAACTTACTCTCAATTTAATTTAACAAATGGAGCAACTGGATGTAATTCAACTGAAGGAACTAAAAACGTTTTCGTAAAATTCTTAGATGATTTAGGAAACACTTCTTCAAGTGTTTCAGATGCAATTACTTTTGATGCAACTAAACCTACTTCAACTATTACTTCTCATTCTAATGGGCAAAAAATTAATTCAAGTAATCTTCCATTAATTGTTTCAGGAACTGCAAGCGATTCTTTGAGTGGAGTGAAAAAAGTATTTGCTTCAAAAGATGGTGGAATAACATTTCAAGAAACAACTTTAAATGGATCTAATTGGAGCATTAGTTTTGGTTCTTCTTTTACTGATGGAGCAATTAATTTAGTTGTAAAAGCATTAGATAATGCATTCAATGAACAAACTGTTACAACAAATTTAACTCTAACCTTAGACACTACTGCTCCTGCAAGTAATTCAGTTTCAATTTCTAAAACAAATGGGTTTTCAAACGACGTAACTCCTACTCTTACTTTGAGTTCAAGCGATACAACTACAAGCGTTGCATTTATGAGATTTAGTTGTTCTCAAACAGGGCCTTATACTTCAAATTTTTCATTCACAACAACTTCAAGTCAACTTGATTTGAGTTCAAATCAATTTGGTTGTAATTCAGTTGATGGATTGAAAACAATTTTCGCAATATTTGAAGACGAATTGCAAAATTCTTCAACAGCTGTAAGCGATTCTTTTACTTTGGATTTAACTTCTCCTACTTCAAGTATTTCTTTAACAAATGATTCAAATTTGAATGCAAGCAAATTTCCTTTAAGTGTTTCTGGAACTGCAAGCGATGGCGCAGGAGCCGGAGTACAGTTAGTTCAACTCTCAACAAATAATGAAGCAACTTTTTCAAATGTTACTGGAACAAATAATTGGAATACAGTAATTAATTCTCTAACTGAAGGAACTTATATTTTTGTTTCAAAAGCAACAGACAATTTAGGGCAAGTCGAAACCCCTTTAAGTAATAAAAAATTAACAGTAAAAGTTGATTTAACTCTTCCAACTGCTCCAGAACCTGGATCAATTAATTTGGCTTTGGCTGGAACAACTAAATTAAATGCAGGTAATTTTCCTTTTACTTTAACTGGTGCAACTTCAGATGCATTCACTGGAGTAAAAGAAGTATATGTAAGTCTTGACAATGCAGCATTTACTCTTGTAACTGGCACAACTTCTTGGAGTAAAACAATTTCTTTGCCTGCAGATGGATCCCATAATGTAAGAGTTTTGGCTTCAGATTTCGCTGACAACAATGCAATAGTTGTTGACAGAAATTTCATAGTAGATACAACTCCTCCGACAAATAATTCAATTTCAATTTCTGGAGGAGCAAATTTCACTAATGCTCAAAAGCCTTCATTAACTCTTGCTTCAAGTGATGCACTTGGAACTGTTACTCAAATGCAGTTTAGCTGTAATGGAACTAGCTTTACTTCAAATGTAGCGTTTGCATCAAGTCATTCGGATTTTAATATATTGGATTCAACAGTTGGTTGCACTTCCTCTGATGGAAATAAAACAGTTTTCGTGAAATTCACTGATGACTTAGGAAATATTTCTACAGCTGTTTCAGATGGAATTTTCTTTGACTCAACTCCAGGGTTGCCTGGAATAAGTTTATTCCCTCCGGAAGATTATAATGCAGGAATTAGTTTCTTTCCATTTACTTTAACTGGAACTGCAAGCGATGCAGGAAGTGGAGTAAAACAAGTATGGGTTTCAGACAACAATGGATTAACATTTAATTTAGCTTCAGGAACAGGAGATTGGAATTATGTAATTAATTCTTTAACTGAGGGAGCAAAAGAAATTCAAGCAAAGGTTACAGATAATTTAGATCAAAACTCTCAACCAAGTTCTAGAAGAATTACAGTTGATTTAACAAGGCCTTCAAGCACAATTTCTTTTCCAACAAATAATGCAAAATATAGTTCTACAAGTTTTTTCGCAAGCACTGTTTCAGGAACTTCTTCAGATGCGTTTACTGGGGCAAAAAAGGTTTTATATTCTTTAAATGGAGCGCAATTCCAAAATGCTTCTGGAACAACTTCTTGGAGTATTCCAAGTTTGACTCCAATTGAAGGATTAAATAATTTAAAAGTAACTGGAATAGATTTCGCTGACAACGATCAATTAGTTTTAACTGATGTAAACTTTGTTTTTGACACTATTGCTCCAACTGGATCAATTGTTGTAGCAGATGGAAATGCTTTCACTAAAAATCAAAAACCTTCACTTGCATTAACTGCAAGCGATGCTACAACATCTGTTCAATTCATGAAATTTTCTTGTAATGACATTGCATACACAAACAACATTGCTTTTGCAACAACTTACTCAGATTTTAATTTATTAGATTCAGCTTTTGGATGTAATTCAAGTGATGGAAATAAATCTGTTTTCGTGAAATTTTTAGATGAAGTGGGAAACGAATCAACTGCTGTTTCAGATGAAGTGTTTTATGATTCAACAGCTCCTACTGCAGGAATTTCAGCTTCAAACGTTGACGCAAACATTGGAGTAAATTCTTTCCCTTACACATTTGCATTTGATGCAAGTGATCCAAATAATGGATCTGGTCTTTTAAGAGCTCAATTGAGTTTAGATAATGGTTTAACTTTTGTTGATGCAAATAATATAAGTGTTCCAATTGTTTCATTTATTTTCAACTCTATTACTGCAGGAGATCATGCAGTAATTCTTAGATTAACAGATAATTTAGCAAACACAGCTGACAATACTTTTACAGTTGTTCATGTTGATTTAACTCCTCCAACTAGTACTGTTACTGTTCCAGTAAGCGACGCAAATTTTAATCAATTTAGTTTAATTACTTTTAGTGGAACTGCTGCTGACAATAATGTTGGAGTAAAAAAAGTATTTGTTTCACTTGACAGTGGAGTTACTTTCAGAGATGCAAATGGTTCAACTAATTGGAGTTATACTTTTAATCCAGATGCATTGCAAGAAGGATTTTATACTTTAAAAGTTAAAGCTCAAGATTTCGCTGACAATAATCAATCTATAACAACTGATGTGAATTACAGGTTAGATTTCATTGCTCCAACAAATTTGGATTTAAACATTGAAGGAGGAGCAAACTTTACTAGAAAACAAAAACCTGCTTTGAGTTTGAGAGCTGAAGACTCTGTTACAGGAATTAACTTCATGCAGTTTTCTTGCAACAATGTAAATTATTCTTCAAATGTTGCTTATGCAACTACTCATTCGGATTTCAATATCTTAGATCCTGCAACCGGTTGTACTACTGCTGATGGAAATAGAACTGTTTATGCAAAATTTACTGACTATGTTGGTTTTTCTTCAACTGTAAGTAAAAATATTTTCTTTGACTCAACTGCTCCTCAAATTAATGCAGTTGGCGCAACCCCTCCAGGAGGATATGGATTGAATGCATTCCCATTTAATTATCCAATTAATTCAAGTGATTCAGGATCAGGATTAAATAAAGTTCAATTTAAATTAGATTCAGGAAACTTTGTTGATGGAAATCAAGTTACAGCAAATGATTGGAATTTTTTAGTATTTGATTTAAGTGAAGGAACTCATGATTTATATGTTAAAGTAATAGATAACTTGGATAATAATTTTGTTGAATTTTTAGGAGGCGTATTCCAAGTAGATAAAACTCGTCCAACTTCAATAATTTCAAGTCCATTAAATAATGCTGATTTGAATGCAAGAAATTTTCCTTTAACTGTTTCCGGAACAGCTGCTGACAATAATTCAGGGGTTTCAAAGATTTGGTATTCATTAGATGAAGGAGTTTCATTTAATTTAGCAACTGGAACTACTTCTTGGAATTTTATTGTTTCCAATCCTTTAACTGATGGAAATCATAATTTAATTATTAAAGCTCAAGATGCAGCTGACAATAATCAATTATCTTTAACTTCAATTAATGTAAGAGTTGATTCAACTTCTCCGACTAATGCTGATGTAAATATTGAAAGTAATGCTTTGTATACAAATAAACAAAAACCTTCTTTGTCTTTGAATGCAAGTGATGCAACAACAGGAGTGCAATTCATGAAATTCAGTTGCTCTGCAAGCGGTCCATTTACTTCACGCATTGCATTTAATTCAACTCATTCTGATTTCAATATAGTTGATCCATTATTTGGTTGTTCAACTATAGATGGAAATAGAACTGTTTTCGTTGCATTTGAAGATCTTGTAGATAATAATGCAATTGCAAGTGAAACAATTTTCTTTGATTCAACTGGAGCTAATGCTGTTTTAGTTAATCCAATAAGTGATTTTAATGCAGGAAATAATTCCTTTCCATTAACTGTTTCCGGAACTGCAAGCGATGGAACTGGATCAGGAGTGCAAAAAGTTTGGGTTTCAACAAACAATGGAAATTCATTTGACTTAGCTACAGGGACAACTAATTGGACTTATACTTTAACGTCTTTAACTCAAGGAGACTATACTCTTGTAGTAAAAGCTCAAGATAATTTAGATTTAAATGGTTCAACAACTATTCCACAACTATTACATGTTGATTTAACTAATCCAAGTTCAGTAATTGTTTCTCCTTTAAATGGAGCTGAACTTAAGGCAAGTAATTTTCCTTTAACTGTTACTGGAACTGCTTCAGATAACAATACTGGAGTGCAAAAAGTTTGGATTAGATTTGGTTCAAGTAATAACTTTGAATTGGCTTCTGGAACAAGTAACTGGAATAATGTATTTACTCAACCAATAGATGGAAATTATTCAATCTCAGTAAAATCAAATGACTTTGCAGACAACAATCAAAGCGTTTTAACAGATATTAATGTAGTAGTTGATTCAGTTGCTCCAACTGGAACAATATTAATTGCATCTGGAGCAAACTTTACTAATGCACAAAAACCTTCACTAACTTTAACAGCTTTAGATGTTACTACCTCTGTTCAATTCATGAAATTTTCTTGTAATGATATTGCTTACACAAGCAACATTGCATTCGCTACAACTTACTCAGACTTCAATTTGCTTGACTCAGCATTTGGTTGCACTTCAAGTGATGGAAACAAAACAGTTTATGTTAAATTTAGTGATACTGCTGGAAATGAATCAAATGCATTTCAAGATGCAATTTTCTTTGATTCAACTGCCCCTAGTTCAGTTATCTTAAGTCCAGCAGATGATTCAAATTTTAATGCAAGTAAATTCCCTTTAACTGTTTCCGGAATTTCAGCTGATTCAACTGGAAGTGGAGTGAAAAAAGTATTTGTTTCAACAAATAATGGAGTAACATTTGCTGAAGCAACTGGTACAAGTGTTTGGAGCTTTATAATTTCAGATTTATCAGATGGAGATTACAATGTATTAGTTAAAGGTCAAGACAATTTAGATCAAAATGAGGTTCCTCAAAGAATTTTAATTCACGTAGACAAAACCATTCCAACTATTGCAATTTCTTCTCCTTCAAATGATTCAAATTATACTTCAAGTGCGTTCCCATTAAATGTTAATGGAACTTCTTTAGATGGGTTTGGAACTGGAGTGAAACAGGCATGGCTTTCAACTGACAATGGTTTAACTTTTACTCTTGCAACTGGCACAACTTCTTGGAGTAAATCTATTTCTTTGCCTGCAGATGGATTGTATCAAGTAAAAGTTAAAGCTCAAGACTTTGCAGACAATAATTCTTTAACTGCGGATTTGAATTTCAGAGTAGATAATTTGCCTCCAACTAATGCTGACATGAATATTGCAAACGGAGTTGGATACACTAATTTATCCAAACCATTACTTTCATTAGCTGCTCTAGATGCTGTTACAGGAGTAAAATTCATGAGATTTTCTTGTGATAACTTGAATTACCCTGCAAATGTTGCATTTGCTTCAAGTCATTCTGATTTCAATATTTTAGATCCAGTAAATGGTTGCATTGGAGGAAATGGAAACAAAACAGTATTCGTTGTATTTGAAGACTTTACAGGAAATTCTTCAACTCAAATTAGTAAAGTAGTTAATTACGATACAACTCCTCCTACTTCAAATGTTTCAAGTCCTGTTTCAGACTTTAATGCTGGAAATAATTCTTTCCCATTAACTTTAAGTGGAACTGCAAGCGATGGAACTGGAAGCGGAGTGAAAACTGTATGGCTTTCATTTGATTCAGGAGCTTCATTCCAAGACGCAAATGGAACTACTTCCTGGAGTTTTTCAAAATCAAGTTTAACTGCAGGAGATTATTTAGTTCAAGTAAAAGCAATGGATAACTTGGATCAAAATCAATCCAGTGTTTCAACTGTTTTATTGCATGTTGATTTAACTCCTCCTAATTCAGTGATTTCAAATCTAGCCAATAATGCAAGGCTTTCAGATGCAAACATGCCTTTTACTTTAACTGGAACTGCTTCAGATAATAATGTTGGAGTGAAAAAGGTTTTGGTTTCAACTAATGGAGGAATTTCTTTCACTGAAGCAACTGGAACAAATTCTTGGAGTTTTTCAATTCCCTCTCTTCCAGACGGCAATTACTCAATTAAAGTTAAAGCTCAAGACTTTGCAGACAATAATCAATCAGTTTCGACTGATGTGAACTTTTTATTTGATTCCACTCCTCCAATAAATAATTTAATTTCAATTGCATCCGGAGCAAACTTTACTAATGTTCAAAAGCCTTCATTAACTCTTGCATCAACTGATGCATTAACAAATGTTGCATCCATGCAATTCTCTTGTGATAATGTAAGTTTCACTTCATATGTTTCATTTGCTTCTTCATATTCAGACTTTAATATGCTTGACTCAACATTTGGATGTAATTCTGTAGATGGAAATAAAACAATTTTTGCAAGATTTGCAGATGATTTGAATAATGTTTCAACAGCTGTTTCAGATGGAATATTCTTTGACACTACTGCTCCAACTGGAGCATTTGTTTCACCTGTTCAAGACTTTAATGCAGGAGCAAATGCATTGCCTTTAACTTTAACTGGAACTGCAAGCGATGCAGGAAGTGGAGTAAAACAAGTATTTGTTTCAACTAATGGAGGATTAACTTTTCCTAACTTGGCAACTGGAACAACTAATTGGACTAGAAACCTTGGAAGCCCAGTAGATGGAAACTATAATATATTCATTAGAGTAGTAGATAACTTAGATCAAAATTCTCCTTCAATTGGTCCTTTAGTATTACACATTGACACAGTTGTTCCTTCAAGCACAATTACAAGCCCGTTAAATGGATCAGATTTTAATGCAAATGAATTTCCAATAACAATTTCCGGAACTGCAAGCGATGCATTTACTGGGGTAAGAAAAGTATTCCTTTCAACTAATGGTGGAACAAGTTTTACAGACGCAAATGGCTCTAATGCTTGGAGCTTTGTAATTTCAACTCCTTTAACAGATGGAGTTCATACCTTGAAATCAAAAGCAAACGATTTCGCTGACAATAATCAAACAAGTTTCACTGACGTAAACATTATAGTTGATTCCACTCCTCCAATTGGAGCTTCAATTGTAATTCAAAATGGAGATAATTTTTCAAACGATCAAAAACCAGATCTAACTTTAACAGCAAGCGATGCTACAACATCTGTTCAATTCATGAAATTTTCTTGTAATGATATTGCATACACAAACAACATTGCTTTTGCAACAACTTACTCAGACTTCAACATGATAGATCCTGCATTTGGTTGCAGTGGATTAAATGGTTTAACTGGAATTTATGTTAAATTCACTGATGCAGTTGGAAATGAATCTGCTTCAGTTTTGGATTCAATTTTCTTTGACACAACTCCTCCTACTTCAAGTGTTTCAAGTCCTGTAAATGATTTCAATGCAGGATTAAATGCATTTCCATTAACTGTTTCAGGAACCTCTTTTGATTCAGGTGCAGGAGTGAAAAAAGTATTCATAAGCTTAGATAATGGTGCAACATTTGCAGACGCAAATGGTTCAACTAACTGGAGTTTTTCAATTGCATCTCTAACTTCAGGAGATTATAATATTA
Source organism: uncultured archaeon (assembly GCA_964373795.1). Lineage (GTDB taxonomy): Archaea > Iainarchaeota > Iainarchaeia > Iainarchaeales > DATDZZ01 > CAYJVY01. The sequence continues at coordinate 51,079 of CAYJVY010000006.1, read as the reverse complement.
TTTCAAAAGCTCAAGACAATTTAGATCAAAACCAAGTAAGTTTAACAACTCAATTATTACATGTAGATTTAGTTGATCCAAATACTGTAATTACTTTCCCTTCAGGAGACTTAAATGCAGCTCAATTTCCTTTAACAATTACTGGAACAGCTTCAGATGTTGGAACAGGTTTAACAAAAGTATTTGTAAGCCTAGATAATGGTTTGACTTTTGCAGACGCAAATGATTTAAGTTCTTGGACTTTTAATGTTCCAACTTTAGTTGATGGAAATTATACTTTGAAAGCAAAAGCAAGAGATTATGCAGACAATAATGATTTAACTCCTGCTTCAATTACTTTAACTGTTGATAAAACTCCTCCAACTGATACAGGTATTTCAATTGCAAATCTTTTAGGATTCACTAATGCGCAAAAACCTGTTTTAACTTTAAATGCCTCAGACGGAAGTGGAACAGGAGTTGCATTCATGCGTTTCAGTTGTGATAATATAACTTTCACTTCAAATATTCCTTTTGCTACAAGTTACTCTGATTTCAATATGTTAGATCCAGCATTTGGATGTACTAGTGGAGATGGATTGAAAACAGTTTACGCAGGATTTGAAGATGTAATTGGAAATTCTTCAACTGCGGTTTCAGACTCAGTTTCATTTGATTCAACTCAACCAACTGCTTTAATTACTTCCCCTGTTTCAGACTTTAATGCTGGAAATAATTCTTTCCCATTAACTGTTTCAGGAACTGCTTCAGATGGAACTGGAAGCGGAGTACAAAAAGTATTTGTTTCAACAGATAACGGAACAAGCTTCCAAGACGCTAATGGAACTACTTCCTGGAGTTTCACTTTAAGTGCACTAACTCAGGCAGATTATAATTTAGTAGTAAAAGCTCAAGATAATTTAGATTTAAATGGATTAAATTCATCTATTATAACAATTCATGTTGATTTAAATAATCCAAGTGCATCATTTACTTCTCCAACAAATAATGTTGACTTAAATGCTTCAGACTTCCCACTAACTTTAAGTGGAACAGCTGTTGACAATGAAACAGGAATAAGAAAAGTTCAATTAAATGTTGATGGAAACTCTTTTACAGACGCGAATGGTTCAACTAATTGGAGCTTTGTTGTTTCAAATACTTTAAGTGATGGAAATCATTTATTTAGAGTAAAGCCAGTTGACTTTGCAGATAACAATCAATCAAATACAACATTAAATGTAAGAGTTGATAAAACTGCTCCAACAGGAACTTCAATTGTAGTTGCAGATGGAAATACTTTCACTAAAAATCAAAAACCTTCACTTGCATTAACTGCAAGCGATGCTACAACATCTGTTCAATTCATGAAATTTTCTTGTAATGACATTGCATACACAAGCAACATTGCATTCGCTACAACTTACTCAGACTTTAATATAATGGACACTGCGTTTGGATGTAATGGAATTAATGGATTAGTTGGAGTGTACGTTAAATTTGTTGATGCAGTAGGAAACACTAGTTCAAGTGTATTAGATACAGTGTTTTTTGATAGTAATGCTCCAACAATAACTAATTTAATTCCAGGACAAGATCAAAATACTTCAGATCAAACTCCAACAATTTCTGCTGACTTTAACGATGCTTTAAGCGGAGTTGACTTGAATTCAGTGCAATTATTTTTGGACGGCAATAACGTAACTGCTAATGCAAATGTTTCAGCAAATAAAGTAACTTTTACTTCTTTAAGTAATTTAAGTGTTGGAAGCCATGATGTAAATGTATTTGTTTCAGATAAACTTGGAACTCAAGCAGTGAAATCTTTTTCATTTAATGTTGTAAGCATTGCAAGTCATGATTTGAGAACAGATTCTCTTTCCGCTCCTGGAACAGTAGCAATTAATTCAACTACAGTAGTTGATGCAAATATATCAAATATTGGAAATGTTTTAGAGTCAAGTAATGTTCGCTTTTTTGTGAATGGAGTATTACAAGAAACAGTTACTTTAACTAATCTTGCTCCAGGACAAATTGCAATTTATTCATTTAATTTCACTCCAACAAGTGAAGGAGTATTTGAATTAAAGGTTTCAGTTGACTCTGTAACAGGAGAAGTAAATTTAAGTGATAATAATAAAACAAAAAATGTAACTGTTCAAGCAACACATGATGTAAGAGTTGATTCAATTGTTTACGGAAAAGCAAGCACTACAACTTATTTGTATAACCAAGACATTTCAGTTGATGCAAATGTATTCAATGCAGGAAATGTTTCAGAAGATGTAAATGTTCAATTAAAGGCATTCAATCCATCCACTGGAACAATTATATTTGATTACAATGTAGTGAGGATTGCTGCAGGTCAAACTCTTCCAATGAGGTTTTCATGGGATGCAAATAACAAGGGTTCAACTATTTTAACAGTTCATGCAGTTCCAGTAACAGGAGAAACTAGTACTACAGATAATTCAAAAGACTATAGTTTAACTGTTTGGAGTGTTGTAGACACAATTAATGCAAGATTCTTTAATTCAAGCAATTACCCTCCTTCAAGTGTAACTGCTGGGGCAAACTTTTTCACAATAGCTGTGTTTGAAAACTTTACTCAAAGCCAAGAGAATTTCAAGAGTTTGCCAATCCAAGTAGATGTAAACGGAGTATTCAATGTAGTTGCATCAGAATCAGCTGGAGCAAATGCAAATGCTTCACTAGATGTAAACAAGTTATCAAGTGAAGATTATTATTGGCAAATGAATATGCCAAACCCTGGAAGTTATCTAGTTACAGTTAAAGCAGGAGCAAATACATTAGATCAGGCAACTGTAACAAGGGTTGTAACTGTTACATAATGTTTAAAAGAAGAATATTTATATATTAAAAATCAGTAATATATACAACATTTAAGATTTATTTTGTATGGTGAAGAAGTGAATTATTCAAAGTTTTTTGTTTTGATTGCATTACTTGCATTCTTGTCCAGCGTTCAAGCTGCTACTAGTTCTACAACTGTTTGTTCAAATATTAGTTTTAAAGTTACCTCTGATTATTCAAATGGAACTTTCACTGTTTCAGTTACAGATCAAAATGGATATATAGATGGATTACCTCCTCCAAAATATTTTGGAACAAGCAATGCAAATGCTTTTGAAGACTTGAATATTTTTGTTCCAGCTGGAGTGAACTTAATTAGTTCAAATAATGTTTCAATTAGTCATTCAACTGCAAGTTATTCTTTTGACATGAATAATTCAACTACGTCTTTTGATGTAAACTTTAAATTAACTGATGTAAACAGTGTTTTACCTTTATGTGACATTAATCATACTGTTGAATATGAAGCTGATTTGAATGCAGGAATTTCTCCTTCTGTTTCAGGAACTCAGACTCTTGGAGTGCCTTTTACTTTTGGAGTTTTAATGACAAATAAAGGAGCTCAAGATGCAAATCATGTAGTTGTGTCATTAAATCCTTCTACTTCAACTGTATTTGATTCAAATGTTTCAGCTTATGCTGGATTTCAATTAGCCGGATCTAATGCTTCTAATTCAAGGCATTTTAATGTAAATCCTTTAACTTGTGGAAGCACTTCTCTTGGAGCAATTGTTACTTATCAAAACTTGAATGGAACTCCAAAGCCAAGCGTTAGTATAAGCAAGGACTTTAATTTTGTTGGCCCTAATTTAAGGGTTTCAGATTTAACTTTTAATAACTCTAATCCAATTGATGGAAACATTGTAAGAATTTCCGCAGTTATTCAAAACACTGGAGATACAAATATTTCAACTCCTTTTGATGTTAATTTCTTGAATTCTCAAGGACAAATTGACAAGAATACTGTTTCTTCTTTGGATGCAAATAGTTCTGTAACTGTTTCAATAGATTGGAATACTTCGAATAAAACAGGAAATCATGTAGTAAAAGTAGTAGCAGATGGCTCTAAAGCAATTGCTGAATGCAGTGAAACAAACAATGATTTAAATCAATTAATTACTGTTCAACCAAGCAATCCTGGAAGCTTTGATTTAAATGCAGTTTCCTTTACTGCTTCAAGTTCAAGCATTACTGTTGGAAGCAGTGTAACTTTAACTGCTGTATTCAAGTCTCAAGTAAGCTCTGTAATTGGAGTTACAGTGAAATTAAAAGAAGGTTCAACTGATTTAAATAGTCAATCACTTGATTTAACTGCAGGACAAGAAAAAACTTTAACTTATTCAATTACTCCTTCAAGTGTTGCAACTCACACTTATACTTTTTCATTAGATCCTGAAAACTCTTTCAATGAATCAAGTGAAACAGACAATAATTTAAGTGTCTCAGTAGTAGTTAATGCTGCTCCTAGTCAAAATAGTGGTGGAGGAACAACTAATCCTCCTGCACCTGGCGGAAGTCCTACAACTCCTTTACAGCCTAAAACAACTATTGAATTGGAAACAAATAAAGAAGTTAAAGTAACTCCTGATTCAATTAAAAAAGTTTTAGAAGAAATTAATGTTGAAAAAAATTCAGTTGCATTAGAAGCATTAAATAATAGAGTTGAATTTTCAAGAGACTTAAAAGTAGAAAAAACTGTTCAAGGAAGCAAGGAAAGCTTTGCTTCAACTATTGGGGTAAGCGTTTCAAATCCTGGAACAGAAATTTTGAAAAATGTTAAAGTAGTTGAAGTAGTGCCAAAAGAAATTGCATTTGATGCAAACGAGCTTTCAAGCAGCTTTGAATTCATTGTATTAAAATCTGATCCAGTAATTCAATTCATTGTAAAAGAATTAAAGGCTGGAGAGACAGTTAAACTAAGTTACACTGTAAAGAAAAAAGTTACTCAAGAAGCATTTAATTTATTTGCTGCTCCTTTAGTTGTTGATTTAACCTTGCCTGAAAAATCCAAAACAATTACTTCAGAGCCAAAAACATCTAACTTATGTGAGAGCATAAGCTGTAACGATAATAATCCTTGTACAATTGATTCTTGTAATTCTTCTAATGGAACTTGTAGTTATTCAAATGAAGTAAACGGAATTTCTTGTGCAGATAACAAGGTTTGTAGTAATGGAAGCTGTGTAGCAATTGAATTGAAGACTCCTCCAACTGGTTTACTTGGACTTGGAGGAATTGAAAACACTGCACTAGGAATAGGAGCAGTTTTATTGCTTTTAATTACAGGATACTATTTATTCACTGTTAAGAGAAAAAAGAAAAATAGGTAAATATATTAATTTCTTTTCCTAATTTTTTATAATGCTTAGAAAACGCAGTTCTAGAAAAATAAGAGCTGATCAAGATTTTGCAATATTTCTTCAAGGACTAAGAGTAACACAAGAACAATTTAATTCACGCGCAAAAAAATCTGGAAAACGAAAATCAAAACCCTAAAAAGAAGAGTACAAGCCTTAAAAAAAATGATGGGAATTTAAATGGACTTAAAAAACATAGTGTCAAAATTCAACTAAGTTATGGCATACAAAATGCTTTTATATTACATACACATATATACATGTACATGGCTACAAAAACTATTTCAATTGGGGAAGACGCCTATGACATTCTTGCTTCCCAAAAAAAAGAATATGAAAGCTTTACTGATGTTATAAAACGCATAGCCAGGCAAAGATCTCTTTTGGAGCTTGCCGGGATTTTAACAGACGAAGAAGCAAAAACAATTCAAAAACATGTAAAAGAAACCAATCAGAAAATAGGTAAAAGAATACACAAAATATCAGGGGCAATCAAATAATGATTTTGGATACAACTTTTATCATAAATGTAATGAGAAAAGACTTGAAAGCAATAGAAAAACTGGGGCAACTTATTCAACAAAGAACTCCTTTAATTATTACTACTCCTTCCTTGTTCGAAGTTTGGTCAGGAGTAATGTTATGCAACAAACCAGAAGAGGAAAAAAGAAAGATAGCTGAAGTATTGCTTGGCCAAACAATACTTGAATTTGATAAAGAAAGTTCAGAGGAAGGCGGAAGAATCTTTGGCAAGATTACAAAAAATAATTCCATTGAACCAATAGACGCAATGATTGCAGGGATTGCTAAAACAAAACATGAAAAAGTACTAACAAGAAACAAAAAAGACTTTGACAAAACAGGCGTGCCAGTAGAAACATACTAATTGGCGCAAAAATAAAACTTTGTGAACTGCTCTAGGGAGTTGAAATGAACTTAAACAACTGCAATGTATTAATTACTGGCGCAGCAAAAAGAATTGGAAAAGAAATTGCTTTAACTCTTGCATTGAAGGGCGCGAACGTAGTAGTTCATTTTAAGTCTTCTGAAAAAGAAGCTGAAAAAACAGTTAAAGAAATTCAAAAATTTGGAGTGAAAGCATTCAAGTTTAAAGCAAATCTTTCAAATTCAAATGAAATAAAAAAATTAATTGATTTCACTGTAAAAAAACTTGGATCAATTGATGTATTAATTAATAATGCTTCAATTTTCAAGAGAACCCTTTTTGAAAAAATTACTGAAAAAGACATTAATGAAAATTTTGAAGTAAATTTAAAAGCGCCATTTCTTTGTTCTTTGTTTGCAGCAAAGCATATGAAAAAACAACGAAAAGGAAAAATAATTAATTTAATTGATTCACTTGCATTTAATCCTGGAAAAAATTTTCTGCCATACACTGTTTCAAAAGGAGGATTAATTTCTTTAACGCAGGGATTGGCAAAAGAATTAGCTCCAATTATTCAAGTAAATGGAATTGCTCCTGGATTAATTTTAATGCCTAAATTTGTAAATAAAAAATTAGAAAGAAAATTAATCAATAAAACTTTGCTGAAGAAAAGTGGTTTGCCTAAAGACATTGCTAACGTAGTTGTTTTTTTAATTGAAGGAAGTGATTTCATTACTGGAGAAATAATTTTTGTCGATGGCGGAAGCCACTTGCAACAACTTTTTTAAAACTATTATAATTCTACTTTTATATATTAGAAAATTTCTTTTGCCAACTTTTCTTTTAAAAAGAAAAACTGTGCCCCGGTAGCTTAGTGGTGGAGCATTCGGCTGTTAACCGAAGGGTCGGAAGTTCGAATCTTCCCTGGGGCGTTTTTAACTCCATTTAAGCGCTTTGAATCTTTTAAAATAGTTTTCAAGTTTTCTTCTTGTTTCTAGATCTTGTACTTGGAGAATTGTGTTGGCTAGTTTTTCTTCATCAATATTTATTATTTCAAAGAAAACAATTTTACCAGTTTCAGTATTGATTGTATAGTTATGTTCATGAGTATTAACATTAATTCCAAGTTCTCTAAAGCTTTGACTAAGCTTTTGAGCCTTCCGTTGGTTAACTTCTTGTAATCCATAAGCTTGTCCCCACGGAACTGAATCCTCATAGATTTCTGCAATCATTTGCAAGTATTTTTGTGGAACCGGAATTGGATCAGAATAAAGCACTGGTTTTTCTGCCAACTTTTTTGCTTCACTTTCCGAGAGTTTTCCTTTAATTGCTTCAACTTGTTTTCTTGAAAGCCTTGCAAACCTTGGATTAATTACATGTCCAGGAATTAATAGGTTTGCAATCTTTAAAGCATAATACTCTTTTTTTGTATTAATCTGTTTTCCACCTGCGGTGTCTTTGAAAATTTTTCTAACAAGTGGCTTTCCTTCTCTAATAACAAAAGAAACAATTCCATAATGGGAGACAATTGTGTGAACTCTTCCTCTTTTATGAAAAACTCCTTCAGGCAAATCAGGTAGGTTTTCTTTAGTCTCTTTTAAAAATAAGTATTCTCTAGGCTTTCTAGTAAACTTGTCCTTGATTTTTTTAGCAACTCTAGTGAACAAACCTTTAAACATGTCTAACTCCTAAAAATTATTTATTAAAACCATTTAAAAATTGTTTAGCGTAATTTTTAAATTCAATGACAAAACCAATTAGTTTTTTTGCAAAGAAAAAAATAAAGAAAGAAATTAGACTTATTTAGTTGTTTCAGTTGTTTCTATTGTGTATTTTCCTTTAGTTGTAGAAGATATATCTATTAGTGCTTCTTCTTGGTCTGCTTCTGTTTCAATTACTATTGTTGCTGATTCTAATTCCTTTTGAATTTTTATTACACTGTCTGCAAATGGTTCTTTGTTTTCCACGGCATGCAAGTAAAACGCTAATGCATTAGTGTCTCTTGTGAATTTTACATTCATTTTTTTGTTTGGTGCTACTAAAATTTTATAGTAATCTTTTGAATCATTATTTTCTGGATCAAGTTCTGCTTTGTATGTTTTTTCTTTAAGTAATTCAATAGAATCTTCTTTGGAATTTGGAGCATCTTTTCCTGAACCTGCATCGTTTTGTGCAGTAACTTCCACAGTTGTTGAAGTGTTTTCTTGTTCTTGTGAAATTGCATTAAACGAGTTTATTGATTTTTCAATAATTTTTGAAAACCATTCATAGTCTGATTTTTTTGACTTAAAATCCAATCTATAAGCCTTTGAGTCTTTTGTGTCAACGAACACATATTTGAAAACGAATTCCCCTCCTTGACCTAATTCAGGGGCACCAATTTCTAGAGTTAATTGATAAGCCTCATTGTCGCCAATTTTTAAAGCGCCTTCACTTTCAACTTTTACTGTTGTTTTTCCATTGCTCACTGATTCAATTTCCTTCAAAGATCTTTTCACTAAATCAGACATATTTTGAACATTTCTAACAAGGTTTCCTCTTCTCACAGTAATAGAACTAGTTGATTTGTAAATGAATCGAACCAAGAAAGGCCCATCTGTTGGGTCTGAGCCATTTTCTTTAATGCTTGAATTTTTTGGATAATCTATTGAGAATTGGTTTTGCGCTGAAGCATACTGTTTTACTTCAATTGCTTCCTGCTTTGACTGTTCAGAAGTTTTATTTTGGGATTCCTTGTCTACAGATTGGTTTTTAACATCATTAAGAGAATCATTTTTGACAACATTGTTTGCATTTTTTATTTCATTTTTTGTCAAATTTGTTGTAGAATTGTCAATGCATCCACTAATGAATAAAATTATTAGCAAAAAAATTAAAATTTTTTTAAACCATAAAGATTTCACATTTCCACAATAACTAGTATGGTTTAACTTGCTTAAATATTTTTCTCCTACACAGAATTGTTTGAAGCTAAAAAGCAAGCTTTAAGTAATGCATTTCTCTTTATTTTTTATGTCTCTTGAATGGATTGGTTTTACTTTTATTGCAATAACTATTTGGGCTGCATTAAATGTAATGGATAATTACTTGTCAAATAAAATTGTTAAAAGCTCTCTTGCTTTACTTACTCTTTGGGGGTTTTTCAATTTATTGGCAAGCATTGCAGTGTTCATTGCATTCAGACCAAATATTTTGGAAATTGAATCATCTATTTTAATTCTTTTAATAGCTGCAGGCATTTTATATAATTTGTCAATTCTGTGTTACCTTAAAGCCTTAAAATCTGAAGACACTTCACATGTTATTGCTTACTGGAATATTGGTTCGTTATTTGTTCCAATAATTGCCTTCATTTTTTTGAATGAAAGACTTAGATTAAATGAATATTTAGCAATTCCATTAATCTTGATTAGCAGTTTTATTATTTCAATACGTGATACTAAAAACTTGTTTAAACCAAGTAAAGGATTATTTTTAATGGTTTTTGCATCGCTTTTCATTGCATTTGTATCAATTGTTCAAAAATTTATTTTAGTTAAAGGAATTCATTTTATTACTTTATTTATTTTAATATTTTTTTTCAGATCAATTATTAGTCAAATTCTTTTAATTAATAAAAAAATTAGAGAAGAACATTTTAAGGTATTAAAACAAACAAAAACTGTTTTAATTTTCTTAGTTGGAGCAATTTTAGTAATAATTTCATCTCTTGCTCACTTATATGCATTAAGCATTGCAAGCGTATCCCTTATATCAGTAGTTGAAAGCATTCAACCATTAATTGTTTTATTATACGCAATTTTGTTTTCAAGGTTTTTTCCAAAATTATTTAAAGAAGAAATTGATAAGAAAAGCATTGCAATTAAAGGCATTGCATTTATTGTAATGATTTTTGGAATTTACTTGCTTTCAATTTAATCATACAAATAAATGCATTTTTAATTCCCTTAATTTAAGGCCTCAAATATTCCCAGGTATGTAATTTATCTGAATCCTCTCTCCATCTTTCACCAATATCTGTTCTATAATACATGTTTGGAATTAAAATATTGTTTACTCTATTGTATGCTTGGATTCTTGCTTGCTCCATTGAAGTTGCACAACCACATGCAATTAATATTACTCCAGAATTTCCTGCTACAACCCATTCATTGTTTTTCATTTTCACGTCTTCAATATGAATTCCTTCCACTCCATCTTTTTTAAAAATAATTACTGATTCTTTTGATTCATTTTCAAATGTTTTTTTGTCATCAAAAGGAAAAGGAGGAACAACAACTCTTACTCCTATTTGAAACCCTTTTTTTACTTTCAATTTTGGTTCAATTCCTTGAGCTAATTCATATAAAAAGTTTCCAATTGGTGAAACCATTCCTTCTTGTTGAATGCTAATCGTTGGATAACCAAAACGTGTTGTGAATTCCAATGGATAAATTCCTTGAGAATTCACAATACAATTAACATCTGCATACCCTACATATTTTTCTTGCGCTAAAAAATCTTTCATTTTTGCAAGCGTTGAATTAAATAATTTGTTTGGCTCACTCCAAAACATAGTTGTCCCCATTTCTCCAACTGCAGGGCCAACTTCTCCTGGAAAAAGTTTTTTATGCTCAAAGTTTACATTAATTGGAGTAATAAAGTCTTTTCCATTAAAGAATGCTCCAACAGCTACTTCTACTCCACTAATCTTTTTTTGAAGCTGAAAATCCTTAATTTTGTTTGACCAAACTCTCCTGTAATGCTCTAATACATCTAAAACATCTTTTCCATCCTCTTCTTGTCCAATAAATAAAAGTCTTTTAGTGTTTCCAGCTGCTCCACTAGGCTTTATAACATATTTATTTGGGTTTTGTTTAACAAATTCAATTGCTTCTTCAAATGAAGTGAAATTCTTTTGAGGAATAATGCTTACTCCAACATTTTTTAATTGCTCTTGACCATATTCACGGCTATCCTCTAATAAATCAGTGTTAGGAGTTCCTCCTACAACTAGTTTTCCTTTTTCTCTAAGTTTTTGAGCTAATTTTCCATGCCCTAAAACATCATCAAAAACAATTACGTTTGCCCAGTCAACTTCTTTTTCCCAGTCCTCTGTTTTATCAATAAATCCGTCTGCATTGTCCTTGTAATCAGGGTTTTTAATATACATTTTAACGTTATGTCCTTCTTTTTTTACTTGCCAAGCAAGATCTCCTGAAAGCGCATCATACGAATAAAACAAAAAATTCAACGAATCCATAAAATTTTTTCCTCCAAAAAAAATATTTTATATAAACTTTATATGCACATTGTTTTTTAAAATTGTTTTTATTTTATTCTAAAGAAGGAATATGAGAAAAAAGATTTTAATAATGGGAGCAGCTGGAAGAGACTTTCACAATTTTAATGTATTGTTTCGAGACAAAAAAGAATTTCAAGTAATTGCATTCACTGCAACTCAAATTCCTGGAATTGAAAACAAAGTATATCCTGCAAAACTTGCTGGAAAACTTTATTCAAAAGGAATCCCAATTTATTCAGAGGAAAGGCTTTGCGAATTAATTAAAAAATTTCAAGTACAAGAAGTTGTTTTCTCTTACTCAGATGTTTCATACCAATATTTAATGAATCGCGCCTCCCTTGTAAATGCAGCTGGCGCTGATTTTAAATTAATTTCTCCAGAAAAAACAATGCTGAAATCATTTAAACCAGTTATATCTGTTTGCGCTGTACGCACTGGTGCTGGAAAAAGCCAGACAAGCAGGAAAATTATAGAGCTATTGAAAGCAAAAGGATTGAAAGTTGTTGCTTTAAGACATCCAATGCCTTATGGAAATCTTTCAATTGAAGCAATTCAAAGATTTGAATCATTTAAAGACTTGGAAAAAAACAAATGCACTATTGAAGAAAGAGAAGAATTCGAGCCATACATTGAAAAAGGATTAATTGTTTTTGCAGGAATTGACTATGAAAAGATTTTACGTAAAGCTGAAAAAGAAGCAGACATAATTTTATGGGACGGTGGAAATAATGATACTCCTTTCATTAAACCTGATTTGGCTTTCACTGTTGCAGACCCTTTAAGGCCTGGACATGAATTAAATTATTTTCCTGGAGAAACAAATGCAAGAATTGCAGACGTATTAATAATCAATAAAGAGGATTCAGCTAAAAAAGAAGACATTAAATTAGTGGAAAGCAATTTGCAAAAATTAAATCCCAAGGCAAAAATAATTCATGCAAATTCTCCTATTACAGTTGAAAACCCTGAAAAAATTAAAAACAGAAAAGTATTAGTAATTGAGGATGGCCCTACATTAACTCATGGTGAAATGAAGTTTGGAGCTGGATCAATTGCAGCAAAAAAATTTAATTGCAAAATAATTGATCCAAAGCCTTTCTTGAAAGGCTCTTTAAAGAACACGTTTAAAAAATATCCAGAAATTGGAAAAGAGTTACCTGCAATGGGTTATTTTCCTCAACAATTAAAAGACTTGCAAGATACAATTAATTCAAGCAATGCAGAAGCAATTGTAATTGGCACGCCAATCAATTTAGGCAAGTTGTTGAACATTAAAAAGCCTTGGACAAGGGTTTCATATGAATTACAAGAAAAAGGCAAACTAAATTTGGAAAAGGTTTTGAAAGAGTTTCTAAAAAAAGTAACTTAAATTGCTATGCAAAATTAAGAGAATTAGGCGAAATGTAAATTATTTTTCACGTTCATTTTGCATGTTTCCCAAAATCCCAATCCACTTGTCTCTTAAACGCATTTCTTCTTGAAGCGCGCCCTCTAATTGTTGAATTGTCTCATCATACAAACTATCACTTACTTGAAATTTTTCTTTTCTTCTTTTCATGTCTTCAATTATTTCGCTTAATTTTGAAACACTGTACTGGAATGCTTTAACTTCTTCTTTAGCTCTAACAACTCTGCCACCAATGGTTGCAGCCATAACTACTTGTTCTTGGAAAGGCAAATGCCCTCCAACTTCGTGAACAAATGAAGCAATAAATTCTCCCCTGTTTTTTCTGGCAGCTAAATTAAATATAACTATTTGAGTAAAATGTTCTTTAGTTCCAATAAAAACCGTTGCAGAATCTGCACCAGTATCTTTAAGTGTTTTAGCTGCAATAGGGTCTTCAGCTTCAAGTTGTTCTAATCCATTAGCAAACATGAGTGAAACTCTTCTTCCACTTAATTTGTCTTTCAATTCAGGATCATTTGAAAACAATAAAGTTGAAGCAATATCTGCTAACGCTTTTGTTTCCTCGATTTCTTCTGAAGAAAAATTTCTTGTAAAAGAAAACCTTTCAACTTTGAACAATGATTTTTCTGGTTTTTCAAGCGGCAATTCTCTAACAGGCACTGGTTTTTCTTTTTCTTTTACAAATTTTGAATAAACTTTTACAACTCCAAAACCAATTGCAGCTAACAATGCTAATCCAATTAATCCAAGTTTTCGTTTACCAATAATTCTTTTAAAAAAAGGCTTTCTTCCTTCTTTTAAAACTCGCCTTCTTTCAGCTCGAGAAACATTATTGGTTTTTTTTCGCCAAATCATTAAAAAGTATTGATTAAGAGAGTTAAAATTGTTTTCTATAACTGTCTATGATATTTCCATTCACTCCAATGCAAAACAGAATTAAGTTTTTCATCCAATGAATTAAAGTGGTTTAAAATTAGTGAAAGATTTTCCTCTGCTTTTTGCAAGTCAAAACCTGGCAAAAAATCTTTTTGCAGTTTTTCTAAAGAAAATTCTTTTCCTTCAAACAAAATTTTTTTAACAGGGCTATACTTGTTTATTAAAATCGCTGCCTTAACTGCATCTTCAATTGTGGATTCAATTATTTTAATGTTTTGTTTTTTTATTTTCTGCGAATCAGAATAAGAAGTTAATTGAATAACATATTTGGCGTCAACTTTTTTATTATCATTTTTTTCTAAAAAAATGTTTAACATTCTGTTATCTTCTCTTGACTCTAAATCTAATACACTCCAATGCTTGTCTTTAGGGATTTTAGAGTTTCCAAGCGAATTATATTTAATTGGCCCCCACAAAAAATATGGAAGCTCTGCAAAAAAAGGCATCTCATTTAAATCAGTAAACAAATACACTTCAAAATATTTATGAGGCAACATGTAAAATCAAATGTTTAAAGCAATATAAATAAGTTCCTGAAAACTAAATTTTAAGGTCTTCTTTTAAGTACAGCAATTTTTTTATTTAGCGCAACAATTTTACTCAAATCTTGCCTTGATTTTTGCTTAATTCTGAAAAAAATTTTTAAAGCAATTCTCAAACACTCAATTGCAAGCTTTTCATTTGTTCTAAATTCTTTTGGCTTTTCAAGTTCTCCAGTTCTTTTTACAACTTCATCAAACAAATCAGAAGTTCTTTCAAGCCATATAGCTCTTCTAGTAGGCCTCAAACTAGAGCGCAAATCCTCATTAGTAGTTAAAACAGTATATAACTCATTATGTGCTTTACCATTCCAAAGAGCACTTAAACCTTCTTCAAATCTTCCTTCCGCAATCAATCTCTCACCCATCATGCCAAGAGGAATCCTTTCAAAAGGCCTTTTAGGCTCAGATGGGTCTTCAACGCCAAATAATTCTTGTTCTCCTTCGCCTTCAGAATCTATTAAAATGTCATCAAAGTCAAGATTTTTTTCTTCACGTAACTCTTCAATTCTTTTCCTATTTCTTTCAGCTGTTTCAAGTGCATCTCTAGTACCAATTTTAGTATACATTTGTTCAGCATGTACAAGACAATCAATTGCTATTTCTTTACATTCAAGGGCTTTAGTATGATCTTTTCCTTTTAAAACGTGCCAAGAAGATAAAAACATTCCAGCAGTAGTCATAAGCCATTTAGCTGCAATCTCTGGTTTGTTGGAAAAAATATTAGGAGGAACTAGCAAGCCATGCATCCAATCCTTGTCTCCAGCAATACGTAATTCTTCTAAAGCTTCTTCATATCTTTTTTCACGCAAAAGACTTGTAACTTTAGCATCAAATTCATCTCTACTCAAAGGCCTGCCTTTTCCATTTCTTTTTCCAGGAAGTTGAGTAGAAGATACTTCTGGTTGAGTAGTTTTCAAACCCTTTTTTTGTGCTTTTTGTTCTGCCAATTGTAAAAGAAGTTTAACTCTTTCTTTTTCATAAAATCTTCTAAGATAAGGGTTCTCTGCTTTTGACATTAATCTTTCCAAAACCCTGGCCAAAGCAATACCTGTATGCCCGCTTTCTTTAGCCATTTCTATAGCACTTTGAGCACGCCTTAATGCTATCCTCAAAGTATTTGCTCTTTGGCTTCCTTGAAGACGAATTTTTCTGTCAGGCCTTTTACGCATAAAGAATTTACTCTTCCAAGATATAAAAATATAACTAAGATTTTAAATATTTAAATATTATCTCCTACTAAATCTGGAAAAACTATTTTTTCACTTTAAAATGCAACTGCATTTCATTTGCTGAAAGCTTTTTCACGCCTAACAGTTTTAATTTTGCTTCAAAATTTTCGCCATTAAATAATGGAATTCCTTTTCCAAGAACTATTGACATTACATCCAAAAAAATTTCATCCACTAAATTTTGAGCCATAAAAGAAGCATTCAGTTTTCCGCCACCAAAAATGGCGGCTTTTTTTACCCCCTTATTTTTAAGTTCATGTAAAACATCTTTAAGGGGTTTGTTTGTAAATTCAACATTTTTAACCTTTTTTTCCAAACTCAAGACATGTGTAAAAACTAAATATTTTGTTTCTTTAATAAATTCTTCAACAGGCATAATTTCATATGTTCTTTTACCTATAACAGCATAATCTGATTCTCTAACTTTTTTTAAATAGCTTTTCCAAGATGTTTTGGAAACAAAATCTGCTGAATCATCTTCGCGAGCAATTAAACCATTAGCAGTTACAGCCATGTAAAGAATTACTTTCATGAGAAAAACAGGCAGCTAAAAACTTTAAATTATATGCATTAAAAAATTAATCAAACAAAAAGAACAATATACATAACAAATCTAGATACTAAATCCGCGCCTCAAAAGATGAAATGCCTTGTTTTTGAGTTTAGAATTAGTTAAAACCTATTTTAAACAGTTTTTCTATTTTATTAAGAATGTTTTAAGCGTGGATGCACGGAGTTCGTTAATTGAAGAATGCGGGCACGCTCAAAGGTGAGAAAAAGAAACCATGAAAAAGTGAACTGTTATTCGCCTCCCCCCCGCTTCCCCTTAAGCATTAAATGTAAAAGCTACCGTTGCACCCTTCCAGGTCTGGCGGGGTTCACTTGAACACACAATCTTAAAGGACAGAGGATCTACGGCTAAAATAACAGGCTTAAACACAGTTCTTTAGCTGCCCTTCAAGCTTCGGCTCTGGCATAAGCAGATTTCCAGAAAAGGCGACTGCTACCCGCCCAGCCTAGCCCACAATAATAATTATACATAAGAACTTTATTAACTTTTCCATTTAAACCATGAATTGACAAGCTAATTTTGGAGAAGAAATTGAATGGAAAAAACGTTTATTTTGGGCTTTTTTGAAAAAAAAGCCTTATTAGAGCTCTTCAACCGAAAAGTATTTAAATAAGTTAGGATTAATTATTATAAACAAATTTTTTTACTAAAATTTGTATTTTTTTAAACTAATTTAACCGTTTTAAATGGTTAAGGGGTGGTATTTTGATGAAAAGCTTAGTTTCGGACGCAATGCAAAAGACAGACACTAAAACTGAGGAGCATGTTGAAGAATTTGGAGCTCCGAAGATAATGGTTATTGGTGCTGGAGGAGCAGGTTGTAATGCGGTAAATAGATTGGCTAATATGGGCATTAGTGGCGCTCAACTAGTAGCTGTTAACACTGATAAACAACACTTGGCAATCATTAATGATGAATTGACTAAAGTGTTAATTGGTAAAAGTGTTACTAGAGGATTAGGAACTGGAGGTTATCCTGAAATTGGTGCAAAAGCTGCAGAGGTTTCAAGACAATCTTTGGAAGAAATTTTAAGTGGAGTAGACATGTTATTTCTTTCATGCGGAATGGGAGGAGGAACTGGAACTGGAGCAGCTCCAATTATTGCAGAAATTGCTAAAGATCAAGGAGCAATTGTTATTGCAATTGTAACTTACCCTTTTGCTTTAGAAAAAGCTAGATTAATTAAAGCAGAAGAAGGAATTGAAACTTTAAGAAAAGTTACTGATACAGTTGTAGTAATTGACAATAATAGATTAGTTGAATTAGTTCCAAACTTGCCAATTCAAGACGCTTTCAGAGTAGCTGATGAAGTTATTGCTAGAACAGTTAGAGGAATAACTGAAACAATTACTCAGCCAAGTTTAATTAACTTAGATTATGCTGATGTTAGATCAGTAATGAGTAATAAAGGATTAAGCGTTATTGCTGTAGGAGAGTCAAAGTCAGTTGATAAAGTAAACGAAGTAGTTGAAGATACTTTGAAAAACGCTTTATTAGACGTTGATATTGCCGGAGCAACAGGAGCATTAATTCACATTACTGGTGGACCTGAATTGACTTTAGGAGAAGCAAACTCTATTGGTGAAAGATTAACTGATAAAATTGATCCAAAAGCAGTAGTAATTTGGGGTGCAAGAGTTGATCCAACTTTTGAAAACAAAATTGAAATCATTACAATCTTTACAGGAGTTCACAGCCCATACATTAAAGGACCTGATTCAAACAACAATAAATCCTCAAAAAACTATTACGGAAGAGACAGAGAATTAGACTTAGATTATATTAAATAGAAAGAATATTTTACCCGGCAAAAGAAAGATATTCTTTCTATCTTTTTTTTATTTTTTCAAAAAGCTATTTATAAATAATTTAATTTCTAAAGAAATAAAGGCATTATATTTATTAGTAAAAGAATTAGTGTTCCAATTCCAAAGAATCTGGAAATAATTTTTTCTTTAAATTCTTGACTCCAACCAGTAAAACCTAAGTATTCAGTGAAAACTATTTTTGCAATCTTGCCTCCGTCAAATGGTTCTGTAGGCAAAAAGTTTACAAGTGAAACCATTAAATTCAATAAAACAAACCATAAAATAAATGATGCAAGAAAACTGAAAACAATTCCAATTACTGTGAAATGAAAAGGCATTTCAAAATCAGGATTTGGAATTGGTTTAACTGTAAAACCAAACAAGTTTAACTTATTTCTTGAAAGAGTTTCTTCAACTATTTTTCCATCCAAGGATTTGAGTTTGACTTTTACTTCTTTTTTTCCTTGAGAGTGTTTAATGAAGTCAGAAAAAATTTGAATTTTTTGTCCTTCAACTTCTAATAACTTCATTCCAGGCAAGAGTTTTCCAAAAGCAGAATTAGAGTATTTGACTCCACATAATTCAGAGAATTCTTGCATTTCCCCTATTTGAATTCCTTGAATAGACATTCTATTCAATGAATCAAATGTTGGAACAAGAAAAGGGTTTACTAGGAAAACTATTGCAAGCAGGGAAAGAAATCCAAATACAATGAACGCAAGAAAATTAGCTGTTGCTCCAGACGTAAAAATTCTTACTGCATCTAATTTGTTTAATTTTTTTAATTCCTTGTCTTCTGGCTCAACAAATGCCCCAATTGGGAGAAAGCCAAGCAAAATAATTCCAGTGGATTTAACAGTTAATTTAACTTTTCTCATTAAAATTCCATGGCTTCCTTCATGAATAATTAAAATTAATAATAATGAAATCCATCCATGCAATGGAACAGTTATTGGAACATTAGGAATTTCAACTCCAGGGATTACTGGGGCTACAGCTGGACAAGTTTTTTCCCCTGAAAGAGTTCTGAAAATAATTTCAATTCCTGAAACAATTAAAGTAACTAAAATTAATCCAGAAAAACCTGCAATGCCAAAAAAAAACGAGAAAAGCATTGAATAATCGTTTTCAATTAAAGGGTTTTTAAAAAAAGGTGAAAGAATAAAGAAAAAAAATGCAGTAAAAAAAATTGCTGCAACAAAAAATAATGCAATTCTTTTTACAAGTGAAAGTTTTCTGCCAAATAAATAATCTACTCCTATTGCTCCAAAGCCAATAATTAATCCAAAGTCAGCAATTAATTCAAGCAAGCGTTTTGGTTTAGTGAACAAATCAAAAAATTTTACTGCTTTTTTAGATCGAAGCAAAGTAATAATGACATGAGTTTCTCCGATGTTAAAATGCTTTAAAATGTAGGTAAATATAAGTGATACAAGTAAAAATCCTGCTAGTATTTCTAAAATCATTTATTCACATTAATTCTTTTTTTGCTCTGAAATCTTTTTATCAATTAAATCAGCTAAAGTCATTCCTTTTTGGCTTTCAAATTCATTTAATTCTACTTCATTTACTGTTGTTGTAAGAGAAATATTTAATTCTTTTTCAAGTTTTTTAATTAATTCATCTGATGGCACTGCGTTTTGTGATTCAATTCTGTGCAGAAAAGATTTTTTTTCGAATACTTTTTTTGCTAAATCCTCAATTGTTAAACCTTTTTTTTCTCTTGCTGTTTTTATTTGCTTGCCATAATCTTGAATTAATTCAGTTTTATCGCTTTGCATTTCGTGTTTTACTTGCTTGCTTAAATCAAATGCTTTGAATTGTTTTTTATTTGTTTGCGGGCGTTCAATTAATTCTCTGCCGTGGTGAACACATTTCTCGCATACAAGAAAAACTAGTCCATCTAATTCAATTTTTCTTTCCTGAGTTAATATTTCTCCACAAATTTCGCAAGGCATGAAATCACTTAATTTTTCAATTCATTTTATGGCAGCCAAGGATCGTTTGGAAATTCACCTATCTTTCCACCAGAAATATAATGAAGTAAAACAAAAATAATTAAAAAAAATACTGCGAACATTATTGCCAGCAAACTATAATTAATTGATTTGTCTGCATTTAAAAAAATTGAGTTTTCGCCAATAAAAATAATTCCAAGCACAAAAATTGATATTATTGTGGAAAAAATTATTTCTTCAATCAAGTTTTGTAAATACATTAAATCACTAAATTTTTGAACTAATTTTTGCTCTAAATATTATTAAAATCGTTAGCTTTAAATACATTGTTCGCGTAATATAATTATTCTGTGAGGGAATTTAATGAGTGAAGTTGAGGTTAAGAAAGCCCCTTTCAACATATATGATTATGTGTTTACTTTAGAGGAAAAAATTCGAGTTCTAGAACAAGAAAAACAATTGAATTCAATGAAGCATTCTCAGATTGAAAGTGAGTTGAATAGGCTTCAAAAAGAATTAAAAGAATTAAGAGAACCTCCTTTAATTGTTGGAGTAATTCAAGAAGTAATGGAAGACAAATTAGTTGTAAAAAACTCTAATGGAATTGAATTATTAATTAGTTTAACTGAAGAATTTAAGAGCAAGGTTAAAAGCGGTTTAAGGGTTGCTTTGAATCAAAGAAATTTAAGTTTAGTGGAAATATTAACTGAGTCAACTGATTATAGAGCAAGAGCAATGGAGATAGTTGAAAAACCTAAAGTAACTTTTAAAGAAATTGGGGGATTGAGAAAAGAAATTCTTGAATTAGAAGAAGCAATTATTTTACCTTTAACTCATCCAAAAAAATTTGAAGAAATAGGCATTGAACCTCCATGCGGAGTTTTATTGTACGGTGAACCTGGAACTGGTAAAACAATGCTTGCAAAGGCTGTTGCAAATGCAACTAATTCAACTTTTATTGGAATAACTGGTTCAGAGTTAGTAAGAAAATATATTGGGGAAGGAGCAAAACTAGTAAGAGATGTATTTAAAATGGCTAAAGAAAAAAAGCATTCAATTATTTTCATTGATGAAATTGATTCAATTGGCGCGCAAAGACTTGATGCAACAACTGGAGGAGACAGAGAAGTTCAAAGAACTTTAATGCAATTATTGGCTGAAATTGATGGATTTAATGAAGTGAAAAACGTGAAAATAATTGCTGCAACAAACAGAATAGATATTTTAGACCCTGCATTGCTTAGAGCAGGAAGATTTGATAGAATAATTGAAGTTCCCTTGCCAGATGAAAAAGCAAGAAAAGAAATATTTAAAATTCATTCAAAGAAAATGAAAATGGATTCAAATGTTTCAATTGATGAATTAGTTAAATTAACTGAAAAAGCTAATGGAGCAGACATTAAAGCTATTTGCATGGAGTCAGGAATTAATGCAATCAGAGCAAATGAAAAAAGCATTTCATTAAATCACTTCAAAGAAGCAGTGAAAAAAGTTTTAGGAGAAGAGTCAAACGAAGACGAATTTGCTGAAAAAATGACTCATTAAGCCTTTTAGAAAAAGGCTTACGAAAACCAGTTGCGAAAAGTTTGCGGAAATTTGTTAAATTAAAGTCAAATAACCCTCTAAAAGCTTTTTTCTAAAAACAGGCAAAATAAGCATAATTTTAAAGGAATTAGAGAAAAGACAACTATTAGTTGTCTTCTCCAAAGCTAAGAGAGTTATTTGAACTTAGGAAGAATTGGATAGGCTCACCAACTAAGTTCTTTTTTAAGAAACTAATGCTTTAATACATTAATTTCTCTATATATATGCCTCTAACCTTATATTTAAATATTCTGCCAAAAACACAAAAAATTAGTATACATAATGGCTTGTTTTTTTTGTTTTTTGAATGGAATATTTTTTTATTCTAAAACAACTTATATATAACATTTTTTGAGGATTTTAATGGGAACAGCTATTGGAGATTTATTGGAAAGAGAATCTATTTCATTGGATTTTTTAAGTCAAAGAATTGTTGGAATAGATTCGTATAATATTTTGTATCAGTTTTTAAGTAGTATAAGGAATTACGATGGCTCGC
Source organism: uncultured archaeon (assembly GCA_964373795.1). Lineage (GTDB taxonomy): Archaea > Iainarchaeota > Iainarchaeia > Iainarchaeales > DATDZZ01 > CAYJVY01. Next base: position 29,163 of record CAYJVY010000006.1, on the reverse strand, counting down.
TTTTAATGAGTTCTAATGGAAGGGTTTCAAGTCATTTAAGTGGCTTGTTTTATAGAACAATTAATTTGATTCAAAAAGGCATTAAACCTGTTTTTGTTTTTGATGGAAAGCCTTCAAAGCTTAAATCTGAAACCTTGAAGAAAAGAATTGAAATTCGAACTGATGCTGAAAAAGAGTATAAAAAGGCTTTAGAAGTTGGAAACCTTGAAGACGCAAAAAAATTTGCCTCGAGAGCACTGCATTTAACTGATGAAATGGTGAAAGAAGCAAAGAAATTAATTGAATTAATGGGTTTGCCTTTAATTGAAGCTTCTTCCGAAGGCGAGGCTCAAATTGCTTTCATGATGTCTAAAAACGATTTGTATGGATGTGTTTCTCAAGACTATGATTCATTGCTTTTTGGTGCTTCAAAGGTTTTTCGAAACATCACTGTTTCAGGCAAGCGAAAACTTCCAGGAAAAAATATTTTTGTAGACATTGAACCTGAAAAAATTGAGTTAGAGAAAAACTTGGAAAGGCTTGGCATTTCAAGGCAAAAACTTATTTGGATTGGAATTTTAATTGGAACTGATTTTAATGAAAAATTTCCCAAAATTGGGCCTAAAACTGCTTTAAAGCTTGTTCAAAAATTTAATTCATTTGAAGAAATTATTCAGGAAACAAAGTTTTCTCCTGAATTTGATTTCAAAGAAGTTGAAGAACTTTTCATGCATCCAAATGTGCTAGAAAAATATGAAATAAAGTTTTCTTCACCTCAAAAAGAAAAAATTAAGAATTTTTTATGTACAGAGTTTGATTTTGCTGAAAACAGAGTTGAAAACGCTTTAAACAAGTTAAGTGAAAAACTTGAAGAAAAAGGCGCGCAAAGCTCTTTAAAAAAATGGTCTTAATATTTGCTAGAAATGTAAATAGATATGTTTATATACAATTTCTACAATAAATTGTATTATTACAAGTAATTAAAATTAGTGGTTGGTGATTATATGGAAGTAGCAGTTACAAGAATGGCCCAAAATGGACAGGTCGTAATACCTATGGAAGTGAGAAAAGAGTCTGGAGTTAAACCAAATGAAAAATTTATTGTTTATTTTAATGGTCAAGATATTTTGCTTAAGCCAATTGAAAAAGATAAATTTTTAGAGGAAATGGAATTGCTCACAAGAATAAAAATTGCAGAAGATGAAGTCAAGAACGGAAAAGTCACAATAGTTAACTCAAAAATGTCTGAAAAGAGAATAGATAGACTTCTAATGAAGTGATTTTTTGCAAATTGTTTTTTCTAATGAATTCAAAAAAGACTATAAAAAAATACGGAATGAAGCAACCAGGATTAAAATAATTAAAGCTCTGAAAGCATTGGCTGAAATGCCTGGTAAAGGCAAAATGCTTGGCAATGTTTTACATGGAAAAAGATCAATAAGATTTAAACCATACAGGCTGATTTATGAATTACGACAAAATGAATTAATTGTTTTGTGCTTCGACCACCGAAAAAATGTTTACAAAGATATTTGAAAGTTTTAGGAATTGAAATGAATTATGCAATTATTTTTCATGGCACCGGAGGCCATGCAGAAGAAAATTGGTTTCCTTGGATAAAAAATGAATTAAAAAAATATGGTTATGAAGTTATTATTCCACAATTTCCTACAATTCCAAAATACTCTTTAGCCGAAGGGCATACACAAGAAAAATGGTTTGCAGTGTTTAAAAATTATGAAAAATTCATAAATAAAAAAACTATTTTAATTGGCCATAGCTTGGGCGGAGGTTTTTTATTAAGGGTTTTAGAAAAATTAAAATCAAAAGTTAAAGCAGCTATTTTTGTTGCTCCGTCAGTTGGAGTAAAGCCAATCAAGTACTATGAAACTGATAAGCCATTTGTTAAAGCTCCCTTTGATTGGAAAAAAATCAAGCAATCTTCAAAGCATTTTATTGTATTTCATTCAAAAAATGATCCATTTATTTGCATTGGTAATGGGGAAAAACTTGCAGAAAAATTTGGAGTTAAATTAATAAGGGTTAAAAATGCAGGGCATTTCAATGCAACTTCTGGTTATATAAAATTTGATTTATTGTTGGAAAAACTCAAAGAAATTATTTGAATGCATAACGCAATTTTGTAGTTTCAGGATTGTATCAATACTGAATCATACCTTGTGTGATTCTTTTATATTTTTATATTTGAAAAATATTATTAGATTTATATGAGAATTGCAATTAATGGTTTGGGTAGAATTGGCAGAATTGTGTTAAAGAATTTGTTGAAAACAAATTTAAACGTAGTTGCCGTGAACGTTCCAAATAATGTTGAATCAATTATCCATTTATTGAAGTATGATTCAGTGTTTGGAAGAAGTTCGTTGAATCCAAAGCTTGAGGGAAAAGAAATTGTTTTAGGCAGTAAAAGAATTAAGTTAGTGCAAGAAAAAGAGGTTGAAAAACTTCCTTGGAAAGAATTAGGAATTGATTTGGTTGTCGAGGCTAGTGGAGAATTTGTTGACAGGCAAAGCGCTGAAAAGCATTTAAAGAGTGGAGCTAAAAAAGTTTTAATTACTGCTCCTGGAAAAAATTCAGATGTAATTCTTTTGCCTGGAGTGAATGAAAAAATTTATAATGCAAAAAAGCATAACATTATTTCGGCTGCTTCTTGTACAACTAATTCTTTGGCTCCTTTATGCAAGGTTTTACATGAAAACTTTGAAATTGAAAAAGGTTTAATGACTACAATTCATTCTTATACAAATGATCAACGCTTGCTTGATGGCAGTCATAAAGATTTGCGTAGAGCAAGAGCTGCTGCATTGTCAATGATTCCAACTACTACTGGTGCTGCGAAAATGATTGGAGAAGTAATTCCTGAATTAAAAGGAAAAATTGATGGATTAGCTGTTAGAGTTCCAACTCCAAATGTTTCTTTAACTGATTTAACTGTAAAGGTTGCAAAGGACACTTCAATTAAGGAAGTGAATGAATCATTCAAAAAAGCAAGTGAAAACGAGTTGAAAGGAATTTTGTTTTTCAGTGAAGAACCCTTAGTTTCAATTGATTTTGTTGGAGCAGAGTATTCTTCTATTGTGGATGGCTTGAGTACTAATGTTGTGGAAAAAAATTTGGTAAAGGTTTTGTCTTGGTATGATAATGAAGCTGGTTATGCTCAAAGAGTAGTGGATTTGTGTGAATTAATTTCTTTAAAAGGGTTTTAAAAATGAGTTTTAATTATTTGAAAGACATTGAAGTTAAAGGGAAAACAATTGTTATTAGAGTTGACTTGAATTCAAATGTAATTAATCATAAACTTATAGTGAAAGACAGAATTGTAGAGCATTCAAAAGTGTTAAAAGATTTGTCAGAGAAGGGAGCTAAAATAGTTGTTTTAAGTCATCAGGGAAGGCATAGACAAGATGATTATATTTCTTTAAAACAGCATGTAGAGGAAATGAATAAATTAATTGGCAAACAAATTCTTTTTGCTGCAATGGATGATAAGTTAGATAAAATTATTGCTGGATTAAAAGAAGGAGAAATTCTTTTACTTGAAAACACTAGGTTTTTGTTTGAAGAAAGACTGAATAGAACTCCTGAACAGCATTCAAAAAGCGAGTGGATTCAATTAATTGCTAAAAATGCTGATTTGTTTGTTCAAGATGCTTTAAGTATTTGTCATAGAAATCATGCATCTGTCACTGGATTTTCTTCTTTGCTTCCAAGCTTTATAGGCCCTACCTTGGAAAAAGAAATTAAAGCAATTAATGAAAGAATGCTTTGTCAAGGAACTCCAAATATTTTTGTTTTAAGTGGATTTAAAATTGAAGAACCATTAGAAATAATGCAAGAATTATTGAAGAATAATGCAATGGATTTTGTTTTATGCGGTGGAATGATTGGAAAAACTTTTTTAAAAGCAAAAGGAGTTAACTTTGGCCTTGAATCTGAGTTCATGACTCAAAAAGGTTTTGACAAGTTTTTACCTTTATGCAAGGAATTGCTTGAAAAGCATTCAAATAAAATTGTTTTACCTGAAGACTTTGCATTCAAAGTTGATGGGAAAAGAAAAGAATTTCCTTTAAGTAAACTGCCATTAAATTTTATGAGTTACGACATTGGAGAAAAAACTATTCAAAAATTTATTTCAATTATTAGTCAAGCAAAATGCATTACATTAAATGGCCCTCCAGGAATGTTTGAAGATCAAGAATTCTTGCATGGAACTGAAGAAATATTTAATGCAGTTGCAAATTCTTCTGGGCATACAATTATTGGAGGAGGGCAAACACTTGATGCATTAAAACAATTAGAGATTCCTCACAATAAATTTAATTTAGTTAGCTTGTCTGGTGGAGCGCTTTTAATGTATTTAGGTGGAAAGAATTTGCCTGGATTAGAATGCCTTAAAATACAGCCTCAAAAAATTTCAGAAGTTTTTGCAAAAGAAGAGTATAATTATTTCTAACCTCGCTTGACGCAAGAGTGTTGTTGAAAAAATTATTTCTTTTTTCTTGCCAAAACCTGACGCAGTTTTTCAAGCTGTTTGTCAAATTCAGTAAAATTATGGTTTGGGTTGAGCGCGGAAATTTGTCTTCTTGTTCTTTCCAAATCCTCAATTCTTGCTTCAAGTTCTTCAACAGTTTGTGGAAGACTTCCCCTTCTTTGATCAGGACGGTTAACTCTTCTAGGAAGTCGTTCTTGATTTGAGGCTGACAGCGCTAACTCAAGTCTTGTAATTTCTCTATCCAAACCAGAAACATCATAACCTGGATCAAAAACCATCATATCTTCCCTTGTTTTTCTAGCCTCTAAAAGCTTTGACTCTAAGTCTTCTCTCCCTTTAGGGGATAATTTTTTTACAGGCAATTCTTCACGAGGAAAAACACCTAATTGTTGCAACAAAGGAGTTTTTCTATTTCGTTCTCTTCTTGCACTAACTTCAACATTGCTAATAGCTCTATTGAATTCAGTTAATTTTCTAAGATTTACACCAAATATTTTTCCAATTCTGTCAGAAAGCGCTCTTAATTCTTGGACTCCTTTTATTCCTTCAAGTGCAACAAAATCTAACAAAAAACTTGAGTCTTGAAAAACATCTAAAATAATACTGTGAAAATTTGGATTAGAATCAATCAATTCTAATGCTTCCCGAAATTTTTTCTGACCAATCAAACCCCTAACAATGCCTATAGCTTCCCTAGAATAATAAGTAACTAATCCAGTTCTGCTAGCACCAAGACTTGCGTCAATCAAGTTAGGTAAAATCTTTCCAGCTTCGACAAAGTTTCCACTAGATTTGAATTCGCGAAACCTTGACTCAAGAGCACCAAGTTTAGCTAAATTTCTTTCTCTTCTTTTAACATACTCTGCATGCGTATCTCTTCTTTTGCGCGGAGATTTGCCAGGCATTCCTTTTGGAGGAGTTTCATGACGCTTGAAAACCTTTTTCATTTCATCTTCTCATTAAATTTTTAGTTCAAGAATAATTTAAATTAATAAGTATATTGAATTCAAGGCAGTATTAAAAATTAAGCTTTAAAAAAAATTCACGTTTTATGTCTATGCTTGTGTGGTTTTTTTGGAACTTCAAATAAAGAAATACTAATTACATGTTTTCGAACAATAAAATAGTAAATGAACAGCAATAATAGTAATGGGATTGCGCCAACAAAAATTGAAAGTTGAGCTCCAAAAATCGGATAGATTATTCCTGCAAGCAATGGCCCTATTGCCCATCCTAAGTCTTCAAATAAATTTATTGTTCCAGAAATCAAGCCATCCTTGTTATGCTTTTTATCTAATTGATGAAGCCAAGCCCATAAAGGAATGCTTGCAATTTCATCTCCAGTTGTTGCAAGAAAAGCCATTACAAGGAAAAGCAATCCAATGCTGAATCCTACAAGCATTCCTGCAACAGCAAATAAAAGCAAGCCAAAAAAAATCATTAACTTTTTATCACTTTTTTCCACAAAAGCGCAAATAAATGATCCTACAACAATTATTGAAAAATCAAACATGCTTAAACCAATTCCTAAAAGGCCTGCATCTGCAGGACTTGCAGCAATCATTAATGGAACAATAAACCATACAACTCCATAAAATATAGCTCCAGATAATTCAAGCAATATTAAAAGCGAGCTAGCAGGATTCAAGTTTTTTAATGTTAATAAAATATTTTTGAATACATGTCTTCTTTGAGCATGAGTTCTTTCATGAGGGCCGTGAACGACTCCAATAATTTTTGAATCTTTTGGACTGAAAAAAATTGCAATGCATGCAAACACTAAAATCAAACTCAATGCAACTGAAATTAATTTATTTGATGCATTTACAAGGAACGGCAACAAAATGCATGATAAAACAATTCCAGCCGAAGTGAAAATGTCTCTGTAAGCCATAAATTTAGTTGATTCTTTTTTTGTTGCATGAGACAATGAGTAAGCGTTTTTTCCTGGTCCAAAAAACAGCCAACCAATTGTCATTAAAAAAATGCTTAGCAAAAACGAAAAAATAGTGAAATTAAAAAAAAGCAGTGCAGCTCCAATAACAGATATAACTGTTGCAATAACTAGAATTCTTTTATACCCGAATCTGTCTAACAGGTTTCCAGCAGGAATATCTAATACTAGTTGAAGAATTGAAGCAATACTCATTACTAAACCAATTGCCCATAAAGGCATTAGTCTTTCTCCGAGAGGAGAAAGCAATACAAAATGCAGTCCAGCTCCAAACTTGAAAAGCAAGAGGAAAAGCCAAAAGAAAAAAAATGAAAACAATAATTTAAATCTGCTTTGCATAAAAATATGAATGCAGAACTTAATTTAATAACTATTTTTCTCCAAAAATTGACTGAACCTGCCCTAGGATTCCACCAGGGCGAAAACTATTTTAATCAAGTCAAACACTAATTGTTCATGCGACCGCGAAACACAGAATTAATTAAAGAAAAATGATTATTTATGCCAACTGGGAAAAAATTAATTTTTAGGCCTTCAAGGAGGCTTGCTTTCAAGCATTGGAAAACAGCAAAAGATGTTGCAAGGCTTGAAGTCAGCCAAGATCCAAAAGATGTTTTGCATGACACTGAAAAATCTTTGATTCGTGTTGGGAAATTAAGATTCAAAGAAGGCAGAACTCGGGAAGTGGCTGTAAAGTTTTTCAAATGGAATCCATATTTTCCAAATGAAAATGTTGAAACTCCTGTTACAAATGAGCAGGCAGTAGTTCTTCAAGGAAGAATTGCAAAAATTGCGAAAATGTTTCCTGAACTGCCTAAAATGGGGATGCATAAACTGCCTTCAGGTGAATGGGTTTTGGTTTCAGAATTTTTTGCAAGAAAAGCAACTCCTCAAGATATTGAGAAAAGAAAAGCAAAATATTCTGGAAGAATAAGTGAAGAAAATCTTGAAAAAATACTTGCGAGAAGATGGCAACCCAAATTGAAAAGAATTCAGGAAGGGGGCATATTTGGAGGTTATGATTTAGGTATAGCTCCGTTTAATGTAAAATCTTTGAAACGATTTGCTGGAATGTGTGCTGAACTTGTTAATGCAAATATGTGGGGTTTTGCAGACATGTTTGAAGTGTTATCCACAAAAACAGGGGGAAGAATAATTCCTTTTGATGTTATAGAATTTTTGAAAAAAATGGAAAAAAATCCTGGAAGAGAAACACTTAACTATGTCAAGAATTTTTTTACTGCAATTAGAAGCGAATTACACGGACTATATGGTTGGAAGCGTGAGGAAATTTTTGTTCGAGAAGTTGAAAGAAGGTTGAAAAACCCTAGGTTGTTGATGCGATTAAGAGGGGACTTTTATTGGTTTACTGCTTTGCACGGAGTAAACCCTATTGGAAGAGGCGAACATAACAAGAAGCTCGTTTATGGTTCAAAAGAATTCCATTCTTATGAATGTCATTGGATTATTGAAGTAATGGGTGGTCCTGACTGGTGGTTTAGGAGTGAATTCCACAGACTTGGTTTTACTCCTGAACAATTAAGCCAATATTTGCATTTGAAATATTACGAAAGAATTATTGGAAGCCCTGGCTATGAGCCAAAAGAGGATAAACAATTCCAGGCTATTAATCCATTAAAACTACGAAGAGTTCTTCCGCAAAAATTGAAAGAAATTCCTTTGACAAAAAAATTGTGGAAAGAATTTGAAAAAGACCAGGAAAGAAATTTGGATTGGAGTAGTACAACTGTGGAAAACTATGAATATCACCACTATTATGAACTGCCAAAAACCCAGCCAAATTCTGGAAAATAACCTTTTATTCTTTCCTTAGGCTTGGAAGTTAGGTGTTACAAAAACTGTAACACTTTTACAAACATTATTGCTCAACATAATGAACAATAATTGGCAATTTACTTAATACAATGAGCATGCAACAGTTTGAAAAAGCGTTTTATTCTTTGCTTGGTTGAATTAGTTTGTTTGCTTGTTTTCTATTAACCATTGCCAAAGTGGTTTGTATATTATTCCTTCTTTTGTTTTTTCTGTGTTTTTTGTTATTAGCAGGAGCTTGTTTGCTTTTTTGTTTTGTTCTTTAAATTCCTGTAAGCCAAGTGTTTCTCTTTCATTTATTTCGTCAGTGAAAGACACGTTTATTGCATCAAGGGAATTATCTGAATTTTTTACTACAAAATCTATTTCGTACTTGTTTGTCCAGTTATATAGTTCTGCTTTTCTTCTTTTTAGCTCCAAGAACACAAGGTTTTCTGCAAGTTTTCCAATGTCTTCAGAGAATTTGAAAGCAACTGCATTCCTTAAACCATTATCTATACAGTATGTTTTGCTTGGCCTGGTTTTTTGTTCTTTTAATGAGTAAGAAAAGTGGTTTACTTCAAAAAATATGAATGCTTCCATATAATGGTTTAGGAATTTCTTTATTTGATCGTAAGATAATCCAGTTGCTTTTCTTAGGGTTCTGAGGGATATTTTTCCAGCAAGATTTGTTGCTAGGTATTTTGCTAGTTCTTTTGGTTTTTGGCTTTTTATCCCGTATCTGTCAACAATGTCTTTGAAAATTATGTCATCAAAATAATTACTCAAAAGCAATCTTTTTTGTTCTTTTTCTTTAAAAAATACTTCAGGGAACCCACCTTCATTCAAGTATTGGGCCAAAGCATTTTGTATTTTTGGTTTGTCTTCTGGGAAAACAAGTCCTTTTTCAACCATTTTTTTGTCCAGATTTATTTTTGAGAATTCCAAAAACTCCTTAAAACTCAATGGCATTACTTCAAATGACATAATTCTGCCAGTAAGAAGAGTAGAGTACTCTTTTTTTAGTAGCCTAGAAGAGCTCCCAGAAACAACAAACTTTGCATCTGTTCTCAAATCATACTTTTTTCTAAGCCATAACTCCCATTTTTCCTTTCTTTGAATCTCATCAAGAAAAATATAAGACTTTTTGTAAGGATTTATTTTTTGCCTGTATTCTGCATAAATTTCCTCAATGGGCAATTCAACTAGTGCTTCATCTTCAAAATTTATCAATAAAATACTCTTTGGATCGGTTCCGTTTTCTATCAGGCGCCTAATCATTTGATACATTATTGTACTCTTTCCTGAGCGTCTAATGCCAGTAATAACAGTTATTTCCTTTACTTTAACAGTTTTTAATAGTTCATAATATTCTGGCCTTTCAAAGCCTGATAACTCTAACAATATCCCTTTTTTTCCAAACCACCAAGGATTCCACCCATTTAAAACATCAATCATTGTCAAAAACTATCACCAAAAGGTTACTAATTTCAGTAACAAATAGTTAATAAATGTTACTGTTTTCCGTAACATTTTGACGCAATTGTTATGCATTTTAATAATAGTTGTATGAACATTAATTTCACAATTCTGCAACTTGAAAAAGCTTTTATTTTTTGTTGAAATTCAGAATCACTTAAATCCGTGCTCGCCTTTTAGTGGAACAAATACAAATGCGGAGAAAGGATATTTTTCTTGAATTAATTCATTTTTTGATTTAATTATTGAAATCATTTCTTGAGAGCTTTCATCTCCTATTGGGGCAACACAAATTCCTTTTTCCGATAATTGTTCAAGTAAAGGTTTTGGAATAAAAGGAGAAGCACTTGAAATCAAAATGCGTTCAAATGGAGCTTTTTCTTGCAAGCCTTTAGAGCCATCTCCTTGAATTATTGAAACATTTTTCACTCCTTGTTTTTCCAAGTTTTTTTTAGAAATTTCCACTAATTCGGGAACTATTTCCATTCCAAAAACTTTTCCTTCCAATCCAACGAGTTCTGAAAGCAATGCAGTTACATATCCACATCCAGATCCAACTTCTAATACCTTAAAGCCTTTTTCGACTTTAAGCATTTCAAGCATTATTGCAATAGTTGAAGGCTGTGAAATTGTTTGCCCAAAACCAAGTGGAAGAGCTCCATCATAATAAGCATCTGCTTGAAGTTGTTCTGGAATAAATAATTCTCTTTTAACATTCAAAAAAGCTGTTTTAACGTTTTCAGATTGAATTACTTGAGTTGAATTCATTAATTCAACTAATTGCTTTCTTTGTTCTTCAAAATCTATTTTCATGAAACAAATAGAGAAAAGTAGTTAATAAAGTTTTCCAGCAAGGAAAAATTATTTTCTCACACGCCTTCTTTTAAAACCGTTAACAGAGTCATTGATTGCCTGAATTTCTCCTAAAATTATGTCAATTACAAATCTAGCTGAAACCTTTCCTTTCATACGACGTAAATCTATTGCATGATTAATTTTTCTTTTAGCTCTTCTAAGAATTCCATCCCAATAAGTTTTAGGCATTTTTGCACTTTTAGCAGTAACCCATAGCTCAGCTAATCTCTTAGTGTAAACATTGTTTGCTTCTTGAACTGTTCTAGGAGCTCCTCTGCCACGAGGAATTGATTTTTTTCCAGCAGTTGTTACTTTTCTTGATCTAGATAGTTTTGCTCGCGAACGCATAAAAATCACTCTAATTTTTTTTAATTTTTTGTCAACTTTTTTTTAAAAAGTTGTTTTTCTCTTTCTTTAACTAAATTAATTAAATCTTTTGGCTTGCTTAAAGAATATAATTCTTCTTCTTCAATTATTGGAGTTGATTCAATTACTTTTTTTGCAACAGGGTTTGAAGTTAAAATCATTGAATGAGAATTAAATAATTGCTTGGATTTTTCTAGTTCTAAAACTTTTTTCTTCAATCCTTGTTTAGAGGATTTTGAAATCAATAAATCTTCTTCAATGCTGTTTGCTGCATTAAATGGAGCGTGTTCAAAAAAAGTTAACTTTAATCCAATGTCTTGCAGTCTTTCAAAAGCTGAATCGCTTAACTCAATTTCTTCATTAAAATTAATTGGCACAGTTTGAGCATCAAATAAATTAAACTGTTTAATTAAATTACATTTTAGTTCTTTTTCAAGTTTTTTTCCAGTTTCAATTGAAGTAGAATTTCCTTGCTCAAACCTGTAAATAGATTCTTTTGCTACCCCAATTTTTTCAGATAATTCATTTAAAGTTAAATGCATTTTTTCTCTTTCATCTCTTAATTTATCCTTATCTAATTCAACAATATTTTTTCCTTTAAAATATTTAATCCAAGGAATGCTTTCATTCAATAATTGAGTAAAGGTTTTAATTGAAACAACATTCAATCCATATCTTTCATAAATTAATCCTTTTTGTAAAGAAAATGCTTTTGATTTTTCTCCTAAAATAATTGGAATTGCCTTAAACAAGACAGAAATCTTTTTTAATTCTTCAGCTGCTTCAGGGCGAAAAGCATCAATGTTTTCAAAAACCTTTATAAGCAAGCAGTTATCAGATTTTTTTGCAGCCAAATCAAAGCAAGTATTTGAATGCAAAAAACTTGTAACTCTAAAGCCTTGTTTTTGAAGCAAGGAAATCAAGTTAAATAAAAGAATTTCCCTCATTTTAATTCACTTTACATTAAAATTGTGTAATTAGATGAATTTAAGTATTGCGGTTACAATAAACGCAATTAAAGCTGTAAGCATTCCGTATTTTGAAAACTTTTGCGCTGAAAAAAAATTTTTTTTCAAGGAATGCTTGAATGAAATTAAAAGCAAAATATTCGCAATTGAAATTACGACAAGATAAGGAATTGATACAAAATGCTGTAAAAAAGAGTACTTGAATTGAATTGCAGCAAATGGAAGAGCATAAGACAAAAAAATTGCAACCAAGTAATAAAATAAAACTAGTTCAATGCATTTTTTTTCAGAAATTATTTGCGGAAGAGTAATTTTAAATCCTCGATCGCCTTTAAAGTCTTCCAAATCTTTAATTAATTCTCTTGAAAGATTTGACATTATTGCTGTTGCAGCAAGAAAAGCTGGAATAAAATAATTTCCTGTAAGCGTTGCACCCATTATAAAAGTAAAACCAGTTGAAACTGCAACTAAAAAATTTCCAAAATATTTATATGAAGGCATAAAAGCAGAGTAAACAAATAATAGAATTGAAAAAATTACTGCTAAATTAAAGGCAGTTGAATTAACTAAAAAAGCTGCTGCAATTCCAATTAATGCCAGGATAAGTGAATAAATTAAAACTGTGTTTGAGGAAAGTTTGCCTGAAGGAATTGGTTTTTCTGAATGCAATTTTTTGTCTACGTTTCTATCAAAAAAATCATTAATTGTTTGCCCAAAAGCGCAAACAAAAAAAACTGAAACAATTAAATTCACCAGCAAAGGATTAAATGAAAAAGTATTCAATGAAAGAAGGTATCCAATAATTGTTGCAATTACAGCCATTAAGCAATTTAATGGCCTGATGATTAAAATTAATTCCTTTAATGACATTTCATCTCAAACAAGATTAAACTTATTTAGTTACTTTTTTAACTTTTCTTTTAAGTCTTAAAGCCTTTGATTTACATTTTCTGCATCTGTATGGTTTATCTCCGGGTCTTGAACGATTAGTTGCGTTGCATTGCATGCAAACCCATACATTGTTAAATAATCTATCATCTGCTTCTTTAAATCTAGGCATTAGTTCACCTTTAAGTAAGTATAATAATGAAATTAGTTAAACAAATATTTATAAAAGAATGGTGAATTAAAATATTTTAGATTTCAAAACCTGATTTTCACAGGATATTGTTCACGCTCGCTGGCGGTTTTAGCCACACCGACTGCTGTTCACGTCCGCCGCGTGCTCGGCGAAGTGCTCTGGTAGTGTAGCCCGGTCAAGCACACTGCCCTTTCAAAACCTTTTAAAAAAAGGTTTGCGAAAAAATGGGAAAAAATGGGAAAAAATGAAAAAAAATGAAAAAAAATGAAAAAAAAAATGAAAAAGATTGAAGCAAGGCGGTAACCCGGGTTCAAATCCCGGCCAGAGCATTTAAATTTATTATATTATGAAAAACTGAGTTGATTGTTTGAAGAAATTAATTTCATTTTTTTTAATATTGTTTTTTTTGTTGTTTGGCTGTGTTCAACCAGACAATGATGTAAATAAAAAAATTAATTCAAATAAGGACTTGAAAATGGATTTAAATTTGGAGGAAAATAAAGTGAATGAAAAAATTGAAACAGCTTCATTAGGGGATTCAGTTAAAGTGCATTATATTGGAACACTTGAATCAGGAGAAGTATTTGATGCTTCAGCTGATGAAGAATTTAATTCTTTGCCTGGACGAAAGCCTTTAGAGTTTAGAGTTGGAGTTGGAGTAATTGAAGGATTCACTGAAGGAGTAATAGGCTTAAAAGTTGGAGAAGTTAGACTAGTTAAAATTCCTCCTGAAAAAGCTTATGGAAAATTCGATGAAAAATTAGTAAAAGAATTTCCAAAAAAAGAATTAGAAGAAGCAGCAAAAAAAGGCGGACTTACTTTAAGAACTGGAATGCGGGTTTTTGCTAACAATCAACCAGCAGTTATTTCAGCTATTTACGATGAAAATGTTGCATTAAATTTTAACCATGAATTAGCTGGAAAAACACTGAATTTTAAAATCAAGTTATTAGAGTTAAAAAAAACAAATGAAAATTAATACTTTTCTATTAGTAGATTTACTATGAATTTAACCGAATTTCAGGGAAAAGAATTATTCAAAAAATATGGAATCCCTGTTTCAAAAGGATTTATAGTTTCATCAATTGAAGAGGTTTCCCAAGAAAAACTTAACTCATTGAACTCAAAACAAGTAGTAGTGAAAGCACAAATTTTAAGCGGAGGAAGAGGAAAAGCAGGCTTGATAAAATTTGTTTCAAAAAAATCAAGTGAAGTGAAAAATGTAGTAAAAGAATTACTTGGCAAAGAGTTAAACGGATTTAAAGTCAGGGAAGTTTTAATTGAAGAAAAAACTGAATTCAAAAAAGAATTTTATTTAGGGTTAACAGTTGACAGAAGTCAAAAATCAGTTTTATTAATTTTTTCAAATCAAGGCGGAATAGAAATAGAGAAATTAGCTAAAAAAAGTCCTGAAAAAATTATTGCAAAAAATATTTCAAAAAATGAAAAAATTGAATTCAATGTGGAAAAAAAACTTGAAGAAGAATTAATTGAGTTAACAAATAAAATGTTGAAATTAATGAAGGAAAAAGATGCAGAACTAGTTGAAATTAATCCTCTTGCATTAAATGAAAAGAATGAATTAATTGCAATTGATTCAAAAATTGTAATTGATGACAATGCGTTATACAGACAAGGGGAATTTGTTCAACAAAAAAAACAAGAATTAACAGAGTTAGAAAAAAAAGCAAGCGAATTAGGATTAATGTATGTGGAATTAAATGGTGAAATCGCAGTAATAGGAAATGGAGCAGGACTAGTAATGTCTACTTTAGATTTATTGAATCATTTTGGAGGAAAACCAGCAAATTTTTTAGATGTAGGAGGAGGAGCTTCTCAACAACAAATGGAGAAAGCAGCTGAAATAGTTTTAATGAAAAAACCAAAAGCATTATTAATTAACATTTTTGGAGGCATTACAAGATGCAATGAAATTGCTCAAGGAATTGTTAAATACAAAAATTTCCACGAAGTAAAAGTTCCAATAGTTGTAAGAATGATTGGAACAAACGAAGCTGAAGGAAAAAAAATTCTTCAAAATGCAGGAATTTTTTGTGAAAACTCAATGGAAGAAGCAATTAAAAAAGTAGTTTCATTGGCAAATGAAAGGTGAAAAAATGAAGGAATTAATTGAGCGAACAAAAAAATTGCAGAAAATGTTTAGAGAAAAAGCTAAAGGAAATTGGAAGGACTGGGGAAACGAAGCAACAATGATTGATTTAGTTGAAGAAGTAGGCGAACTAGCAAACGCAATTCTAGTAAAAGAAAACTATAAAAGGGATAAAAGAAAAAAAGCAGAATTAGAGGACTCACTTGCAGACGTATTGTTTGATGTAATTCTTTTATCAAGCAATTACAATATTGATTTGGAAAAAGAGTATAAAAAAATGTTGGATAAATTAGAGAAAAGAATTAATGAAAATAAATTTTAACAAAGCAAGGTTAGATGAAAAGTTATGGTGAAAAAAATTGGAATTGCAGCCGTTAGTTCTGAAGGAGCATCGTTATGTTATGCAACTATTTGCTCTGAAGCAGTAAAGGTACTTGGAAAAAACAAACATCCCGAAATTTTTTTACATAACCCTTCATTTGACACAATTCTTGAACCATTCAAAAAAAGGGATTTTAAAACAGTTGCAAAAATTATTTCTAATTCAATTAAAAAACTGCAATTGATTGGAGCAGAGTTTGCAGTTATTCCGTCAAATGCAATTCATTACGCTTTCGATGATATTCAAAAAAATTGCTCAATACCTATTTTAAGCATTGTTGAGATTTCTGCGCAAGAATGTAAAGAAAAAAAATATAAAAAAGTAGGAATTCTTGGAGTTGGACACACCATGAGTGGAGGACTATTTGACAAACCATTAAAAAAATGCCTTATTCAAATGGTTATTCCAGACTTAAAAGATCAAAATATAATTAATGATATAATTTACAAAGAAATTGTTCCTTCAAAAATTACTGAAATTTCCATTAAAAAAACCTTAAAAATAATTGAAAAACTTAAATTAAAAGGCTGCGATGCAGTAATACTTGCATGCACTGAACTGCCAATAATAATAAATAAAGATAATTGTCCCTTGCCGTTTATTGACACTACGAGGCTACTTGCAAAAAAGTCATTGGAATATGCAATAAAAAAATAAATTTTGAGAGGAAAAAAATGAGCATTTTAATTGATGAAAACACTAAAGTAATAATTCAAGGCGCAACTGGAAATCAAGGAGCCTTTCATTTAAAGCAAATGAAAGAATATGGAACAAAAATTGTTGCAGGAGTTACTCCTGGAAAAGAAGGACAAGAAGTTGAAGGAGTGCCAATTTATAACTCTGTTTCAGATGCATTAAAACAACACAAGGCTACTTGGAGTTGTTTATTTGTTCCAGCAAAATTTGCAAAAGCCGCTGCACTAGAAACATTAGAGAATAACTTAAACATAGTAATTATAACTGAACATATTCCAATTCATGATTCAATTGAATTAATGCAAAAAGCTGGAGAAAAAAAATTAACTGTTATTGGTCCAAATTGTCCTGGAATAATTTCTCCAGAAAAATCAAAAATTGGAATAATGCCAAACCATATTTTTGTAAAAGGAAACATTGGAATAGTTTCTAGAAGTGGAACACTAACTTACGAAATAATAAATGAATTAAGTGTAAACAAAATAGGGCAAAGCACTGCAATAGGTATAGGAGGCGATCCAATAATTGGAACTCAATTTGTTGAAGCACTTAAATTGTTTGAAAAAGATAATGAAACTGAAAAAATTGTTTTAATTGGAGAAATAGGCGGAAATTTAGAAGAAAAAGCAGCCGAATTCATTGAAAAAAATATTTCAAAAGAAGTAATAGCTTATATTGCAGGAAAAACTGCTCCAACAGGAAAAAAAATGGGGCACGCAGGAGCAATTATTTCAGGGGAAAGTGGAACAGCTGAAACAAAAATTAATGCATTAAAAAAGGCAGGAGTAAAAATTGCAGCTTTGCCAAGTGAAATAGTACAATTATTAAAAAAACACTAAAACTAATATTCCAATACGAATTTTTTATTCAAAAATTATTATAGATTAGATTCACATATTTAAGTATATTAAGGGATTGATTACGAGTATTCTGAGGAGTTGATTTTAATTTTTAATGGATTCTTGGTAGGCACTTATCCTAGAAGTGAGAAGTTAATTCAGGTAACAAGAGATTTTGATAGGCAAAGAATTTCAGAACAAGAATTAAATAAACAATTTAATGAAGATGTATTGAACTTAATTGCCCTCCAAAAAAAATCAGGATTTGAATTTATTTCAGATGGATTACTGAAATGGCAAGATCATTTCAGGCCTTTAACTGAAAACTTAAATGAAGTAGAATTAGGAAGTTTAACTAGATATTATGATAATAATACTTTTTTCAAAAAACCAATAATTAAATCAAAGTTAAGTGAAACAAACTCAAAGTTTATTTTAAATTATTTTTTTAATGAACAATTAAAAGGCTTAAAAAAGAAAGCAACTCTTCCATCCCCTTATTATTTTGTTTCTTTAAGTGAATTTAACTTAAGTCAAATTGGTTCATACAGTGTTGAAGAAGCATTATTTGATTCTGCAAAAATTTTGAATTCCATTGCAAAAGATTTAGAACTACAAGGATTTGAATTCATTCAATTCAGTGATCCAGAAATAGTTTATAGACCTTTACAAAATTCAAGCAATGTATGTGAAAAGGGATTAGATTTAAAACAAGTTTTTGAAGTTCTTTTAAAAAACTTGAATGCAAAAACTTCTTTGCACACTTTTTTTGGGGACTTTTCGAAACTCAAATCATTAAATATATTAGAATTTCCTTTTAATGGATTTGGAATTGATTTTACTGAAACAAATTTGAATTCATTAAAAGAATTTGATTTTTCAGAAAAAGAATTAACGTTAGAAATAGTTGATTCAAGAAATTCTTTAATCGAGTCTTCACAAGAAATTGCAAAAAAAGCAAAAGATATATCTAAAAAATTGAATGCAAAAAAATATTTTATTTCATCAAATGTAGATTTAGAATTTGTCCCTCAAACGATTGCCGAAAAAAAAGTTGAAAACATTGGAAAGGCATTAAAACAATTGAATAATGGAGATTAAAAAATGAGTGAAAAACTATTTTTAACGCAAGAAATAGGTAGTTTAGCTAAACCAAACTGGCATGTTAAAAAGCTTTCAGAAAAAGAATTAGATGGAAAAGATTTTCAAGAAATAGATTATTGGACTAAAAAAGTAAATTTAGGTGAAAAAACTAGAAATGAATTGATTGAATTATTAAAATATAATTTAGATGAAGAAAGCGAGCAAAAAATTAGAGAAATTTCTGCACTTTACGCAATAAAGTTACAGGAAACTGCAGGACTAGATCTTGTATTTAATGGCGAGCAATGGAGAAGTGAAATGTATCAAAACCCTATATCAAATTTAAATGGATTTAAATTTTATGGGAACGTAAGATCATGGGATAATAAGTATTATTTGAAGGCAGCGGTTACTTCTCAGCCTCAATTAAAAACAGCTTTTCATGTTCCAGAATTCTTGTTTACAAAGAAACATTCAAAAAGGATTGTAAAAGTCCCAATTACAGGAGCATATACTTTAATGGATTGGAGCTATAATGAATTTTATTTAACTAAATGGAAAACAAAAAAAGAAAATTATAAAGAAGCAAGAAAATCCGCTAATAGAGAGTTTGTATTAGAGTTGGCAAAAAATGTTTTACAACCTCACATAAAATCTTTAGTTGAAAAAGGAGCTGAAATAATTCAAATAGATGAACCAGCCGCTACAACCAAGCCAGATGAAATAGATATTTTTGTTGAATCATTTAATGAATCAGTTAAAGGAGTTAATGCAAAATTCACTTGCCATATTTGTTTTTCAGATTACTCATTATTGTTTCCAAAAATTCTTGAAATGAAAAAATGCAAGCAATTTACTTGGGAGTTTGCAAATCAAGACACTGGAACAAGAAATTCTTATGAAAAAATTCTGAACCTATTCAAAGAATACAATGACAATAGAGAAATTGGTTTAGGAGTATTAAATGTTCACTCAAATGAAATTGAGTCTCCAGAACTGGTTAAAGATAGAATTCTTTTTTCAGCAAAACTTTTAGGCGATCCAAAAAAAATTTATGTAAATCCAGACTGTGGTTTGCGTACTAGAACCTGGGAAATGTCATTCAATAAATTAAGTAATATGGTTAAAGGTGCGGAATTAGCTAGAAACGAATTTGAATAAAACAAAAAAATAACTTTAAAGTAATTCTAAAACTAGTTCTTCATGCCATAATGGAATGAAATGAATTCCTTGAGAAAAAGGTTTGACTTCATCAATAATTCTTTTAGCTATTTCAATACCCGTTTTTTTAGGATTATTTGAGGCTTCAAGTTCTTTAATAATTTTTTCAGGAACTTTTACTCCTGGAAGACTTGAATTCAAAAACTTTGCAACCTTTAAAGAAAACAAGGGCATTATTGAAGGAAAAATCGCTACATTAAATTGTTTTAATTTTTTTGCCTCTTCAATAAATTTTTCTGGTTCAAAAACTAACTGTGTTTGAAAAAATTTCGCTCCTAATTCAATTTTTTTCTTCGTTCGCTCAAAACTTGGAATAGCTGGATTAAAGGTTGCACCAATAAAAAAATTGGTTTTTTCATTTAATTTATTTCCGTTCAAATCATTTCCAGCATTAAATCCTTGAATTAAAGAAATTAATTTAGTTGACTCAATTTCAAATACTTTTTTCGCTTCAGGATAATCACCAAAAGCAGTTGAATCCCCAGTTAAAGCCAAAATATTTTTAATCCCCAAAGCATGTGCTCCAAGCAAATCTGATTGTAGGCCAATAATATTTTTATCTCTGCAAGCAATTTGGCAAACAGTTTCAATTTCTTTTTCGGCTAAAAGCCTGCAAACAGCAATTGAAGAAATTTTCAGTACAGCTCTTGCACAATCAATTACATTAATTGCATCAATTTCATTCCTTAAAAGCTCGGCTTTTTTAAAAGTCGAACTTAAATTAGATCCAGAAGGTAAAGTAATTTCACAAGTATAAACAAATTTTCCTTTACCAATTTTTTCTCTAAAAAGCATTAACAAACACGCCAAAATTAATTACAATTGTATAAATTAAAATTGGGAAAGAATAAATAATAATATTTGTTGATAAAAATATTCTAAAAAGAATAATAGAAAAAACCATGTTAAAAAGGAATAAAATTAAAAAAATAAAAAAAAGATGAAGAAAATAAAAAGATAGGAAATTAATTCCCCTTTATTTTAGCGCTAAACTATCTTCTTCGTTTAGCTTTGCCTTTGTGAGCAGGTTTTCTCTTTGCATGTTTTTTCTTTGCAGCCATTACAATTCCTCCAAAATTTAATTGTATAACTAAATAGTGCAACGTAATATATAAATGTTCTCTCAAAAAAATAAAAAAAATATTTTTTTCTAAAAAAATTGTAAGCAAAATTTTTTTGAACACTTGAAAATAAAAAAATTAATAGCTAGTTTTTTAAAGTAAATGTGCAATATTTTTGTTAGGTGAATTAATGGCTACAACTTCAAAAGATTCAAGCAGATTTAAAAAAACGCATGCAAGACAAAGATGGAAATGGAAAAAAAAGAAAATGCGTAAAAAGAAAAGAAAAAAAAGATACTTAAAAAAAAGATCTGAGTAAAGGTTAATTTCTTTTTTTCACATTTTATAATATTAACCTAATTTATTTTTTAAAATACAATTAGACATATTTTGACACGAGATATGTATAAAATAAATCAGACGACTAAAATTTTTAATTTAATTAAATAGAAAATTAAAATAAAGCCTAGCAAGAAAAGAATGTATGCAGAGTAAACAATTCCATACATTTTTTTAATGTCAATTTTGTCTGGAGCAACTAGAGAAGGATACATTAAAACAAGTAATGGAATTAAAACAATTATTCCATAAAATAAAAAAATTATGGGAAGAGATCCTAAAAAAACAAGTGAAAGAAAAAAAGTTGAGGAAAGAGTAATGAAAATAAAACTTGCACAGCCAATAAAAATTGAGGCATAAGAAATTAATTTCAAATTTTTTTCGCCAAACAAGATTACACTTGACTTGTAATTTAATTTTTTTTCAACTTGCTTTCCACTTAACCTGTATAAAGTGTAACCTCCAAACTGAATTCCTAAAATGAATAACAAAAACAAAATCGGAGCATTAAAGTTTGGATTAAATAAAACCCATCCAGCATAAAACCTAAAAATTGGATTAATTAGGGAGCCAGAAATTAAATCCAATACAGGTTTTTCTTTTAACTTAATTGGAGGAATAGTGTAAAGCAATTGATTTAATAGCATTCCAATCAAGCAAACAAAGAAAAGAAAATTAATTGTCCAACCAACAAGCAATGAAAGAATAATGAATGAAACAGCAATAAACAGTCCTTGATTTGGAGAAACAATTCCTGAAGGCAAAGGCCTTTCTTTTTTCACTGGATGATGCTTGTCTTTTTCAATATCAGTCCAATCATTTAAAGCATACAAACCACCCCAAAGCAAAGGCCCAACTGAAATGAATGCAATTAAAAAATTTAAAATAGTGTTAAAAGAAAAATCTAAAGAATTACTTAAATACATTGCAACTAAAGCTGCAATCAACATGTTTCCAAAAGGCTTACTCCATTCAAAAGGCCTTATAAGAGTTAAAACTCCTTGAAAAAATTTCAATAAATTCATGTAAATCTCAACAAATAACAAAACAAGTTGAAGAAAACATTTATAAATATAAATTGCACATATAATATAATAAATTTAAACCGTTTACACGCGGTTAAAATTGTTCAATTCAGATAAGCCAGTTAGTGGCGAGAATGAATTTACTTGGATCAGATTTTTTCTGATGCATCAGCTCCAAATTTTTTATCCCAATACTCGAGCCATTCATATTTGTGTCTTATTCATGAGCGTCAAAGTTTTTTTTGACGTGATGCTGGTTTGAGTTAAAGGTTAATTATAAGAAAAATCTTTGACTCTTTTTTTGAAGTGTGCTAACACAATTCCAATATTAAGTGAAACTATTTGTTGAGTGATAGGAGTAAAAATAATTCCAGCTGATCCTGCTGGCGAGTACTGCTATCGAGATTGGATTTAGCCATGCAAGTCTAAAAGACAAAACCATGATTGTCTTTGGCAAACGGCTCAGTAACACGTAGCTAACCTACCTTTAGGAAAAGTAAAACCCGCGAAAGTGGGCATAATACTTTATAGGTAATAAATACTGGAAGGTTTTATTACTGAAAAGAACAATAGTCATGTTTGTTGTTTCGCCTAAAGATGGGGCTGCGGCGGATTAGGTTGTTGGCGGGGTAAATGCCCACCAAGCCGAATATCCGTACGGGCCTTGAAAGAGGGAGCCCGGAGAAGGAAACTGAGATAAGGTTCCTAGCCCTACGGGGTGCAGCAGGCGCGAAACCTTTACAATGCACGAAAGTGCGATAGGGCAATCTCGAGTGCTAGTTTACTAGCTTTTATCAAACCCAGATAGCTTGATGAATAAATGGAGGGCAAGATGCGTGCCAGCCGCCGCGGTAATACGTACTCCATAAGTGGTACTCTCTTATATTGGGCCTAAAAAGTTCGTAGCCGGCCTAGAAAGTCTTTTGTGAAATCAGTGAGCTCAACTTATTGAACTGCAAAAGATACTACTAGACTCGAGACCGGGAGAGGTTAAAGGAATTTCTGGAGTAGGAGTGAAATCTTGTGATCCCAGAAGGACCACCAGTAGCGAAGGCGTTTAACCAGAACGGCTCTGACGGTGAGGAACGAAAGCTGGGGGAGCGACCCGGATTAGATACCCGGTTAGTCCCAGCCGTAAACGATGTGGACTAGGTGTTCTGTCTCCCAAGAGGAGCCAGAGTGCCGAAGCGAAGGCGTTAAGTCCACTGCCTGGGAAGTACGCTCGCAAGGGTGAAACTTAATGGAATTGGCGGGGGCGCACTACAAGGGGTGGATGCTGCGGTTTAATTGGACACAACGCCAGAAAACTCACCAGGGGCGACAGTAGAATGATGGACAGTCTGAAGGGCTTTCCTGACACGCTGAGAGGTGTTGTATGGTCATCGTCAGCTCGTACTATGAAGCGTCCTGTTAACTCAGGCAACGGGCGAGACCCACACTCTTAGTTGCTATTTCAAGTCACGACTTGAAAGCACTCTAAGAGAACAGCCGAGGTAACTTGGAGGAAGGAGTGGGCTACGATAGATCTGTATGGCCCGAATCTCCTGGGCAACACGCGGCCTACAATGGTTAAGACAATGGGATGCTACTCCGAAAGGACAAGCTAATCCCCTAAACTTAATCTCGGTTCGGATCGAGGGTTGCAACTCACCCTCGTGAATGATTGGAATCCCCAGTAATCGTGTGTCACTATCGCACGGTGAATAAGTCCCTGCGCCTTGCACACACCGCCCATCAAGCCAATCGAGCGAAGCACTGATGAGCCTTAATCAATCGGTTAAGTCAATTCTGTGTTTTGTGAGATGGGCTAAGTTGTAACAAGGTGTCCGTAGGGGAACCTGCGGACGGATCACCTCCTTTCAATAAGCAAGCAAAAAATTGCTTGCCACTAAAAAGAGTCAAAGACTTTCTTGTAAGCTTTAATTAACTCAAACGCCGTTCAGCCGGCGAGGCTGATGCAGAGCAGCCGGCGAGGCTGAAGCGATCAGCCGGAGAAGCTGAAGGCCGATGTCGGCCCTCGCGCTCGACGCACGAGACGTCGCAGTCGGCGAGGCTGAGTGCCCACGTGGGCATCGCGCTTGCCGCGCGTGACCGCGGCTGAGTGCCCATGCAGGCATTGCCCTTGCCGGGGAGACAGCATCTTGAAGGAAAAGACACAAAAATAATTTAGCTAACCCAATGAGTGCAACATTAGGGTTTTCCTCGCAAAAGCAATGCGAAGGAGCTCTAAATGCAAGGAAAGGGCTTATAGCTCAACCTGGTAGAGCGCCTCGTTTGCACCGAGGAGGTTGCGGGTTCAAATCCCGCTGAGTCCATTAAGCTTTTCTTAGAAAGAAAAGCTTGCAAAAGAAAAAAGCTTGCAAAAGAAAACATGAGAAAAGAAAAAAGATTACAAAAGAAAACATGGGAAAAGAAAATTACAAAAAAAAGTTTTACATACCTTTTTTGAAAAAGGTTTTATGCTTACAAAAGTTTGTAAGAAATCATGCTTTTAGAGCATGTGAGGGGCAGGAGTTTTTTCTTGCTTCAAAATCGCTATAATACATTGTTGGCGTGATGTCCAGTGCTTTAGCACTGTACTCAGACACGCCTGATGTGGCGGCGAATGCATTGGATAGATCTGTCGAGTTATGAGTTCTGAAAGCCAGCTAGTGGATAACTAGGCTCAAGAACTGATGAAGGGCGTGGCAAGCTGCGAAAAGCCTTGGCGAGCCGCATGCAGGCATTGAACCAAGGATACCTGAATCATTCATGCAGTAATGTATGAAAAGAAACGCGGGGAATTGAAGCATCTTAGTACCTGCAGGAAAAGAAAGCAATAGCGATGCTGTTAGTAGAGTCGATCGAACACAGCAGAGAACAAACTGAATCCCTAACAGTAATGCTAGGGAGATGTGGTGTTGGCTTGAGTATATCCTTTAATTGGAGTAGAAGTCTCCTGGAACGGAGCGCCATAGAGAGTGATAGCCTCGTATTCAAATAATTTAAGGATAATTCTTGAAGTCCAAGAGTATTGCGCGTCGAATTTCGCGTAAGAAGATTGGGAGTCATCATCTCCTAATTCTAAATATTTCTTGAGTCCGATAGTTCACGAGTACTGTGAAGGAAAGTTGAAAAGCACCCTTAACAGGGATTGAAAAGCGCTTGAAACTAGTTGGCAATAGGCTGACATGGCTTGAAAGAATTGAAGCTCTTCGAAGAAAGAATTTGAAAAAATTTAATCGAGTTGAGTGGATCGAAGTCATGTCGTTCGTCCTGAAGCACGAGCGAAGGAGTTAATTTTTGTGGCAAGACTAATCGTGTTAAACGAGAAGTCATAGGGAAACCAATTAACCACATCTCGCAAGAGAAAGGGTTGAAGTATGAAAGTGCTTTTAGTCACAAGGATTAGACCCGAAACCAAGTGATCTAGACCTGGGCAAGGCGAAATCTTCCTTCCGGGAGATGGAGGCCTGAACCAGTATTAGTCCTACTGTTTGAATGACCTGGGCCTAGGGGTAATATGCCATTCGAACTTGGTGATAGCGGGCTCCTCCCGAATTAACTCTTAGGTTAGCCTGGCTGGAGACGAATACTAGAGTAGAGATACTGATTAGAAGGTACTGGTTGGAAACTTCCAGCTTTCTTTTCAAACTCCGAAACTAGTATTGTCTGAGAAGGCTGGAGTAGGGGGTCGTGGGGTAAGCTTTGACTCCTAGAGGGAATGAACCCAGACTTTGGTTAAGGCCCAAAAATGCTAGTTAAGTGTTACACGGAAAAGCGTCTCTATTCTAAGACAGTGGGGAGGTTGGCTTAGAAGCAGCCATCCTTTAAAGAAAGCGTAACAGCTCACCCACCTAGAATAAAGGCCTTGAAGATTCCCTGGGCTAAACTAGCTGCCGATACCAAAGGATTCCAATTGAATTTGGAAATTAAGTAGGGAGGTATTTTGGTGGAGTAGAAGCACGGAAGAAATTTCGTGTGGATCTGCCAGAAATATGGATCTTCGTGCTAGTAGTAAAATAGAAAGGTGAGAATCCTTTCCGCCGAAAGGGCCAGGGTTCCTTAGCGCTAATGTTTAGCTAAGGGTTAGTCGGTCCTAACCTTTACCTTAATACGGTTAAAGGGAAAGGGAAACAGGTTCATATTCCTGTACCATGTGAATACATTTTCGGCAACGATAGATTATTTTTTGACACTTTGGGCTAAGCTGAGTTGGCTTGTCTGCCAATTTAACTAGAATAAATCTTTGGAGAAACGTAATGTTGAGAAAAAGATTAAATCTAGGAATAGGGGAAACCTTTGGCTAAGGCCTGGAGTCCTTGAAAAGAAAAATAATCGAATTTCACATGCCCGTACCGAGAACCAAGAAAAGTGCCCCTAGCTGAGAAGGCTAAGGCGTTACAGGCATAACACAATTTAGGGAATTCGGCACAAATAGCCCCGTATCTTCGGTATAAGGGGTGCCTAAAATTGAATAAATTTTAGGTTTCAATAACAAGGGGAGTCCGACTGTTTAATAAAAACACAGGTGACTGCTAGCCAGCAATGGTTTGTATAGTCACTGACTTCTGCTCACTGCCAGTACGTGAAACTCCTTTTCAAGGGAAATAAGCGCTGGTAAAGAGCGGGCCTAACTCTGAGGCTCTCACGGTAGCGTAATACCTTGTCCGTTTATTGCGGACTTGCACCAAGGAAGCAACGAGATTCCGGCTGTCCTGAATTGGGGCCTGACGAACTCACTTCGCGGTGAATATGCCGCGGAACTCCAATGGGAAGAGAAGACCCCACGGAGGTTTACCACAATCTGATGCTGTGGTAAAGTTTTCTATGTATAGCGTAGATGGGAGACATCGATGCAATTTCGTCAGGAATTGTTGAGTCGAAAATGTAACACCATCCTTAGAAAACTTTATTGCTTACCTGAAAAGGAACACCATTAGACTTGGTGGTTAGACTGGGGCGGTACGCCCCTGAAAAGATATCAGGGGCGCCCAAAGGTCTGCTTAACAGGGTCAGAAATCCTGTTTTAAGTGTAAAAGCAAAAGCAGGCTTGACTGTATTACGCACAGCAAGTAATGCAGAAGGGAAACCTGGGTTTAGCGAACGTCAGCAATCCTGTGATGGGATTCTGGTCTAACAGTGAACTTACCCTGGGGGTAACTGAGTGGTCGTGGGTGAGAGTTCATATCGACCCCACGGTTTGCGACCTCGCCGTCGGCTCATGGCATCCTGGCCGTGCATAAGCGGCCAAGGGTGGAGGTGTTAACTCATTAAAGCCATTCGTTAGTTGGGTTGAGAACGGTGCGAGCCAGTTTGGATACTATCTGTTGGAGTTGCAGATTGCTTGAGGGTAAGGTTCCCTTAGTACGAGAGGAACGTGGAACCGCAGCCACTGGTTAATCAGTTGTCTGACAAGGCATTGCTGAGTAGCTACGCTGTGATTGATAAGAGCTGAATGCATCTAAGCTCGAAGCAATCCCTAAAAATAAGCAATCAATCCTAAAACTCTTGATTCTACGGAGTCAAGACTTAGGGACAAGAGCACCAGTAAAAGACTGGATTAATAGACTAGAGGTGTAAGGCGGGAGCTTCGGCGACCGTTTAAGCCGACTAGCACTAAAAGCTCAAGAGAGCTCATAACTCGGGTCTCATTTCCAATGCAAAATAAATCTTTTTTTAATTTTTTAGAAAAATACTAGACATCAGTTTACATTTTTCTTTCGAAATTTGAATCAAGTTTTTTGAAATAGTTTGCAATTATTTGCAGTGACTCTGATATTGTGTGATATTTTTTGTCCATTTTATCAAAATTATTATTCAGGTCAAGATTAAATTTATCAGTTTTTTCCCCAAGGTTTTGAAAATTTTTATCCATTTTATTAAAGGTTTCAATGTTTTAATTCTTTTCTTTTGCAAATTTTCTTTTCCCATAATAATTTTCCTTCAAAAGAA
Source organism: uncultured archaeon (assembly GCA_964373795.1). GTDB lineage: Archaea > Iainarchaeota > Iainarchaeia > Iainarchaeales > DATDZZ01 > CAYJVY01. The sequence goes on along the minus strand of CAYJVY010000006.1, from coordinate 1,466 downwards.
CTTAATTAAGTTTTAACCGAACATGACCGGGTTTTAATAAATCTTTTTTACTACAATATGCTTTTAGTTAATAAAAACCTTTTTAAAATCTAAAAACAGTAATTAATGTATAGAGTAGTAGGAGACTAGCTACGCAGCTTTTTGGCAAAGTCTGGTTAAGTGGAGTTAAGCGAAAGCAAAATTTCATTTTTTTGCCAGCCTTTTATTAAAAGGCTGTGAGGAAGGTCTGCCCACTCAACTTTTTTTACCAAAAAAGTTGGCAAAAAAAGTTAATGAAAAACTCGAAAGAGTTTTCTTGGGAACAGAAACGACACGGTTCAAAACAAGGTCACGCGCCTTGAACGCGAGCAGATCGCGCTTGCCGCGCGACTACAATGAAGTGAAAACTGAGTGTTTTGAAATTCGATGAAACGACTCAAGAAAAATCGCTCTGAAAAACGAGCGGAGTGCAAGTCTTTAATGGCGCTTAGGTGAATGCTGGTTCAAAACAAAAGGCAGCCTACTACCTACTGCTCTAAAATTTTTTTATTCGCTGTCTGGTTTAAACATAGTGTCTAAAGCTTCTTGCATTAAAACAGATCCATTCATTGCGTGCTCAAGAAGCTTTCTAAAATAATTTTTTTTAACTATTTTTTCTCCTTTCGCTCCTGTCAATACTTTTTCACCTATTACTCTTTTATTTAAATTTCTTAACAAGTATTCAGCTTTTTCTTTAATGTCTTTTGCTTCTTCTTTTAATACAGTTCTAGCTTCATCTAAAGATATGTGTGCATGTTGTGATTCTGAAATTAAATCATGCAAATTTATTACGCTACTAGCTAGATCTCTTTCTGTTGCATAATGTAATCTCCTTCCTTCCAAACTTCTTTCATGTAAATACATTTGTTCAACTCTTTTAACAAATTGAGCTTCTTTTGCAGTAAAAATTTTTCGTAAAATTCTTTCTCTTAAAGCAAGAACTCTTGATTGATATCCAGGTTTTTTCTTGTTCATTTCTGCATATAATTGTAAAACAAGAGAAACTACTGCGCTAAGAACTTTTCTGCTGTAAAACTTGTGAGGCAATTCTTTTCTTTCGGGTTTAAACATTGCTTTTTTTGGTCGTTGCTTTGGAGTGGACTGTTTTGATTTAAGAATTAGTTCTCTTAAATGAATCATTATTCTTTCAAAAACAATTCTGTGATCACTATTACTAAAATCAAAATATCTTGCAAACTCTCTTCTAGCAGTTAACAAAAACTCATTTAATTTTTCAGGCTGCGGTTTATAAATTAGTCCTTGTCTAACTAAGTCTCCAATTCTTGACCTTATTTTTTGTTCAATTCTTGGACCAAAATTAGCAAAACCAACTAAGTCTCTAGTTACTTTTCGCAATTCTTTAAGGGTTCTAGGACTTTTTGTTTTAGCAACAACTTTTCTTGAAGGCATACTATTAAGTTTTAGTTAATTGTTTTATTTAAAGCTTG
>CAYJVY010000005.1:100086-102258 GCA_964373795.1 uncultured archaeon | reverse complement strand
TTTACTTGTTGTTCAAATCCTAGTCCTGAAAAACTTAAAGGCCCTGGAATTGAGTTATTGCTTCCTCCTCATTGAATTTCTATTTGAAAAGCGCTTTGTCCTTCAGCTACAACTAAATTCCATATTCCTGAACTATAAACTCCAAAAACCTGTAACAAAAATCCAATCAAAATCAATACAGTTATTCCTATTAAAATTTTTCTATTCATTTTATTCCACCTCAATCCCTTCATAAACAAATGTATAAGTTTCAGTCATTGGCTGGGTTTGTCCTTGACGAATTGGATCTAATTGCCAGGAATTACTCCAAGCACGAGTTAAGTTATATCTAACACTGCTAGAAGGAGTTCCACCCCCTCCTTCTTTGTAATGAATTATATCCATTGATTTTCTAATAGAAGAAATACTTACATTTCCATCGTAAACTTGTCTAGCCCAATTCCATATATGGCCATCATTTTCTAAAGCAGAATTTCTATTGCCTGAAACAGTTGCTAAATCAACAAAAGGACGTGTAAGCTTTTTTACTTTATAAGTTTGAAAAGTTTTTTGCCCTGGAGTTAATGCTCCTGTTGAAGAATCTCTTGCAACTTCTACTTCATATCCTATTCCTGAAATTTCTTGTGGCCCTGGAATTCCTCGTCTGGAAGCTCCTCCTAAAAATTTTACTCCAATTTCTATTCCTGTAGTTCCTTCAGAAGTTAATATATTCCAAACATTTGGAGTAATAACTGCAAATCCTTCTAATAAAAGCATTAAGAAAATTAAAACAGTTAATCCAATTAAAATTTTTTTATTCATTTTTTCACCTAGTTCCTTCTCCTTCCTCTCTTGAAATGCTTTCAGCTCTTAAACTAATTATTTCTCTTAATTCATTTCCTTCTGCAGCATTAACATCAACTGGAACTGCGTTTGCTAAAATCCAACTAACCTCTCTTTCTCCTGCTTCATTGTAAATTGCTACTCTTAAATTTCTTTTATCATTATTTCCTTGAGAAACATTTACCCACCATTCAGGGAAATCATTTTCTGCAACTGGATTGAATTCAATTCTTGCAGTAACCTCTACTTCTCCTGAAGGACTTAAACTTCCATCTGCTGCCCTATTCACAGGTACTTGAGCTTTTAATTCATGTAACACTAAAACTCCTTCTTGGAATGCATTATTTAAGTAAATTCTTAAATTCCCGCTTTCCTGCCTTAAAGGAGTTTCAACTAAAACATTTTCATCAACTAATATGTTTTCATCTGTTGGAAGAGGTTGTTCTTCTACTCCAATTCCTTCTCCTAATCCAAATATTCCTAGAATTCCTCTCACTACCTCAATTACAAATGCTTGAGCAGGTGTTTGAGGAGTGGCAATTCTTCTAGGAGCAACTGTTTTTCCTGTTCTCTCTAAAACTTTTTCTGTTTCACAATAACTTTCAAATCCATTTTTAATTGGAGTACTCCATCTTCCATCTTCTCCACATAAAATGAAAAACTTGTCTTTACTGCAAACAACTTTTCCAGGCAAACACTTTTCTTCTCTAAATCCTTCACATGCTTTTACATAGTCCTCGGTTTTTTCCCATTTTCCTTTCAAGCATTCAAATGCATTTCTTCCTCTTGGATTACACTTTACTTCTCCTTCTTCACAAACATCTTGTTTTACAATTCTTTCAACTGGTTTAATTATTGAAGAACAATATTCAGTCAAGTCTTTAACCGGATTCCATTCACTGTTTTTACAAACTCCTGTTTCTCCTTCACTACAAGTAGTAATTGGAGTTACAGGTTCAACTGTTTTTGGAGGAACTCTTGTAACTGGTTGTTCTGTTCCAGTTTTTTTTACAACAATTGTTGCTTGTTCAACTCCTTTTTGCTGGATTAAATCAATTGCAGTTGCTTCAAATAATGGTTCTCCTGAATAATTTGTGAAAACCTTGCTTGAAAAAGAACACTCAGTTTTTCCTTCACAACCAAATGTTTCACCTAAATTTAGTTGCCTGTCCAAAATCTTTGAAGCCCTCCAATAAATTTTTGAAATTCCTTTATCATCTGAAGCTTTAACTGTTACCTCAAATTCTTCTCCAACTATTACTTCTTTTTTATTAATATAAATTGCAACTTTTGGAGGCAAATCTTTTCCTGTAGTAACATTTGAATCAGTTGAAACATTTGAATCTGTTG
>CAYJVY010000005.1:69912-99986 GCA_964373795.1 uncultured archaeon | reverse complement strand
TAGTAGTTTTATTTGAATCAATTGTTGTAGTACAGGCTTTACAGTATGCTCCTCCACAATCCACTCCTGTTTCATCGTAATCTTTTACTCCGTTTAAACAATTTGCTCCAGGAGAAGTTGAAGTTGTTTTATTTGAATCAATTGTTGTTGTAGTAGTTCTATTTGAATCTGTTGTAGTAGTTTTATTTGAATCAATTGTTGTAGTACAGGCTTTACAGTATGCTCCTCCGCAGTCTATTCCTGTTTCATCGTAATCTTTTACTCCGTTTAAACAATTTGCTCCAACAATGGAACTTGAAGTTGGTTTGTTTACTGTTACAGTAACAAATTGCAATCCTCCTCCTAATCCTGTATTTTCAGATGCTTGATGTGGTTTTCCTATTCCTGTAGTTGTTCCATATAATGTGTCTCTAGAGTTTGCTCCGAATTTGAATGTTCCAGGAATTTGAGTTGAAATAGTTGTTTTAGAACTGCAAGTTGTTGCACTATTACAAGAAGTAGTTGTTGCTCTGTTAAGGTTTGCATCTGGTGTTGCATCTCCATACCACCAAATCATATTCAGTCCAACATCGTCTTTTCCTGTTACATTTATTGTAAAAATTTCTCCAACTAATACACTTGTTTTGTCTACTGAAATTGTTACAGTTGGAGGGCCATCAGTTGTTGTAGTAGAAGTAGTGCTAGTGCTTGCAGCTGTAATAGTGATTTTTGTTGAGGCTTCAATTCCTTGAATTTTTTCATTATCGTATCCATATCCTTTCAATACATATGTTCCAGCTTTAGCTGTTGAAGGAATTGTTATAGGCCATTTAAGTGTACAAGGATTTATACTGCAAGGAGATTCTTTTTTTGTGTCAAGCTCTGTAATTCCTGTTGCATTTCCCTGCCACCAAAGCAAGCCAATTCCTTTATCGTCTTTTCCTGTAACGCTTACAGTTATTTTTCCTCCTGCTTGCACTTCAGTTACATCTGTTGAAATGCTTATAGTTGGAGGGGTTAATGCACTAGCAAAAGAACTTAAAATTAGTATAAAAAATAAAAAACTTATTTTTTTTAACACTTTATTTCACTTAATCAAAAATTTAATGTAATACTTATTACTTTAATATTAATATATTTTACCTTGTGCATTAGTTCTTCAAAAACGTTAAAACATAAAAATTTCCACCAACGTAATTAATTCCCTTTTATTTTGCATTTAATTAAAATTCGTTGTTTGTCAATATTCTATTTCTATATTGCCTAAAACTTTTACTTGACATGCAAGCCTGTACTTTTTTATTTCTCCAATTCTTTGCAAAGTATTTTTTTCAATTTGAGTTAAAGCATTCAAATCTTTCTTGCCTTTTAAAATCTTTACTCTGCAAGTTCCGCATCTTCCATCCTTGCATCCAAAAGGCAAGCTTAAATTTTTTTCTTCGCATACTTCTCTCAAGCTTTTTCCTTTTTCTACTTCAAATTTTTTCTTCTCTGAAACAAACTTTATTACAGGCATTAAGAATTCTTGCCTTGAATACTTTTTTATTCCCTTCTCTGAAAAAATATTTTTATGATTGAATTATTGGCTCCAGCTGGATCGTTTGAATCTTTAAGTGCAGCAATTAAAGCTAAAGCGGACGCAGTTTACTTTGGAATAGGTTTTCTAAACATGCGTGCAGGAGGAGCAAAAAACTTTTCACTTGAAGAAATGCCTAAAGTTGTAAAACAATGTCATTCAAGCAAAGTGAAAGCATATTTGGCATTGAATTCAGTTATCTTTGATTCAGATCTTCCTTTAATGAATGAAATCTTAGAAAAAGCTGCAAAAGCAAAGGTTGATGCAGTAATTGTTTCAGATTTAGCTGTTATTCGCAAGGCTCGCGAGCTAGGCTTGGAAGTGCATATTTCTACTCAGCAAAACATTGCAAATTTTGAAGCATTAAAGTTTTTTTCTCAATTCACTGACAGAGTTGTTCTTGCAAGAGAGCTAAACTTGGGGCAAATTAAAAACATTAAAGAAAAAATTATTGCAGAAAACGTGAAAGGCCCTAATGGAAGATTAATTGAAATTGAATGCTTTGTTCACGGAGCATTATGTGTTGCAGTTTCTGGAAGATGTTTTATGAGTCATTTTACTTCAGGTAAATCTGCGAATAGAGGAGAGTGCGTGCAAAACTGTAGAAGAGCTTATACTGTTACAGATGATGAAGGAAATAAATTGAAGATTGAAAATCATTTCATTATGTCTCCTGAAGATCTTTCAACAATTGATTTTGTTGACAAATTAGTTGAAGCAGGAATTGATGTATTTAAAATTGAAGGCCGCGCTCGCTCCGCAGACTATGTGTTTGAAACAGTGAATGCTTATCGTGAAGCATTAAATGCAATTCAAGAAAATCGTTATTCTTTTGAATTAAAAAAAGAATTGCATTCTCGTTTGGAAAGAGTTTATAATAGAGGTTTTTCTTCAGGGCATTTTTTAGGGCAACCTTTAGATTCTTGGAGTGCAACTTATGGTTCGAAAGCAACAGAGCAAAAACGTTATATTGGAGTAGTGAAAAAGTTTTACAGAAAAATTTCTGTTGCAGAAATTTTATTAGAAGCAGGGAACTTAGAATTAAATCAAGATGTAATGATTACTGGAGATACTACTGGGTTTTTTAGGCAAAAAGTTGAATCAATTCAAGTAAGCAATGAAGCAATTCAGTCAGCAAAAAAAGGAGCTTTAATTGCTTTAAAAGTAAATGAACGCGTTCGCGAGAACGACAAATTATTTGTAATAGAAAAACCTTTGCATGAAAATAACACTCATCAATTAATTCAAATTGATTGGTAGTTAGAATTAAAAAATTTATTTAACTTTATTCCTAGTTAAATTTGTTTGCTATTGTTTGAAGTGGTTTAGAGATTAAGTGGTATTTTTGGTCGAGTGATTTAAAATTATTATCAGTAACTGAAGAAAAGAATTTGATTAATGAATTAAAAAAATTTAATGCAGGGAAAATTGTTTTGCGCGGAAAAATTCTTGAGCAAAATTTTTTTGAGAAAAAGAAGAAAATTGAATCTCGTTTAAATGGAAGCAAAAAGCTTCACATTTTTTATGAATTGGTTCCAAAAAAAATTATTATTGCTGAAAAAATTGGATTGAATTAAATATTAGAAAAGTTTTCCAAGCAAGAGAATCAAAAAAATTCCTATTGTATTGAGGCTGTAGGAAATTATAATGAATGTTTTTGGAGATATATTTGATGAAGCTGCAAGCAAGAAAATGCCTATTTCATCTGGCAATGGTGATGCAATTATCAGTCCGCCAAATATTGGGAATAAATATTTTTTGATTTTTGAAGAGAATTTTCCGTTAAGTTTTGGCAATATCTTTTCCTTTGACAACAATTTTATTTCATCTGTCATAGAGTTCCTCAAAAATTTGAATATCAAAAAATCTCCAATTGCAGCTCCTATTCCTGCAACTAATCCCGCAACAATAATGTTTTGCTCTTTGGCTATGATCAACAAAGTACTGGTTCCAAAGGCAGCAGTAAATCCATAAGCAAACATTGCTCCTGAAAGAAATGTGCCAACATACCCCAAAGATATTAAAAATTCTCTAAACACTAAATACTCTTTTCCTGTGAGCAGCATGTAAGCAAGTATAAATGTTAACAATAGCAACATCAATTTTGGGTATTTAATTTTTGGAAAATTCATAAAAACTATCCTTCTTCAGGAGTTTATTAAATTGTTTTGTTGAGATAAATATGCAAAAAACTAGTATATATATTTTCTTCAAATCTAGAGTTAAACTCCTTTTTCATAAGATCCACGAGTAAATGCTGTTGAAATGAATGCTTTTTTTCCTGAAAGCTTTTCTTTTAATGAGTCTAAGACTTTAAAGGCTTCATTGTCAGATAAATCAGAAACATTTACTTTAAGGATGTCAGCAAAGTTTTGGAATTTCTCTAATTCAGGAATCATGTTCAAGTAAACAGGGTTGAATAACTGTGTTCTGTTAAATTCATCTGTTTTAATTAAATATTTCCAATTTTTTCTATCAATAAGAATTGCTTTTTTTTTGGGCACATTGAATTGCTTTAAAATGTTTGACTCTATGAGCATTATTTCAGGCAAGTCAAATAATGCAAGCTCTATATATGCATTAGTTCTTTTTCTCAATAACTCAATTTGTTTAAAATTCAGTTCTCTTGAAAGAGTAACAGCCATTGAGTTTTCCGCAAAAAAGTTTACAGCAACAGAGTTGAATGAATTCATGTTTTGTCCAACAATTATTGGAAAGCCATTGTCAACTAAATACTTGTAGAGGCCAAGATTATTGCATTCAACAAAAATGTTTCCATTGCAACGCAATTCTTCAAGTTTTTTACAAGTGGAATCTAATTCTGAATCCTTCAGTATTGCGTTAGTGCTAATAATTGGAGTTATTTTTTTGGAATTCAGTAATTCTTGAATTGAAACAAGTTCTTCAATGCTCCAATGCAAAGGCAAAACAATGCTAAACGGATTTAATTCAAGTGTTTTTTGTAATTGGTTTTTGCTTCCAATGCATATCTCAAATTTTTGTTTTCCCGGTATGCCTTCCATGAGTTCAATGAATTTTTTGTCTTCTGATTCTTTGAATAATTTTTCTTTTTCTTTGGCAAAAATTTCTTCATCAATTTTTTTTCTGAATTTTTCTAATTTTTTTTCTTTAAATGCGTTAACTGCTTTTCTACGTAAATCATTTACCTTGCTGAATGGTAACAGTAATTCTTCTTCTAATTTTATTTCTATTTCTTGTAATTCAAGTAATGTGTTTCCTGTTTTGGAAATTTTTTCTTCCAAGACTTTTTTATCCAAACCTTTTACTGCTTTTTTTGGCACAAAATCTGAAACAATTTCAACAACTGTGTCTTTGTCGAAAACTTTTAACTTGAATTCTTTATTGTTTGCTGTTACAAGAAATTTTACTGGAATTTTTTTTACTCGCGTAATACTGGCATAAGCAAAATTGGTTAGCTTTCTGGATTGGATTTTGAAAACAATTTGCCCTGGCAAGAGTTTGTCTTTTATATGTAATTCAACAATGCTTCCAGCAAAAGCTTTGTCAATTTCTTGATTGTTTTTGTAAAGTTCTCTTGCCTTGAATTCCATTCTTTCTCCGCCTTGTTTTACGGCAAGCGTTTCCCAAGCAAGCAATTCTTCTACTAGTTTGATTTTTGTAACTCCATCTTTTTGTGATAAAACTTTTCCAATTTCTAGTCCTTGTTTTCCAGGAAAATCTTCTTTAACTAATTCATTGTTTTGTCCTTTAAAATGTCCTGAAGAGAATTCTCTTACATGAGCTACTTTTAATGCCTTTAAATCCTCTTCACTTACTTTAATGTTTGAATCAAAATATGAATCAATTGCTTTTCTGTAAACAGCTGTTGTAATTGCAACGTATTCAGTTGATTTTTTTCTTCCTTCAATTTTAAGCGAGTTTACCCCTGCCTTAATTAGTTCAGGAATTAATTCAACTGCATTTAAATCTTTTGCAGAAATTAAATAACCATGCTTTAATGCTTTTCCATTGCCAACCAAATTATAGTTTAGTCTACAGTTTTGAGCACATCTGCCTCTATTTCCAGAGCGTTTAAATGAAAGACTTGAAACAGTGCATTGCCCTGAATAAGCAATGCAGATTGCTCCGTGAACAAAGCATTCCAAGTCAGCATGTGTTTTGTTTTTGATTTCTTTAATTTCTTGCAATGAATTTTCCCTTGCTAAAATAATTCTTTTAATTCCTAATTCTTTCAAGAACTTTACAGTTAAAGAATTATGTGCAGTCATTTGAGTTGAAGCATGCAATTCCATTTCAGGCAAAAGTTTTCTTACAGCAAAAATTAATCCCAAGTCTTGAACAATTAATGCATCAACTCCTATTTCGTAAACCTGTTTAACCAAATCCAAAACAAGTGGGAGTTCTAAATCGTTTAACAAAGTATTAAATGTTATGTATACTTTCTTTCTTTGTAGGTGAACAAAATCTACTGCTTCTTTTAATTCTTTCATTGAAAAATTATCTGCTCCAATTCTTGCATTAAATGCTTGTAATCCTAAGTAAACAGCGTCTGCTCCATTGTTTATTGCTGCATATAAATGCTCTTTGTTTCCTACTGGAGCTAGTAATTCGGGTTTTTCTATTTCCATAAACAAATTGCCTCAATTCGCCTTAAAAACGCTGTGCCAAAACAGAATTACTTTCTGCATACAAAAACTGCTCTTTCCTTTTCTGTCAATTCTTTTGGCACAGAATACTCCTTATTAAAACAGTAAAATTTTAAGCCAAGTTTCCTTAAAAATTGTTTTATTTCCGGCAAAGTGAATGCCCCCATTTCATGTACATCTCGGAGAACTTTTTTTCTTTTCCCAGTAAAAAAAGTATAAGTATTACGAAATTCTCCACATTTTGTGAGAGAATTATATCTTGCTTGAGATTCAAAAACTATTTTCAGTTTTCTGCTTTTGTAAATGTTTTTCCATTTCTCTTCATTAATGAAGTTTTGTTTTGTGACAATGTCAAAAACAATCAATCCTTTGGGTTTCAAGTGCTTTTTGAACTGCTTTAAGGTTTGCATGAATTCTTTTTGGTTTTTGTTGTAAAGTATTGCACTAAAGTAACACAAAATCATGTCAAACTTTTCAGGCAAAGAAAATTTTCGCATATCTCCTTGAATAAATCTTATTCTCTTTGATTTTTTCCTCGCCTGCAAAATCATTTCCTTGCTTTTATCTAAACCACTGACTTGGAATCCGAGCTTTTGCAAAAGCATATCATGAGTTCCTGTTCCACATGCAACATCTAAAACTTTTTTAGTTTCAGAACCACAATATTTGTTATACAATTTTGAAAAAAATTTTGCTTGCCGTTTGTATGAAACATAATGATATATTTTGTCATAATACTTTGAAAGCTTTGTGTAAAACAAGATTGACATGTTTTAACTCTGCTTCAAAAGGATTTTTAATTTATCAGAAGAGATATCTCGCAGGAGTTTTACTAACTCTACTAATTCAGTATCCTTCAACTATCCACTTTTCAGATTGTTTGAATTCTTTTATTGTTCCATCTTTGTTGAAGGAAAACTCTAAATCAGATTCATAGTGATAGGGAACCATTCCAATAATGTGCTTTAACTTTGCAATTGCTTTAAAAAAATCTTTTTCTTGTTTCACTTCCAGAATTTTTCCAGATTCATAGATTGAGCCACCTCTAAGTATTAAAATCATTTCAGCAAATTCTTTTGCTTCAGATTTACTCAAAATCAGTTTTTCATCTGAGATAAGTTCATTCAAATGCGAAACATTTGTTTTAGTTGTACCATTTTCTTGAACAATATAAAGATTTTCTAAGGGAATTTCTTTATTGTCTTTTTTAGCAAAATAAATTACTTTATCCGGGCCAATCATTCTTGCTTCAAATGGATCGTGCTCTAAATAGATTTCTTTTCTAAAAATTTTTGCTTTCTTGAAGAAAGAAAAACTTTCTTCATTAATTTTTTCTTTTGGCATAAATTCACTCACTTTAATGCTTCCAATAACTTGGCTCGTTTCCTGGTTTCCATTTAATATTGCAACCCATTGAAGGCAATGGAGCAACACTTACTTTTCCTTTTTCAAGCAATTCCTGAATTGCTTGTTCTAATTCATTTGTTTTAGCAGTTTCGTGTGGCTTGCCGTGAGCTTCATCTATTCTTCCATGATAAACTAACTCCATTTTTTCGTTAAACAAAAAAGGATCTGGAGTACAAGTTGCTCCAAATTTTTTCGCACTTTCTTGTGATTCATCAATTAAGTAAACAAAATTAATTCCTTTTTCTTTTACAAATTCTTTCATTTTTTCAAAAGAGTCATCTACATATTCTTCTATGTTATTGCAATTAATTCCCACTAATTGCAATCCTTTTTTTCCATACAAGGATTGTAATTCAATTAATTTTGCAATCTTTGGTTGAACATATGGACAATGATTGCACATGAAAACAATTAGCAATGCTTTTTTTCCCTTAAATTCCTGTAATGAATGGAGTTTGCCATCAATTCCTTTTAATTTTCCAAAATCAGGCGCTTTTGAACCGCCTTGCAAAACTTTATAGCTTGAAGCAGTTAAAACCATAATTTCCCTCAAAATATTTAACCAATCAAATTAAAGTGTTTTTCATTAATTCAAATGTATTCTTCATGTGTTTAAAACTTTTAAATATTAGTTTTGCTTTTATTCAATATAGTGTTTTAAATGTTCAAGGAAATTTTTGTTTTCATTATTTTAATTATTTTATTGTCTGGATGCATTAATTCTTCTGATTTATTCAATGAAATTAAAGACTCTAAACCTTTAACTAAGCTTAGTAAAGATGAAGTTAAAAAAATAGATCCAATTGAAGTTAAAAAATTTGAACCAGTTAAACCAATTGTTTTCAACAATCCTTCAAAAGAAAATCCTTGTTTAACTGATGGAAATGCAAATACCTTGTTTGTAGGTAAATGGAGGCCTTGGTCTAAAGCAATTTATTTTTCATTTGATGATTGGAAGACTTTGCCTTCAGGCAATGGCGTTTTAGAGTTATGTAAAGATTTCTCTTGGAGTTTTGCAGATCCTAGTGGAACCGCTCTTAATGGAACTTGGGAAGAAAAAGAAATAGAGGAAAGTGATTGGAACAGGTGGGAAAAAATTAGTTCTACTCAAACAATGGGAAAAATTACTAGAAAAGAAAATTTATTTGGAAGAATTGTTTTAAATGGTTGGGAAACTGATTCAACTTCTTTTGTTGATGGTCCTTTAGAGAGTTTGAGTTTTTTATGGCTTTATTATACAGGTGATTTTGAAGGCAAAGCTGGAAAAATTCAGTTTGAGTTTAAAAAAATTCCTCCAGAGCAAAAATGAGTTACAATGCCTGAAAAAATTATTTTAATGCAATAACTTGGAATCCATATTTTTGAATATCTTTTTCAGACCAAAATTTCACGTTTTTAGTTTTCATAACATAAGTAACTTTTTTTTCAATAACTCTTCCAGTGAAATTTTTTGTTTTCGGATTCCATTCTTTTAAGATTAATATATCTCTAGGCTTGCATTTAAAATCCGCCAAACGTAATTCAAAGTTTTTATCTCCGTTAACAATTTTTTTAAAAAAATCTGGCCAAACCTTTTTTTCAATTTTCATTACGCCTACCCCGGGAGTCGGACCCGGCTCGCAGCCTCGACAGGGCCGCATCCTAACCGATAGACTAGGTAGGCAGCAACTTTTTCTTTCAAAGAAAAAGTTGACAAAAAGAATTTCTTAAAACAACTTCTTACTTGTGCATGTCACTAACGTCTGCTGTTCATACTCGTTGTTCGCGCTCATCGCGCGTGGCTTCAAGCGAACGAAGTGAGCATGCTCAGTCAAAGACTGTGCGCATACTCGCCGGACGTGTCGGCAAATTACATAATTGAATACAGCAAAGATTTAAATTTATTTAGAGCCTAAAATCTGAATTATCATCTTTTTCCGAATCTATTTTTTGGTCCTGTTCCAGGAGGTTTTTTCCTTCGTTTTATGGCTTTCTTAAAACGCCTGGCTTTTTCTTGTGCTTCAATGAGTTGCATTTTTTCAAAAGTTGTAATTAATTCTGTAGGAACTGGTATTTGTAGATAAACTTCAAAATACCTAATTCTTGCCTTACACGATTTAAATAATTGATCACTTTTCCTCATTACTCCTTTTTGTACTAGTTTTTTCCATCGAGTTTCTTGCTTAACTATTTCCATTGCCTGATTTATTGTTTGTCCTCTATTGAGTGGAATTATTCCAGTTTGTCTAATCTTTCTACAAACAGTTTCGCCAAGACTTAAAATTCTTTGAGCATATTTTTCACTTTCTGATTTTACTGATTTCTCTCCAGGTTTTCTTTGATTTATTTTAACAATTAAGCCTCAGAAATTATCGTGTTCAGTGAATTCTGTTCCTAATTTGTTAACTGCTTCTTGAATAAGTGCCAATAAATCTTTTATGGATTTTTGTGCTATTGCTGTTTTTTCAGGAAATAGATCCATATAATTATCTTTGATTTGAAAATTATATTCTTTTGCTTTAGAGTATTTTCTTGATTTTCTTTCGAACAAGCAAATAACTCATTAAATTATCGTCAATCACAGTAAATTTTCTTTTCTTGGTAGAAATGTATTTATACATTTAATTCCTTTATCCCTTGTAATTACTAAATTTAAATTTAATAGGAGGTTAGTAATTTGACATCGCATGGTTTTAATATATTAGATCCGGTAAGTGTTGTGAACGCTGTTGTTGGACAAAGCGTTCAAATAGTTGCTGCAGTTGTAGTCCTATTGCTTTTTTTTGTTTTAGGATTAATTGTAGCATTTGTAGTGAATAAAGTTTTAGCATGGTTATTGAATAAATCCAAAGCAAATGAATTCTTTGATTCAGTTGGATTAAAAGAAGCTTTTGGTAGAGTAAGCATTAACTGGGTTATTCATATTTTAGTTGATATTTACATTGTATTAGCATTCTTAGGAGCAGCAGTGCAATTAGTTAATGTTAACTATTTGGTAGTAATTGTATCACAAGTACTTGGATATATTCCTTTACTTGTTCAAGGATTGCTTGTGTTATTACTTGCTTCAGTTGCCTCAAAGTATGCTGAAAGAGTATTAGAACAAACTCATTTTGTTTTTGTTAAACAATTATCTGTTCTAGTTACTTTGTTAGTATTTTATTTGGCTGTAGTAATTGCTTTACCTTTGTTTCTTCCAAACATTAATGTAAGCAGTTTACTTCAATTGCTTCAATTATTTGTAGCAGCAATAGTAGTAGCAGTTGGATTAGGATTTGGTTTAGCAATGGGTTTAGGTTTGAAAGACTCTATTTCTAAAGCAGCTCTTAAAAACCAAGCATTATTCGACCAATTATTTGAAGGAGTAAAGAAAAGAGTTTCAAAGTAAAACTCTTTTCGCCGTTCAGCCGGCGAGGCTGAGTGCCCACGTGGGCATTGCGCTTGCCGCGCGAGACTACAGCTGAAGGACGACGTTGACCCTCGTGCTCGACGCACAAGACATTGCAACCGGCGAAGCTGACAAGTTCAGCCAGCGTGGCTGAATTTTCTTTTTTTATTTCTTGTTTTTATTGCTAAAAATTTCGGCACAATGCTTTGAACAAAACAAATATGCTTTGCCTTTAATGTCGCGTTCAATTGCTTTTTCTAAATCAAATTCGTTTTCACAGTTTTTACAAATTAATTCTTTGTTATCGTATCCTTCCATGAATCCTGCTTCTTCTGCAGTTATTTCATCGTCTTCTAATTCTTCTTCAACTCCTTTTTCACTGTAAATATCTTTTTCTTCTTCCTCTTCTCCTAAAGGCTTGTTTTCTTTTCTAGGAAGTTTTTGTTTCTTCATTTTTTCACCTCAATTCCTTGTAATACTTCTACTGCAACATTTCTTTTAATCTTATTTAAATGATCTTTAACTAGTTCTGATAAGAACTGCATTTCAGTAAACTCTTGTGGATGCATGGATTTAAATTGTGGAGCTGGTTCAGGCAATCTAATTTGGCCTTCTACTAACATTTTTTGAAACCTTCTAATTGATTCCATTGATTCTTCGTTTGCTTCTAAAACTGGTTTCACTAGTTTTTCAAAATTTTTTGCAGGATAATTTAATCCCAGTAAATCAGTATTATTACGTAAAACTATTTCAGATAATGCAAGCATTTTCATTAAAGAATAATAAATTCTTGTCCTGTTTCCTAAGATTTTTGTCATTCTATCTGCTTCTGAAATAAATTTCTTACATTTTTCTAGTAAAGGCAAATATATTTCAAAAGAGTCCCTAACAAAATCAATTTGATTGACATCATAGTCTCTTATTCTTCCACTTTGTCCTCCTAATACGTGTTCTAATGCTCTAACTCTTTTCTCTCTTTCCCCTAAAGGAATTCTCATTAAAAAATCATGATCTGAAAGCATGTCTCTTACTAATTCTCTTAAAAATTCTTTTCCTCTTGCTTCATGTCTTTTTCTGTCTGCATCTTTTTCATGCAGTTTGTCATATAATTCATCAAATGTTGCATAAACTGTTTCCCTTAATCTTTTATCATAAATTGGAAAATCTCTTCCTTCACTTCCTTCTTTTAAAAATTTATGGTTTTCATATAATGCTTCGCATACATCTAATACAAGTCTTTTTCTTAACTCTGGCTTGTCAATGAATAATTTTTTCAAGGCTTTTGAAAGCTCTTTTCTTCTCAGTCTTTTGCTTCCTCCAACTAAGAAAATATCTAATACATAAAGAGATGGAGCTCCTCCAAGTGGCACTTCTCCAATTCCTTGAGCCATTCTTTTAGCAAAATCTGTTTGAGCAAATTTTTGAAACAAACTATACCATCCTCTTGGCCTAAAACCAGTTTGTCTTAAAACATCTGTTACTCTTCTTGCATTTTCAGGTTTTCTAAATCTTGCTGGAGTAATCCTTTCTCCAAGCCTTCTTAAAGCAGTTTTAATTCTTTCCATTCTAGGCATTTCAATCAAACAATTAATGTTTGCCAAAATATTTAAGGCTTTTCAATAACGGTACTTAAAAATTAGATTATAATATTAATACTATGTGTTTTTTGTCTGGAATAGATACTTTAATTTCTTCCCCGCCTTTTAATTCAAGGCTTTCTACAATATTTTTATTGAAATACATTCCAAGTCTATCTTTTGAAAGCTTAATTATTTTTTGTTTTATTTTAAGAGCTGATTCTTTTTGTTTTAATTCTTTTAATACCTTTCTTGAATGTTCAGATTCAAATTCAATAAAGTTACATTTTTGACACTGGTAACTAAGCGCCTTTGAATCGCGCCCTCAATTTCTACTTCTGCTTTTCTAAGATTTGATTTGCATTTTGGGCATTTCATTAACATCATTATTTAAATAATTCTTTATTGTAAGAGGAATCAATTCTCGCATCTATTACAAAAATTTTTTCAGAGCTTAAAGCATTTTCTAGAACTGATTGTAATTCTTTTTCTTGTTCAACTGTTTCAGCTTTTATTCCAAAACTTTTTGCATATTCTTTCAAATCTGGATTAGTTAAATCTGTTCCAAAGCTTTCTCCTTTATTGTGAACAAATTTTTCTTCAATTAAAGCATAACTAGAGTCATTTAAAATTATTACAGTGAAATTCACTCCCAAGCGTTTAGCTGTTTCAAGTTCTTGGGAATTCATTAAAAATCCTCCATCCCCTGTTACTGCTACAATTCTTTGTTCTGGGCGTGCAAGTTTTGCTCCAATTGCTCCTGGAACAGCTATTCCCATTGAAGCAAATCCGTTTGAAATAATTGTTGTTCCTGGTTCAAAGGTTGGAAACCTTGATCCAATCCACATTTTATGAATTCCTACATCTGAAATCAAAATATCTTTTGGCTTCATTAATTTCCTCAAACAATATAAAACGCTTTTAGTTGAAATTTGTTTTGAATCTTCTTGAGAATGGTTTTTCCATTCAAGTTCGAGTTCTTTTCTTAAATTTTGTGCTTCTGGGAAAAGAATTTTTTTTGAAATTTTTTGATTTAAATTCCATAAAGAGTCTGAAATGTCTGCAACTAATTCTATTTCAGGAATGTAATTTTCATAAACTTCTGCTGTAGTGAAATCAATGTGAATTATTTTTTTATCTTTTTCTGGATTCCATTTAATTGGATCGTATTCAGCTATATCGTATCCAATTGCAATAATTAAATCTGCTTCTTTGAATACATTAAAAATTTTTTTGTTTGCTCCTAATCCAACTGAAAACAAAGAGTTTTCTGATTCATCTGAAGTAGCTCCTTTTCCCATAAAAGTTGAAACAACTGGAATGCTTGTTTTTGCCACAAATTCACGTAATTGCTTTGAAGCAAGTTTTCTTATTGCTCCGTTTCCAGCTAGAATCAAAGGCTTTTCAGATTTTTGAATTAATTCAATTGCTTGTTGTAATGCTTTATGATCTATTGCAGGCCTTCGAACAAGAATTTTTTTTAATGGATGTTTTTCTTTCACTTCTTTGGCTGCAATGTCTTCAGATATTTCAATATGAGTTGCTCCAGGTTTTTCCATTTCACTTACTTTAAATGCTTTTCTGACTATTTCAGGAATTGTTACAGCACTTGAAACTCTTGAATTCCATTTAGTTATTGGTTTAAATAATTGCACTATATCAATTACTTGGTGTGAAAGCTTATGCAGTCTTTCAATGCTTCCTTGTCCAGTAATTGCTACTACTGGTGAATGATCTAGGTTTGCATCTGCAATGCCTGTTAGCAAATTAGTTGCTCCAGGGCCTAAAGTTGACAAGCAAACCCCTGCTTTTCCTGTAAGTCTTCCAAAAACATCTGCCATGAATGCAGCTCCTTGTTCATGCCTAGTTGAAACAAATTTAATTTGCGAGTGTTTCAAGGAAAGCATTAAGTCTTGAATTTCTTCTCCAGGCAAACCAAAAACGTATTCTGTTTCCTCGTTTTCAAGGCATTTAACAAACAATTCTGCTGCAATCATTTAATCCCTCACTTTTTCTTTCCACTCAATTCAAAGCTTTTAATTTCACAAAAATCTTCATTTTGCTATATAAAGATTTTCTTGTAACAACATACTATCCTAGTTTTTTGATAATGTAACTAAGACATGAGAAAAAGAGTTTAAAAATCTAGCAATCATTTATTGAACTATTATTCTTTAATAATTTTTAGAGTACTCATAACATAGTTCACTTCAGGCAAGTATTTTTCAAACAAGTTTTTTCCTTTTTTCTCTGTTAACTCAAATGAAGCTAAATAAGCTGTACCATTTTTAACTGTTAGAATATCCATTCTTTTAATAGAGTCAATTTCATTTGCTTTTTCTGCATCAATTCCTATATACCCTTTATATGTTAATTTTACTGCAGGATTTCCATCAAGAGTTGTAGAGCAAACCTCTAAATCCTTTTCATCCACTCCTGAATCTTCTTTCAATCTTTTATTTATTCTAAAAGCAGTTTCGGTTTGCAAATTAGTTTCTACCGTTAGTTTATTTTTTGATTTAAATAATGCTGAATCAGCAATATTGCTTGCCTCAAATCTAGAGAATGATTCATCTTTTTTTGTAACTCTAAACACTGCTCCTCCATATACGGGTTTGTATTCCCAAGTAGTTGGATATTGAAAAGAAATTTCTTTAAGTTGATCTTCATATGGCTTGAGGTTTTCTGGTTTAGAAGTTTTTGGAGCTTCGCAAGGCTTTATTGTTTTATCATAAACAAAGTATTTTAGCATGCCTTGATCTTTTGTGTCATCTTTAGTTTTGAGGGGATTAATATCTTTATCAATGCATCCAGCAATTAAAACAGTTAACGCAATTAAAGCAATTAAAACTATTTTTGAATTCATGTTTTTAATTAAGTTAATTCTAAATAAAAAGCTTTTGCTTTTTTTGTGGTTTACTTTACTACAATTGTTTTCAAATTAGCAAATTCAAGTAAAGAATAATGGCTTAACTCTCTTCCGTATCCGGATTCTTTTACTCCACCTGCGGGCAATCTTGGATCTGTTTTAACAATGTCATTTACGTAAAGCAGACCAGCCTCAATTTTCAAAGCAATTTTTTCCGCACGCTCCAAATTCTTGCTCCAAACACTTGCGCCTAAACCATAAATTGTTTTGTTTGCTAAACGCACTGCATCATCCTCATCATTTGCGGAAATTATTCCTGCAACCGGGCCAAAAGTTTCTTCATTAAAAGCAGTCATTTTTTCTGTTACTCTGCCAAGCAAAGTAGGCTCGTAGAAAAAACCTTTTCCTGTAATTTTTTTTCCTCCAAGCAATAATTTCGCGCCCTGTTTAACGGATTTTTTCACCTGCATATCCAAAGCATTAACTAAATCTTTTCTTGCCATTGGTCCAATTTGGGTTTCCTTCTCTAAAGGATTACCAATCCTTAAAGCCTTCATGTGCTCTAAATATTTTTGTGTGAATTCTTTTTCCACAGATTTCAAAACAATGAATCTTTTCGCAGCAATACAGCTTTGCCCTGAATTAATTATTCTTCCCTGTACAGCTTGCTGCGCGCACAAAGAAACATCAACATCATCCAAAACAACAAAAGGATCACTGCCTCCTAACTCGAGGACTGTTTTTTTCAAGGCCTGCCCTGAAATCTCTGCAACTTTTCTTCCTGCTTCAGTGCTTCCAGTCAAGGAAATTCCTTGAACAAAATTTGTTGGAATAATTTTTTCAGTTGTTTTAGAATCAATTAATAATACTTTGAAAACATTTTCAGGCAATCCTGCTTCTCTGAATACCTCTCTGCAAGCCAATGCAGATCCAGGAACATTTGATGAATGTTTTATTGTAACAGTATTTCCAACAGCTAAAGTAGAAGACGCAAATCTAAACACTTGCCAGAAAGGATAATTCCAAGGCATTACTCCCAAAATATTTCCTAAAGGTTGAAATGCAACAAAGCTTTTTTTTGCTTCTGTTTGAATTAATTCGTCTTGCAAAAATTTTTCAGCATTTTCTGAAAAATACTCGCAAGCCCAAGCACATTTTTCCACTTCAGCCAAACTCTGTGAAATTGGTTTACCCATTTCATTAGTCATTATTTCTGAATATTTTTGTTTTCTCTCTCGTAAAACCTTTGCAGCTTTTGCTAAAAAATTCGCGCGCTCTTTTACTTCAATCTCTCGCCATTCAGGAAACGCTTTTTTTGTTTTTTCAAGTTCTTGTAATGCTTGCTTCCAGTTCAGCAAATCATATTCTGCAATTACTTCTTCTGTTGCAGGATTAATTGATTCAATTTTTGCCATAAAGTTCAAAAAATAGGGATGCAAAACGAATAAAAGAAATTGCCTTGCCAAAATTTATTCTTCATTTTTTGTATCAAAGCTTTGCAGTCCAATTAATTCAACAAATTTTTTAGGAGTAACAAAGTTTACTTTGTGTGCAATTTTTTCTTGTGCGAGTTTTCTGTTTGCTGTAACAAAGTAATCTGCTTTATCTTGTATGTATGCACAAATGTGTGGAGCGTCATCTTTGTTAACAATGTTTCCCACCTCTAATATTGTGTTTGTTATCTCGGCTTTGTAAATATTTACCTTGAATGGAATTTTTGTTATAGTCTTTAATAGTTTTGAATAAATGTCCTTGTCAAATCTTCTAATGATATTTTCTCTTACTTCTTCAATCAAGTAATCTGAAATCACTACTTCGATTTTTCCGTCTAAAGCAAGTTCTAAAACCTGGGAAGAATTAGTTTTATCTTTTAAACCGAATATAAATACGTTGCTGTCAAGATAAGCCTTAATCATTTTTCTTACTTCCAAAGTATTTCCTATAAACTGTTTTTCTACTTTTCTTAAGAGATTTCATTACCTTGTCATAGTTGAACATGTCTTTATATTTAGTTGCAATGCGCATTTGCAAATTTCTAAACTCCATTAGTCTAACCGCAGTTTTAATTGCGTCACTCATGCTATTGTAAGTCCCTTCTTTTACAACTCCTTTCAAAAACTCAATTTCATGTTCGTTAAATCTTACATGGGCAATAGTTGAAGCCATAAAATCACCTATATACAATTGTAACACAATTAATATATATACATTTGTATTACACTAAAAAATAGAATTGTGGACAAATCAGTTGGCGAAAATTTGCCAAAAAGAAATTGCTTTAAAGAATTTAATATTTTTTCCACACCTTTCCAATTAGGTTTTCTCTTTCAATTTCTCCGAATTCTCTACTGTCAGTTGATTCTTTTTCGTTTACCCCAATTAAAAAAATTTTTTTTCCATTAATTTTTTTTACTTGTTTTACTATTTTTTTTCCATTTAAGGGATTTATTGCTAGAACTAAATCTCCTTCTATTATTTGTTGATTTTTTTTAGTGAAAACTAGTACTCTATCTCCTTGCAAGAGTAAGGGATTCATGCTGTTTCCTTCTACTTTAAATCTTTTAAGTGAAAGAAATGTTGGAATTAAATTAATTAAATTAATTAAATCCATTTAGTTTTCCTCTTATTGTTTTGATTTTTTGAATATTTCTGAAACTTCTTTAACCATGTCTTTAAGTTTTTGAGCCTCTTGTAAGTTCACTTGTCTTTTAACTGTGGAACATTGTTTTGCTGCTTTCCAAAAAGTTTCATGAAGGTTTGGAAATTTTTGTAAATGCTCTGGTTTAAAGTAATCAGTCCATAAAATTAATAATTCTTCTTTGCATTTGTGAGCAAATTCTTCTTTTGTATGCACCATTCTAGAGACATCGTGAACAAATGCAAGTCTTTTTGAATCATCTTTTGGAGGCTCTAAAGCTAAAAGTTTTTCATCCATTTTGTAAACTGTTTCAGCTGCATGCATTATTGAATCTGTTTCATATATTCCGCAAGGGATATCGCAATGCGCGAAAACATTTTCTGGAGGAGAAACAAAGTCAACAAATCTTAAAACACTTGAAACAAATGAATTCATTTTCATTTAACATCACCTATTCAATTTGAGTGCAGAAAAATTAAAAGGTTTGCGTTCAATTCAAACAATAGAGCGAAATTTCTTTATTACAGTAAATTAATTTCTTCTATTCCTTCTAGTTGTTCATTTACTTCGCTAATTCCATCATAAACTCTTTGAAGAGAGTTTGCCCATATATCTCCTATTGCAAATCCAAGAGTTTTATTTCTAACTTCATTTTGAGGATTAAATACTTGGTTTTCTTTTACAGTTAAAGGAGTCTCTGAAAATTTTCTTTGAGCAGTTCTAACTATTTCCATTGCTTGAGTTACCTTGTCCGAAATGCTTTTAAAAATTTCTGAAACTTTTTTCTTTAACTCACTTATCTTTAAATCTTTTTCTCTGAAATGAGTGTCAACCATTTCAAGCACTTCTCTTGCATTATATTTTTTGCTTAACATTAAGTAATCAAAAATTCTTGCCTCCACCGAACGTCCTTGCCAATAAAAGCTTCTTCTAAATCTATTCCAAACAGTTTTATATTTTAATTCATCAAATTTTTTAGATCCATATCCTTGTCGTTCATTTAATTTATTTAAAACAGATTTCACAGCTTTTGCTGTTTCTTCAGAGTCAAGCAATAGTCCTCCTGAAACATATCTAGCAGTTTTTCTTGTTGCAATGACGGCTCTTGATTCTAAAACTCTTCTAGCAGCTCTTCTTGTAAATTCGCTTATTCTTGACTTAATTCTTTGAACCATAAAAAATTAGTGTTTGAGGATGTTTTTATTAGTTTGGTTTTCACGAACTGCTTGGCTTAAGTAAAATAGTTTTTCCAGATTTCGAATGCAAAAAACACCACTATTAAGAATTCCAGTATTAGCATTATTATTTCATTTACTTTATGTCTTTGGGCTTCTGCTTGATCGTTTAATTTAGAGTAAATGTCTTCAATTACTGTTAATTTTTTGTTCACGCTTTTCTTCCATTCCTCTAAATAGAATTCATTGTTTGCAAGCAAGTAAACTCTTGCCAAGTAATTGTCTCCAATTAGTTTTAATGCATTGTCAATTCTGTCAACTATTTCAGTAATAGTTAACTTGTATTGCCCTAATTCATATAAAGCTTTATTGTAATTAGCAAATAATCCTGTATGAATTTTCATTTCATCGTATGCCTTGTTAATTCCTTTGTCTAATCCTTCATCGTAATACCTTAATTCAAGTAATTGAATTTTTGCATACTCTATTACATCTAGTAAATCCATTGGCTCGATTTTGTCGTAAATAAAGCATGCCTCTAAATCAATTAAAACCAAGTCATCAGAGTAATAACTTGCTTTGTCTTCAAAAATATTTTCAATTTCTTCTTCACTGAATTCGTTTTCATCAAATCTTACAAGTCTTGCAAGCTCTTTTTTGTTTTCCGAGTTTAGAAGAGTTTCAGTTTCAATTGGTTTTTCAAATTCTTTTACGTAAAAAATATAATAAAATTCATTGAATTCCAAGCTATTTGAAGGGTTATTAAATGAGTCTTTAATTTTTTCAATTAATTTTTTCAAATAGTGATTTGTTTCTTTTTCAATTAAATCAATGAATTCTTTTTTTGTTGAAAGTTCATGCATTTCTTTTAAAGAGCCATTGAATTCAATTGAATTAACAATGCTTACAACTCCAAAATCATAGATCTTGGCTTTCATTATTAAATTGAATTCCTTTTTTGCAGCAATGGAAATTTTTTTGCTTACAAGTTTTACAAGCAAAGGAGGAACTTGGTATTTAAGATATTTTGGTGTAAGCCTTCGATATAATTCTACTTGAGTTTCAATTCTTTGCTTTAATAGTTTTTCGATTTTGTGTAAATTAATTTCATTAGCCAAATCATATATAGAGAAATGAAAAATTTTTCCTTGTTTAACAATTAAACTCATACCATACAATAAGCTCTATTTAGTTTATATTCTTTAAGTGTTTACATACTAGTTTTAAATTTTATTTCTTCTTTTTTTACTTCTCTTTTAGGTTCTTTTTTTTTCATGAAATGAGGAATGTATTTTCTCATTTATTAAAACCTCTTTGTCCAAAAAATGAAAATGTCCCCCCTCCCGGAGTTGCACCGGGGGTCTTCCGGTCGCCGCTTTAAATCGGCATGCCAACATACTTTAAATGCATTTGACATTCTCGGCTTGAAAGCCGTAAACTTTCTTTTCAAAAGAAAAGGCTTAAACTACAGCCGGACGCTTTGGCTACTAAGCTAAGGAGGGATATTCCTTAAACCTTATTAATTTTAAGTTGTATAAATTTATTAAAGTTAATGGGTTTTAAAATGAGATTACCTTCTTTTGCTGATTTAAAGACTAAATTCAGGTATTGGAGAAAGTGGTTAAAAAAACCTGAATTAATGGAGTTAGCAGATTGGCGTGATAAAACACATGAAGACAGAGAAATACTTGATGAAATAGAAAGATATGAAAGAGTTCACGGTAGGCGAATAAACACGCGACATAAAGTTTTGATTTATTTTAATATGCTTTACAAGTTTATGAAAAAGCATTTAAGAAGATTTAAGGGAAAAACTATTTTAGACATTGGAGCTACTCAAGGAATTTTTTTGTCTTTTTTGCAAAATCGCAGAGGATCGAAAGGAATTTCTTTAGGTTTGGATGATGTTGCAATGAGAATAGGAAAACAAGTTAGAAAAAGAAAAGGATTGAAAGATTTTCCTGCAATTAAAGGAGATGCAAGAATCCTTCCATTAAAGCCAGAATCAGTGGATGCAGTTATTGCTGATAACTTTTTTGTTCCAGGAGAAGTATTAGATAAAGGAGACATTCCTTTAGTGTTACAAGAACTTAGAAGAGTGTTAAAACCAAAAGGAAAAGTTTTTGCTTATTCTTATGTTGAGCCCTTGTTAACTCGCATAATTAGAAAAGAAGACATTGAATTACTTGGATTTAGAGTGATAGATAAATTCGAGGAAACACTGAATGGAACAATTGTTGTATTGGAAAAAATTTAGTTTGCCTTCTAGTTTGCCTAATTTTATTATTAAATATTTCCATGCTTTAATATAAAATGAAATCCAAGATTCCTTTAAGGAAAAGACTTGCAAAAGCTAGATTGCTTGGACAAGTAGTGAAAAATTCTTTAGAATTCAAGCTTAGAAGAAGAAGGCCTTTCAAAAAACGATTCTTCTCTGACAACATTTTAACAGTAATTGTTGACATGGATGGAACTGTTTTTGAATCAGATGCAGGAATGGAAGCCTTATCAATTGTCTATCCAGAAAAACTTGAGAACGGAACAACTTTGGGAGAGCATTTCTATAAATCCATTATTAAAGGAATTGCTGATGGAAATTTTTCAGTTGAAGAAGCAATTATTCAGGGAAACAATTTATTAGCTCAAAGAAATTGCTCTAAAAAAGACTTTAAAAAAGTTTTAGAAGTAGTGAAAGTTGGTTTGAGAACTAAATTAATTAAAGCTTTAAAAAAAATTAAAGAAACTCATAAAGCGAAAATAATTTTGGCAACTCTTTCTTCTGTTGATTTTGCTTTAATGTTAAACAATTTTTTGAAAAAAAATTTTGAATTCGAATTTGATGGATTAATTGGATCGGAATTAAAGTTTAATTCAAGTGGAGTAATAATTGGCTTGAATTCAATTATTGGAACTCAAAACACTGAAATCCAAGGCATTCCAGTGAAATCCAAAATTCAAGCAATTCAAGATTTATGTCAAGAAAGGGATTGGATTTTTTCACCAAAAAATTCTCTTCTAATAACTGATTCTTATGGAGACATCGATTTAGCTAAAAAAATGAAAACAATTTTAATTAAAACAAATAAAGGGCCTTCAATTGTGCAAAAAATTTCTCAATTGCTTAAATTAGCTGACTACATTTTTGAAGTAAACACGGATTTGGATAAAAAAATTGAATCAGTTTTCAAAACACATTAATTATTTTTTGTTTGAAAATTTTTCAAACAAAAAAGGATAAACTGCACTAATCCATAGCCCTGAAAAAAAGAATACAAATGATTTAATCAATGGCTCTTTTAAATAAAATCCTAGTGCAACTATTCCAAGCAACAATAAAAATCCAATTAATTGTTTTTTAATTAAAGAATTTTTGTTTTCTAGTTTTGATTGATTGAATTCAATTTCCTTTAATAAAAAAAATCCGAAATAAAATCCAAGCAAGGAAGAACTATATTCTATAATGCTTACAAAAAAAATTGAAACTAAAAATAACAGAACTATTAATACTAATGCTATTTCATCAACTAATTTTGTTAACTTAAATTTGTGTTGAATAAATCTTTCCCTAATATTCCAATTAAGTAATCCAATAAAAAATCCTAAAATTAATCCAACAATTACATCACTTAAATAATGCACTCCTAAATACATTCTAGACAATCCTACAAGTAAAGCCATTACAAGTAACGTCCATACAAAATGATGCTTTACTTTACTATAATATCCTAATAATCCACTAGCTATTGCTGCATGATTGCTTGGAAAACTTAAATTAAAATAAGTTTCATCCAATACTTTTACTAATTCACTTGAAGGTCTGGGCCTTGCAATTCCAACTTTAATCATTCCAGTGATTGCAGTAGTTAAAAGAATTAAATTCGATAAAAAAAACGATTCGTTTTCTTCTCCTTTCCAATAAATAAATGCAGCTAACAACATCCAAGGAATAGGGTTTCCCAGAAAAGTAATTCCTTGAAATAAGAGATTAAGCAAATCGCTTTGAAAGCTTTGCAGAAAAAGAATTAACTGAATCTCTGTTGGCTGAATTAATGCAAAAAATTCTTGGAAAACCATTTAAATCTCTGCCTTGCGGTCACACCCGCGAACGCGTAGGCCGATGTCGGCCTTTAGCTGTAGTCTCGCGCGGCAAGCACGATGCCCACGTGGGCACTCAGCTTCGCCGGCTGATCGCTTCAGCCACACCGGCTGAACGGCGAATGAGGTTGCCCGGATTTGAACCGAGGTCGCAAGCTCCCAAAGCTTGAATGCTAACCAGGCTACACCACAACCCCTCAAATTTTTACTGATTTTTGTTTTTCAATTCTTTAATGAATTTTTTGCCTCCTTCAAAACTCCTGCTCTAATTTTCCAAGCAGTTTGAGGAAGCGTCAAGTTTGTTGAACCACACTTCATGCAGGCTCTGAAAATTTTTTCTTTAATCATGTTTATTCTTTTCCTCCTTTTTTTGACAATTTTTTCATTCCAGGAATTTCAATGCTTGAATAATCACTCATTAAACCACATTTTTTTAATGCAGTTTTCATTGCATAAACCTTGCAAAAATCTGTTAATTCTTTTTTCTGGTTTTTTTGAAATTTTTCTTCAGGCAATAAATCTATTGCTGCATTAATTAATTTATTTATTTTTCCACTATTTATATGTGCAAGTACTTGAGAAATTTCTTGCTCGCTTTTACCGTATTCTAGGGATTCTAATACTTTATCTAATTCACTTAAATTAAGTATTTTTTTTAGGTTTTCTCCTACTTTTGAATCAACTGAATTGGTTAATCCAGCTAAAAATTCTGCTACAACTATTGGATCTGTTTTTTCCTCAATCTTTAGTTTTCTTACTGCTATCCAGTCATCGTATTTTGCAACAAATTGAATGAATTTTTCTTCCATTTATTTTTCCTCCTTAAATGAAGCCTCCAGCCGGGATTGAACCGGCGACCTACTGCTTACAAGGCAGTCGCTCTGCCGCTGAGCTATAGAGGCATTTCTTTAAACAAATTTTAGTAAGCAACAATTTAAAGCTTTTCTTTAACTGCCTTGCTTTACTTGAATTAATGCATTTAATTCAATTAATTTTTTTGCTTCAATACTTTTCTCTAATTCATTTTCAGCATTTTCAAAATTTTTTTTCCTTAGATTTAAAAATTCCCTAAATAAATTTGTTTCTTCTGTGTTTAATTCCTCTTGTTTAATTCCACTTAAATCCAATGTTTTTTCTTCTAAATTAAATTTAATTTTTTTTTCAATTTTTAATTCTTTTAATGAATTTGCTTCTTCAATTAAATCTTCTGCATTAAATCCTTGCACTAACAACTTATTATTTATTCCCATAACGCTTTCAGTTAAAGAAAATAAAGCCAATAATTTTTCAACTGTTGGCTTTTCTTGCAATCTTTCTTTAATCCATTGCTTATCAGCATTATTTGATTCAATTATTTTTTCCTCTAATTCATTTACTGCTTTTTTTTCTGCAACTGAATTTAATTTTTCATAAATTAGTTTTGGAATTCTTTCTTCTAATTCTGAAAAAATTTTTTCCCTGTTTTCTTGAATTTTTTCTGGATTAAAAAAAGTTAAATTAAGGAATGCAATTGAAAGAGCTATAAAAATTAAACCAATTGTAATTATTTTAATTTTGTTATTCATTTAAGGATTTTTGAAGGAAAACGTTTTTAACTAAAATTATTAAAGCTTGCTAACAAACTTATTTACAGGTTTTTGCCCCGATAGTCTAGCCCGGTCAAGGATGTCACCCTCTCAGAACTTTTTATAAAAAAGTTCGCAAAAATTAGCAAAGAGTTGGAGTTCGGTGAAGACCCGGGTTCAAATCCCGGTCGGGGCATTACTTTTTATAGTAGTTTAGTTTCAATTTAAATATGGCTGGCAGAATTAGAGAATTTATTAAGTCAGTTAAAAGTAAATGGGTAGAAGCAAGTCAGAGAAGAGCTAAAAAAAAGCGAAACGAGAAGAGACAAGGGAAAGAGAAGTTGAACTTAGAAGGAAAGAGGAAAGAGAAAGAAAAATCAACTCATTGAAAGCTTTTTTTACTTATGGTGCGCGCCTAATTAATCCTCAACCGCATTTAATTGAAGAATTAGAAAGAGGAAAAGACATTTTACAAATTGGAATGACCAGAGATGTTTTTAGAACTCATCAAAATATTTTAAGAGAACTTGGATACACTCCTTATGAAAGAGACAGAGAATATTGGCTTGAATTAGGGCCAAATGATTGGCCTAGAGGATGGGTAATATTTACCGATATTTACTGGAGAAAATTTCGCCCACCTAGAAACCGTTAATTCATACTTCAACTCTTCATTTATTTCATGAAAAATAATCTTTTGATCCCCAGACTTTAAAGATCTTAGAAAAAGCCTTTTCGTGTGCAAAACAATTTTCCGTCTTTGCATGCCATTATTCACAAAATAGAATGTTTTCATAATATTTTTTCACCAAAGCCTTTTTGCATTTGCTATTGGGAATCCAAGTTCGCGGATTTTGTCTACAGTCTTTTTGATGTTGTAAGACACAAGCCTTGTCTCTAATTCAAATTTTTCCAAATCGAATAAAACATATTTTGCTTTGTTGTTTCCATCTCTTGGCTGGCCAACAGATCCAACATTAATTATGTGCTTACATTCTTTGTTTAATTTAATTATTCCTTTCTGTAATTCTTTTCGCAGAATTTTTTCTTTTTTTAAATCAAATTCATATCTGTGCAAGTAATGTGTATGCCCTACAAAGCAAACCTTTTCTAGAAACAATTTGAATAACTCTATTAACTGTTCTGGCAAGAAATCTGAAATATACAAGACATTTGAGTTTGGTGGAGTCCCATGAACAAAAAGCAAGTCATTTTCTGAAAAACTTTTCGGCAGGTTTTTGAGGAAGTTTTTTGATTCCTGTGTCAAAATTTTTCTAGTAAGCCGCATTGCTTCCTTTGCTGCATCGTTGAATAAATTTATTTCAGGATTATAAAATGCTGCCATGTCATGATTGCCTTGAATGCAAGGAATTTTCTTTTCACGCAAAAGAGTAATCACTTCATTTGGTTCTGCTGCGTATCCAACAAGGTCTCCCAAGCAAACAATTCTTTCCGCGCCTTGAGCTTCGGCATCTTTTAGCACTTCCTTTAATGCTTCAAAATTTGAATGAATATCTGAAATTACTGCGTATTTCATGTTACCACTACTTTGAAAGGCTTGCTCTTGATTTTTTTTAGCTTGCCTTGCTTTACAAGGCTTTGTATTTTGTTCCTAATAGTTGTTTCAGCAAAATCAATTTTTTTCCTAACTTCTAAAACAGTCACAGGTTTTCTGGCTAAAAAAAGAATAGCTTTTTCTGTGCATAAATCTACAAGTTTGCGTTTTATTGGTGTAACAATTTTTTCTTTTTCTTCCAATAGCCATATTGTGTCTAGAATATCTAAACAGAAAAGTCTTTCATTGTTTTCGTGTTGCTTGTTTAGTTCTTCAAGGAAAAAGTTCCAATCAATATTTTGTGTACGAATTATTGTGGCAATATCTTCCAAATCTCCTTGTCTTTCAGTAATTGCTTTAAACAAAACAATGTCTTCCAATCTAACAAAATTTACTGTGAGTTTTCCATAATTTTTTTGTATTGACCTGTCAATAATTCGGTTGCTTAAAGAAAGAGCATTACAAACAATTCCTGTAAACACATCAATTCTTGGTTTTCTTTTTTTTTCAAAGATTCTGCTAGGATTCATTTTTTTGTAAGCGTTTTCAATGGTTGTAGCTTGACTAAATCCAACGCCTTTTAATGCTTGATCAAGTGCTTTAAAGTCTTGCTTGTTTTTTACAATCAAATCAATATCTTTTGTTGCTGCTTTTATTCCATGCAAAGCCATGTTACAGCCTCCAATTAAGAAAACGGTTAGAGGTTTTTCAAGGAAGTTTTGGATTTCGCTAAATATTATTTCTAACTCTTTTGCAGAGAATTTGTTTTGGATTTTTTGGGTTACTTTATAATTGGAAGCAATTGCCTGGAATTCATTCCATGGTAGAAATCTTTCTTTCTTCTTTACCTCTCTTTTTTCTAGATAAGCAATACAGTCAAACAAAAGCCCAAGCACTTTAAACTTTCTAGAGTATTCTACAAGTTTTCTTAACTCTAGTTTAGCTTTATTTTTTTCGTAAAAAACAAGGCACATTGCAATATCTTTTTTTGATTCACTAAAAACTAATGAATGAATAAAAACCTCTTCAATTTCTAATTCGTGTGTGGGTTCGACATAAAAGTCATTCACAATAGCATATTCTATTCCATACTTTGCAAATAAGGAAAAAGCAGTTAATGAGCCATTTGCTTTGCTGTTTAGAGGCAATTTTTTTAGCTTGAATTTATTAGAGAAAACAAGAATTGCATTTTTTTCCAACTTTCTTACTTCAAGGTTTTTTTTAAATTCTTCTGCAAACGCCCTTATTTTTTCTGCTAAAAAGTATTTGCCATACTCTCTTGATACTGCTCCAATTTCTTTCATTTCTTTGATATGCCTATAAATCTGTATTTGTGACATCTTTGTTTGTTCTGCTAATTCTTTCATTGTTAGTGGTTCTGTTAATGCAATAATTATTTCTTCTTTTCTTTCTCTTAGTATCTTTTCAATATTGTGTGTGTCTAATAATGTCTTTAACTGATGTGTGAGAGGGGAGTTATTTAACATTATTTTTCTTCCAGCTTTTTGGATAAACCCTTTTTCTTCAAGCTCTTTAACCGCTCCGGAGAGTGTGGATAAAGCTAGATCACTCTTGGTTGCTAATCCACTTAGTGTGTAGTTTTCCTTACTTAAAAGTTTCAAAACAACTAATGAACTTGCCATCATAATTATCATTTAGATGAAAAAGTATTTAAATACTTCTGCCAAATGATAATTTTGTGCTTGTGCTAGGCTTAGTTAATTATTATCTATCAGAAAAAGTATTTTCTGAAAAAGGATAATTTATTGCTGTTTGTTTTTTTGACTTCTTGCCTGTGCCACAATCGCATATAATTTTTACTTTAATGGAAATTCTTCTATTTTTTCTTCTTTCCAAAGAATTTGCATTCCAGGAGTTATTTTATAAAAAGAGATTCCTTGATCTGCATATTTTCCATTAATTGTTAACGCCCAATAATATCCTGGAGAAACTGGTTTGCCATTAAATCCTTTTACAAATGCTCCGAAGGTTGGATGAATTGAAGCATCAACTGCTGTTGCTTTTGTTAAAGCATCAAATGCATTTGAGCCTTCTTCAACTGAAACGCTTTTATCAACTATTTTTAATCCATCTTTATCAAATACTTGAATAACTACTTCAACTAATTCTTTTTCAGTATCAAAATTATTTGAATCACTTTTTGTTTTTAAAGATTGAATGCAAGCCGCTAAAGTTATTAAAATTAAAAGACTTGTTAAAAACATCAATAACTTTTTTGTCTTCATTTTGTTTTCCTCCTGAATTAAGTAAAAACTGTAATACTGCAGCAAACACAATGTTTGAAGTAATGTGAGTTAAACTAAATGGAATAGAAGTAATGAAATACATTAGCAATCCTAAAGGCCCTCCATAAGTTCCTAATCCAAAAAAATATCCTCCGATATTAACTGAAACTTCAAATAAAATTGTTCCAATTATTGTTAAAAAAATTAAATCAAATTTTCCTGGTTTTTTGATTTTTCCAATTAAACCTGCAAGTGCTCCTGGAATTCCTGCTCCAAGTGCTTGAAAAACAGTCCAAGGCCCTTGCATTCCCCATACAAAGAAGTTTGAAATAATGTAAGCACTTCCACCAAGAGTAAATCCTTCTTTTACTCCAAATCTTAATCCAACTAATACTGCTAAAGGAATTATTGGTTCTACTGACGGAACATATTGCAATGCAACTCTTCCTCCTACAGCTAATCCTAAAAATCCTAAAAAAATACTTAAACCTTTTAATTCATTTTTTAATCTAGTAATTGTTATTGCTTTAAGTAATTCAATTACTTTTTCCTCAAAAATTTGTGACACAAAATTTTTTTGTTCAATTAAAGAAGACTCTATTTCAACTAATTCAGTTCCTTTCAAGTTTTTCTTTAATTGAATTTGTTTTTGAATTTGTTTTTTCATTGCACTCAAAAAAGTATTTCAGGGCAATAAATAAAAAGCTTGCCCTCAAAATTAGGCTAGTTTTAAATTCTTATTTTTTTAAACTGTTTTATTTGATTTTCAAAGGAAATTTCCTTAAAATAATTTTATTAGTTTGATTTTCTTTTCAACAAAATTAATTCATCAAAAGGCTTTGATTCAAGATCTGTTTCACTTAAACCCAGTTTTTTCAGCAAATCCATTAACTCTTCCTTGTCTTCTTTTTCTCCCCATAAAATCAAGTAATTTCCTAGCCTTGGAATTAAATTAATTAAAACAGTTTTTCCATTTACTTGAAATTCTTTTCTAGTTTTTTTGACTTCTAATTTTATTCCTAAATTTCTTTCCAAAGTTTCTTTTAATAATTCATAATCTTTCACTTCTTCTTTTGAAAAATTAAATTCCTTTAATTCAGGTTTGTGTTGAAAAATGTATAAAAAGTCTCCTTCAATTGAAGAACTTAATTTCACAGTTGAACTTCTAGCATTAAAGTAGACATCTGTTTCCTGAATTTCTTTCACAAATACTGCATTCAGTTTTTTCAAGTTTTCTTCAATTTTTTTCAAATCATTTATCCTTGCCTTGATTTCTAAATTCAATTTCTCGCCTTTAAAAAATGAATGTCAGTGGGGAGATTCGAACTCCCGATCACGTGATTATGAGTCACGGGTTCTGCCACTAAACTACACTGACGCGCGCCGTTCAGCCGGCG